>NZ_JBALDE010000021.1:0-136283 GCF_036917515.1 Nostoc sp. | reverse complement strand
CTTGAATGCCTCAAAATGTCTCACATCCTCAAATATTGAATAATAGTGTTGACAGTAGTTATCTATGAACCCGACTGTATTTACTGCTTAAGAGCACTGCGTAACCATCAGAGTTACTTACTGTTTCAGTTTTTCTTCCTGATTCTACTCTCCCCGTAGTAACAAAAGAGGGATCACGTCGTAGCCGCAATGCATCCAATTTGACTGAACCATAAAAGCATTTTGGTGGAACTATGACAGTTACTTGGCTATCAGATGAGCCATCTGGTGTTACTACAGTGTCAATAGTTTTTTCCTTTTCAGTCTTATAGCTTCCTGTTTTTTCTTTAACTACTGGTGAAGATAGAAGTTTAGCAGCTTCTGCCTCAAACTGGCGTTGCGCTACTTCTGGCTTAACTATCAGATTTTGATTGCTAAGAGTTACAGTAATGTGTTCAGATGCTTTCAAACCAAGATAACGTCCTTTGCATTCATCCCAGCCTGTGGCATAAGCAAAGTTTTCATTCCACAGTAACGCTGCAACTCCTTGTGCGATCGCTTCTAATAGCACTTGTTGATTTTTGATGCGTGGTAGATAAAGGTAGTACGTTAAGTACTCCCACAACTTTTTAAGGTCGAGGTGGTTTACATCGCGCCAGAGATATGGATCGAGGGCTTCTAGGCGCAGGCGAATAGCAGCATAGTTAGCAATCAAATGTTCTTCATGAACTGCTTTACGACTTGCTTGCACAATAGGAGAATCTGATGAGTGCAATCGGATTTCTTGCCATTCAATCTCTCCTTGGGGGTCGGGTTGCATCGGCACTAACAACCAGATGTAAGCTTCCTGAATTAAACTTTTTACATCTTTATCGGTTTGCTGTTGTTTAGTTGTCGCCTGATTGCTTTGAAAAACATCTAAGTTTAAGGCTACTTTATCTCGAATAATCGAATTCCAGGCGAGGTACTGGCAAACAGATTGTTCTAATAGCTCCAGTTTTGCCTTGTTTGGTGCTAGGAACAGCAACATATTCTTGCTGTACCGGGGACTAGCTCCCTTTTGGTTCAGTATTTCTTCGGTTCTGGTGCTTTACCCTTGCCCAACTTCACTTGAAAACTTACCACAGGTGGTTGCTGGCTATGGTTAATAATTGGTTCTATCCAAGCTTCCTTCCCTTTCTTAGTTGAAAGTTCAAAAGAACGTACCAAAGGTATTTGACAACCACAAGCTGGATTAGGACATTTCACAGTCCTAGCCCACAGCCAAGCAATCACCGTCGCTTCTTTGCCCTCACCCCCGTCCCCTGTCCCAAGATGGGACAGGGGAGTATTTTCTTCTCCCTTTCCTGTCCCCCTTCTCCCATTCTGGGAGAAGGGGCTAGGGGATGAGGGCAAATTCACCTTGGGATACAAATGTCTAATTCGCTTAAAAGCTTGCTCCCGCATCCATTGCCCGTAATAGCGCACATCTTAAGCTAAACCCTGTGCCCCATACCATGTTTTAGTTTTTAGAGAATTTTTGCGAGAATCAGGGTTAACAGGAGACAAATTTGCAAACTTTGGCGGAATTTCAATCAAAGCTTTAGTAATCAAAACCGCTACAGGATTAATATCACTACCATGTGCCTCTAACCCCAATCTTTGGGCTTCCAAAGGTATACTACCCCCACCACAAAATGGATCATAAATAGGTGGTGCATGTTTGCTTAAATACTCTGTTACTTCTTCCGGTTTAGTTGGTGGTTCGTCACCTTTTTCCCAAGCAAGGCAACGAGCAATTTCTCTTTGTGCTTCCTCTACTACACTGGTATTTGTTATGTCATCCCAAGATACTAAACCGTGAACAGTTTGGGTTAACTTTCCCTTTGTTTCAACATTTTCAATTCGCCCAATTAAGTCATGTAATCGTTGGCGTCCTTTTTCTTGTTCCTCAACAGTTAGAAATTTGTCAGGATGACTTGAGGGATCATCTACCAAAGATGCAAACAAAACTGAAATCTGAATTCCAGTGTGCAAAACAAGTTATTGCTTTAAGGAAGGCTAGCCGCTTAAATCAATGGGATTTTGCTAAGTTGGTTGGCATTAAACAGCCACAGCTAGCTTGGATTGAATCTGGGAAACAGGTTCCTAAAATTGAAACTCTAGCAAAACTTGTTAGGAGTGCAGGTTACGATGTCGAGATTTGCTTTGTAGCACCCAAAGGAAAGCGATGGCATAAAGTTGAGCCTCTAAGGATTTCTGCTAAGGAGTTAGTTTAGTCCTGTGATTACTCTCACCAAAAGCATCCCTTTTTACTTGGATAACTAGCTATCCAATAAAGGACGCAGACTTAAGAGCGATTAGTCTGACAAAATTGCGATCGCAGATCAATTCTCTAAAATCTCCAATTATTGCGGTGCTGTCCCCATCTGCCACAATTCTTGTAAATTGTAATTTACACTCGTGACTGCGAAATCTGGCTCTTTATGAAACGGTGGCCGCACATAGCGAATTGAACAATTACTATCAATTACATCTGCCGGAGGCACTTGCACCAGTGCCAAAATAAAGTTGTCAGGCTTATTTAAGGCGGTGAGAATTTCATTCTTCGTTATTGTTACGGTTTGAGCGCCTGTAATTCGCCCTTTTACTTCAATAAATCGTAAGCCCTCACCCCCAGCCCCTCTCCCAGAATGGGAGAGGGGCTGGGGGTGAGGGGACGCGACTCGATATCATAGCCACACTTCTGGGTACTTACATCAGTTGGTTCTTACCCTAAGTTGCGTTCTACTTCCATCACAGCAGCCATTGCAACTTGTTCTATTCGTTCCGTCTCCCTGGCAAACATCGCCGTTGTTGCCTGTTGTCTGCCTCGCATTCGTTGCAGCAAGCCTACTGAAACTACCAACGCACCCCCAACCACAATAGGCGGTAATGGCGATAATCTACGTTCTTGCTCTAATTCTTCTAAGCGTTGCATTAACCTTGCTTGCAAATCATCAGCCCGTTGACGTGCTTTACCAGAGTTAATTTTGGCATTAGGCTTGCCAGCCTCCTCTTGCATTTTCAGTTCTTCAGCCCGATGATCCCAGTAATTAATCTCCTTGGTTAATCTATCTTTTACTGCTGTCATCGTCTTAGCAATAAGTTCCTCTTTGCGCTGCTTGAGTTCTTGAAGATGTTGGGGAACAAGGTGAGCGATCGCATAACTCTTGGCTTTTGCTTCTAAATCTTCTTGCAACCAAGATTCTTCTAAAACTTTTTCTACAAAACCCTTTTCCTCGTCTGTTAGCGGACGGTAATTGAGGTAAGGTGCGTAACCTGTGCATTTTGTACCTTCACCCCCGTCCCCTCTCCCATTCTGGGAGAGAGGTGTAATTCTAATTGCTCCCCTTCTCCCAAATTGGGAGAAGGGGTTGGGGGATGAGGGCAAATCTCCACATATTGCATCCGCCGCGATACTAAACGCCTAGAGCCATTTAGATTTGTCCGCGCGTCTTGTATGGAATGTTCTAGATAAACTAAGGCGCGGGTTCCTTCGCTGGAATCATTTTCATCGACTAAGATAGTGCCTTGTTTCAACAAATCCCGGTGTCGTTCCAAAGTCAGGTCAATTGTGGCATCCAGTAGAGAATGTCCAGAACAAATGAAAGCAGCTAAGGGTTTACCAGAAATGCTGATTAAATCTTTTTCAAAGCAGATGCGTTCGTAGCGTAGCAGCAACGGTTCTCCTACACCAATTTGCCGCCCTCGATTACGAATAACTGCCGGAACATGACTAATTTCGTAACGCTGAGGTTGACGTTGACGCAATGTTCCACCTAATTGGGTAAATGCTTTGAGTAAGAAAGAAGCAATAAAATGAGGTTGCAACCGCCGTGCCTCTGCCCTTTCCATTTCTTCCCGAATTTGCTGCACTTTGGCGATATCCATCGAATCCCGTGCCAAAGCCCGTTCTTCTAAAAGTTCGCGTAGTCGCTGTTGATCAAGTTTATCATGTACGACTTGGTTGAGTCTATCTCGCACCTCTGGTTGATCGTCATAGCGAATTGCTTCAATCAATAACTCTCGTAATTCTGTCCCTGCGATCGCTTTTCCCAATACATCAAATACTTTACCCCCCAATGCCTTCTGCTCTGCCTCTATCTTTTTGAATAGCGCTAAATACACCTCGCCTTCACGGGTACCTTTTGCCACTAAATTCCATAAGTGACAAACCTCAGTTTGCCCAATCCGGTGAATTCGACCGAAACGCTGTTCTAGGCGGTTAGGATTCCAAGGTAAATCGTAATTAACCATAAGGTGCGCCCTTTGCAAGTTAATCCCCTCACCCGCAGCATCTGTAGCGATTAAGACTTGCACATCAATATCTTGGGTAAACGCCTCCTGCGCTTTGCGGCGTTCTTCGCGTCCCATAGCGCCATGAATAGTTACGACAGCTTCATTACGCCCTAATAGTGTCCGAATCCTGTCTGTCAAATAATTTAAAGTGTCCCGATGCTCGGTAAAAATCAGGAGTTTGCGCCGATGTCCTTGGGCATGAAACATTTCGGCATCATTTTGCAGTAGATTTGAGAGTTCTTCCCATTTTTTATCTTTGCCACTACGTCGCACCCGGAGTGTTAGTTGTTCTAATTCTTGTAAAAGCTTAATTTCTGTTTGTAATTCTGTGATCGTCCGTAATGCTGTAGCTAGGTCAACTACTTCCTGTTCTGTTGCTTCTCGTTCTTCACCAGGAATATCCTCTAAATCATCTTCTAAGTCTTCCAGATCCAAAATCTGCCTAAATTCAATGATTGCATTACTTCCTCGCCTCAAAGCTTCTTCTTCCCTTAGCCGTTTTTGCAACCTTTCCTGACGGCGTAGCAGCGATTGATATATAGCTTCTGGGGAAGAAGCAAGCCGACGTTGCAAAATAGTCAAAGCAAAGCCAACATTACCTTTGCGCCCTTCATTTTCTAAAGCATCGGCACGATTAAATTCCTCGCGGACGTACTCAGTGACTCGCTTATAAAGTACCGCTTCTAAATCCGATAGTTCATATTCTATAGTGCTAGCTTGGCGTTCAGGAAATAGCGGTTTTCCATCAAATTTCAGCAAATCTTCTTTAACCAATCGCCGCATCAAGTCAGATTTGATTTCACCACCAAAAAATGAAGCTGACATTTTATGAGCTTCGTCACAAACAACCAAATCCCAGTCTGTCTGCGCTAGCTTTGCTTGTAAATCTTGATTACGGCTGAGTTTGTCTAGTCGCACAATCAGCAACGGCATTTCAGCAAAAATATTTCCAGTTACTGCTGATTCAATGCGATCATTGGTGAGAATTTCAAAGCGTAAATGAAACTTTTGCGACAATTCATCTTGCCACTGTGGGGCTAAACTGCCAGGACAAATCACAAGGCAACGATGCAAATCACCTCAGATCAGCAATTCCCGCATCAGCAACCCCGCCATAATAGTTTTACCTGCACCTGGATCATCTGCTAAAAGAAAACGCAAAGGTTGTCGAGTCAACATTTCTCCGTAAACGGCGGTTATTTGGTGTGGTAAAGGTTCGACTAAAGAAGTGTGAACGGCTAGCAAGGAGTCGAAGAGATAAGCTAGACGGATGCGGTGCGCTTCTGATGCCAGACGAAAATTAGCACTATCAGCAGTAAAACTCCAAGCACCACCAAAGGTGATTATTTCCAGCGTGGGTTCTCTATCTCGAAAGACTAACTCATTCCCTAGCGTGCCGCTAGCATCTTTGTATGTTAATTCCACAACATCAGAGCCATGCCACTGACCATCGATGATGGCGACAATACTGTTTGGTAGAATACCTTGTACTTGCGTGCCTTTTGTCAAATCCTCAAGTCTAACCATATTGTGGTGTTTTCCCTTTTGGCAGATGTTCAGTGGCAATGCAGATACCAATGTTTTGTGGTCGGACATTGCTCCTTATGACAATAAAAGACACTAGGCTGGTTAGTAGCTAGTATATTTACTGTTTTTGGCTGTGGTAGCTTGATATTGCTTAGAAAATGGCGTTGCTTAATTGAAGGCTGAGTTAGACGATCGCATCAATTTGTGAAAACATTGAAAATCTCTAGTCACTTTTGGATAATCATATAAATTAATAGAAATCTTGTATAGCAGGGGTTTTGTTGGTTAATGCTAGCGACATTAATTTGTGAACTAACGACATCTAATTTGTGAATGTACAATATAACTTAATATAGTTGTCTTGACTTAACTTGTATAAACTTGCATAATAATTAAACTAATACAATTTATAGAACTAATTAGTAAGCTTTTTAAGCTTACCTACTAAGGGTTCTGGGGTTATAGCGCAGTTGGTAGCGCACCTCAATGGCATTGAGGGGGTCAGCGGTTCGAATCCGCTTAGCTCCATTATTAAAACCTACTTACTCAAAACCTGTCTTGTGAGTGGAACGATAACTTTGCCGTGGACCTCGAAGACACTAAAAAGCACTTCGCTAGGCACAGTGTTAAATGCAAAGACGACCCGAGCCTTTGGAATCATCTTTGCAAGTTCCTCCGTACCCGACGAGGTGGGGACGATGACGAGTTCGGTGTTGTGAGCATTCATTAAGAGCGAGCAGCTTACGATCACTTTACCCAACAGGTCACCTGTCTGACTCAACACGTCGTCCATTCGGGACTAAAGCACAGCCAGCAAGAGGACATCGATCGACTTCCTGCGTAGCCTCACCCAGTGTGCCCGCCCGCGCGTTCCCATGAACGTCCTGCACGAGCTTCTTCAGCTTCTCGTGGCGACGCGCATAACTGAACACCACCTCATGCCTTGCACGGGCGAAAAGCGTCCCGAGTTTGCCACACATCAATCCCGAACCTAGAATGCCAACTCACATACTGCTCTCCCTTGTCTATCGCTGTCAGCTATCTGCCTTGCACGTGTTGGCTTGCTTAGTGAGCTACGGAATGCAACCAGAGAAAAGATTTTTTGCCGTTTAGCGACCGGTCATTTGCTCCAGCTTTTCGGGGTACCGAGCCCCTTGTACCGTGATCTTGGAGGCGGCGTCATCGATGTTACGCAGATCGTCAGGTGTGAGTTCGACTGAGACTGCCCCAATGTTTTCGTCCAAGCGATGCAACTTCGTGGTGCCTGGGATCGGAACAATCCACGGCTTCTGAGCAAGCAGCCAGGCGATCGCAATTTGAGCAGGTGTCGCTTGCTTCTGTTCTGCAATGCTGCCAAGCAGATTAATCAGGACCTGATTTACCTTGAGAGCCTCTGGCGTGAAGCGAGGTAGAGTGCTGCGGAAGTCGGAGCTGTCAAAGATCGTGCTTTCGTCTATCTTGCCAGTGAGAAAGCCCTTGCCCAGCGGACTGTACGGGACAAAGCCGATTCCGAGTTCCTCAAGGGTCGGTATTACTTCCTTCTCAGGAGTCCTCGTCCACAGCGAGTATTCGCTCTGGAGAGCAGTGATCGGCTGAACCGCGTGCGCACGACGGATCGTTTGCACTCCTGCTTCAGAGAGTCCAAAGTGGTTCACTTTACCTGACTCAATCAGTTCCTTCACCGCTCCTGCCACATCTTCGATCGGCACGTTCGGGTCAACTCGGTGCTGATAGAGTAGGTCAATTGTTTCAACCTTGAGTCGCTTGAGCGAACCCTCCACAACCTGCTTGATGTGCTCTGGGCGGCTGTTCAGTCTGGGTGAACCCTTCATCCCACGGGGATCGGAATTAGGACTCAGGTCGAATCCGAATTTCGTGGCAATGACCACTTGTCCGCGGAAGGGAGCGAGGGCTTCGCCCACAAGCTCTTCGTTCAAGAACGGGCCGTAGACTTCAGCGGTGTCAAAGAATGTAACGCCGCGTTCGATGGCGGCCCCTAGAAGAGCGGTCATCTCTTGGGTGTCTTTGGGCGGCCCATAAGAAAAGCTCATTCCCATACAGCCAAGCCCGATAGCCGAGACTTCCAGATTACTGTTTCCAAGTTTGCGCTTCTGCATTTTTTAAACTCCTGTCTTTGAATTAAAGGTCGAAACTGTCTTGCTCTACGATCAGGTCTGGTATTGTTCATCGCTGACCTTTTCCATCCAGTCCACTGTCTTGCCGTCGAGCTGTTCCTAAATGGCGATATGCGTCATAGCCGTTGGCGGTGAAGGTGGCGATTGCGACAATGCTTTGTTGTTGTGCATTTAGGGTTTGATCGTGTTGGCGACAAACATCAATCACTACACCGTTTGGCCACCATCGATGACCATGGCGTGCCCAACGATGAAGGCAGCCGTGTCCGAGCACAGCCAGACGACGGCCGCAGCGATCTCCTCAGGCTTGCCCATCCGTCTGATCGGCTCCTCCGCAATCACCTTCGCGCGCCCTTCGTCCGTGCCACCGGTGGTGAAGCGACCCATCATCGGGGTGTCGATGTAGCCGGGACAGACGGCGTTGACGCGGATGTTCTGCGCGGCGTAGTCGAGCGCCGCCGCCTTGGTCAGTCCGATGACGCCATGTTTCGCGGCAGTGTACGCGGGGCTACCCTTGATGCCGATGATTCCCGCGCCCGAGGACGTGTTGACGATCGCGCCGCCCCAACGTTGTGCGAGGCCGCAACCACCCGTCACGATCAGAGTCTGTCCTAACGGGTGGGTATGCCATGCTGTCCTAGCACCAGGCTCGAACGTCACACTGGCACCGATTGCCCGCGCCGGATCGTGTACCTTGAACAGGGGGTCAATGCGTACAGTGCCGGTAAAATACTCAGCCGATCCTTTGGTAGAAGGCTGTGAACCACTTCTTTTAATGTCCATTTTCTTAATTCCTTCACTTGATGCCATTTCGGTGGCTAGCAGGCAAGTCTCTTGCCCAATCAAAACTGAGTTTTTTCTTGAATAAAAATCCAGAATGCTTACAAGAAGCCGAAATCATTTTTTGTTGCTTTAGCTTTATTCTAGGAATCCTGGAGAACAAGTAATAGGATGATCGTCTAAGATTGTTGTACAATCCTGCAAACTTAGAAATGAACGCTACCAAAACGAGTGAAAAGTCCGATATCGATTTAATAAATGACCCGCAGGCAAAGCGCAAGGCAGACAGAGCGCAAGCCAACAGAGATGAACTGACTGAGCGCATCTCACAGGCGATTCGTGATGATGGGAGGATTGAGCCACTCAAAGGATTGCACTTCAACCGCTCGTCCTTGCCTTCGGAATCCTGTCATAGTGTCTCTATCCCTGCCTTTTGTGTGATTGCTCAGGGCAGCAAAGAAGTTCTTCTGGGCAACGATCGCTATCAGTACGACCCGATGCATTATCTACTTGCTACGGTCGAACTGCCGATTGTCAGCCAAATTCTGGAAGCGTCCAAGGAGCAACCGTACTTTAGCCTTCGCCTCGATCTTGACCCCACCCTCGTTGGCTCAGTGATGGTCGAGGCAGGGTATCCTTCATCGCGCAGCCGTGCTGATGTGAAAGCGATTGACGTAAGTCCGTTGAATGCAAATCTGTTGGACGCTGTAGTGCGGCTCGTCAGGCTTCTAGATTCCCCTGCTGAAGCTCATGTTCTCGCACCACTGATTAAGCGGGAAATCATTTACCGACTCCTGATGGGAGAGCAAGGTAATCGGCTCCGTCATATTGCAGTTCTAGGTGGCTACACCTACCACATTGCCAGAGCCGTCGAGCGACTTCGTAAAGACTTTAACGAGCCGATCAAGATTGAAAGCATCGCACGAGAACTGGGAATGAGTGTCTCAGGCTTTCACCATCACTTCAAGTCTGTCACTGCAATGAGTCCTTTGCAGTTCCAGAAGCAACTGCGGCTCCAGGAGGCTCGCCGTCTGATGCTGGGGGAAAACCTTGACGCTACCAGTGCTGCCTATCGAGTGGGGTACGATGATGCCTCGCACTTCAACCGAGAGTACAAGCGGCTCTTTGGTGCCCCACCGATGCGCGATGTGGAGCAGCTGCGAGAAAATGCTAGGGAGACTGCTAGTTCAATATAATCTCCTCAATATGCCCTAATCTTGCCAGAAATCGCTAAAACATTGTGGAGACAACCGTATGCTGAATGTTTTTGTGTCCTAAGCTGGGTTTATTAATTCGGTTCTGATGAAGGCTTCACTTAAGGACATGACATTAAAGTATATTTTAAACCTTTACTTATATTATTAGTCCCAACGTACCACCCTAGATCGTCCATGTCCGGTTTGAATTTCTCAAAAAAATCCACCATTGTATTAATATTTTCAAGGGTCAGAGGTTTTTCTTGTGCGATCGCCTCAGCTAAGGTCAAATATTTACCACTGCCGAACTTTTTATGTAATGCAACTTTGCGTAATGCTGCCATACTTGCTATTGATCGGGCGATGAGTTCAAGTTCTCTGACTTCACTTTCGGCAGCTAACAAAGATAAATGGAGCATTATAAGTTGAGCTTGAAAAGTAATGTACCCATTTTCAAGGGTATAAATTTTAATAAGTGTAAGTCTTCTTCCTAAAAACGACCTTTGTGCTAAGGGTCGTTCTATGGAGATGTAACTACTTTTAACGGTTGAAAAAGAGTGAGGTATGGTTCATAACGATATAGACGATTTCGTTGCCAGCCAGTAATTTCTCTGAGAAGTCCAAGTTCTACAAACTGCTCTATTGTTTTGCTAGCTGTAACGTAAGCACACTGAAGATTATCTTCTACTAACCTGACAGTAACTATAGGTTGCTCAAAAAGACAGTCTAACAAGCGCAAACCATAATTACTGCTGGAAATTTTCTGACCAATGATTTCCCGATGAGCTTCACGTAGGTTGAGAATTGAGCGAGCAGTTGCAGTTGCAGACTGACTAACTTCAAAAATGCCTCGAAGGAAAAATTTTAACCATCCTTCCCAATCTCCATCTGTACGGATAGCCATGAGTCGGTCATAGTATTCCATCCTATGAGCTTTTAAGTAATGGCTAAGGTATAAAAGAGGACGCTGTAAAATTCCTCGCTCACAGAGTAAAAAGGTAATTAGCAAGCGTCCAATACGCCCATTACCATCCAAAAAAGGGTGAATAGTCTCAAACTGAGAGTGAGCTAGCCCACAAAGTATAAGCACAGGAAAAGATGTTGTATCATGCAAAAACTTTTCCAGGTTGTCTAAAGCTTGGTTCATTTCTGCAACTGGTGGTGGAACGAATGAAGCGGTAGCTAGGCTACAACCTGTTGCGCCAATCCAGTTTTGACTTTTTCGGAATTCGCCAGGGGTTCTATCGCCTCCCCTTACTCCGTCAACTAAATGAGCATGAATCTCTCGAATCAGGCGCAGACACAATGGAAATTCCTTTAGACGTTCCAACCCATAATTCATTGCCCGAATATAATTGACTACCTCTTCTACATCTTTAGGAATTTCCTGACCTTTGACATCTATTTCAAACTGAAGCACATCTTCTAAGGTGCTTTGAGTACCTTCAATCTGTGAACTAAGTACTGCTTCTTGACGGACATACATTGCTACAAACAGGTCAGGATTGGGCAGAATCGAGGTAGAACCATCTAGTCTACCTAAAGCGCGATCAGCATCCGATAGCAGGCAGATAAGTTCTGGATCATCCATTTTTAGAGGCGGGTCTGGAGGTAATGGAGCAGGGATAAATGCACTATAGCCTTCAATTTGTTTTACATATCGACCACTTCGCATAATATAACTGGTGAGTTAGGAATCTTATTTTAGCACCGTGAAATAAGACAGCAAATTTGAAATCTTATTTTATTAATAAGCAGTTTGATAAAATAAGATTTGCGATCGCTCATCATCCTCCTTTCTCAATCTCCCAATACCCCACTTACTCAAAACCTGGCAAGGTTAGTTGAACAGCTTCTGTTTTTTGCTCGTTGATTTCAGTAGGAAGATAATTTGTTTAAATTTAAGTTAATAAAAAGTTATTTATTCTTAACCACTGTTTTATAATGCCCCTTAACTACAGTATCCACATCGATTTAACGCAGATTTAAGGTAAAAATTTGATGAACCAGGGGCAATGTACTTTTAAATTAAGGAGATATTTGACTGAATTAGTTCAGACTTATATTGCTAAAGCTTTACATACTACAAGACAGTGGCGCGTACAACTAATACGAAATTGGTTGTACAAATATTCTTCATTGGGTGTTGTGTCTCTATTCTTAGTCGGAGTTAGCTTGAGTGTAATAATGGCTGCCTGCTCTCCACGTAATACTGATAATGCTGGCGCAGCTTCCCAGAGTGATGTAACCCTAACATTTGTTTCTTACTCGGTTACTAATGCAGCATACCAGCAGATCATTCCCAAATTTATCGAACAGTGGAAGAAAGAACATAACCAAAACGTCACTTTCAATCAAAGCTATGATGGGTCGGGTTCCCAAACTCTTGCTGTGATTGACGGTAAAGAAGCTGATGTGGTACACCTGTCACTTGCCCTTGATATTAATAAACTTGTTCAGGCAGGTTTTATTCAAGCTGGGTGGGAAAAAGAAGCGCCTAATGATGCAATTGTTACCAAATCTCTAAACGCGATCGCTATTCGTGAAGGTAATCCCAAAAACATCAAAACTTGGGCAGATTTGGCGCGAAATGGCATAAATGTGGTTACACCTGATCCTAGAACCTCCGGCGGTGCTCGCTGGAATTTTCTTAGTCTCTGGGGTTCTGTAACAGAAACTGGCAAAACTGAAAATCAAGCAATAGACTTTACTTCCAAAGTCTATAACAATGTACCTTTGTTACCTAAAACGGCTCGAAATGCCACTGAATTATTCTACAACGATAATCAAGGAGATGTTCTGCTCAACTACGAAAACGAGATGATTTTGCTAGCAAAAAATGGCAAAAAAATCTCATATATTGTGCCTGATATTAATATCTCCATCGACAATCCTGTTGCTGTTGTAGATAAAAATGTTGATAAACATGGTACTCGTCCGATTGCCGAAGCATTCATCAAATTTCTTTACACCCCAGAGTCGCAACGAGAGTTTACCAATTTAGGATTTCGTCCCGTTGACTTGACTGTTTCAAAAGAAATGGAAGGCAAATTTCCTAAAATTAAAACGATATTCAAAGCTCAAGATTTAGGAGGATGGGACGAAATTCAGAAAAAATTCTTTGATGAAGGTGCAATCTTTGACAAAATTCGAGCGAAAAAGTCTTAGAATTTCTGTTATTTAATCATCTTCTCTAAAGCGATTTGCAAATCTTGGGTCAAATCGCTCACAGCCTGTCTAGACGCTTGGCGATCGCCCTGACAATTTCTGAAGCGTTCTGTAACTGAAATTGGCTCTCCCACAGTGATTTGTGTCTGTCGCAAACCTAACCGAGGTCGCCCCGGAAGTGTTGTATCCTGAATTCGAGAAAGCATATCGAATACAAGCAAAGCTGTTTCTGCAAACCGATCCGCCGTTGGTTGTTCCTGAATATAAGTAGCTGTGACTGCAACAAAACTTTCCACTATCCGCATGTGCCGCATTCGCAAGTCGGCTTCTTCTGCAATCCAGTCTGCCAAACCGCGTTTTAAGGGTGCTAAAGCATTGATATCTGGCAAATCATCTCGGTAAATGTAATTCCAGCCAGCCTCTTCCAAACGCCGACAGCGGTCAATAAAATTACCCTGCGCTTGAACTCCAAAATATTGTTCGCTAACTTGTAAAGCCTTATCCAGTAAGCAATGAAGTCGGGCAACTAATACCTGATTAGCACTAGCAGATTCATCAGTTGAGATGGTTTTTGGGATGTCTTGATGATAGAAGCGACGATAAAACTCTTCCATCTCGGTAATCAGATATTCAGCCAACCTACAGAGGCGTTGATAGTAAATCTCTTCGCGATTGCCAGAATCAATTTCCAAAACTTTCAAGCCACTATCAGCTTCTAACTTACTTAAGAGCCAATCTATCTTAGACCAAGGTGGCTCAACGTAGTGATACTGGATGGCGATTGGCACAACGATCACAATCTCAGAACGGTTAGCTTTTTCTAAGTCTTCTACACACCAGAACGCCATTTGAGCAACACCAGGTTCTAAGGGGCTAACAATGCCACTATGACCATTAGTACGGCCTTCTGGGGCTACTGCGATCGGTAGTGCGCCATTAGCAAACAACTCCCGTGCATTTTGGATAGCTTGCCGATCTATTCGCCTACCACGACGAACCGGCACACCCCCCAAGAAAGAGAACAGACAACCTAGCCACTTTCCAGCCCAAACTGTCATACCCCGGTCATAAAGAAAATAGCTGTGAACCAGAGATTTTAGGGTAATACCTTTTTGACGAGCAACTTGCGGCACAATCCGAGAAAGCAAATACTGCATACAGAGGGGATCTTCCACCTCTGGGTGGCGAAATGCCAACAAAAAGCGAATTTTTCCAGCCTGAAATTGTTGATACAGTTCAGCTAATACTTCAACATTCTTGGCTTCAACCTTGACAATCCCAGCAGGTAGCCAAGGGCGAGTCCGAAACCGTAGTGCGATCGGCAATAACCACCGAAAAATCTGGAGTACCAGCGGATTCAACCGTTGGGGAATAAATTTCAATGGTGGTTGAGTAGACTGAATCGATCTAGGCAAGTCGTTCTCCAGATTGTAAGTAGGTCGGTGTGAATATTTATCGTTGGAATGAGGCAGGAGGCAGATCGCGTAGCGTGTCGTAGACAAGGCAGGAGGGAAGAGGGTTTGAGTCTATTTAATTTTTATTAACATGGTTTTTTCCACACCAATCTACTTATTTCTAGCGATTGTACAACGTGGGGTCTTGGTTTTGCGTAAACCCTGAGCCTTTTGTGGTCTAGATTTTTAATCACTATGTTTCGCTCTCTTGGTTCCTTAGCACTCCTTAACTTTTCAACGATAGATTCTAAGTATGAATCAAAAATTAGTTGGGATGTTTAGGAAAATTTCGGAATAAATAGACAAATACAGCTAAATTTAACACAAAAACTAATGTTTTAATCAGAGATATTCCCCGAATTAATTCATAAATCTCTGGTGGAATACTGATACCGACAAGTCCCAATACTAAGACATGTGCCCAACGCTTTTCGTACCATAAACCAACGGCTTCAATAGCAGTAACAATAGCATAGATTCCGGTTCCAATACCGCTAAATGCCAGAGTTCTAGGATTTAAGTTAACAACTTTCTTTAAAAGCCAATCAATGATTATCGATTTACTTTCTAAAACATAATCTTCTGAAAACACCTCTAGAGTTTGATAATTTTTTAATGTCAATAATAAAGCGATCGAAGTAACCATAAGCAGCAAGGCGGCAAATGATTTGTAGAGAACAATTGCCACTAACCCCAATGGACGCTTTTCCAAACAACCCCCTAAATATAAATAAGTCAAATTTTGAACGTTCAAAATTACCTGAGTGCTGTCAAGTCAGAGTTCACCTCCTTATCCAGAGATTCTTCTAACTAAGTATGGCTTTGAATCGGTGCAATGGATGCAATACCATACTTTTCTCTCCCCAAACCCCTTGCCTAACAAGAAAAATAACCCCATTTTAATCATAAATGGGATTTTGATTGATTAAAATGTGCGTAGGATAGCAAAAACCTTGAGCCTAGCACATTTTAATCAAATATTTCCAATGGAGGTTAGCGGACTCGAACCGCTGACATCCTGCTTGCAAAGCAGGCGCTCTACCAACTGAGCTAAACCCCCATAAATTTAAAATAGTAGAATAACTTTGATTAGCGTTGTTATTGTAACTTATATTGTTCTATTACAAAAGGGATGAAGCCAGAAAATACCCAAGTTGTCGCAGCACTATATAAATTTGTTAAGCTGCCAGATTTTGCCGAGAAACGAGATCCTCTGCTGTCTTACTGCCAAGCGCAAGGTGTCAAAGGGACGATTTTGCTGGCACTTGAAGGGATAAATGGTACAATTGTCGGTTCGCGTCAGGCGATTGACTCAGTTATCGGGTTTCTACGTTCTGACCCCCGTTTAGCAGACTTAGAATTCAAAGAGTCCTATACCGAAACTCCACCCTTTGAGCGGATGAAGGTGCGGTTGAAGCAAGAAATTGTCACTTTAGGGTTGCCAGAAATCGACCCAAATGAGCAAGTTGGCATATATGTTAATCCCCAAGAATGGAATGATTTAATTGCCGATCCACAAGTAACCGTGATTGACACCCGCAATAATTATGAGGTGAATATCGGTACTTTCCAAGGGGCAGAAAATCCCCAAACTGAATCATTCCGCGAATTTCCCGATTATGTGCGTCACCATCTCGACCCAACTAAACACAAAAAGGTTGCTCTCTTTTGTACAGGCGGCATTCGCTGTGAAAAAGCCTCATCCTTCATGCTTGCCCAAGGCTTTGCAGAAGTTTATCATCTCAAGGGCGGCATTCTTAAGTATTTGCAGGAAGTTCCAGCACAAGAAAGTTTATGGGAAGGAGAATGTTTTGTTTTTGATGAGCGGGTAGCCGTTAGTCATAGGTTGAAAGAAGGGAGTTGTGAATTGTGCCTCTGTTGTGGGCGTCCGATTTCTGAGGAAGATAAGATGTCTCCCAAATATGAGCAAGGTATTTCCTGTCCCTATTGTTTCGATAGCCTTACTGAGGAGAAAAGAGCGCGTCAACAGGAAAAATTGCGCCACTACCAAACCCAAGTTGGCAACAAAAATCAGAATATAAGTTGAAGAAGAATTTATAACTTATAATTCGGAATTTAAGGGCAAAATTACTGTAAATCTAGTACCAACTCCAACTTCGCTTGTAACACTGATTTGACCCCTATGAGCATCGACGCACCTTTTAACGATTACTAACCCCAATCCAGTACCCTGAATTGATTTGACATTTGAGGCTCGGTAGAATGATTCAAACAGTCGAGCTTGGTCTGGTTCAGGAATGCCCATACCTCGATCTTGAATGTAAAAAATAGCTACTTTTTCAATTGGGTCGCATATTAAATCAAACTGAATCTTGCCACCTTGAGGAGAATATTTAACCGCGTTTGAGAGAAGATTTGCAAGCAGGTAATGTAAAAGTCCTTCATCCATTACAGCAGACGTATTCTCACTATGACAGGTAAAAACAATTTCACACACGCTGCTTTTAACAATCAAAAAATCTTCGATTAACTCTCGACAAAATTGCTCTAGGTTAAGAGGAGCAGGGTTGAATATGAGTTTTTCTGCTTCCGCTCGACCCATAAATAGCACTTCTTCCATAAGTTTTTCCATAGATTGCACAGCGCCTTGAATTCGCTTTAAATAGACACCTCTTTTTGTATCTGTCAAATTTGCTCCTTGCATTTCCATGAGTTCTACTGCCGTTTGCACAACAGTTAGGGGATTACGGAACTCATGAGATACAGTAGAGATAAATAGGGACTTAAGACGGTTAAGTTCTTGCTCCTTTTCCAATGCTTGCTCTAGCAATTTTGATTGCCGTCGTTCGCTAAGATCCCAGAAAACAACTACTACACCGTTTATCTGGTCAGATCGCTTCAGTGGTGAAGCACTATCGCCAATAGGAACTCTTTTGCCGTTTTTTGTAATTAAAGATGTGAATTCCCCTAAATAAACAACCTGTTGTTCCCGCAGCACTTTTGTCACAGGGTTTTCTAATGTATTCTCTGTAACTTCATCGACAAGATGAAAAATCTTCGCCGCTTCATTTCCTAAAGCATCTTTTTGTTGCCAGCCAGTCAGTACCTCAGCCGCAGGATTCATAAATGTTATTTTTCCCTGCTCATTTGCGGCAATTACAGCATCACTCATTGAGTTTAAAAGGGTTGCTAACTGATCTCGATTTTCTCGCAGTTCGTTTTCTAAGCGGTGTTTTAACAGACCAATCTCGATCGCGATTTTTAAATCTTTTGTAGTAAATGGTTTAACGATGTATCCGAAAGGTTGAGTAATTTTGGCTCTTTCTAAAGTATGATCATCGCCATAAGCGGTTAAATAAATTATAGGTACATCTAACTGCTCGCGAATCTGAGTAGCGGTAGCAATACCGTCCATATCACCTTTAAGAATAATATCCATTAATACTAGTTCTGGTTGAGTTTCCGATGCCTTGGCAATGGCAACTTTTCCAGATGAAGCTGTACCTGTAACAATGTATCCTAGTTGACTGAGTTGATTAGCAATAGTTCTAGCCACAATCACTTCATCTTCAACGACTAAAATTCTAGCTTGACCCATTTGATATTTATTAATGCAAAGTTAACTGCGTAAATTTTATTTTGAATACTGTTCCATGATTGCGTTTTAAAGTAATGTCGCCTTCTAGTTGTTCTGTAACCAAGTCATGTACTAACGACAGACCCAAAGAATCAGTATTTCTCCAATCTAAATTATCTGGTAAACCAATCCCATTATCTTGGATAGTCATTTCGATCCTATTGCCTACATTGTGTAAAACAATACTGATTGTGCCTACTTGTTGATTGGGAAAAGCATGTTTGAGAGCATTGGAGACTAATTCGTTAATCACCAATCCACAGGCAATAGCTTGATCGACATTCAAGCTTACTGAATCTATATCAGTTTCTAAAGCAATTTTACCAGGACAGATTTGATAGGAAATTAGCAAGCTGGCTGCTAAATTACTGATATAGTCAGCAACATTAATTTGTCCTATATTAGCTGAAGTATATAAATTTTTGTGAATTAGAGATATTGACTCAATTCGATTTTGACTTTCTCGAAGAACTTTGATTATTTCCGGGTCTTTTAGTGTTTGAGACTGAAGTTGTAATAAACTGGAGACAATTTGCAAGTTATTTTTAACTCGATGATGAACTTCTTTTAAAAGAACTTCTTTTTCAGCTAATGCCGTTTTTAACTTGATTTGAGCTTTTTGTCTTTGAACAAGTTCAGTTTGAGCTTGCTCTAAGATGCTGGATTGTTGAATTGCGATCGCTAATTGGACTGTCACTTGATCGAGCAAATCTAATTGATTTTCTTCCCACTCACGAAAACCAGAGCATTGGTGAGCAATCAGTAAACCCCAAATGTGAGAACCAGGGTTTTGAGAGCTTAATTCTAGTAGAATGGGCACAACTAAATTTGCTTTCACCTCAAACTGTTCTAATAGGCGAATATGGCAATCAGTTAGTCCAGCTTCATAAATATTAGCGATCGCTCGTTTGCGTCCCTGATAATATTCCAATCCTACCCCTGTTTGAAAACACGTATCATGAATCTCTACGCCCAAAGAAACCGTCCATCCAGGTTCCACTGATTCCGCCATAATTGTGCCGATCATCTCTGAGTCAAACTGATAAACTACGACTCGATCAACCCCAAGTAAATCTCGCACTTCTCGAACTGTCGCATTTAGAATATCTTGAAGATTCAAAGATTGACGAATCCGTTGAGCAACAGTTCGCATCAATTGCTCCCGCTCGGCTTGGGCTTTTAGAGCTAGTTCAGTTTGCTTACGTTCTGTGATATCTTGCCCAATACCAATAATTTGACCATTTGAAAGGTAAACATTAGTCCAAGACGTATCTAGTAAACGACCATCGTGCACCTGAGTTTTAAAGTCACCCCAAATGCGTTGTGCAGACTGCATAAAACTAATTACATGTTGTCGATATTCAGGATTAGGATATAGGAGTTCCAAAACATCATCAGTTTGGAAATCTTGAAATTTCCAACCGAGAATATTTTCCCATTCTTGGTTCACCCACTGGAGTTTCCCATTGGCATTGACCAGGGCAATCATCAATGGTATACTCTCAAAAATTATCCGCAAAAACTCATTTTGTTCTTGGAGCTTTGTTTCAGCATTTTTGCGATCATTGATATCATTAAATACTGTTAATATTGCTGATTCATTGTTAAAGTTTAAATACTGTAAAGAAGCGATCGCCCAAAAACGAGTTCCATCTGCTTTTTTTAATTGCAGTTCATAATTATGAATCAAACCTTGCTGATTAAGAACTGTTAGCAGTATTTCTAAATCTTTCAAATTATAATACAAATCTCCAGTTTTTTTGTGATTAACTAAATCTTCTGGAGAAAACTGAAATGTTTGAAGTAACTCTGTATTAGCGTATAAAATTAACCCATCAGACACACGCGAAATAATAAATGGAACAGGAATAGCTTCAGAAATAACTCGAAATCTGGCTTCACTTTGTTGAAGAGTTTTTTCTATTTGTTTGTGTTCTGTGATGTCTCGTATATGAACTAAGTGAGCCTTATAACTGCCATAGTCTATTGTCTGTGTAAAAATTTCAACATCAATAATCTGTCCGTCTTTTCGTTGATGTCGCCATTGCCCAGTAAAATCTAAGTTAGAGTGCTTTTGTTCTAAATATTCAAGCAAAATAGGCACATCTTCTGAAGGGCGAATGTCAGTTATTCGCATTTGCAAGAATTCTTCTCGTGAGTAGCCGTAGTGAACAAGAGCAGCTTCATTTACATCTAAGAATTGTAGATTATTCTGGTTATATACCCACATAGGGTTAGGATTTTTAGAGAAAAGTAAATTAAAATTACTTTGGCTTTTATTTTCAGGAAATAGCATTGTAGTTATGTAATCAAAGTTATAGTTATGTACTAATTTCAAGGAGTTTAAATTTTGAATAACTATTAATTGTTTATCGAAAAAATTTTCTTATTTGCTATTAATTACTAATTTTATATTAATGTTGATTTCTTATTTTTCCAACAGGATATCTTACACAAAGTACCCCTCCCAAAAAATAATTAACAGAGAAATTGGATTTTCTTCTATTAAAACAGGTTTTTAAATCTTTTACTGATTCAAAATTCCATACATACATAAGCTCTTTGATGTTTAGGGATAAAAAATATCGGTCTGTACTCAAAGAAACTTTCCACAGCGAGCATCCCACTTTTTTGCATGTTCATTGCAAGCGTTCGCTTTAGCGTTGTGTAGCAAAGATAAGCGAAGCAATCGCAAAATCCTCCATCCAACTTACAGCAAGTCAATGCGATTACTTGTCTGCGACACGCTTGCAAACGTCGTTCCTCTTCTCTACGAGACGCTACGCGAACGCAATGACAATTATTTTCTCATTAAAAAAAACTGGGATGCATCCCTGACCACAAAGATATAGCCGTAGCCACTAATGTTAGGACAGTGATGATTGCTCAAAGCTTTGAAGCAACTGGATTTTTACTCAGCACGGGCTAAACGCCCTGCTGACGCTAACAGCACTTTGCTATATATGTCGGTTCAATCTTCAATTTTCATACAAATCTTGCAGTATAAAATATGTCTGATAGTTTACACTAAGGAAATATCACTTGCACAGCTTCAAGGAGACAAAATAGCTTGAAATGCCTACACACTTAAGAATATGGTATTTAATCAGGCATTACCAATGACTTTATAGTTAGAGTTTCCGCAGGTTCAGTTCACAATTAAGTCCCATTTCCCAACTCAACTTAAAGCTAAGTCTTCTGGTGTATTACAGTTAAACAACATTTCTGGTTCTGCTAAGGGCAAAACTTCTACAAAATATTGCCGAAGCCACTGTTGAAACGATCGCTCCCCTTGGTTGATAAACTCTAGGAGTTGTGGCAAACAGCTACGGCGATAAAAACCACACAGAGGTTCCCAACCTTTGGGATGACAAGCTAAAGCTGCGATCGCATTATCCTCGACGCTATCAAGTCTACTTGCCCAATCTTGCAACACCTCAACCCGCAACCTCGGCAAATCGCAAGCTAGCAATAGCACCCAATCTGTCTTAACTTTAGCTAGCCCTTGAGCAAACCCAACTAGAGGCCCGTGGGCTAGAGATTTTCCAGACAAAGGTACTTCCTCGATAAACTGACAACCAGCCAAAAGCAAATCTTGATAGCGTTCTGGCCAGGGAGTTACTACATAAACAGTATCAGCGCAGCCTTGAGCAATCCCACAAACTCGCTGCAACAATGGTACCCCTTGAATGGGAATCAAGGCTTTATCGTGACCCATGCGAGAACTCTTACCTCCAGCTAATACAATCGCAGTTAATTTGCTACATGAGTTAATAGTCATTCGTTAAAAAAATAGAGGGTAAAAAACGAGTCAAACTAAATTAACCCGTGACGCTGAAAGTAGAATAAATTTATCTTCTACCTAAACCCCATCATGCCTATCCAAGAACTCGAACAACAACTCCTTCAGCTTTCCCCCAACGATAAACTATACATCATTCAATTCCTTGCCCAAAGCCTGACCACACACAACAACACCCACCCAGATCAACCAAGCAAACTCTCAGAGTTTTTCCGTCAATCCCCCCTAGCTGAACTCACCGAAGAACTTGACCTTAGTCGAGATCGCACCCTTAAGAGCGATGCCTTCACCCCATGACTTATCTCCTTGATACCTGCGTGATTTCTGAACTTGTTGCCAAACAACCAAATCAACAAGTTTTAGATTGGTTAGATGCCCAAGTGCCAGAAACGCTTTACCTTAGCGTTATCACAATTGGCGAAATTGCTAAAGGCATCAGTAAAATTACTGCATCTAAACGGAAAGAATCTCTAACAACTTGGCTGAATGAAACCTTGCCCAATCGCTTTCAACAAAGAATCTTAAATATAGATGTCTCAACAATGTTGTTGTGGGGAAATTTAGTTGCGCAACTAGAACTTTGGGGGCGACCTCTACCTCTGATGGATTCTCTGATTGCAGTGAGCGCAATTCATAACTCTTTATCACTTGTCACCCGTAACGAAAAAGATTTTTCTGGGACAAGGGTGGTAATGGTTAATCCTTGGTCTGTTTAGGCATCACACTATACGGGGTTAAATGAGCAACCGCGCAGAAAGTTACGATCAAGACTGGATGACCTGCTGGTAACATTCTAGTTGGGAGAAATAAAACTATTTCACGCCCTCACCTGACTATGCTGGACTTGCTGCAATAAATGCTCTACATTTTCTGCTGGTGCAAGACACTTCAAACCTTGGCAAACTAACCCAACGCTTCCCTCTGGAAAATCGGATGTAATGGCAAACACAGCCGCCGGCAAATACTTGGGAATCAAAGCGTTGATTTGCTCAGTGCTGCTGCGAATCAAAGTAGAATTACGATACCAATCCAAAGCTGTAAACAAGCTGGGACAAGCTTGGGGAGCGCGATGCATTACACTTCTAAAAGCTTTCAAACCAAGTTCCGCTAAATCCAAATAATCTAGATTATCGGTGAGTAGGGCCAGACGCACAAGGTTTGCGATCGCAACTCCATTGGCTGATGGTGTCGCATTATCTGCGTAACTACGCTCTCTAACAATTAACTCTTGACTAGAATCGCTTGATGTGTTATGATAACCACCTAATTCTACGCTCCAGAGAAATTCATTAAATTCATCTTGGATAGCGATCGCATTTTCTAACCATTGCTTCTCCTCAGGGTTAGAAGCTTGCAAATCTAGCAGAGCTTTAACAAACAAAGCATAGTCTTCAGACTGCGCTAAAACAGTTGGTTCTCCTTGATAGTTGAGTCTCTGGAAACGCCCACCAACAAACTGATTTTTCAAAATAAAATTCGCCGCTTGTGCTGCTAATTCCAGATATAAAGGTTGTTGGAAAACCCCAGCAGCCCTAGCCAGCCCAGAAATCATCAAGCTATTCCAGGCGACAATCATTTTCGTATCTGTCACCGAGGGAATGCGACCTGGCCAGTTAATAGTTTTTGCTTCCTGGTTGTTACGAGCAGCAGGAAAAGTTTCTAGTGACTCAGAATCAACGCCATAACGAGCCGTAAACAGCTTGCTCAATGATGTTTCTAGCGTTGCACTCAGTTGACCTGAATGGCGTCTTTGTAAAACATTAAGTCCTTCAAAGTTGCCGTTAGAGGTAACAGTAAATTGCTGTTGTAATTGAGTTAATTCTTCAGGCGTTAACAGTTGTTGTAATTCGCTGTAACTCCAGGCGTAAAAAGCTCCTTCTTCTGGTTCTGTCGCAGTAGATTTAGTGAAGCTGTCGGCATCTTGAGCAGCATAGAAGTAACCTTCTGGTCCAGTCATTTCTCGCTTCAGCCATTGTACAGTCCCAGCAACCGCTCTCTCAAAGGCTGGCTCTTGTACTCCTGCACTCCATAAAGAAGCTAGATACTCCACAATCTGTCCATTGTCGTAGAGCATCTTTTCAAAGTGGGGTACTGTCCAAGTCGGGTCAACAGTATAGCGATGAAAACCACCAGCTACATGGTCATAAATGCCGCCCAGCGCTAAGTCTAGTCCCCGCTGGGTACAAACTTGCTCACCATCATCGCCAGATTCAAAATTAAATCGAGTTCCCCGCAGTGCTAATTCTGCATAGGGAATCATCGGAAAACTGTTACTGGATTGAGTAGGAGTAATTACGCGTGTACTGGTTTCCCAACCTTGGCGGAGTAATTCATGATCTTCAAGCTCATCTGTTGTACCATCTTGTAACACCGCAGACGTGAGCAGCGACTCAATAATTAAGGCTTTGCGTTGCTGTAATTCTGCTTTTTCTGTATCGTAATAACGGCGAAGGGCTTGCAACACCTGCAAAAATCCCGGACGACCATAACGCGGGTCTACAGGGAAATAAGTACCAGCGTAAAACGGTACTAAATCTTCTGGGGAAAGAAAAATATTTAAAGGCCAACCCCCTTGGCCGCTCATCATCTGCAAAGCTTGCATATAGATGCTATCGAGGTCAGGTCTTTCTTCTCTGTCTACTTTGATCGGAAGATAATTAGTATTCATGTAGTCAGCGATCGCAATATCAGAAAAAGCTTCGCCTTCCATGACAGTACACCAGTGGCAACTAGAATAGCCAATGGAGAGAAAAATCGGTTTATTTTGCGCCCTTGCAGTTGCAAGTGCTTCATCACACCAAGGCCACCAATCAATTGGGTTTTCGGCGTGTTTGCGGAGATAGAGGCTCTTAGCTTCAGCAAGGCGATTAGTCATAATTAAACGCAAGTTGTTTGCCTTCTTTGCTCAGTCTACCCTGTTCTCAAGAGTGTGAGCCTAGACAGCTATGTACATTAAGTCAGAAACTCAACGAGCGAATTATACTTTTATTTTTAATCTTGCCTAAGTAAGTTATGTAAAAAATTGCAGTTTTGTAGTCAGCGTTAACTACAAGGAAATCATCTATATAATTGAGTTTATATACGCCGACTTACTTACACCTGTGCAAATTATGAAACATTCTTATTGAAAAGATCGCAATAGCAAGCTAACAATATTTGGTGGCATTTCTTGCTGCATAGGTGATGCTGTCTTTGTTTGCATTAAAGTATTTGGGCTAAGTCCTGCTATCAGATGGAGCAAGAAGGTGATGATGGCGGCTTGTATGAGTTTTTCCAGCATGGCACGTCTCTCTCTAAGTGGATAGCATTTCAACTGCGACTGGTTATTCTAAATACACCTTGTACTCTCAGTTAACCGAATCTAACAAAAATAACTCGATAAATGCCGAAGGAAATCCTAAAAAAATGTTTAAAATGTTACTAATGGTTAATATAATTCTCTAAGCAAATAGGATTTCGGTTATCAGTCTAATCAATACATCGCCAAAGTTGTGTAGCAAAGTCCAAAATATCAGATTGGCGACAATTGAAGTTTTTTGATTTATTCTTCTCTAAACCAGGATATTCTCTTGGACAGCCTTTGTTCCTAAAAAGTGTCCTTAGAAGTTGAATTTATGGCAAAAGCACATTTTGCTTTTTTGTTGAATAAGACAGAATAGCCAAGATTTACTTATATCTACCTGGGAATAGTAGAGATCAGCCCCAGTTTCGTGCTGTCACGGATAAAATGTATTTAAAGTAGCCACAAACACGCTTCCATGATTCCTATCGTTATTGAACAATCGGGTCGAGGTGAACGCGCCTTTGACATCTACTCACGGCTGTTACGTGAGCGCATCATCTTTTTGGGACAACAAGTTGATAACAATATTGCCAACTTGATTGTTGCCCAACTGCTGTATTTGGATGCTGAAGACCCGGAGAAAGACATTTATATGTACATCAATTCTCCCGGTGGTTCGGTGACGGCTGGTATGGGCATTTTTGACACTATGAAACATATTCGCCCTGATGTCTGTACAATTTGTACCGGATTGGCGGCGAGTATGGGCGCTTTTCTCCTCAGCGCGGGTACTAAGGGTAAGCGGATGAGTCTACCTCATTCTCGGATTATGATTCATCAACCTTTAGGTGGCGCTCAAGGACAGGCGACTGATATTGAAATTCAGGCGCGGGAAATTCTCTACCATAAGCGGCGGCTAAACGACTATTTAGCCGAACATACAGGTCAACCAATTGAGCGGATTGCTGAAGATACTGAGCGTGACTTTTTCATGTCGCCAGAGGAAGCCAGGGAATACGGTTTGATTGACCAAGTGATTGACCGTCACTCCGCTGGTAGTCGCCCAGCAGTTGCTGTTCTTAATTAATAGTCACGATTGGTTAAATGGTGATTTACCACTTTTAATTTCCTTAAACCCTAAAATAACCCCTCTTCAGTTATGAAGAAGGGTTATTTGATTTTAAAACCTGATTTAGAAGTTCAAAACTCGATTTAGAAGTTCAAAACTTGATTTAAAAGTTGGAAATCAAAATCCTGCTATTGGATCTGGCTGAGATTTGAGATATTGGAGGAATTCATGCAATTCCTCATCGGTTAGAAAAAAACGCGATCGCTTCCCATAGGTTTCAATCAGATGTTCCTGTCCTTGTTCTGGTGTCCAGCCTAAACGCTGAAGTTCAACATCTGTTTGAGCAATCAAAACTTCGTCTAATGGCGGTGTCGGTTGAGATATAAGGTATTGGAGGAAGTCTAATAATTCGACTTCTGTAAGCAAAGTAAGCGATCGCTTCTTATAGTTTTTTTTGAGATGTTCCTGTCTGTGCTCTGTTGTCTGGCGTAATCGCTCCGTTTCCACATTAATTTTGGCAATCAGAACTTCGTCTAATGGCGGTGTCGGTTGAGATACAAGGTATTGGAGGAAGTCTAATAATTCAACTTCTGTAAGCAAAGTAAGCGATCGCTTCTCATAGTTTTTTTTGAGATGTTCCTGTCTGTGCTCTGTTATCTGGCGTAATCGCTCCGTTTCCACATTAATTTTGGCAATCAGAATTTCTAATGGTGATGTCGGTAGAGATATAAGATATTGGAGGAAGTCTAATAATTCGACTTCTGTAAGCAAAGTAAGCGATCGCTTCTCATAGTTTTCTTTGAGATGTTCCCGTCCCTGCTCTGTTGTCCACCGTAATCGCTGCATTTCCACATTAATTTTGGCAATCAGAATTTCGTCTAATGTTGGTGTCGGTTGAGATACAAGGTAAAGGTATTGGAGTAAGTCCAACAATTCTTTATATGCGAGCAAAGTACGCGATCTCTCCCTATAATTTCTTTTGAGACGCTCCCGTTCCTCTTCTCTTGTCCAGCCTAATGACTGCATTTCGACATCTATTTGAGCAAGTAGTTTAGCAAAATTCACAGGTTCCATAACTTCGTCACAGTTTCAATAGCCTACGTCAATAGTCATTGACCTTTACTAATTACAAAGGACAAATGACAAAGGACAAATGACTATTGACTAATCAAAATCCCGCTATTGGGTCTGGCTGTGATTGCAGGTATTTGAGAAATCCGTGTAATTCTTCTTCAGTCAGCAAAGTCCGCCCGCGCTTACCGTAGGTTTCAATTAGATGCTCCCGTCCCTGTTCTGGTGTCCAGCCTAAACGCTGAAGTTCAACATCTGTTTTAGCAATTACATCCGATAAATCCACGGGTTCAGCTTTTTTCTTTCTCTTTGCTGTTGCTGGCGGGGTAGTGACATTTTCTTGAGGGCTGTAACTCCGAGGTGTAAATGGTGTGACATTGTTGGCAGAAATTGCCGGAAAGGTTTGATTTTCTGGCTGGTTATCAAAATTTATTTCCAAGTTCTCAACTGGAGGGTCGAATTCTAGCTCCCGGTTGGCACTCATCGGATTTTGATCTAAATTCTGGCCATAGGTATCGTTTGATAAAGGCGCAGCATTGCTGTACCCGTATTGTTCGTTACTGTTTGTTACTACTTCTGGTTTGATGTTCCGTTCTTTGGAAGGCGGTATAGATATTTCTTTGTTGCTGATTGCTGACCACTGACTACTAACAAAATCCTCATCTTTTGCAGAGGAATAAGCAGCAGGCTCACTCAATCCACCTTTAGTATTCAAGTCAGGATTTAGCTGTGCTGGAGAAACTGGATTTGAGGTCAACGCCACTGATTCTGGTGGCGCGTTTGTAATACCCAAAACTATCAGCGCCCTGGTTCTGGCTTGGTCTTCTGCTGCTTCTACTGTTTCTGCTGCTGCCATACCCGTAGCACGGGTGACACCTTCAATTTGCACGCTTGCCCGAACAATATATTTTCCTTGAAAAATTTGTACTAATTCAGAAATCAAACTGCCTTTGGGATACAAGCTCTGGAATTGAGCCAACATAATACTGCTACCAATCTAAATCTGCTGGGGACTTGGGATTAGGGACTGGGGACTGGGAAAGAATTATTTTAATCCTAATCCCTAATACCCAATCCCCAGTCCCTTTTAATGCTTTGTGTTGTGTCCCAATTGTAGCAGTAGCTCTTTTTTGACGAAATTTTTGGTCAGTGCTAACTTATCTGGGTAGTCTTGCTTGCAATGCTATACTGAATACCCAAGTCTATATCTAGAACTATTTTCTGGAAGTGCCCTCTAAATCTACAATAGTGGAGATAAGGTTCGCCCTCGCTGCTTATTAAGCTGCTTACCTAATTGTTACCGATTCTACATGTGGGAAAATTGGGTTCACCAGCAGTTCCTCCTAGTTAAAAATCAGAGTCTAATGGCGTAAAATTACCTTCTCTCTAGACAATCAAACACCTGTAGTTTCCACGCCACTTGTTCCTACTTGGGGAGACCCCAGGACTGTAGTGGCTCCCCTGCATAGCGCTTTTGGGCAGTATGGATTCTCTAAACCCAGCTTCTCAAAAACCCGTCGCGTAATTAACTAGCGGGGCTAAATTTTAATCAGGCGTGCAATCTTAAGTTTGGTTAGGTGAAGGGACTTGAACGCAGGCGAATTCTGAGAGCACCGTGCAGTGAGAAGTTCGTAAATGCCCAGAGTTGTCCGTGGGTTGGCTTCTTTGCAAAGGAACTGCGGTGAGTAGTTTCCCGCTCTTACTGGGTCGGGCTTCCTTTCCTTAGAACTTAGGAAGCTTGCTTCAGGGCAATTAGTTTCCAGCTTATTTCTGTAAGCCGTGAGGGTATACAGAAAGGAACCAGATTAAACAACAAATGATGTTTTGACCAAAGGTCGGTTCACTGCATGGAATTTTCAATCGCTACACTCCTTGCCAATTTCACCGATGATAAATTGGTAGCTCGGAAGGTTTTAGAAAAGAAACTTGGCTGTGAAGATGAAAAAAGTTTACAAAAACTTCACATTGCTTTAGATGTTCTGGAAAAAATCGGTATTTTAGTGAAGGAACGGGGCAAGTACCGCCGTGTTTCAGAAGAGGGAATAATCGAGGCAAAACTCCGTTGTTCTAGTAAAGGCTTTTGCTTTGCTATTCAAGATGTGGAAGGAGCTGAGGATATTTACATCCGCGAAAGTCATCTGAGTAATGCTTGGAATGGCGATCGCGTTTTGGTGAGAGTTCTCAAAGAAGGCAGTCGGCGTCGCTCTCCAGAAGGTGAGGTGAAGCTGATTCTCGAACGTTCTAACCACACTTTACTAGCACGAATTAAGCAAGTAGAAACTGGTTTTCGGGCTGTGCCTTTAGACGATCGATTGCTGTTTGAACTCAAGATTCAACCGAACGGGGCAAAGTTAGAAGAAGCGATCGATCATCTGGTTCATGTGGAAGTTTTGCGTTACCCGTTGGCACAATATCCTCCCCTTGGTCGAGTAGTGCAAATCCTCGGTAGCGATGCCGAAGCCGCAGCTGATATAGATTTAGTTACGTGCAAACACGACCTTTCCCGGACTTTTCCAGATAATGTTTTAGAAGCAGCCGCTAAATTGCCCAAAAAGCTACTAAAAGCAGACCTGAAAAATCGGCTGGATTTACGTAATTTGTATACTCTCACGATTGAAGGGGTAAATAGTGATACCAAAGTTATAGAAAACGCTTTTAGTTTAGAAAAAAACTTAGCCGGAAATTGGCTTTTGGGCGTTCATATCACCGATGTTTCTCACTATGTCCAACCTGACGAAGCCCTAGATAGAGAAGCACTCAAACGGGGCAAATCAGTCTATTTAGGAGAATTGGTGTTGCCAATCTTGCCGCCAACTGTGGTAGAACGCTGTTCTTTAGTACCTGGGAGCGATCGCTTAACCATCTCTTTTTTGATTACTATCGATCCCCAATCGGGAGAAGTGCTGGAATGGGAAATTCAACCCAGTGTAATTAATGTCGAGACTGCACTGACTACAGAACAAGCCCAAGCAATTCTTACAGGCGATCAAGATAAATCATCACAGGTTTCCCAAATACTGCAAGACCTCCAAGCCTTGCAAATAGCCGTAAAACAGGTACGCTTGACTCGTGGTAGCCTCCAGTTGAATCTACCGCCTAGCCAAAACGCCTATTATGATGAGGGGATTCTTGGCGCTGTGGTGGTAAATGATTTACCAGTGCGATCACTACTCACAGAGTTGGTACTGTTAGTTAATCAACTGTTCGCAACTCACTTAAATGCCCTTGGTGTTCCGGCTATCTGGCGAGTCCAAGGTACTCCTGATGTTGAAGATGTCCAAGAAATGCTGAAATTGGCAGTCAATTTAGGCGTTGACCTAACATTAGATCCAGAAATCGATATCCAACCCTTAGATTACCAACATTTGACCACAGCTTTTGCTGAATCTCCTTCTGAGCAAGTTCTTACTTACTTATTACAAGATACCCTTAAGCCGTCTGCATACAGTACCACCAAAGGATCTCACTTTGGTCTGGCACTACCGCAATATGTCCATTTTAGCGCTCCCTTGCGGCGTTTCCCAGATTTGCTGATGCAGAGAGTGTATTATACGCTACTCGAAAACGGACGCGATCGCCGCAATACTCGTGTTAGAGAGCGCGTTAATCTCCGCCACTCCTCCAGCCACGAGGAAATTAACTGGAACGTTTTACCCCCGGAATTGCAACAAGAACTGCAAAGCGATTTGACTAGGGTAATCGTCCAAATCAACGACCGAGAAAAAGAAGTCCAAGAAGCCGAAGCCGATTTAGCTGGACTGCAAAAAGCCCAACTGATGAAGCAACGCATCGGTCAGGTATTTCAAGGCGTGATTACCGGGGTTCAATCCTACGGTTTCTTTGTGGAAATTGAAGTACCAGCCGCTGAGGTGGAGTCTAGGAGTAATCCTGGTATGCCTTTGAGAGTAGAGGGATTGGTACACGTTAGTTCTCTCAAAGATGATTGGTATGAATATCGCGCCAGACAACAGGCACTATTTGGGCGGAAAAATCGCGCTTCTTACAGACTAGGCGATCGCGTCGCTGTCCAAGTTAAAAGTGTCGATTACTACCGTCAGCAAATTGATTTGGTAACAGTTGGCAGTGATGGCTTCGCTAAAGGTTTAACTGGCAATGATTCCCATGATGACCTTTCAGACCTCTACTTACCAAATGATATGGAGCCTGATGACCTAGATCCTTACTCTGAGGATGAGTAAAATCCACTAAAAATTACGTGTCAAATCACACCAAACCTTTAATTATAGGCGTATCGGGCGCATCTGGACTGATTTACGCTGTTCGCGCGATCAAATTTTTGCTAGAAGCGGAGTATAGTATTGAATTGGTTGCCTCTAAATCAACTTACATGGTTTGGCAGTCAGAACAGGAAATTCGGATGCCATCAGAACCAACCGGGCAAGAATTATTCTGGCGAGAGCAGGCTGGAGTTCCACTTTTGGGTAAACTCCGGTGTCATCCTTGGAGCGATGTCGGAGCCGGAGTTGCCAGCGGTTCCTTTGCGACTCTGGGGATGATGATTATTCCATGCAGCATGAGTACAGTGGCAAAGCTAGCGGTTGGCTTGAGTTCCGATTTACTAGAACGAGCAGCGGATGTCCAACTCAAAGAAGGGCGAAAGCTGGTTATTGTCCCGCGTGAAACTCCTTTTAGTCTCATCCATCTACGTAACTTAACTTCTTTAGCAGAAGTTGGAGTGAGAGTTGTCCCTGCTATTCCCGCCTGGTATCACAATCCCCAAACCATTGAGGATTTAGTTGATTTTGTAGTTGCCCGTGCTTTAGATCAACTAGATATTGACTGTATCCCAATTCAGCGGTGGCAAGGAAGGAAGTAAAAAGGTAAAAGTAAAAAGGTGAGCCACTACGGTGGACGGGTTCCCCGGCATAAAGGAGCCAGCCGCGTGGGCGGATCTCCCGACTTGAGCGGACTGGCGTCAAGTGGCGTTAGCGCAGCGTTAGCGATGCAGGAGCGTCACCCGTTCGCGCAGCGTCTTGCAGAGAAGGGTAAAAGAAACATAGAGTTACTTTTGCTTTTTGCCTTTTTGCTTTTTGCCTTTTGCCTTTTGCCCTTTGCCTTCTACCTTTTACCTTTTTTATGGCTGTAATTCGCTTAATTTTATTGGTGGCAGTACTGGGAGGACTAACGCTGTTATTAGTCCAAAATTTCTCACCTGCCCTATCGCTAGTATTTTTGGGCGTGCGAACTCAACCATTACCACTAGCGATATGGATTTTGTTCAGTACTGCCACTGGTGCTTTCACATCGATATTGATTGCTACCTTATTTAATTTATCCAATTATTTTGTGGCAGGACAACGCCAAACTCCTAACAGAGCAACCACCCCTTCAAGCCGTGCCACAACCCAAAGAGAAGAATTTACATCTCGCCCTGCCAGTTCTCCACCACCAGCTAGTAAAAATGAAGAGTCTAGCAATGAGGTATTTGATGATTGGGAGACAAATAGCAGTAGAGATGATGATTGGAACTTTGATGAACAGTCATCAGCACCTACCCCTAGTCCTCAAGCTCAACAGCCTAGAGATTCAACAACTTACGAACGTCAATCAGAAGCCAAAAGTAGTTCTCGGTCTGGTTCAGTTTACTCCTACAGCTACCGTGAGCCAAAAAATACAGCTGCGGGAAAAACTGAATCAATTTACGATGCTGATTACCGGGTAATTATTCCCCCTTACCAGCCGCCAACTAGCAATCAAGCGGATGATGATGATTGGGAATTTTTTGAGGATGATGATTTTGAAGATGATGGTAAACGCCCCCGTCGGTGAGATGTAGCAGGCTACATCTCTATTTAATGCCACACCGCTCTCTAGACTCCTGCTTGACCTTACCAGTCATGGCAGCTTCCTGCAAAATCATGAAAGCATTGAAATCTTCCAAGTCATATCGGGTAGTCAACAGTTGTCGTAGTTGATCTTCAGCTGCAACTGTTAAATAGCCAGTTGCTAAAGCTCTTTCTACAACGTCACGAATTCGAGTCATGGTTGACACCTCATTCATACAATATTTATTCATTCAGGCTTATTGGGGTGGAATATGCAGTAGTCTTTGTATCGAAACTTCAATTTATTTACAAGCTTTTTTTGGGCGATCGCGGTAAATCAGTCATTATTTACACCTTTATCATAAACATTTAATTGAGCAGGTCTTGTTATAACTGAACTTTTAGAATAACGACCCTGTGCTGTTAGAAACACGGTATTGTGTATACTTAAAATTAACCATCAGAGTAAAAACCTTGATTATTTAGATAGACAGATATTGTTTGGATAAAGTTTCAAACAAGCTAAGTTAATTTTTTAGTTAAGTATAGTGATTATTATGCAGCTATTACCAAGTTACTTTAGGAAAATTACTACATTCCTGAGAAATTCATCGTTTATTACTTATGATAATTTCACAGAAAAATCGTTAATCTATTACCTAAGTTACTTTAAATACATTAACAACAGTAATTATGGCATTTAATTCCTCTTAAAAAGAAGATGAATTCGCAGATATTAAAACAATTGCTAGTTAGAAAAAATACAAGTAAAGTTGATAAATGCAAAGGGAAAAGCCTTGACATCCGTTGAAAATAAATTTCTTAGAGGTTTAATTTGTAGTTGTCTTCCTGCGGAAATTGCTAATATCAGCATCAAAGTTGTAGTAGTAATATTGTTAGAGTTTATCTTTCTAATGGTTTATATAAATACATAGAATAAATGCTGAGTAACCAAATCAGATACTCAATGAAGGTTAAAAACTGGAGTCGCCCAAGATGCGTTAGCGTACCCCTGATTCTCCAGGAAAGGCTACTGTATTCATTTCCTACGTGACGCTGCGCGAACAGGGAAGTAAGCTACAGCGTCTCGTTCCAAAAGGTATCGCACTTTTACATTTGAGTAAAACAATAAAAGCTTTCAGCTCTTCTAGCTCAAGAACTTCCCAGATTAAAATTAAACTTTTCAATATTTCCCCAATTGAGCGGCGGTTCTGAGCGCAGTAAGTAATTCCTGAGTGCATAATAAAGCCACCTTGATGAAGTATCACAAAGTCATTATGGGTGAAAATTACCCGATTCTGAGACATTGCAAAATAAAGCTGTTCTCCATCTGATGCAGCTATCAGTCCTGTTTGTGATGTCGTTTTTAAATCCTAGATTGAGTTGTTGAGTTTATAATTTAAAACTGTGACTCAGCACTCAAAACTTATAATTGGAGCGAAGCAACTGGTGAGCAGCTTATTACAAGGAGTCAACCTGTACTTAATTGGGATTATGGGCGTTGGTAAGACGACAGTAGGGCGCTTACTAGCAAAAAAACTGGGTTATGGGTTTGTAGATACCGATGATGTCATTGCTCAAGCAACAGGTAAATCTATCAATCAGTTATTTGCACAAGTTGGTGAAGCCGGGTTTCGTCAGTTAGAAAGCGACGTACTTTCACAAGTTTGTGCTTTTACAAAGTTGACTATAGCAACTGGTGGGGGGATTGTACTGCGACAAGAAAATTGGGGTCACTTACACCACGGTTTGATAGTGTGGCTAGATACGCCAGTGGAGATAATTTACAGTCGTTTAGCTGAAGATACCACAAGACCACTGCTGCAAGATGCCGATCCTAAAGGTAAGTTGCGATCGCTCCTCGAACAACGAACACCACTTTACTCTCAAGCCGATTTGCACATCACCGAGCGAGAGGGAGATACACCTGAAGAGGTTGCCAAGCAAGTACTTGAGGCAATTCCTAGCATACTGAAAAAACCTGTTTCTCTTTAATGGGGAATATTGAGCTAACTGTGTCTGCAAAAGATATTTTTCATGAATCAGTTAAAAAAGCTTTGCAAAAAGAACAATAGATAATTATGAGCAATCCATTAAAATTTAAATTTAGGCAAGTTAACTTCCAAATCGATTTAGGCGCAGAGAAAATAATTGCCGCAGAAAAAGGAAATGAAAAAATAGCAATTAAAATCAAAAGCTTTTTAAACCCCTCGGCAATTACAGATTTTTACTTCGCTTTGGGACAATTCCTTAGTTAGCGTCTAGCATTAGCGGGATATGAACCAGAGCAAGTATTATACTTAGCAGTTCTATTGGATACGTACCAAACATTTTTTCAACTGGAGTTTACTTAAACTGTGATCAAACAGTATCAGGTGCTATTAATTGTTTACAATCCAGTAGATGAGGTGATTGTATAGTGGATAAACTAACAAAATATCAAGAGTATGTTAAAACATTGTTGACAAACTATGCCAGTGATGATGTCTCGGATAAGGATGTCGAAGTCCAACTCATTTTAGACACAGAACGCAATTATTATCAATGGATGAATGTCGGTTGGCAAGGATTTAATCGTATTTATCGATGCGTGATGCATTTTGATATTAAAGATGGCAAAATCTGGCTGCAACAGAATTTAACCGATCGCAATCCGGCAGAGGAATTAGTGATGATGGGAGTTATACCAGAGGATATTGTCTTGGGTTTGCAAACTCCATACAAGCGTCAGTATACAGATTATGGCGTAGCATAATGCGATCGCTCATCGAACAACGAACACCACTTTACTCTCAAACCCAATTGCACATCACTGAGCGAGAGGGAGATACACCTGAAGATGTTGCCAAGCGAGTACTTGAAGCAATTCTTAACGTTCTCAAAACACAAGTTTCTCATTAAGAAGACTTAAGTTACCAAATTTTGCCCATCCGCAGGATAAATCCTGGTAATTCTGGATTACCACTAACTGCTTCGGGATTATCCAAAATTTCAACTTCTCGGTTCGGACGGTAAATGTAGACTTTTCGATTCTGCCGATCAATTAACCAGCCTAGTGATGCACCGTTATCGATGTACTCCTGCATTTTGTCTTGTAATTTTATCAGGCGATGTCTACGACGGGCTACGCCGACACTGGAAGAACGTAACTCAATCACAAAGCTAGGACAAATTGGTGCAAATGAAGCTTTTTGTGCATCTGTTAAGGCATTCCAGCGCTCTAGTTCAATCCAAGAAGCATCAGGGGAACGCATAGCGCCATTGGGTAGTGTAAAACCTGCACTGGAGTCAAAGCCTATGCCAGTGCCATTTTGTTCAGTCCAATTCCCCAGCTGTGCAGCAATGTTAAAGTTACGGTTGCCCGTATCTGAAAAAGCTGGTGGCATAATGATGACTTCCCCATTGGCAGTACGCTCAATTCGTAAATCTCCATTGGCTTGACAAAATTCGTAGAACTGCTCATTTGTCATCTGCACAAGGGAGGGGAAATTTACCATTAAGGGTGTGCTTTCAGTTTGAATTAGCAGCGTGGTCATTTTCATTCCATAGCTTCAGCTGAATGATTTCAATTCTAGAGGTTTGAAGGAGCGATCGCTGTTATGTTCGTCGAGTAATGTGGGAATAGTTATTTTGTAGGGTGCGTTAACGAAGTAACACACCATCCTGATCTAGCCTGTCTCATCTGTCGTATTTATGGGATTGACTCTAAAGCTTGAAGTTTTACTGCTGTGTCACCAAAGTATTCAATGGATATTGAAGAGTTTTTCAGTCGTCTAGATGCTGGGGAAAATGATTTTTCAGGAGTCGATCTCAGTGGTGCAGTTCTAAGCCAAGTTGACTTGTCTGGTATTAATCTCAGTGGTGCTGATTTGAGTGGGGTGTCCTCTGTAAAACTAAGTTATGGGGTGCTGATTTAAGAGACGCTAATCTGAACGGTGCTGATTTATGTGGTGCTGATTTGAGAGTTACTCGTATGGAGAGTGTCAATCTTGAAAATGCTAATTTATTAGAAGTTAACTGGCGCGGTGCGGAAAAATATGGGGCTTATTTCTACAATACCGTTATGCCAGATGGTGAACTCGTAACTGAACCAAACAGCTATGGCTGATCAGTACAAACATACTCGACTTTGGCATCAAAGATTGTGACTAGTTACAAAGTCTTCTACACTGACTGAAATAGGTTTTAACTCTCTCTGTTAGGCTCCTCATGACGGTCAATGATTCTGAATACATTAGGCAAGCTGAAGCCACTCGTGTGCGTGTACTAAGCGAAGCACTACCTTATATTCAACAATTCGCCGGTCGCACTGTTGTTGTCAAATATGGTGGCGCAGCGATGAAAGATAGCACACTCAAAGACAAGGTTATCCGCGACATTGTATTCTTATCCTGCGTGGGCTTGCGTCCGATTGTAGTACACGGTGGTGGCCCAGAAATCAACAGTTGGTTAGATAAGCTGGGCATCGAACCACAATTTAAGAATGGTCTGCGAGTCACTGATGCCGCCACAATGGATGTGGTGGAAATGGTTTTAGTTGGTCGAGTTAATAAAGAAATTGTCTCCCTGATTAACCAAGCTGGTGGATTGGCTGTAGGACTTTGCGGTAAAGACGGTAATCTATTTACAGCCCGTTCCCAAGGTCAAGAAGGCATCGGCTTTGTGGGGGAAGTCAGCAATGTGAATATCAAGATTTTGGAAACCCTCGCTAGCAATGGCTATATTCCGGTAGTATCTAGCGTTGCCGCTGACGAGACAGGGCAAGCTTATAACATTAACGCCGATACTGTAGCGGGAGAAATTGCTGCTGCATTAGGAGCAGAAAAGTTAATTTTATTGACCGACACTAGTGGAATTTTAAAAGATTACAAAGACCAATCTACTTTGATTCCGAAAGTAGATATCCGTGAAGCCCGCGAGTTGATTGCCAATGGTATAGTTAGCGGTGGGATGATTCCTAAAGTGAATTGTTGTGTGCGATCGCTTGCTCAAGGAGTCCGTGCAGCACACATTATCGATGGTCGCATTCCCCACGCCCTGTTATTAGAAATCTTTACTGATGGTGGAATTGGGACGATGATTCTCGGTTCGCAGTTTACTTTGTAAAAGTTAAGAGTACAGACGCGACGCCAGTCGCTATAACGGGGGGAACCGCCGCAACGCGCTGGCTCATTAATCGTGTCTGTACAGGAATTATCTTAGTCTACTCCCGACTCCTCACTTTACCGAGGATAAGTAATAATAACCCGCGATCGCCCACCGCTAAATGGTGTACGATGCCATGAATTATTATTGATAATCACCGGATTAACTAGGGTTGAATCTCGAATTGTTGGATTAATCAGCGTAGAATTTCTCAAGTTCTGCCGGAACTGGGGATAAGAATAATTGGGGTAAGTTGGATTAACCAGCGTGGAATTTCTCACGTTTTGCCGGAACTGGGGATAGGAATAATCGCGGTAATAATTGCGTTGTGGTATTAGTCCCGTTGTTGGGTCTACAGGCATAGGTGTGGGAATCGGACTACCATAAATAAAGGAACCCACAGCAGGCGATTGCCTGACTCCATAACCACCATCAATCACGATCACAGACTGGGCGGAAGCTGGAGTAATGCTTACACCCATCACTGCTAAAGTCATCCCTGCTAAGAGCCAATTCAGTTGTGAATGCTTGATTTTCAGCATATTTTGCTCACCTGCATTTGATACCGGAATTTTTAATTAGAAAATAGTTGCAGCTATAGTTAAAATTTTAGAAGTTTATCCACTCTCAGATTGCCAGCTTTTGAAAAGATTCCAAAAAGATTGCTGGCATTGGCAAAATGAAAACAGTGGTAATTTTTGTATAAGACGTGAGTGTAGAAAGTTTAGAAATTGCTAAAACCCGCTACCAGACTGGGAAAGTTGCCTTTGAAAATGGGCAATACCGCGAAGCCATAGAAAATTTAGAAAAAGCCAGCGCTCTGTTAGCTCGTAATTCTCGCCTTGGGGGCGAAGTAGAAATTCATCTAGTGACAGCTTATGAAGCAGCTGGACGCACGGATGATGCGATCGCTCTTTGCGAAAGACTCAAACGCCATGCTCATTTTGAAATCAGCAAACAAGCACAGCGGATGCTTTATATCTTAAAAGCACCAAAGCTGAAAAGACCTAGCGAATGGATGACCGAAATCCCCGATTTGGGTACATTAGCCGATAATGAACTGAAAATTTCTGTACCTGCTAAGTCTACTAAATCTTCTGTCCAGCAAAAGCCTAAACCTGCCGAGCCAGAATTCGTTGACCTCAGTCAGGTCAATACCAGAGATAATCGCTTTATCTGGGTAGCGCTAATTGCCATTGGTTTAACCATCTCGTACTTGGTTTGGTTGAGTTTTTCAGGAACCCCTGGCTGATAACAATTTTGGATTTTGGATTAGGGATTAGGAAGATTTGAATGAAGATTCAGACCCAGACTAAATCTTACTCATATTTTATTACCCAGTCCCAGAGCGATCAAAATGCTATTCCAGGAATCTTAAACAATACTAATAAGTCAAGATTGGTTAAAAAGTTTGACTTTTGGGGAGATTTATAGTTATGAATTCTTCAATTTTCGGAAAGATTTTTTTGTGGTTAATCAGACCATTTAGTTTTGTATTGGCAAACATGAAATTGCTCTCATCACTGAATGGTCGAAAACGAATGAACCGAGTCTCTCCCATGCGAAATCCTATTCTGTGGCTAGTGCTGTTAACATCTTTGCTACTGACTGGCTGTGTGAAGTACGATGTGGGGCTTAATTTTGACAACTCAAATAGTGGCGAACTAGTACAGCATATTAAGTTGGGAGAACGGCTAACCAGTTTTAGTGGCGATTCGGTGTACGAATGGTTAAAAAGCATAGAACGTCGCGCCCGTCAACTTGAAGGTAAAGCACAGCGAGTTTCCCAAGAAGAAATCATCGTCACAATTCCTTTTAGCAATGGTAGGGAATTGCAAGAGAAGTTCAACGAATTCTTTAACTCCCGTGCAAATCAACCTTCTGAGTCTGTAGAGAGCCAATCTGACTCAGAACTGCCGAAAATTGAATCAAACGTTCTCTTAGAGGAGAATAATTTTTTACTTTTAGTCCGAAATCGGTTGATTTATGATTTGGATTTGCGATCGCTCTCTCTAATTGCTAGCAAAGGTAATGTACTAGCTAATGCTGGTTCAATTCTCGATTTGGAATTTAGCTTGAAGACTCCTTGGGGAGCCAAAAATATTCAACTAACTGAAACTGCAATTGAGCCAGAAAAAAATGGTAATCAATTAGTGTGGAAACTCCAGCCTGGTGAGCTAAACCACATAGAAGCTGTTTTCTGGCTTCCTAGTCCCCTTGGTATCGGTGGGTTGTTAATTATCCTGTTCGTCTCAGGAGGATTGTACTTGAGATACAATTTCATGCCAGATCCCAGAATTCAGTTTCCTCCCAAAGCAGCAGCAATCCCGGAACAGTAGACTATTTATCTGTTGAATATTATTAGCAAAGCCGATGCATTCTCCATCGGCTTTTTTTACACTTTACCCAGCGTTTTGTAAAAATGAGTCATAGCGAATTAGCCAAAGAAATTGTTCGTGTTTCCTACTTGAATGGAGAGTTTCGGTTACGTTCTGGTCAGATATCTTCTCATTATTTTGATAAATATCAGTTTGAATCTAATCCTTTTTTACTGAAGCGGTTAGCTAAAGAAATGGTAAAAAAGATTCCACCAGGCACGGAAATTCTCGCCGGATTGGAATTAGGGGGAATTCCTTTAGCGACAGCAATTTCATTAGAAGTTGAATTACCAGTTGTCTTTGTTCGGAAGACAAAAAAAGAATATGGAACTGAGAAGATAGCAGAAGGAATTAATATTCAAGGAAAAAATTTGTGTATCATTGAAGACGTGATTACAACAGGTGGTCAGGTTGTAAAAAGTACCGAAGCGCTGCGTAATCAGGGAGCGATCGTGGATTTTGTACTTTGCGTAATCTGGCGCGGAAGTACACAAGACAATATTCTTGAAAAAGCTGGTATTCAAAAACTTCCTCTATTTGATATGGAGGAGCTTTTGGTGTGGATGGAACTGTCTTGAAGCCCACAGTCAAAATATCTTAGACAATAACCTTAAAAAGACTTAGGTTTGAGATAAGACCTGTGGAATCTAGAGTTAAGCATTACTATTGCTATGTTCTCGTTGTTCGCTGCCATACCAGCGTTCAGCAAGTGCATTAAGTTGATGAAGGATTTCAATGAGTTCCTGACCGTGTTCTGTAAGACCGTAAGTAACTTGAGGTGGAATAGTTGGTTCATACTGGCGATAAATAACTTCTGCTGCCTCAAGCATCCTCAGTCTTTCTGTCAGCACTTTGGTTGATATACCTTCTACTTGGCGCTTCAATGCACCAAAGCGAATAGGGCCGCGATTACACAACACCCATAGTATGTACATTGTCCAGGGCCCCGATAATAAAGACATCAAAATACTTATTGGGCAAGCATCAGGATTTGTAGAAGCAGACATTGATAAGTTAGCCAAAATTATCTAGTAGTTACTTTGTAGTAACTACTTTACTTTAGTAACTAGTTACTTTTAGTATCTGATGTAATACTTTGAAATAGAGACTCAAAAAAAGTAAAAGCAGTAAATCCTAGTTAATCAGGAGATATTTGGTGGTAAATATTCTACATATTGATTCCAGCCCTCGTGGTGAGCGATCGCACTCCAGAGAATTATCTAAGGAATTCGTCAGTGGTTGGAGGGCAGCGCATCCTGAAGATGCGATCGCTTATCGTGATTTAGGGCATCACCCAGTTCCTCACGTTGATGAGCCTTGGATTGCAGCGGCATTTTCACCACCAGAAACCCATACTCCAGAATTAACTGAGGCAATCAGGATTTCTGACGAACTGGTTGATGAGTTTTTGGCAGCTGATCGCTACGTCTTTGGAGTACCAATGTATAACTTCAATATACCTTCCACTTTTAAAGCTTACATCGACCAAATCGTTCGTATTAACCGGACTGTTGCTTTAGATGCTCAAGGTTTTAAAGGGTTAGTCGAGGGTAAAAAGGCAGTTATCATTACAGCTCGCGGCGGTGACTTTAGCGCGACATCTCCTTTCCTTGCTTATGACTTCCAAGAACCCTACCTGAGGGCAATTTTCGGCTTTATTGGGATTACAGACATTCAATTTATTAACGCTAATACCTTGAATGAAGGTGATGCCCGTACCCAATCTCTATTAGAAGCAAGAGCAGCAATTCAAGATGCGCTCGCCGAGTGGTAAGAGGGGCATTGAAAAGAGACAAGGTAGACAAGGAAGAGGGGGGAGATAAGGGAGAGATTTATTCAATAATCCTCCCCTTGTCCCCCCTGCTCCCCTGCTCCCCTTGCCTCTTCTTCAGGGTGACAACCGCTCAATTTTCCAAGTGCCATTATCTAAACGGCTATAGAGTAAGCGATCGTGCAGACGGCTAGGGCGTCCTTGCCAAAACTCAATTTCTGTAGGGATAACTCGTAAGCCTCCCCAATGAAGCGGTCGAAGAATTTCCTGATTTTCATATTTACTCTGGAACTCCTGCAAGCGTCGCTCCAAAACTTCTCGGCTTTCTATAACCTCACTTTGATTAGATACCCACGCACCCAGGCGACTATTTGTAGGGCGACTGTGAAAATACTGGTCGGACTCAATTTCGGAAACTTTCTCCACATACCCCGAAATTCGGACTTGACGTTCCAGTTCTGCCCACCAAAAGACTAAAGCCGCCTGGGGGTTTTCTGCTAATTCTTGTCCTTTGTGACTGTTGTAATTGGTAAAGAAGGTAAAGCCCCGTTCATCAAAATTCTTAAGCAGCACCATTCTGGCTGAAGGCTTACCGTCTGGTGTGGCTGTGGCAATGGTCATGGCATTGGGTTCAGGGAGTTGGGCTGCGAGTGCCTGATCGAACCATTTTTTAAATTGGATAAAAGGATTGAGGTCTATTTCGAGTTCGCTCAAACCTTCCAAAGTGTAGTCTTTGCGAAGGTCAGCTACGGTTTTGTCCATTGTGATTTGTTTCCTTGCTATCAGATACGCTTATATATATCTTTCTCAAAAATATCTATGATGATGATCGGATGACGATCAACGCCATCAAGAATTTTACAAACTCTCTCAAAAAATATCTAAAATAGGTTGCATAAAATGCGCCGTTCGGCCTCCCTCCGACGTTTGTTAATTTATGGTCTGAGCGGTCCAGTTATCGCTCTCAATATCTGGCTACTATCCCTGCTTTTTCGCTATTTCCAGCATCCCATTACTGTCTTGAGCATTGCGGCGATTCTGGCTTTTCTGCTAAATTACCCGGTTAAATTCTTTGAACGTGCCCGGATCACGCGCACTCAGGCAGTGATCATAGTTTTACTGGCAACATTAACGCTGCTTGGGATTCTGGGCATCACCCTAGTGCCGTTGATTATTGACCAAACAATCCAACTTTTAAATAAGATTCCTGATTGGTTAGGCGCTAGTCAAGCAAACCTAGAGCAGTTTGAGATGTTGGCAAAGCAACGACGTTTGCCAATCGATCTGAGGGTTGTGAGCAGTCAAATCAATGCCAACATTCAAAATGTAGTGCAACAGCTAGCTTCTGGTGCAGTAGGATTTGCTGGAACACTGCTTTCTGGATTAGTTGACTTAGTGTTAGTCATTGTGCTTGCATTTTATATGCTTTTATATGGCGATCGCGTCTGGTATGGTCTGATCAATCTTTTGCCCTCTAACATTGGAGATCCCCTGACCACATCCTTGCGCTTAAACTTTCAGAACTTCTTCCTCGGCCAGCTGTTACTAGGATTGTTCATGGTGCTAACCCTGACACCAATTTTTTTAGTAATAAAGGTGCCTTTTGCCCTGTTGTTTGCCATATTAATTGGGATCTCAGAACTCATTCCCTTTATTGGGGCGTCTCTGGGTATTGGTCTGGTGACGATTTTAGTACTGCTGCAAAATTGGTGGTTAGCAGTTCAAGTTGCGATCGCGGCAATTGTCATGCAGCAGCTTAAAGATAACTTGTTAGCTCCCAGGATACTCGGCAATTTTATCGGACTAAATCCCATTTGGATTTTTGTGGCTATTTTGATGGGATTTGAGATTGCTGGCTTATTAGGGACAATTGTTGCTGTTCCAATTGCTGGTACTATTAAGGGCACTTTTGATGCGATTAAGAGTGGCAAGCCGAGTAATTTTGTCTCAACTGTCACTATTGCCCATGACTCACCTCCTGATTAAGGGGCAGGGCAGGGGGCACGAGAGATGAGGGGACAAGGGGATGAGGGGGAATTATTGAACAAGTCTCCCCTTTGTCTCCCCTCTTCCTTGTCTACCTTGTCTCTTCTCCATGCCCAATGCCCAAAGTGAAAAGTTGCACAATCTAATCTCACAATTCACAATGGTAATCGATTACAAATTTTAGAGGATACTGCCAGCAGGCAATTTCTGAACAAAAGAAGCGCAAGCGAGTGTATAGAGTATACGCTTTGCTAATAGTCAATTAGTTTGCTGTTTAATTTACAGTCTTTTGATTCTCATTAATTAACTTAGAACCTGTTGATGGAAGCTTCCGAGCTGTTAGAAACAATCACATTTTTGATTTACCAAGCCGAGCAGGGAGAAATTGATCCTTGGGATGTCCAAGTGATTGAGGTGATTGACCGCTATTTAGAACTGATGGCACCGGGGGCAATAACAAAAGGCTATGAAGCGGACTTGTCTCAATCTGGACAGGCATTTTTATCAGCATCAATGCTGGTATTATTCAAAGCCAATACCTTGATGCAATTGTCAACAGTCAAAGATGCACAAGATGGTTTAGAAGATGATGCCCTATTGTCAGGTGAAGACGGTGTATCGCATCAGGGTCATCGTCTACCATTAGAACGGCAATTGCGTCGTCGTCCAGCGGCAATGCCGCCACCAAAGCGCCGGGTGACTCTGCAAGAGTTAATCGAACAATTGCAGATTATGGCTAACCAACTGAAACTGGTAGAAAAAGTCAACAAACCTATCCGTCCCAGGCGTCAACCTAGCGTCCAAAGTATGCGGGAAGCGCTGGAGTTAGCTCATCAGGAAAATCTGACAGAAGTCGCTGGGGAATTGGAGCAAGTGTTGAAATTATCGGCAAGAGAGCTAAGTTTAGAACAAAATTGGTTGAATTTAGAACAGCTTGTAGAATTGTGGACTAAGACAAAGCTTCTCAACCAAAATGGGTCTGGACATGAGTCTAAACACAGTAACCTAGTTAGCGTTTTCTGGGCACTACTATTACTCTCGGCTCAATCGAAAGTAGAGCTATTTCAAGAGGACTTTTACCATGAAATTAAAATTCGCTTAATTAGAGATTCAGCTAATATCGGCAAACCTTTTGAGCATCCGATGAATTAAGAAAGTCAAAAGTAGTGCAGACAATTTCTCTAAGAAAGGCAGGAGGCAGGTGGTCACTTCGACTACGCTCAGTAACCACCTGTCTCCTACCTTATGATAGATTTTTGATTCAGCCACAAAATCCGGGTAAATTGAAAAGATAAGCGATCGCTTGTCATTTAAGTATATCAATGGTTGTAATAACCATTAATTTACTGTTATCCCTATTCTGGGGGATGACTTAAAGTAGAAATAAAAACTGATGATTAAGTATCACTCAATGAAAGTAAACTGGCTTGTGGTTGAGGAATAAATTTTTATGAAAGCGATGATTCTCGCGGCTGGCAAGGGTACTCGCGTGCGTCCGATTACGTACACTATGCCCAAGCCGATGATGCCCATCCTGCAAAAGCCAGTGATGGAGTTCTTGCTGGAACTGTTACGCCATCATGGATTTGACCAGATTCTAGTCAATGTTAGTCATTTGGCAGAGGAAATAGAAAACTATTTCCGTGATGGTCAGCGGTTTGGGGTGCAGATTGCCTATTCCTTTGAAGGAAAAATTGATGACGACGGTAAATTGGTGGGTGAAGCGATAGGTTCAGCTGGAGGGATGCGGCGCATCCAAGACTTCTCACCGTTTTTTGATGATACCTTTGTGGTTTTATGTGGTGATGCTTTAATTGACCTGGATTTAACTGCGGCTGTTAAATGGCATAAATCCAAAGGAGCGATCGCTACTATTATCACTAAATCTGTCCCTAAGGAAGAAGTTTCTAGCTATGGTGTAGTTGTGACTGACGAAGAGGGACGTGTCAAAGCTTTCCAAGAAAAACCTTCAACTGAAGAAGCCCTCAGCACCAACATCAATACAGGTATTTACATATTTGAACCAGAGGTTTTTAACTATATTCCTTCTGATGTCGAATATGACATTGGTAGCCAATTGTTTCCCAAATTGGTAGAAATCAAAGCCCCGTTTTACGCCATTCCTATGGACTTTGAATGGGTAGATATTGGTAAAGTCCCAGACTATTGGCGGGCGATTCGCGGTGTGCTGCTGGGTGAAATCAAAAATGTGCAAATTCCTGGTCATGAAGTCGCTCCCGGCATTTACACTGGCTTAAATGTTGCCATAAATTGGGACAAAGTGGATATCACAGGCCCCGTTTATATTGGCGGGATGACAAGAATCGAAGATGGAGCTAAAATTGTCGGCCCAGCGATGATTGGCCCCAATTGTTGGATATGTAGTGGTGCAACAGTGGAAAACAGCGTGATTTTTGAATGGTCGCGCCTAGGCCCTGGAATCCGATTAGTCGATAAGCTAGTATTTGGACGTTATTGCGTAGATAAAACTGGCGCTGCGATCGATGTTCAAGCTGCTGCTTTAGACTGGTTGATTACCGATGCTCGTCAGACACCGCCATCACACAACCCTGTTGAGCGACAAGCGATAGAGGAATTGTTGGGGACAAATACAAATTAGGGAATGGGGCATGGGGCATGGGGAATAGATAGGACAAGGGAGACAAGGCGACAAGGGAGATAAGGGGAATAACCAATGCCCAATGCCCAATGCCCAATGCCCAATGCCCAATGCCCAATGCCCAATCCTAACTATTCAAGTACGTATATCTTCCAAGACTCTGCTCGTAGGTTTGCAGTAGTCGTTGAGATTCTGCTAAGGTGATACGATTTTCTTCTAATGCTTTCTCGCAGCGCTGGCGAATGTTTTCCACCATATCTTCGGAGTCATACTGAACGTAGCTTACTACTTCGCTCATGGTGTCACCTTTGACAACGTGTTCAATCTGGTAGCCTTTGGGTGTTAATTGGATGTGAACGGCGTTGGTGTCACCAAACAGGTTGTGCAAATTGCCCATGATTTCTTGGTAAGCTCCATTCAAGAACATCCCCAAATAATAGGGTTCTCCGGGCTTGTAGGTGTGCAACTCTAAAACCGATTTGACATCACGTAGGTCTATAAAACGGTCGATTTTACCGTCACTGTCGCAGGTGAGGTCTGCTAAAATTCCTCGCCGCGTTGGTTCTTCAGCCAAACGATGGATTGGCATGATCGGGAATAGCTGGTCAATTGCCCAGCAATCTGGTGCTGATTGGAACACTGACATATTGACGTAGTAGATGGAAGCCATAATTTGTTCTAGGTCTTCCAGTTCATCTGGTACGTATTCTTGCTGTCTAGTAATGTTAAGAATTTTTTGACAACAAGCCCAGTAGAGCCGTTCGGCCTTGGCTCGTTCTCTAAGGCGTAAAATTCCTAAGTTAAACCGACTGATAGCTTCTTCTTTGAATTGTGCAGCATCGTGGTATAACTCTTGGTAATTTTCTTGGTTGATGGATTGAAAGCTTTCCCAAAGATAATTAATAATTGGGGATTCTCCCTCTTGTGGAGGTTCTGGTGGATTCAGGGGGACATCACTGGTACTGAGAACGTCGAAAATCAACACTGACTGATGAGAAGCGATCGCTCGTCCACTTTCACTAATCAGTGTTGGTACGGAAATCTGCCGTTCTGCACAGGTATCTTTTAACTCTGCCACGATGTCGTTGGCATAGTTTTGCATATTGTAATTTTTTGATGCATAAAAGTTGGTTTGGGAGCCATCATAATCTACGCCCAAGCCGCCACCAACATCAAGGTATTTCATATCTGCTCCCAGCATTGCCAATTCTACATAAATGCGGCTGGCTTCTTGGATAGCATCTTTAATCACATTAATGGCAGAGATTTGTGAGCCGATGTGGAAGTGCATCAACTGCAAAGAATCGAGCAGGTTTGCTTCCCGTAATTTGTCAACAGCCTCGATTACTTCAGGCATTGTCAAACCAAATTTAGCGCGATCGCCGCTAGAGGCTCCCCAACGTCCCATGCCTTGGGTACTGAGTTTAGCACGAACACCTAATATTGGCTTAATACCTAACTGGCGATTAGCATCGATCACCAAATCAACTTCTTCAATCTGTTCTAAGACGATGATTGGTGTTTGCCCTAGTCTTTGGGCTAACATTGCTGTTTCGATGTATTCTCGGTCTTTGTAGCCGTTGCAAACTAACAATGCTCCTGGTGTATCCAACACAGCTAAAGCAATCATTAATTCTGGCTTGGAACCGGCTTCTAAACCAAATTGATGAGGTTTGCCAAATTTCACTAAATCCTCAATCAAATGCCGTTCTTGATTACATTTGACGGGAAACACACCACGGTAGACACCAGGGTAATTATAGCGGGCGATCGCTTTGGCAAAACAAGCATTCAACCGTTCAATCCGGTCTTCCAAAATATCGGAAAAGCGAATCAACATGGGAAGTCCCAAATTGCGCTGCTTCATGGCGTTGACCAATTCAAATAAGTCAAGAGATCCCCCGCGATCGCCCTTGGGTGCTACAGTCACGTGTCCAACAGCGCTAATGGAAAAATAAGGTTGTCCCCATCCTTCAATGCGGTACAAGGCTTCGCTATCCTCAATTTTCCAGGAGTGAGGTAAATCTCCTGTGGTAGGACTAGGTGGTAACAGCTTTTTTTGCTTATGATTTTTCACTTCTTTTTGTCCATTGGACGGTACTTGTACCACCTCGTCAGATGTAGCAGTTGGCTCAACACCCATTTCTTCGTAACCTCTGTTTTTCACCCACGAGTTAACAATTTAGCGCATTCATCTAGGAACGTATATGCACCCAAAGATGATTTCTGAGATAAACTCTGATTGGTCAAGAGTCGTATGTCATTAGTCATTAATCGTTAGTGCAAAACCCTTGGACAAAGGACAAAGGACAAAGGACAATTGACTAGATAAAAACTTTATTAAGCTTTGGGAGATAGCAATGGAGCGGACATTTTTAGCAATCAAGCCTGATGGAGTCCAGCGAGGATTAGTGGGAGAAATTATCCGTCGCTTTGAAACTAAAGGTTTTACCCTAGTTGGTTTAAAGTTCCTGAAAGTCAGTCGGGAATTGGCTGAACAACACTATGGTGTTCATCGAGAACGTCCCTTTTTTGGTAGTCTAGTGGAATTTATCACTTCTGGCCCAGTGGTAGCGATGGTATGGGAAGGTGATGGTGTTATTGCATCTGCCAGAAAGATTATTGGTGCGACAAATCCCTTAACAGCAGAGCCAGGAACGATTCGCGGCGATTTTGGACTGAATATTGGTCGCAACTTAATTCACGGTTCTGACGCTCCAGAAACCGCGCAACAGGAAGTAGCCTTATGGTTTAAGGATGAAGAATTGGTTAGTTGGCAACCACACTTAACGCCTTGGTTACACGAGTAAGAAATTAAGGAGTGGGGAATTGGGAATGGGGCATTGGCGTGGAGAAGAGGACAAGGGGACAAGGAGAATTGGGGACAAGGGGAAAGACTTGTTGCAAGTTCTCACCTCTTGTCACCTTGTCACCTTGTCCCCTTGTCCCTTTGTCCCTTTGTCCCTTTGTCCCCTCTTCTTACTTAGAGATTTCGCTCTTTTCCGATTCTACTTGGGGTAATTCAGTATCAACACGCTTGGAAAATCCCCAGCCTAAAATCAGGAAGATGGCAGCAATCATAATCCATTCTGGTGGAACTAAACTATCATTGACCACTTTTAACAATAAGCGCAAGCCTACCAAGGCTACAGTTACATAGCCTGCGTCTTCAAGGTTTTCATACTCGTCTAGCCAACGGATAAACAATCCCGCCATGAATCGCAGCGTAATAATACCAATTGTTGCACCCGTTAGCACCAGCCATTTTTCTTGAGAAACTGCGATCGCAGTTGTCACGCTATCCAAAGAAAATGCCAAATCTGTAAATGCAATCACGGGTATAGCTTGCAACAATGAAGTAAAACGCGGCGCGCGATCGTGTTCGTCGTCATTGGATTCTTGCAAGGTAAAGTGTTGGAATACCAACCACAGCAGATAAGCAGCGCCCAATAATTCAAATTGCCAGAATTGCTGTACCCAAGTAGCAGTGAGAATCAGGGTGATTCGCAGCACATAAGCAACGACTAAACCAAAGTTGAGTCCTTTACGCTCAAGTTCTTCGTCTTCCAGCCCCCTAGCGATCGCAGCCAGGGCGATGGCATTGTCGGCAGATAACAGCGCTTCTAAAAGCACCAGGATCAGCAGAACTATCGGGGCTTCAATGCTGAAATGAAAGTCAAGGTAATCAAAAATTCGGTCTAGCATTCCGGGTTTCTCAAGCAGAAAAAATTAAAATTTGACAAGAACAGAGATTTTCATATTAAAAAGCGCAATAAATTGCCACTCTCATTCAGCTTAACGTGGTTATGGTGCATTTTGAAGGGGTTGAATGTGTACGCTCGTTGTGCAGATGAGGGAATTTGCGTAGAAGTCAATACATCAAAAGTTTTAACATCTAGCTGAGTGCGATCGCAAGCTTTCCTCTCTGCGCTCTCTGTGCCTCTGCGGTTTAAGAGTGATTTATTGAACTACAGAGGCGCAGAGAACACAGAGAAAAGAGAAAATGCGTAACTCGTAAATTTATAAGACGATGCTTTTTAGGTTTAGCAGTGCTAAACCCCTACGACAGATGAAGTTAAAGTAGGGTGCGTTGCGCTGCACGACAACGCACTATCTTGATATGTCCTATTGCATTAAAATCTGACGGATTAAAATACTCATTACCTCGCCGGGTTGGCGGTTGGTAATAGCGGACTCCAATCGCCGATGCTGGCGTAGCCAATCACTTGCAGATAGTGAATTGTGCTAATAACTGCTTTTGGAGAACCTATTAATAGATGTTTAATCGGTTCTCTTTTCGGTAATTGATTTTCAGAAGATTGATTCAGGATGGATGTATTTAATTCGCCCTCTAAGTACTGTGTAATTCTGCTTGGGCGAAGTTGTGATTTTTTACAAACTTTTGTACTTGTGCCATCATTGTAATTGTCTCCCAGAATGGGGGTTTACAGAAAGACAATCGCAGATTCTTGGCAGAGGGCGATCGCCTTTCTTATTTGTATTTTAAAGTATGTTTTTATACTGATAAATACTCTATATCAAAAATAAATTAAAAGTAAAAAGTATTTATTTGTAGCTACAATTATTTTTCTGCTGTCGTTATTTGGTATCTAGAATTAAGATATGAGAACAAAAATATCGTCATAATTTATGAATTTTTTTTATGAATGACACACTTCTACAACGCATTACTCATAATCCATAAATCTGCCACGGTAAACCTTGTATTCGAGGACTTAATTATCCAGTTGAGTTTATTTTGGAACTGCTCATATCTGGCATGAGTACTGAAGAAATATTGAAAGATTATGACGATTTAGAATCTGAAGATATTTTGGCGATTACAACTTTTGCTTCACTCAAATAACCCTAAAAATTTCTGCCACAAGGAATTATTATTAGCATTATTTTTAACTTTACGGTTAGCACTCTTTTGAGCTTGAAGACTTTCTAGATTTTGCCGAACAGTAACCGTATTGGGATGATTCACCCCAAACACCTGCTGACGAATTTTTAAAGCTTGCAGAAACAGGGGTTCGGCTTGGTCGTAGCGTTCTTGAGATTTATAGAGACTTGCGAGATTGTTCAAGCTAGTGGCAACTGAAGGGTGTGCTTCTCCCAGCAGGCGTTTTCTCAGTTCTAAAGCTTGCAGAAACAGGGGTTCAGCTTGCTCGTAGTGTCCTTGAGATTTGTAGAGATTTGCCAGGTTGTTCAGGCTGGTGGCGACATAGGGATGTGCTTCTCGCAGCAGGCGTTTATAAAGTTCTAAAGCTTGCAAATACAAGGGTTCAGCTTGGTTGTAGCGTCCTTGAAAATTGTAGAGATTTGCCAGCCAGCCCAGGCTGCTGGAGAAATCGAGATTTTCTTCTCCCAAACGGGTTTTAACTGTTAATAATCCTTGCTCATACCAAGGTGCTGCTAGGGTATACAAACCCTGTCCTTGATAGAATTTACCCAAACCAGTGAAAACTGATGTTAAATTTTCATTCTGCACAACACTAATCAGATTTTGTGCCACCTCAGTTAAATGAGGAATTGCCAGTTGCACTGACTTGATATCCTCAAGGGTGAGAGATTGAGGTATTTTATCAGCAATTTCTACTAATGCTGCGGCAAAGGCTTTTTTGAAGTCATCGGCTGTGTTTAACCCTACTAATTTCCCCTGCAAAAACTCCCTAATTAAAGGATGAATTTTATAGCAACTTTCTCCTTCTGCTACGCTTTGAATTAAATGGCGCTGATAAAGTTGCTTTCTCGCCTCATCAACATCTACCTTCGCCCAATTTAGTTGCTGACTGACAGATTCAACTATTTGCCAAGGAATTATATCTGGGGCAAAGAAACTCAACAACTCACCGACATACTGTGTCATAGAATCGAGTTGCTGCCAGCTTAATTCAAATACGGCTTCTAATTGAGATTTTTGCTGGGGTGGTAATCGTTGTAAAATCTCTGCCAAAGACAAATTTGGATCTTCTGCCAAATACGCGCCGACTAATTGCACACCTAAAGGCAGATATCCCAGCCATTTACATAAATTTGCTGCCGTTTGTGGTTCTCGTTGCACCCGCCTATCATTCTCACCTAACAAAGCTATCAACAAATCCAAAGCATCGTTTGGTAACAGTTCATCCAAAGTTATCTGTTGAACTGTTGAACCGAGATTTCGCAACCGAGTTGTCATCAATATGCGGAAGCGGTTATCTGTTGGCAGGACTTGGCGAGATTTTCCCCAGTTAGTCACATCGTCAACATTGTCCAATACTACCAAGACCAGTCCTGTTTGTGGTTGCCAATTATGCCAGCACCATTTTGCTTGTTCCTGGGAAGTCAATAAGGTTTTTGGTACTTCCAGTTTCATGTAAAACTTAGCAAACTCTACAATCTCTGCTGCTAAATCTGGTTTTCTGGCATCTAACCAGCAAAGCCCACCAGGATAATTGACTTTGTAGCGATGTGCGTATTGTGTCGCCAGTTCAGTTTTACCGATTCCTCCCATAGCAGCCACAGCTAAAATTGCTGCGTTGTCATTTTGCAGCAACTTTTTATGTAGTTCTACAAGTTTCTCATCCCGCCCGACAAAGTTGGCGACACCCCGATAAGGAATATTATTTGGAGGAGATGAGTGTAACTGCTGAGTAGGATAATTATAGATACTAATATCGCCTTGATAAACTGTTCCACCCTCAACCTGAGTTTCCCATCCCTTAGCATTATCTTGGTTGCTTTGGTTCATGATGGCTCAATTCAAGAATTGGGCAGTGCATGATGAATGTTAATCTCACCGACATAAGCTGTTCCACCCTCAACTTTAGTTTGCCATCCCCTGGCATTGTCTTGATTGATTTGGGTCATATTGCTTTTATCTACTATTTTACCAGCCTGAATTTCACGAGCCAGTGTTTCTACTTCTTTAGCAAACTCCGGTTCTTCGTGTAAAATTATCTGTAAGTAAGCAGCAACTTTGTCTAAATCGGGTTTCGAGCCGTTTTCAGCAGCAACGAGGGCTGTTTCTGCTTTCCGATTTCCCTGTAACTTCTCCCAAATCTTTTTTCGCAGCTCATCCATTTTAACAAGGGCTGCTTCAGTGAATTTCTCGATAGTTTTCTCAAATGCTTTGGTAAAAGCGAGGGTTGCGATCGCACTAGCTGTGATTGGTTCCAAAGTATCCTACCTTATCTGGCGACATCTTCACTGATGGATACAATAACAGATGTTTAGATTCCAGACAGATAGAGGCTAATCCAGTTTCTCTAGTGAATGTACGCTTTAAGGAAAAACTTTCAACATTACTCACAACTGCTTCAACATTGATAAGCAACATTTGAATATTTGCCACAAATGTTTAAACATTTCTTATGAATGCTTCAATGTTAGTCACAATTGCTTCAACATTGATAAGAAACATTTGAATGTTTGCCACAAATGTTTAAACGTTTCTTATGAATGCTTCAATGTTAGTCACAATTGCTTCAACATTGATAAGAAACATTTGAATGTTTACAACAAATGCTTCAATATTTACACTTATCAGCGGACTAAGTGAAACGCAACAAAGCCCGAAAATGTTGGGTTTTGTTCCTCAACCCAACCTACGCTAGTTTTGGTTTGTGGTTAAAGCCCAAAACCTTATATTCAATTTACCTAAAATCTGCTGTCATTGAAAATTTCACAAAATCTCTTCTAACTTTACCAACAGACTATTTACTAAATCTACTAACCTGATATCATCTGTATCAATAATGTCACCATTAGCTAAGAGATTTTTTACAACCGATAGCCTTTCATCTACTTCAGAAATTCTCCAAGATTCATCTAAGTTTAGTGCAAAATCAAATAGCGATCGCTCTCCCAAATACTCTCTTACTTTCACAGCTACACTATCATTACTTACTAAAAATTCTTTAATAGTATCTAATTGAAAATTACCTAATATTTCATCCTGTCCCCAGGTTTCTAACCAGTCTCCCTCTATATCTTCAACGTAAATATTGACAAAATCAACTCCATAAGTTAACCAGTTCTGCTGCATTTGTCGTGCCGTCGCTAAAGCTTCAGCAAATGTATCTACTTGATTATTGCAATGAGTTTCTCTTTTATTAGGCATAAAAGCTGTAATTAGCACGTAAGTATATAGGCTAGACACAAATCTGAAATATCAAATTCCTGAAAGTTCACGAAAATTTTAAATATTTACCACCAGAAAGGTAATCACTGTTATACAGGGCCACGTTGACTAACTGGTTGACAAAATTAGTATCCTTGGGATTGTAACTTAAGAACAATCCTCTCTCGATTTCCCATGATCGCAGTGTATTTTGCCAAGCTTCGTACTTTTGGTGATTAAGTTCTTCAGAAACACTGGTAATTTGAATGCACAGTGGTTGATTGTTACGACTAACAATTAAATCTGTTGCCATAGAAAGGTCGGCTATATAACGCTGCCAAAAACTACCTTCTCGCTGAACAATATCTTGGGCTATTGATTTAATGATATCATCATCTACCTGATTAAATTCGCCTGCCATCAATTTTTGCTTCCAAATATAAAACTTGGAGTCACTTGCATTAAACCATCTGGGAAATAAATAACCATACCAATATCTCTCAATCGGCGTCATCAACTCGAACTTTGCTTTTTGTTCTTCTTCTGAAGGTAAGGATTTAATCATCAGCCATATTGTCGAATCCGTAATCACCTCTAGCAGAAAGGCAATAACAAAAGGTTTTGCAGTCAGGGAACCTGGCTTGATGTCTTTTACCCAACGATTGATTTCATCTAATCTTCTCGCTAAATTATGATCTATCGAGGAGGCTTGCTCGATAAGGGACTTTAGCTGATCCTTAATTTCTGTTGCTTGCAATCGATGTTCTACTTTCAGAAGATTACGCTTTTTTTACACATTGATAACTAGATTTTAACTTGAAAATGTATTTAGTTCATTTCCTGATGTAATCAAATATTCTCTAGTTCGATGCCCTGTATACGTAAAGCCTCCCGCAGTCGAGCAATTTCTTGCTCTGCTCGTTTGGCACGTTCTTCTGCCTGTTCGGCACGTAAACGTTCTTGTTCAACCAATTCCTCTGATGATAGTATCAATTGATTTTCAGTAGTAAAGAATCTTAATTTACCTTCATATACTCCTAAATAAAGTTCTAACTGCTGACTCCACAAACGTCCATCAGTAGTGGTTTGAATTTCTTGATACTTACCATCTACTAAATGAAATCCCTGAAGCTCCATTGTTACAGGGTCAAACCAGAAATAATCTGGTGTACGGAAGGTATCTTGATAAATTTGTTTTTTTAAACCTCGGTCAACTGCTGTGGTTGAACTTGACAAAATTTCTACAATCACATTCGGATATTTGCCATCTTCTTGCCAAACTACCCAACTTTTACGGTCTTTTTTCTCGGTTCCCAAAACTACAAAAAAGTCTGGGCCACGGAAATGTTCTAATTTTTTCTGGTTAGGACTGTAGTAAATCGTCAAATTGCCAGAAGCATAGAAATTTTGCCTATCTCGCCACCATAATTTTAGTATGCGAATCAGCAAATCGATTTGTTCTCGGTGTAGATCGCTTTCCAATGGTGGTTCATCACTCAGTATATCGCCAGGAGGAAAAATAACTTCGTTCTCTGAAATATTATCAGAGATGATTTCTAGGGTAGCAGGTTCAGACATCAGCGAGCGCTCCGCGATTATACGTTCATTTTACTGAAAATTCGGTAACTTGCAGACGGCTTTTAAAACTTGTAATAACTCAATTGCACCGGGAGATTCATTCAGATTTAATAATGGCATTAACTGATAAGTTGGCTGCTGGTCATGTTTTAAAGAAACAAATTGATAACGCAGTCCGTTAGTTGCCAAACCCCAAACAGATGGTTGTTGAGCTAAACTTTTAAAAGCATAAGTGAGTAATTGAGGTAAACCCTCACCCACTTCAAGCGCACTATTTTTTGTTTCAATTACTAGAACCAAAAATGGCGGCGCTATATTATTTTGAGGACAGTTGATTGCTAAAATATCCATCCGTCCGGTAATTCTTCTGTCTTCATCTTCAACTGCGATCGCAATGCTATCTTCCATTGTCAACCGAATCGGCACATCGTAAAATCCAGCTAACCGCATTAAGGGTGCAAGCGTTAAGAATTTAACTAAACCTTCAGATATTTTACCCAACCTGAGATAACGGTGGAAGTCCTTTCTAATTCGCAATAAATCTTGTTGTTCAAACTCTGTTAACGGTTCTAAATTTAAGAACTCTGTAAATGAACCAGTTGCAAGCTCTTCTAGTTTAAGAAACCGATGAACATCGTTGAGAGATAGGCTGCTAGCTTCGACGGTAAGCGTCATAATTTCAGGCGTTGTTTGTCAATACTAGTTATATTTTCCAACATTCGCAGTAGATAGGTTGCAATGTAACCTCAATACATTTCTTGAGCGCTTGCTTTTGCTAGATGAAAATCAATGTAAACTAAATAACTCAGCAATTTTTACCTAGCTTAACGAAAATCTAAACAACGTCTAGCACAACTAAGCTAAGAATAGTTTTTAGTAATAATAGCGTTTGTAAATGTAACCATGTCTCAACCAACTATAGAATCAATCCTCCAAGAGAAGCGCCTATTTCATCCTAGCTCAGAATTCTCGCAGAACGCCCATATTAAAAGCCTGGATGACTATCAGCGTATCTACGACAAAGCCAAAGCCGATCCGCAGCAATTTTGGGCAGATTTAGCGACAACAGAATTAGAATGGTTTCAAAAATGGGACACAGTATTAGACTGGCAAGCACCTTTTGCGAAGTGGTTTGTTGGCGGTAAGATTAATATTTCTTACAACTGTCTTGACAGACATCTCACTACCTGGCGCAAAAATAAAGCAGCATTGATTTGGGAAGGAGAACCAGGTGATTCGCGTACCCTGACTTATGCCCAACTGCACCGAGAAGTTTGCCAGTTCGCCAATGTATTGAAGCAACTGGGCGTACAAAAAGGCGATCGCGTTGGGATTTATATGCCGATGATTCCGGAAGCTGCGATCGCAATGTTAGCCTGTGCCCGAATTGGCGCACCTCATAGTGTAGTGTTTGGTGGTTTTAGTGCCGAAGCTTTGCGCGATCGCTTAATTGATGCTCAAGCTAAACTGGTAATCACGGCTGATGGTGGTTGGCGCAAAGATGCGATCGTTCCTCTCAAGGAACAGGTAGACAAAGCTTTAGCTGATGGTGCTGTTCCCAGTGTAGAAAATGTCCTCGTTGTCAAGCGCACCGGACAAGAAACTTATATGCAGTTGGGCGGACGCGATCATTGGTGGCACGAATTACAGAAAGATGCATCGGCTGATTGTCCTGCCGAACCAATGGACAGCGAAGATATGCTGTTTGTTCTCTACACTTCCGGCAGCACGGGCAAACCGAAAGGTGTAGTGCATACAACTGCTGGTTATAATTTGTATACCCACATGACCACCAAGTGGATATTCGACCTGCAAGACACTGATGTATATTGGTGTACTGCCGATGTCGGTTGGATTACTGGACACAGCTACATTGTCTACGGCCCCCTTTCTAATGGTGCAACCACGGTAATATATGAAGGTGCGCCCCGTACTTCTAATCCTGGCTGTTTCTGGGATGTGATTGAAAAATACGGTGTTAATATTTTTTATACCGCACCTACGGCAATTCGGGCATTTATTAAGATGGGCGAACAACATCCCAACGCGCGAAACCTGTCTTCGTTGCGTTTGTTGGGAACCGTTGGCGAACCGATTAACCCGGAAGCTTGGATGTGGTATCACAAAGTTATTGGTGGAGAACGTTGTCCAATTGTCGATACTTGGTGGCAAACGGAAACCGGCGGTATCATGATTACACCATTACCAGGGGCAATTCCCACCAAACCCGGTTCTGCAACTCTTCCCTTCCCGGGAATTATTGCAGATATCGTAGATTTAGAAGGAAACACCGTACCCAAAAAAGAAGGCGGTTATTTAGCAGTACGCCATCCGTGGCCAGGAATGATGCGGACAGTCTACGGCGATCCAGAACGCTTCCGCCGTACTTACTGGGAATACATTCCGCCTAAAGATGGTAAGTATATTTACTTTGCTGGTGATGGCGCGAGACTTGATGAAGACAGCTATTTCTGGGTAATGGGTCGTGTAGATGATGTACTGAATGTATCAGGACATCGACTCGGTACAATGGAAGTAGAATCAGCCTTAGTTTCGCATCCAGCAGTTGCAGAAGCGGCGGTAGTGGGTAAACCTGATGAACTTAAGGGTGAAGAAGTAGTTGCTTTTGTGACCTTAGAAGGCACTTATCAGGCAAGTGAGGAACTGAGTAAAGAACTCAAACTGCACGTTGTCAAAGAAATTGGTGCGATCGCGCGTCCCGGAGAAATCCGCTTCACAGACGCTTTGCCCAAAACGCGATCGGGCAAAATTATGCGGCGCTTATTGCGGAATCTAGCTGCTGGAGAAGATGTATCTGGAGATACTTCAACCTTAGAAGATAGAAGCGTGTTAGATAAGTTGCGAGAAAGTGTATAAACAATGCAAACTTCTCAAAATAAAAGTTTGTTAATAACAAACTAATCTAAAGCAATACTTAATAATGTAGGGTAGGCAAAACAGCCTGCCCTTTATTTATTAAGCAGGCTCGATTAAAATAGGTCTATAAATGAGAGATCCACTAGGGCAAAGAGCCGAAGCAATTTTTACAGTATTAATGACGGAATTTCACTCTCATGCTGGCCCTATTTTCAAGCCGCAGTTTTTAGGAAATAAATGGCAATATATTGATTTTATTGTAGAGTTGGTAGGGGCTGGTAAATCTGTTCCTTTTTTCTTTGTACAAGTGAAGACAACAAGAAAAGGTTACACTAAAAAATATAATCGTTTGAAGACGAAAGTGCCAAAAGAAAATGTAATTGGTTTAGCATCTTATCCAGCACCAACTTATATAGTAGGTATCGATGAAATTCAAGAGGTAGGTTACATAGTTTCTGCAAATGGTGAAAGTCTTAAGTCTCTGTCAAGCCTTTCTACTCAATTTAAAATTATCAGACAAAATAGAGAATTGCTATGGCAAGAAGTTGATAATTTTTGGAGCAAATACCATACTAATCAGTTAGTTTCAAAATTTGCTGATAGAGACTAGAGATAAAATAATGAAAGTTAAAGCACCTTGGTATATTAAAAGACGGGCAGAATCTCTTGCCGTTGTTTACTTAACTCGTCGTGATGACTTGATTATTTCTCAGCCAACACCAAATCAAGGATTAGACTTTTTAATCACAATTACCAAAGATGGAGTTTATACTGGAAGACTTTTTGGTGTTGAAGTAAAAGCAAGAGATTTTACATCTAAATTAAAGAAATATTATGATATTTTAAAGTTAAAAAATAGGTTAAATAAGCTAGAAAAGTTCAAAAATTTACCATTTCCAGTTTGCCTATTTTTCTTTATTGTAGAAACCGACCAAGGTTATTATAAATGGATTTTAGAACCTAAAATAAATGAACAAAAGCAAGTTAGCCTACACTTTAATGAAAATGATGATCTGAAAAAACTTGATGATAAAGAAATAGCTAATATTATTTTAAGGGTAAATAGTTGGTATGACCAGAGAAATAATACATGAGTATGCACATACCAATTTATTCTTATAAAAAAATAGTTGTGTTCGCCTATACCGGAAATTTTAAAAACACCGTAGAGTCAGCATATTGACACACTTCTTAGTGTATTGCAGACTTACTAATGCATCTATCACATTATTATAAGAATAGGACATTATTGAGGCATTCAGGCGATGAAGGTGAAGCGCAAACCCAAATTAGTATTTGTTCAATCTTTTAGCGGCATGATGCTGAGTGCGATCGCTCTCATGGGGATATCACCATTAGTGTTAGCGGTTCCTGGACAAGTTTCTTTACATTCGCCAGAACAGTCTGCACACAGACAACCACAAAAAATAGCACAAGCTTCAGGTACAGATACACCAGAGCGATCGCAGATGCTGCAACAAGCCAATGCTTTATTTAGTCAGGGAGACTTAACAGGTGCAGAAGAAAATTTACGCAAATTAATTAAAAAATTCCCAGAAGACGCCTTTGGACACTTTCAACTGGGAAATGTGCTTTTTCGGCAAAAGAAACCAGAAGATGCAATTAGCTCCTATCGAGAAGCCATTCGCCTCCGGCCAAAATACGCTCTAGCTTACAATGCGATCGGTGTTGTTTACGCTAGCCAAAGTCGCTGGGAAGAAGCCATTACTGAATATAAAAAAGCTCTGGAAATTAATCCTAATTATGGTGAAGGGCTGACTAATTTTGGAGTAGCATTGTGGCAAACAAATAAAAAAGATGAGGCACTATCTTCTTTAGAAAAAGCTTTAAATATTTTCAAACAACAGAATAGAAATGAAAAAGTTAACCAAGTAGAACGACTTTTAAAAGAGATCAAAACTACTGATGAGCATAATGTTTCCTGAAAATCAACAGGTAGATGAATGGTGTCAGATATGGTAATAATTAGGGTGTGTTGTTAATATTTCATGCACCCTACATTGTTACTTACCTTCTTTTACCAAATAATTTTCCTCATGTTATCAACTTTTTTCTTAAAATCTGATTGTTCTCTCAACCTATCTAATGGGCCTTTATATTTTTCAATTTCATCTATTAGTTCCTTAACTGCTGGAGCCGAAACTTTTAATTTCATCATGTTTAAAAGTTCACGATACTTAATTTTACATAAGTTATGCTGAAGTTTACTAGCAATCATTGTATTATTGAAAGACAAAATTGCCATAACTGCTTGAGTTGTGCCGAATCGTTCAATTAGAGACTTATAACTAGTTTCAGCATTGCGGGAGATTCCATTTCCATTAGTAATAAAAACTTCTACTAGCCCCAAAACATACTTTTCACGTATTTGAAGAGGAACTTGTCCCCTGTCGTTAATAAGTGTCTCTAATGCTTTTGCAAATGGTGGTTCATTATGGAAGTTATCCCACCCACGATGAGCATTAAGTAAGTTATCAACAGCAGTATCTATTTCTGCGGATAAAAGAGTTTCAGGAATATATGATTTGCCTGAAACTATCTCTAGAAACTCAAGGGCAAGCTTTGCTTCTAGTTGATCATTATTTGCAACAAACCTGCCATACTTAATCCCAAATTGTTGACGTGCCTGCTCATCGACTCTATCCCATAAATAAGGTATTAGCCTATGAAGATTTTGCCTTGTCTGTGGTGTTGTATCTAAACGCGTATATATGCCAAATAATCCTGATGCTAAATTGTTAGTTTGTTCTTGGTTAAGCTCTATAAAAAATGCTGCTATTTGTCTAGCATCTGATTCAGAAATATTATGTTTTTTAATATTTTTGAGAAATTTCTGTATTTCTATTGTTCCATTAGACAAAGGTAAAGAAATAACTTCTTTAATACAGGTTTCCAACCAAGAAATTAGGTTTAACCCCGTAATCTCATTCTGATTTGGATGAGCGGCACTCACCCAATTACGCATATATCTGATTGTGTCTAAATGCTTGTATCCAATCTCTGAAATTAATCCTATTTTTCTGCCACCCTCAATTAATTCGCTATCATTTACTTTAACTAAATCATCCTCTGAATTCAGATGTTTACGCTTTTCTGGACTATTTACGGCATTATCATAAAAATATGAAATATCATATTGAGATACCCGCTTTCTTAACTCTAAAATTGTTTCGTCCCACAAGTAATTTAATGCTGCATCAAATAAACCTGATGCTACAGCAGCAATATATTTAGAGATGTATACAGAACGGGGCTTCTGCTCATCATTAATCTTTGATAATACATCGGTGAGATTTTTAAAAACAATTACACGCTCATTTACTGAAACTAATACAGAGTCAGTTGGTAAACCTTGTTCTTTTAAAAAATCTAACACACCTGCTTCAAAGTTATTTAACTGGGAACTATAGCTTTGCTGTGTAATGATGTCCGATGAGTCCATTTTTTTACTTGGATTACTTTTATCAAATGTATTATAACTGTAGTATAAAAAACTGCAAACTTTCAGTGGTATACAAAATCATAATTTACAATGAAAATCATAGAAACCTTCGGTTAAAGCCTATGACTTCCTTATCGGCATTAACTTTACCTGACCACACCCAGTTACCAGACTCAGATGGTACATTTGTGAAAAACTGGCAAGAGCATCCCCAAAGTATCTTACTTACTGACTCGATTAAACTTGTCTTTGAGGAACTTCATCCTGATAGTCAATATTGTATTGGGCAAGATTTAGGTATCTACTGGCGATTGACAGATCCTCCTGAGAAAGGGGCTGAAGCACCAGACTGGTTTTATGTACCCAATGTACCACCGACCCTTGAAGGTAAAACGCGGCGTTCTTATGTGCTGTGGAAAGAGTACGTCGCGCCCTTGATTGTGATTGAATTTGTCTCTGGAGATGGTTCAGAAGAACGCAATAACACGCCACCATCTCAAGGTGAAGGTGGAAATGTTGGTAAATTTTGGGTTTATGAGCAAGCAATTCGAGTCCCTTATTATGGGATTTATGAAGTAGCAAAAGCGCAAGTGGAAGTTTACCATCTAATTGATAATACCTATCAACTGATGAAACCCAATGAACGGGGACATTACCCAATTGCCCCTATGGGCGTAGAGTTAGGAATCTGGCAAGGATTTTATCAAAATGCAGAGCTACCTTGGTTGCGGTGGTGGGATGCACAAGGAAATTTACTGCTAACGGGTGAGGAACGGGCGGAAGTTGAGCGACAAAGGGCTGAAACTGAACGACAGAAGCGGCTCTTAATTACAGAGAAGTTGCGTACTCTCTCTGCTGAACAACTCAACGCTTTAGGAATTGACCCAGAAATGTTAGATTAAGAAAATTCTCATCTATCAATATTATATCTTCATATATTTCTGTGTAGGGTAGCCTGTCGTAGGCATCGCACAACGAAAACCAACACTAACTAAATGCACTTCTTCCACTTTTTCATCAGGATAAAGTACCCAATATCCTTGCTCATTGCGGCGGAAGCATTCTACACTCATTCTATATGGTGAAATTAGCACATATTAACTCATACAACAAATCTAATGGGCGACAGCGCCACCAGTTGGCTTCACCTTTTTGAGGAATAAAATGGCAATTCCACTAACTAACAAAGCAATGCCAATAAAGTAGAAACAATCGTTAAAAGCCATTACAAATGCTTCCCGGCGAACGATGTTGGATATAGATGCGATCGCCTGATTTTGGGCGCTACTTAAATCTGCTCCGCGACTAATAAAATACTGCGTCATTTGGTCAATTCGCTGTTGAGTTTCTGGATTATATAAAGATACTCCATCACCCAATCTATTTGAGTGAAATTGCTCTCTGTTTGTTAATAAAGTTGCTAAAGAAGCAATTCCAATAGAGCCGCCCAGATTTCGCATCATATTAAATAAACCACTTGCCGAACCTGCTTCTTTCGGACTCAATCCACCAGTGGCAATAGAACTAAGCGGCACCATAATTAGGGGTTGTCCCATTGCGCGCACAAATTGCGACCAACGTAATTGATCTAATCCTGTTTCATTAGTCATTCCAGAGTTCATAAATGCACTGATGGAAAACAAAGTCACACCAATAGCTACCATTAACCGCACGTCAATGCGTTGCATTAATTTCGGGATGAGGGGAATAATAAACAGTTGGGGAATACCAGCCCAAATTAATACTTCACCAATTTGCAGAGCATTGTATTTTTGAATTTGAGCGAGATATAACGGTAAAATATAAATTGAACCATACAATCCTACTCCCAACGACACATTAACAATACTGGCTAATCCAAAGTTCCGCCTAAGTACAAGCCGTAAATCAATAAATGGTTGTTTACGAGTTAATTCTATAAAGAAAAATATCGCCAAAAAAATTACTGCAATTACACTTAAGCGTACAATCAACGCTGAACCAAACCAATCTTTGCGGCTACCTTCTTCTAAAACAACTTGCAGGGAACCTAACCCAATAGCCATCGCAATAATTCCCCACCAGTCACCTTGTTTCAGTAAATTAATTTGGGGTTTTTCTGGCTTAATTCCATACCAAACACCAGCCAGCATTAATATTCCTGGAATTATATTTATATAAAAGTTGTATTCCCAACCAAAGTTTTCAGTTAACCAACCTCCTAATGTTGGACCAATTGAGGGTGCAAAAACTGCACTAAACCCAAATGCTGCTAACCCAACTGATTGTTTTGATTGGGGTAAAGTTGTTAAAACAACTGTCATAGCTGTAGGAATTAATACTCCGCCGCTAAAACCTTGTAAGGCGCGAAAGAAAATCATGGAATTAAGATCCCACGCCCAACCACAGCAAATAGAAAAGAAAATAAATAGTGCAGTATTGACTAATAAATAACGTTGCAGAGAAAATACTCGTGACAACCATCCTGTTAGAGGAATTACCACAATTTCTGCTACGAGATACGCGGTAGAAATCCAAGAACCTTCCTCGAGAGTTGCTGCTAAACTTGCTTGAATATCTTGCAGCGAAGCATTAGTTATTTGAATATCCAATACCGCCATAAATGCACCAAGCATACTGGCTAATACACCAATCCAGGTTTTTAGCGGTACACGCTCTGGTGGCAAAGCAGGATTTTGCCCTTGCTGACGAATTACACCTGTATTAGCCATAATTTTGTTCCATTTTCAAGGTTAAGTAGCAAAAAATGTTATTTTAATTTTTATACCAATATATTCTTTGCCTCAACGTGAGCTTGAATTAGCTTCGTTACAAATTAAAAAATAATTGCTATTGAAAGCTACATTAAGGTAAATCTAAATTTCACTGCGGTTATTTATCTTAAACTTCTTGAGTCGTAATAATCCCCTTTTGCTCATAAATTGGACGCATTATTTTTCTTAAAGCAGGCAACTGTTTGCTAAAAATAATTGACCCTAAAATACAAGCTATCCCATCAATCATTAAAGTGTTAGGAGCGCCAATATGACTTGCTAAAAAACCTCCTAATAAATTACCCACGGGAATCATCCCCAAAAATGACATTGTATATAAGCTCATCAATCGCCCGCGTTTATCATCCTCAACAATTGTTTGTAAAAATGTATTGCTAGCAGCAATCTGGAGAATTGTTCCTAAGCCAACGAATAACATTGTAAATAAAGAGAGTGGTAAAAATCGAGACAAAGAAAAGGCAATTAAACCAATTCCCAAAATTGCTGGAGCTAAAGCAATCAATTTCCCAATTCCTAAGATTGTTTGGCGTGTAGCTAAATAAATACCACCAGTTAAGGCTCCAACTCCAGATGCCGCCATCAAAAAACCCAAACTTTCTGCACCACCTTTGAGAACTTGTTCGGCAATAACTGGGACGAGAATAGTATTTTGCAGCCCCATGAAGCTGACTAAAGCTGATAGCAATAAGACAGAACGAATGGGTGGAAAGCTAAAGGCATATACAAATCCCTCTTTGACTTTTTGTAAGGGATTACCCTCAGTTCCCAAATTTTTCCAAGGTTTAACTTTCATTGCCAATAAAGCGGCGATTACAGCAACGTAGCTCAAACCATCAATTAAAAAACAATAGCCAGCTCCAATGCCAGCAATTAATAAACCGCCGATCGCAGGGCCAATTAATCGCGCACCGTTAACCATCGTGGAGTTGATAGCGATCGCATTGGCTAAATCTCCTTTGTGTTCAACCAATTCTGGCACAAAAGCTTGGCGGGCTGGCGCATCTAAGGCGTTAATAAATCCTTGAAACAAACTCAAGGCGATGATCTGCCATACCTCAATCACTCCAGTTAGCGCCAGTACTGCTAATGTTAACGATTGAATCATTGCCAAGATTTGTGTACCAATTAAGGTACGATATCGAGAAAAGCGATCTACAAATACTCCGCCAAAGGGAGCTAAAAAAAAGTTAGGAATTTGACTTGAAAATCCTACAACTCCTAGCATTAATGGAGATTTTGTCAAGTCATAAACTAGCCAAATCGTGGCAAGTTGCGTCATCCACGTCCCAATTAGGGAAATACCTTGTCCAGCAAAAAACAGCTGGTAGTTTCTTGACCTTAAAGCAGGTAGTAGGGATTTTTTCATGTCAGGCTTGTTTTATACCAATCTGCTTTTATAGATATCATCTCACCTGATCTCTATACGCCTCTCTTTAGATGTAGGAGAATGTTATAAGCAGAAAGAGGTTTTTCATCTGTTTTAAGCCGATTTAGTATTACTTTACTTCCACAGCAACTTCCGCAGACATCCCAGGAGTAATCCGCGATTCGTATCCTTGAATGCTCTTTTGGTCGAAAACTATTTTAACAGGAATGCGTTGGACAACTTTAGTGAAGTTACCTGTAGCATTATCTGGTGGCAATAAAGCAAACTGAGCGCCGGAAGCTGGGGAAATACTGTCAACACGACCAATAAAGTTGTGATGAGGAAAAGTATCCAGCTTGATTTCTACTGGCTCGCCTGGACGCATCTTTTCTAATTGAGTTTCTTTGAAGTTTGCAACTACCCAATACTCGTTATCCACGATCGCCATTAATGGTGTTCCCGATTGCACTCGGTTGCCAATTTCCACGTTTTTTCTACCTACCCGTCCAGCACTGGGGGCGGTAACATTGGCATAAGATAGTTGCAATTGTGCGTCTTTGAGCGATGCTTCTGATTGGGCGATCGCTGCTTTTGCTGCTTCGTATTGACTACGCTTAACTGTTGTATCTTGTCCGCCTGCGGTAGCTTGTTGCAATCCTCCCTTAGAGGCTGCCAATTTAGCTTGGGCGTTGGTGACATTTTCTTGCGCTTGTGCCAACTGAGACTGGGCTTTGGCGACACCAACTTTGGCGGAGGCTAACTGGGCTTGGGCTTGTTGTACTCCCTGAATCGCGGCATTTTTCTGTGCTTTGGCTACATCATAAGCAGCCTTGGCTGTGTCTAGTTGCTGACGAGGAATCGCACCTGTTTTATACAATTCGTTGTAACGATTGTAATCTGCTTGGGCTTTTTCCAAATTCGCGTTTGTTTGCGCTACCTGTGCTTGGGCGGCGGGAATTCCAGCTTGAGCTTCTTGTACTGCTGCTTGGGCAGCGGGAATCCCAGCTTGGGCTTCTTGTACTGCTGCTTGGGCTGTAGAAATTGCTGCTACTGCACCACTGACATCTCCTTGCGCTTGAGTTGTTTTACCAGTAGTGGTTTGGGAACTCAAAGCAATATTTGCTTGGGCGGCTTGCGCCTGACCACGAGCATTTTCCAGGGCTGCTTGTGCCTGTTGCACCTTACTTTGATAGTCCCGTGGATCTAACTTCACTAACAATTGTCCCGGTTGCACCAGTTGGTTATCATTCACTAGCACCTCACTTATAGTTCCAGGAATGCGGCTACTAACTTGGTGAATATTTCCCGCAACGGTGGCGTTGTCTGTTTCCTGGTGGGTGGAGGCGTATTGCCAGTAGTGAAGACCAAAAGTACCTGCGGCGATCGCACCTACACCTAATCCTGCCAAAATTAAACCAGTCGGTCTTTTGGGCTTCGGTTTCGCTGGAACTTCTTTCTCTGTCTCAGGAGTTACAACAGGTGCTTCTGCTGTTGCGGATGTCTCTGTCTGTGTAGTAGCAGTTTCTAAAGTCTCTAAATCAGGAATCACTTCTTTTTCTAAAATTATGGTCTTGTGTCCGTTGCGTCCATTCAAGGTATTAGCACCCATGATTGTTACCTCGCTTGCTCATTCAATAATCTGATTGATAGTCGTTTATTTAGAATGCGTAGTTTTTTCTGAAAAAAATTCTTATTTCCTTAGTATGCGTAATATTATCTCAAAATATATCTTTACACTGCCTCCCCCGGTCGGGTGATTATAAAATCATCTTTAGGAGAGGTTAGCGATCGCTCGATTCAACATTTGAGAAAACAGTTCTCGGTCAGCAAAGGAAATACCTTCCATCGCTTCATCACGCACGGCTGCGGCGATTGGTGGCAAAACAGCTTCTAGTTCCTTACCTGCATCCGTGAGCCAGATCCGCCAGATGCGGCGATCATGAACATCGCGTTCTCGACGCACCAAGCCGCGTTCTTCCATCCGATCTAATACGCCTGTTAAAGTTCCTCCCACTTGTTTGAGTTTTTCACCAATACTAGAAGTAGGTAAACCATCTTCTTGCCAAAGACAGCACAACACCAACCAGTGAAATGGCGTAAGTCCAAAGGGTTCTAATCTCTCAGTAAACTTGCGAGTCAGCAGTTGTGAGACTAATTTGATTCTGTAGCCCAAATTATATGGTGCCAGATTTTGCTGCCACGACTCTAAAGGTGGGGAGTAATTGGATGTAGAAACCATTTAAGCAAATACTTAGTACACGTAATATTATACTTAAATCAATATTATTTAACAATACTTGTTTTGCATCCGTCTTAGGGAAGAACTTGAATCAACTGGTACTCTTTTACTGTACCGAGAACTTGGTGAGTCCGAGATAATTTAGGGGACTGGTCAGTATAGATCAAAGCATAGCTTAAAGCTGGTACTTGGGAAATAGAAACTACTGCTTGGGGAGGAATAGCAAGATAGAAATTAAGCAGTACTTGGATTTTCTGGTCTATTTGCACAAGGTAGATCGGATGAGATTGGATAATTGAAGCGATCGCACTTTGTTGTAAAAAAGTTCTTAAAACAGGATTATAGTCACTTAACAAACCGATGCTACCCATCGTCGCCAAAGTCAGCCAACAGGTAATTAACCATCCTGCAATCCAGTAACGTGCTGTGAGAAACTTCTTGCCAAAGTGGTAACGACTAATCCAGACTACAGGTAAAATTAACCAACCCAACCCCATAGCCAAGGCAACAGTTGCATCCTTGCGGATGTCAGAACCACCGTAACTAATAATAACAGTACTTGCTATTACAAGTAAAACACCGAATCCACCAAAGCCATAACTGAGGTTTTGAGGCAGGTTATTCCTTGCAAAAAGGTTTAATATATTTTTTTTACCTTTTTGAACAGGGAATTGTGTGTAAATTCCTGTCTGATAAATATTGCCTAACCAGCTTAAAGCCACAGCTGCCAACAAAGCTATAAATGGATAAAGGCAAAGACTATAGTGAGATAAACGAGTGCTGAAAATACTAAGTTCTACAAATAAGACAAGGGGAAAGCCAACTAATATTAACTGGTAACGAGGAATGGGACGACGGAGAGTTAAAAACAAACCTAAAAGTCCGAAAAAAGCCCAAGGAAATGCTTTTAAAGGAATATTCCATACATAGAATAGCACCCCATTATGCTCCCGATCTTCAGAACCTAGTTTTACAACAAACTTGAGTAACTCCTCAAAACTCTGATTTCCATAGTGCAGCCAGCTTAACCACAGCCAAATGCAGGTGGGTATCAAACCTACGAAAAAGCCTAAATATAAAACTGGGTTAGTAAGATGACGATGACGGTGATGTTCCCAAATTAAATAAGGGAATAAAGCTATGATTGGCAAAAAAATCATAAAGCTTCTGACTAAGAAGCCTAAACTTAAACTAAAACCAGCTATAAAACTCCAAAAATAGCGATATTTAGGATGTAATTCTATTTTTAGTAAAGAAAAAATAGCTAAAAGTACCAAGAAAATCATCGGTACATCAGGCGTACTTAAACGAGAGGATTGTAGCCAGAGAAATTCTACACTTAAAATTGCAGTAGCTAACCAAGCTAATTTTTTGTCTAGCATAATTTTGCCAATTTCATACACCAGCCATAAGCTAAAAATGCTAGCAATCATACTAGGAAGACGCGCAGTAGTATCACTGATACCAAACAATTTGTAGAAACTGGCAATTAACCAATAAGACCCAGGTGTTTTATGATGTGCCTTTTCCCAAGGAGTTATCCAATTACCAGAATCAAACATCAGACGGGCACGCGAAGCGTAAAGGGCTTCATCATGTGCCATCAGGCTATTGTGCCCAGAAGTAAATAATAATAAGGGTAGCGTCCAAAAGAATAAACTTAAATAGGGTAACGATTCTACCAGGCGGATTTTTCGCAAAATATGCTGCCAGAAGTGTAGTTTATGGAACATTGAATTGATAAAATTGAATGCTGCTATTTAGACTCGTTTATTGTCCTATTGTTATTAAAATATGTTAGATAGTGTTTTTTGAAAAATATTTTAAATTGCCGCAATTTTCCAAAAAAGTACTCCAAAACAGAGATTTATGCAGTTAAGACCGAATCAACGCCTGAAATTAGACGATACAGACGATAAGCTGTTCTATGCCTATCCCCGCTTCGTTACCCATGTTGATGAAGGATTTATTCAACAGCTAACGGATTTATACCGCGATCGCCTCAAACCCAACACCCGCATTTTTGATATGATGAGCAGTTGGGTGTCTCATCTACCAGAAGAGATGGAGTTTGACCATGTGGAAGGACACGGACTCAACGCTGAGGAATTAGCACGAAATCCCCGCTTAAATCATTACTTTGTGCAAAATCTTAACGAAAATCCGCAGCTACCTTTACCAGATGAAGATTTTGATGCTGTTCTCAATTGCGTATCTGTGCAATATGTGCAATATCCAGAAGCAGTATTTTCCGAAATTTACCGCATTCTAAAACCCGGCGGTGTCGCAATTATCAGTTTTTCTAACCGGATGTTTTTTGAAAAGGCGATTCAAGCTTGGCGAGAGGCTTCAGAATCACAGCGAGTCGAATTAGTCAAAGAGTACTTTGCATCAGTTCTAGGATTTACAACCCCAGAAGTTATAGCCCATAAATCAACATTACCGAATTTATTACAGTGGTTGGGTGCAGCTGGAGAAGATCCGTTTTATGCTGTTATAGCTTACCGCAGTTAAGCCAAATAGTCACGAGTACAATGTCTAAGTTAGTGCAAGAGGGCTTGTAGTAGGCACTTTAGTGCTTAGAAAATAAGTAGCTAAAGTCTTTACTACGAACTGACTTACCTACTCAAAATTAAAATACTTTTGTATATACATAATTTCTGTAGATGAATTATTGGCTAATGAAATCAGAACCAGAAGCCTATAGCATTGCTGACCTTCAACAGCAGAAGGAGACTATCTGGGACGGCGTTCGCAATTATCAAGCTCGCAACTTTTTGCGCCTTATGGATGAAGGAGACCTAGCTTTTTTCTATCACTCCAGCAGTAATCCTCCCAATATTGCTGGGATAATGCGTGTAGTGAAAAAAGATATTGCTGACCCAACTCAGTTTGAACCAGAAAGTAAATACTACGACCCGAAATCAAGTACTGAATCCCCTCGGTGGCAAACAGTTGTAGTGGAATTTGTTGAAACTTTTTCTAACCCAATCTTGCTATCAATACTCAAAGAAGAGTTTAGCGCCGAAGAATTAATGTTGGTGAAACAAGGAAATCGGTTATCAGTGATGCCCGTCCCTGAAGCAGTAGCTTTGAAGATTCTGGCAATGAAAACCTCCTAGTTTAAAATTACAGTAGGACTGTTGCTCACTAACTTTAAATTTACTGTATTTATGGAGATTATCTTTTACTTTTTACTTTAATTGGTTCACATCCATTGCACAGGATTTAATTGATAGTAACGTTGTAGTTGCTCATAAAGTGCCGGATATTCGGATAACAATTGGTGCGGTTTCTCAAAGAATGTCTCAGTCGCTACGGCAAAAAATTCTGCGGGATTCGTTGCGCCATAGCTATCCATTACCGTATTTACACTTTGCAAAACATCATTACAAAGTTGCTGATATGCTTGTGTCATCACCTTCGCCCAAATAGCATAATCTGAATTGCATTGCAGTATCGGAACTCCTTCAGCTTTACCATCTTCTTGATCTAACTGATGGGCAAATTCATGAAGCACAACGTTACGTCCATCCTTCCAGTTATTAATATCTTGTTTCACTTGTTCCCAAGACAGTACTACTTGGTCATTTGTCCACGATTCACCTAGTCTGGCTACACGCTTTTCCTCAACAACATATTTTCCAATGGAAGTTGTTTCCTGAACAAAATAAGCGCTAGGATACACCAGAATTGAACGAAGTCTAGCGAAGTACTGCCCACGTTCATTTAATAGAAGTAAACAAGCGACAGCCGCAATAGTCAGTTTCATTTCCTCTGTCACCTGTAATCCTCTACAGCCAATAAATTGCTTTTCTGCTAAGAACACTTGAATATGTCCTTTAAGTCGTCTGATTTCATCTGGAGAAAGACACAGATAAATGGGAAGATTATTCTCAATAATGGCACTCCAAAGTGGGGGAAAAGGACGATGCTTGAAACGGTTCCTTCGCCTTTTTACTAAAATCGGATTGAATAAAATCCCAGCAATAATCAGCCCAATAATCAGAAATAAAACTATTATTTTAACCATTGACTTTTGAGCAGCTTACATATTGAATTCATTAGTAAGCGAAAATCTAGAATAATGTTATTGTTGTGGCTCACTAACTACCACTACTGGATCAGAATTATGCAAGATTGAACCTTGGTAGAAAGGCTTGTTTGAAGTCCTTGCTCAACTTTGACAATCAATTTGTCAAAAGCCTCTTGATTTGCTGTCAGTTGTTCTTGAAGAACTTTCTCTAACTCAGGCTTTATTTGCTTACACATATCCTCAATTTTTTTATCGCTCAAAAAATTAGAACGAATCCAACTAGGTACATCTACATTTGTCTTAATAATTTCTTGAACAGTCTTACGATTTAGCTCCATTCCTGCCGCCATCACTGAAGCTCCATATACTAGTGCAATCGGCCAGGTTAAATGTCCAGTTAGTATGAGAGTGATAATGCTAGCCACAGCGCCTCCACCAATTACTACATTGACGATAAACGCTACTGTTTCAGCCAGGATAGCATCTCCAATTTGTAACTCTGGATTAACAAAATTTGGGTCAATACTATCCTCGAACCTTAAGCTGCTTCTAGGTATCTGAAACTTTCGACATATCGGATCGGTTTGTGCGGCTAAATCGGGTTGGATTTTATTGCTAAACCAAGAAGCGCATTGATGATTAATTATCTGCACAGCGCGATCGCTTTTGAGCCACTGTTCTGCCCGACCGATCAAAGCTGTTTCTAAATCAGCTAAAGTCCGTATTTTGTTTTTTTGCCAATTTTTTAAAGCTGGTTTAACTGCGTTGACAATCAAGCCATCTGCCAAAGGTTTAGTTAGTGATTCGATTAACTCCGGGATATGCCTTTCAATCAAACCTTTAAGCTTATTCGAGGTAAATAGTTTGTTCACTTCTTCTTTAAAAGCAGCAGCCCGCAGATCCCATCGTCCTACTCGTGCTAAACCCATTGCAATGCACCGTTCCGGCTCCGGATCGGGGCGAAGCAGCGTTTCTGGTTCAGGAAACATTTCCTGACAAAGAACGTGGGTGAACTTCATGCGAGATGCACCGCCAGTCATCAGTACAAGTTTGGGCACGATTCCAAGTTTTTCCAGCTTTTCTTTTGCCTCCTTTAAAGAGTTGCGAAATGATTTAATCCAACTATGATGCTCTAATTCAGGTAAGGGTTGATTTAAGATTTCCTCCATCAGCAATTTATTGACTTGGGGAATAAAATAAATCTGTTCGTTGATTGACTCGAAGCCACGCGCAAAGGACTGAGGATCGCTGTATAGCTGTTCATTAGAAAAGTAATCTTCTTTAGCTTTGCGGCAAGCAAGCTCACAACGAGCTTGGTGATGCGGATATTCCTGAAATACTTTTTCCAGTAATGCTTTTTGTTCGTGGTTGGCGAGAGTCCGGGCAAAAATAGCCTTGTCAATCAAAGATGCACCTAAAGTATTACTCCCGAAATCTATCGGGATCTCTTCTAAGCTTTTAACCAAAGTAAAATCTGTGGTTGAAGAACCAATATCGACAATTAGCACCGAGCCAACAAGTTTGTCATACTCCAACTTCCCGGCTTCCTTGGCTTGCATGAAAGCAGCCCGCGATTCGGGCACAACATTTAGTTGGGGAATGCCAGCTTCTTGAAGTAGCTTTTGATATTCGGTGCGATCGCTAATTGACCATCCTGAAGGGCAACCTATGTAAAAATAGCTACCTTCTCCACCTGCAACTTGTTTACTTTCTTTCAAAAGACGGTAGTAGGTTGCCACAAAAGTGCTAATTGTTTCCCGATATTTGGGATCGTTGTGGGGTTTTTGCTTGAAAGAGATTGTCAGTTGGGTGACGCCAGCTTGAATTAATGCTTGTTCACCGACAAGATAGCCAAGTTTGGGATGCCAACCAAGAGCTGTAATTTGGTTCTTCTTGTTATTAATCTCCAACATCTGGGGAGGCTCGATACTTTCGACTACAGCTTTAGCTACAGCCGTTTCACCGTGTCCCAAATCAAAACCGATTGTTTCTAAAATTTCCATATCCTTATTATCTATTATTCTCTAGCAGAGGAATATGCTGGCTCAATTACCCTACCGCGTCTAATCAAGCGATCGCCTTTCAACAGAGCCGGAGTTAGAGTTACATGATCTTTGGTATCAGGGTCGATACTTGGCTCAAAGTCAAAAAACTCGCGATCGCTGTGCGGGTCATTTGGTCGGTAAATTTGAGTGTTAATTCCCTGAGACATTAAAATTTGTGGCAGAAGTTTCGCCAGTTCATGAGCCATTTGGGGTTTATCAAGTTTCGATGCGCCCATTAGCCTTTGCAGAAAATTTAATAGCTCTGGCAATTCTTCTATTGCTAAGTCGCCTTCATGTTTATTTGATTCTTCTACTCTAGCTACTGCTAGGTCGATAGTGTTGAGAGCATCGCTAAGGCAATCTAGAAATACTTTGCTATCAACTCGCAGAATCGGTTGAGGTAATTCCAATAATCCTTCAGATATAGAATTATTTTGCTGGTTATTTAATTCGAGTTGAAGTACAATTTCTAGTCCGATAAGTAGAGAAGTTAATAAGATAGCCATCCACGCAGCTGGGGTAGTTTTAGTTAAGGAAAACAACGAGCCTAAGATGCCGATAGAAACTAGCCCCTGTAGTAGTTTCAGGATTAATCTGCTGGAAAAAAGTTTTGTACTTGGGTTAGTAATTTGTTTTTGCTCTGTTGGAGCCGCTTGAAGATAATTAGCTGCTGCCAAAGTGGCGATAGACTGCCGCAGCGTATCCAAGAAAAAGGAAGCTAGACGAACTTGAGTCAAATTAAGCTTTTCAATATAAATTCTTTCAAGATTATCGAGTCGGTTTTGCACCAGTTTAACTATTTGCTCAATGCCGATTGTGTTATCAATATCTGTCTGGAGTTGGTTGCGTTCTTCGTTAAAAAGTGAGGAGATTGTTTTCATTGCGTTGATTAAGACTTTAACGTTATTAATTAGGAGTGAAATCAACACTCGTTTTTTCATTTCACTCTGTAATCAGATAGTGACGGAATCATTCATAATTACTAATTATGAATTAGGTTGATTGCAAATTACTACTCATCAAAAGGAGGAGCAGAATGTTTATCTGCGTCATTGCAGACTACGGTACAGGAGATCCGGCATTTACTGAAGTCACACAACGTCTGCTGATGGCTTTTCCCCATGCCCAAATTCATTTGCTTTCGGTTCCAGCATTTAGTACCTTAGCAACGGGATTCTGGATTGCCCAACTGGGACTCAATCCTGGCCCTAGCGATCGCCTAATTTATCACAACTGTGCGCCTCGTCAGGACGATCCTGAAGCTCGTCGAGACAATGAAGGTGAAGGACTAACTTATGCCCTTTTATCTAATGGTGTAAAAGTAGTGGGTGTGAATGCAGGCTACACCCTCTCCTTTATCAAAGACTATACAAAGGAGTTGCGAACGATCAACGTTTCTCGTGGTGGCTCACAGTTTCGCTCGCGGGATGTATTTCCTCCGGCGGCGGCTGCCATTGTGAATGAAGATTTTAGCATTCTGGGAGATAGCCTTAAGAGTGAGCAAATCCCAGATGTTCCACCAGATCGAATTGCCTGGATTGATGGCTACGGCAACATCAAAACAACTATCGGGGCCCATACACTGAATTTGCAGCCTCAAAGCAAAATCGTGATCCGGATTGGAGATGTGGTCAGCGATGCAGTGTATTCTGATGGTAGTTTCAAAGTATCTGAAGGAACTTTGGCCTTTGCTCCTGGTAGTTCCGGTTGGTCAAGAGGTGATTCAGGAGAACCATTGCGCTTCCTAGAGCTATTTCTGCGAGGAGGGAGTGCTTGGGAGCGCTTTGGTCGTCCCCGTGTGAATCAGCAAGTAACTCAAATTGCCTAAAATTGCTTAGTTGGCTTTATCGAGTCGTCCTGACCAAAAACGATTAGATTTGTCCTGTGCCGCCATCGACGAACAATTCGATGCCAGTGATATAGCTGCTCTCGTCAGAGGCAAGGAAAGAGACTGCTTTGGCGATTTCGTCCGGTGTGCCTGGGCGACCCAAAGGCGTGGTGGTAGCGGTATCCGCCTTAATTTGCTCAATTTGCTCGTCGCTCATGCCGAGTTCAGTTTTGTAGCCAGGTGTAATCACCGTCCCAGGACTGACAACATTGACTCGGATTTGGCGGTCTTTGAGATCGACTGACCACGTGCGTGCGAACGATCGCAGTGCTGCTTTGGTAGCAGCATAGACGCTGAAAGCTGGTATACCCTTGATCGATACCATCGACCCGTTGATGACGATCGACCCACCAGCAGGCATCAACGGCAGCGCCTTCTGCACGGTGAAAAGCGTGCCTTTGACGTTGATACCAAAATACTTGTCGAAGTGCGCCTCGGTGATTTGTTCGAGCGGCACAAACTCGCCGCCACCCGCGTTTGCAAAGAGGATATCGAGGCGTGCTTTCTGCTCTTTAATCGTGGCGTAAAGGCGATCCAGATCGCTGAGATTCGACACATCGCCCTGAACAGCAGTAACATTTTCACCGATCTCCTTCACCGCAGCATCAAGTCCGTCTTGACGACGACCTGTAATAAAGACATAGGCCCCCTCTGCAACGAACCGCTTTGCTGTGGTGAGTCCAATGCCGCTATTACCACCGGTAATAAGTGCGATTTTTCCTGTGAGTTTCTGTGACATGGTAGTGGCTCCCTTGAATGAGTTGAATATGAACTTTGATAGTATTTATACTTAAACGCTGTAGCTGTCTTCGAGATCAGGCATTGTCCCGGTGACATCAGAAGCGGCAGTACTATCAGTGAATAATTTATTTACCAATCGGTATAAAAGCAATATCACCTTTTAACTCATGTTGTCAAGTGAGTTTTATACTAGAAGGTATGAAAATAGAAAAACCAAATAGCGATCGCTCTGACCAACTTCGTCACAACCGTTAACGTTGGCATAGCAGTCCAAGCTGCGGGCGTATGATTGCGACGAGTTATCGAGAGAGCTTTGCTTGTCAGATATCCATTAGACTTATCTGCCAGACGTGCAGAATTCATACTCAATTCTGCATTCTTTCTTATTAAAGTAGTAATTATTACTAATCATTACTAATTATTTTTTGAGGCTTTATCGCTTCTTAATAATATTTCAGAAAATATATCGATGTAATTAATATCTGCTACCAGCAAAATAGCGAAGTGAGAATGATTTTTCTATTAAAAATTTATTTATTGTGAAAAATCAAATTTAATTCTCAATAAATGATTGATGGCTCATGTTTTTGTCCTGAAATCACTCAATCTATTATCTCTTATCCAAGATTTTCACTAACAACGAGATATCTAAACTTTAGCGAAGAACTCCAAGAACATGAATATTCAGAATCTAGGCATCCTTTTCCTTGACTCCTCCGTTAATAACTATGAAATATTGCTGAAAAATGTTGTATCAGAAATTGAGGTAATAGTCGTTGAATCGAGCCAAGATGGGGTAGAGCAAATTACTCAAACACTTTTACAGCGCCGGAGAGTTGAAAGTGTCCACATTGTTTCTCATGGCTCTCCTGGTTGCCTTTACCTGGGTAATACTCAACTCAGTCTCAGTAGTTTAGAACGCTATACCCAAGAGTTACAAACTTGGTTCTCTCCATCTTTAATACTCTATGGCTGTAACATCGCAGTTGGATGGGTCTTTTACTTACACTCCTAATGCTGGCTTTCAAGGTATTGATACATTCAGCTATAAAGCTAATGATGCGATCGCAGATTCTAATATTGCAACAGTAACTTTAAATGTTGGTAATCAAGCGCCTACAGTTACTTTGCCCAGCACAAACCCCACTTACTTTGAAAATGCACCTGGCATCTTCATCGACCCTAGTGCAACTGTCACAGACTTTGATTCCCAAGACTTTGATTCAGGTAAATTAACTGTTCGCTTCAGTAATGGCGGTACTCCTGATGACCGTTTTGCCATTCAAAATAGTCCGACAAATAAAATTGAATACTTTGGCATAAATATTTTTTACAACACTAATTTAATTGGTAATTACACTGGTGGTATTGGCATCCAAGATTTAGTCATCAACTTCAACTATAAAGCTACGCCTACTGCTATCCAAGCCTTAATACGCAGTATTAGTTACGCTAATGTCTCTGAGAATCCCTCCACTACTCCCCGTACTGTCAGCTTTGTGTTGAGTGATGGTGATGGCGGTACTAGTGCCACAGTTTCCAAGACGATTAACGTTACCGCTATCAACGATTCTCCGATAATCAGTTTGCCAGGAACTAATCCCACCTACATTGAAAACGACCCTGCTATCTTCATTGATCCAGGTGCAAACGTCCTAGACCCTGATTCCCAAAACTTCGATTCAGGTAAATTGACTGTTCACTTCAGTAATGATGGAACTGCTGACGACCGCCTGATCATCCAAAGCAACACAACAAATAAAATTCAAGTCAACAACAACACAAGCATTTTGTACAATGATAGCTTTATTGCCACTTTCAGTGGCGGTATTGGCACTCAAGACTTGGTAATCAACTTTAATTCTAAAGCTACGCCTACTGCCGTTCAAGCCTTGATACGCAGTATTAGTTACGCCAATGTCTCTGAGAATCCCGCTACTACTCCCCGTAACGTTAGTTTTGTGTTGACTGATGGTGATGGCGGTACTAGTGCTACTGTCTTTAAGACGATTAATGTTACCGCTATCAACGATTCTCCGACAGTCAGTTTGCCATTATGGCGGTAAAGGCGATGATATTCTCGACGGTGGTGATGGCATTGATTCGGTAAGTGAATCCGCCGATGTCAACTTTACCCTAACTAATACTCAACTAGTCGGTAATGGTAATGATAACCTGATCAATATTGAACGAGTAACATTGACAGGTGGTATTAGTAACAATACTTTAAATGCTTCATCATTCACCATTGCTAGTGTCTATCTTTATGGTGGTAATGGTAATGATAGTCTCTTAGGCAGCAGTAACAATGATTACCTGTATGGTCAGAATGACAGCGATCGCCTGATTGGTAATGCTGGTAATGACCACCTTTATGGTGGTGCAGGTGACGATATCCTAATTGGGGGTGCTGGCAACGATTTACTCTATGGACAAACAGGTGTGGATATTTTTGTTCTCGCATCAGGCAACGGTAATGATAGCATCCTTGATTTTAAGGATGGCATCGACAAACTTGGTTTATTCGGTGGCTTAACTTATGGGGCTTTAACTATCTCTGCAACTAGTAATAAGACTTTTATTCGGATTACTTCCACAAATGAGACATTAGCTATTTTGAGCGGTATCAATTTCAGCTTGATTACAGAGAGTGATTTTATACCAGTTCTCTAAAATCTGCGTCTTCGTGTCGCCGCATCATTATTTTGGAATGGAGTTTATGAGTTTACCTCCAGGAATTTTAGAGTAAAAATCATAAACTCTGAAATCAAATTCACTCCCCCACGCCTTACCTACGGTGTACACACAGGTCCTAAAAACCTAGCTTGATAAGACTTTTCTCATTTCCAGTCTCAGACTGGGAATGCATTCATTAGACCTCTTGCAAAAGTCCCTAACACCCCACCCCCAACCCCTCCCCGCTTGCAGGGGAAGGGGAGCGTTTGCTTTTCTCAAATGCGGGATGGGGTTCTTTATTTTTGATTTATGCAAGAGGTCTATTGAGTCAAAGACTCAATGCCTGACTGGAGGCAGCAAGCAGCATCTAATAGCCATTTCCATGCAGAGTATGGGAACGAGATAAACGAGAGAACAATGGAAAATCAAGCTTTTTTCGACTTGTGTGTACATTGTAGGTTAGAAATATGTGCTTTTGGCAATTTGGCATCCAAAGTTTTTCTGTTGCAGTTTTAATTTATATATCAACAGGGTTACAGGGACATTGAGAAAATTCTACAAGGGATCAATTCCCGTCTCAAAATCCTACCCAATGGCCAGTTGTTGATGTTCGCGCTCTCCAAACCACCTTAAGGTGGATACAGCGCAAGCGTCACCGCTTTACCACAACTGGCTAGAAATCAAACAGCAGCTTTGCAGTCTACGAAAAACTTCAGACAAATTCAGCAACCCAAGCTATACCAGTGATTCTGTTAACAGCGAAAGTCCAAGGGAGCGATCGCTCCCGTTTTGCCCAGATGGGAATTGCCGGGGTTATTACCAAACCTTTTGAACCCACCTCTATTTGCAACGAAGTTACCAAGATTCTAGGGTGGGAAGATTAATTTTTAAGTTTTGTAAAAAAATCTATATCTTTATTAGTTTTTTATTTTTGTAACTTATATTTTTTGTTTAGGGATAAAAATATTTGGCGTTGCATAATAAAGGGATGAATTGAGGTGTTTTACTGTGCATTGTCCATACTGTAACTCTACTGAGATTAGAAAAAATGGAAAGCGAAGAGGTAAACAGAATCACATTTGTGTAAATTGCGAAGTGCGTTCCGCCCCGCTCCGCTAACGCCAATTTATCGATGTTTATAGTCTACCAAAAGGGTACTCAGATGAGGTAAAACAAGATTGCTTAAAAGCATATGTAAATGGTATGGGATTTCGAGCAATTGAACGTGATAAAGGTGTTCAGACGCTCGCGGACTCGCTAACGCTTCGCTATCACACAACTGTTATTTTTTGGGTTAAACAAATTGGTGAAAAATTGCCCGATGCACCAGCAAATGACGAGATTCCCGAAGTAGGAGAATTGGATGAACTAGAAACTTTCGTCGGCTCAAAAAAAATAAAATTTGGCTATGGACAGCAGTAAATCACTTTCGCCCAGGGATTTTAGCTTGGGTTTTGGGAAACCATAATGCAGAAACATTTAAACCTTTGTGGGATATTGTTTGCAGTTGGCAATGTTATTTCTATGTCACAGACGGATGGAAAGTTTATTCCAGTTTTATTGAACCAGGAGACCAAATCATCAGTAAAACATATATGACCAGAGTAGAAGGTGAAAATACACGTTTACGTCATTATTTGGCACGACTACATCGAAAAACATTGTGCTATTCCAAATCAGTAGATATGCTCAAACACTCAATTCGATTATTACTTCACTATCTAAAGTATAGAGAGATACCTGTGTTTAGCTGATTCATCCCGCATTTATGCAACGCCCATTAATAAAGTAAACAAAAAGGCGTTAAACACGTCAAGCATCCAACGTATAGCATAATTTATTTAAGAATTTCTTTCTTCTCTCTGTGTCCTCTGCGGTAGCCTGTGGCAATCCGCTCTGTATCTAAGTTAAAAATAGGATTTTAGCCTGAAGTGAATCGTATTGAGATATAGCAGAGTTTGCAATTACTTGGATTTAAACAATTCCTAGGGACGCTGTACATCCCTACTATGTATCTCATTCAAATAAAAATTGCTAGAAATCGTAGCACTAATATTAAAGTTTAGCCTTTGAGCAATTGGTTTAATTTGAACTTATTACCAACTATCAAATTTAAGCTTGAATTTAACTTAACGTTTTAGGTAATTTGGAATAAAATGAAATGCCCAAGCAAGTTTTTATATTTTGGCTACGTAAATATACATAGCTTTCCTATTGTGTTACCATGCTATTCAATCGTCTACCGGGTTCTGAAATTGATTTAAAGCAAATCCTCGATCAAATTAGGATGCTGGCTGGCCAAATTCACCAGTCACTTGAAGTGAGTGAAATTCTCAAGATTATTGTCAGCGAAGTTAGAAAAACCTTAGAAAGCGATCGCCTCATTATCTATCACTTTTTGCCTGATGGAGATGGAGTAATAGCAGAAGAGTCTGTAAATCATGCATGGAAACCAATCCTAGGGCAATTAATTTACAATCCTTGCTTTAATACAGCGCGATATCGAGATGGATGCGTTGATGTCATTGAAGATATTAATACTACAACACTTGACCCTTGTTATAAAAAGCTATTAACAGACTTGCAGATTCGAGCTAATTTAGTAGTACCAATTTTAGTAAACAATCAAGAAATTGATGGAGTTTCTGGTACATATCCTAATTTGTGGGGCTTATTAATTGCTCACCAGTGCAATGGCTCACGTCAATGGAGTTCTTTAGAAATTGAGTATCTCCAACTAGTAGCCGCAGAGCTAAGAATCGCTCTTGGAGAAGCAGAACGCCATCAGCGAAGGGCTACATCCTGCCAAAAACTAACGCCGCAACTCAATCAAAATCTGAAAAACTTGATAGTTCAGCCAAAGTTGAAGTTGACATCAATCAAAAGAAATCTGTATAAAAATTTTAGAGAATCCATTATAACAAGAACGGTATTGCCAAAGAATATATCAGTTGCAGACTTGATTGCATTTGACCGATTACAAACTTCAGTTTGGATTTATGATATTCAAAACTTGCAGATGTGGTGGGCGAATCAATCCGCACTGCATATTTGGAATGCTCAAAATCGAGAAGAATTGCTCAATCGCAACTTCAGTGATATTTCCCAGTTTACTCACACTCGAATGCAAAGTTATTTGCAAGAATTTCAGCAAGGGAAAACCATCACTGAAAACTGGATATTTTACCCAGAAGGAAAACCTGTTTCTCTTCGCTGCATCTTTTCTGGAATTCAAATTGAACAAGGGCGAATGGCGATGCTGGTTGAAGGATCAACACAAGTCATCAATCAAATCGATCAAGAAACACTCAGATCAATTGAAGCTCTACGTCACACCACAGCGTTCGTCTCACTTTACACGATGGATGGTGTGCCTTTGATGCAAAACCCGGCAGCCCTTCGCTGTTATCGGGACACGCTACACCCTAACTCGTCAGTTGAGAATATTTTCCTAAGTCACTTTGTCGACAAGAGTGTAGGGCAACAAGCTATGGAAGCGATTAATTTAGGTGAGATGTTCAGCATAGAGGCTCAGGTGTTCACCACTGAGGGAATTCAATGGCATGGGATAGATATACGATGCACCCGCGATCCTGTAACGGGTAACTCCATTATCCTTGTCAACGAAAAGGATATTACCAAGCAACAAGCAGCGCTACAAGAACACCAGCGTACAGAGTCAGAATTGCGCTGGCGGGAAACTTTACTGCGTTCCATGACTGACACTTCTTTGCTGGGATTCTTTGTTGTTGACAATCGCACCGACGAAATCCTTTATTTCAATCACCACTTCTGTAAAATTTGGGGCATCGAACATCTAGAAGACCAAATGCATTTGGGTGCTTTCAAAAATAATGACATTATTCCTGCGTGTATACCTTCAATTGTTGATGTATCAGTATTTGCTGAATCTTTTAAACTGTTGCAGTCTGAAGAAAATCGTAGCACGATTGAAGATGAAATTTTATTTGTTGATGGGCGAACGATTCGCCGCTTTTCCAGCCAAATTCGAGATACTCAGGATCGATACTTTGGGCGGTTATACATTTTTGAAGACATCACCCCACGCAAACAAATCGAAGCCGCACTTAAAACCAGTGAAGAAAGATGGCAGTATGCCTTGGAAGGAAATGGCGACGCAGTTTGGGATTTGAATGCTGAAACTAATGAAGTCTTTTTCTCCCAGCGATGGAAAGAAATGTTAGGGTTTACAGAGCATGAAATTGGAAATACCCTCAGTGAATGGGAAGAACGGGTGTATGTAGATGATAAAGCGAGGGTTATCGAAGAGATTATCAAGCATTTGTACGGTGAAACCCAACAATATGTCAGTGAATATCGGATTAAGTGCAAAGATGGAACTTACAAGTGGATTCTAGATCGGGGGCAAATTTCGAGTCGCGCAGCCAATGGTTTTCCCCTACGGATGCTAGGAACCCATACTGATATTACTGAGCGCAAGCGTATGGAAGAAGCACTGCGAGAAAGCGAACAACGCTATCGTTCTGTAATTACAGTGATGGCAGAAGGTATTGTTGTACAGCAATCCGATGGGCGAATTACCGCCTGTAATGACAGTGCCGAAAGAATTTTAGGGTTAACAGCCGATCAAATGATGGGGCGAACTTCCATCGATCCGCGATGGCGTGCGATTCATGAAGATGGTACTTCTGTTACAGAGAAAACTCACCCCGCCTTTGTCACCTTACGCACCGGACAACCCCAATTTCATGTCATTATGGGAGTTCACAAACTTGATGGCAGCTTGACTTGGATTTCAATCAATTCTCAACCATTGTTTGAATCCGATGAATCAAAACCATCTGCGGTGGTCGCATCACTAACAGACATCACAGACCGTAAACAGGCACAAATTGCCCTGGAACAGCAAACAGAACGGAAACGCATGGTCTATGCGATCGCTCAACATATCCGTAAGTCTTTAGACTTAGATGAAATCTTGAACACAACTGTTGCTGAAGTTCGACATTTTCTACAAACCGATCGCGTCATCATCTACCGCTTTAACCGTGATTGGAGTGGTATGGTTGTCACCGAATCTGTAGCAGAAGGTTGGCAATCGATTTTGAATATGGAAATTACAGACAGCTTTTTTGTCAAAACACAGGGACAGTCTTATCAAGAAAGTACGCTCAAAGTTACTCCAGACATCTACACTGCCGGGTTGGACCCTTGTCATCTAGAGTTATTGGAAAGGTTGCAAGTCAAAGCCAAGCTAGTTGTACCAATTTTACAAGGCGATCGCCTTTGGGGACTTTTGGTTGCTCATGATTGTAGCACCGTGCGTGAGTGGCAACCTTGGGAAAGCGAACTGCTTCAGCAATTAGCAACACAGGTGGCGATCGCTATTCAGCAATCAGAACTTTATCAACAATTGCAGCGTGCCAACCAGCAACTTGAAAATCTGGTGATGGTAGATGAATTAACTCAAATCGCCAATCGTCGATGTTTTGATAATCGGCTTAATTCTGTCTGGCAATATTTTTCACGAGAACAAGGTTTTGTCTCACTACTTTTATGCGACATTGATTATTTTAAACAATATAACGATACTTATGGTCATGCCACTGGAGATGATTGTTTGCGCTTTATTGCCAAAGCTTTCAAACAAAGTGTCAAACGTTCTGGAGATTTAGTTGCTCGTTATGGCGGAGAAGAGTTTGTCGTCATCTTGCCTAATACTGCTAGTGATGGGGCTTTTTATGTTGCCCAAGAAATTCATAAAGCTTTAGAACAGCTAAATATTACCCATGCGGCCTCGGCTGTGAAACATCACGTCACCTTGAGTATTGGAATTGCCACAGTGATTCCAACACCCAATATAGTTCCATTAGATTTGATTGAGGCAGCAGATCAAGCCCTTTATCAAGCTAAAGCAAACGGGCGTAATCGTTCTTGTATAAATAGACTGGTTTAGAGAGTGAGCATACCTGCGGTTCTTGCTACCCTACGCTAATCAAGTAATTATCCCTATATTTACAGAAGATTTCAAGTGAGTTAAGTACACAATCTAAGAGCTAATTTGTAAACTAAAGTAAAGTACTTGTCTAGTATTGGTTTCAGGAATTTAAGCCAATAAAGCACTTATTCGCTGAAACTCAGACCTAGTAATGAGTTGAGTACCCTTAAGATTTTCTTTACGAATCAGATCTAAGTCTCGAAGCCAGGTACAAAAACTATTTTTCTTCTGTTAGCGCCGCAAAGTGTAGCCTATTTTGACTCATGAATTCTGAATTCTGCTCTATCTAAAATTTCTCCACAGAAAGACTTTTAAAAAACTTATAATTTGATTGATTAATAGATAGAAAAGGAGCGATAGAGCCGCTTTAACGACTATCTTCTATCGCTTGTTCATCTGTTTTCATCGCTAACGCAGACTGGATTCTAACAACTTTAAATCACGTGAATATTAAATGACTCTTAAACCGTGTTATTAGGTACTCTTGCATCTTACTTAAGTCTGATATCTTCTAGGGAACAGCTTTGTTGTTGTCAGGTAGATTGATGAGTCGAATTAATGGATTTGTCGGACGACGTAATTTCTTGAAATTCGCCAGTGTTGTAGGTATTGCAGCTACTACTTTTGGTGATAGCTTTTGGAATACAGAGCAAACTGCTGTTGCTGATATTCACCCAGTTAACCCTAATTCAATCAGTCCGAATGAAGCCATCAGACGCTTACTTGATGGTAATCAAAGATTTATCCATCAAAAACGTCAATATCCCGATCAATCACTAGAACGCCTACGATTAGTTGCTAAAGCTCAGTATCCCTTTGCTGCCATATTGGGCTGTGCAGATTCTAGAGTACCTGCAGAAATTGTCTTCGATCAAGGACTTGGAGATTTATTTGTTGTGCGAGTTGCTGGTAATGTTGTCAGTGACACGGTTATAGGTAGTCTGGAATATTCTACAGCAGTATTGGGTTCGCAGTTGATTATAGTTTTGGGTCATAGAAGATGCGGTGCAGTAGCAGAAGCAATCAAAAACGAACCTCTTCCTGGAAGAATTGGTTTGATTATTGAGGGCATCAAACCATCTGTAGAAAGGGTAAAGTTCAGAACGGGTGATAATATGCAAGATGCAGTTATAGCCAACATTCAATATCAGACTGAAAAATTGCAAGAAAGCTCAACTATTTTAGCTAAATTGCTTGGTGAAAATAAACTAAAAATTGTTGGTGCTTGTTACGATATTGACACTGGTAAAGTCAATATTATTACTTGAATATCTCACACTTTTTAAGTGTATAATTCTTAGTTCGATGATGTTAGAAAAAATTATTAATTATATATTTTTTTGGACACCAATATAAAGTTGTATACCCCTACAGCCAATGCATTTGTTGTAAACATTTTTGAAAATAGTGTTGGTGATGTTTAAATTGATCTACGCTAACGCAAACTCACGAAAATTTAGAAAAAACTTAAAGCTTGTAACAAATAAACCCAGCAGGGACTATATAACAAGGCCGCCTGCCAGGAAGGTATAGTATATTCTGGCCATGTTTGATTGGTTAACGCTTATTTGTAAAAAATAATTGCGTATCCCTAAATACAATAACTAAATGCTTCGGAAAATACAGTTAAGAAAAGTTACTAAATAGGTTAATTTCTAATTAAAACCCAATACGCTTGGGTTAAGAGTTATTCGGTTTAGATAATTAGTTTTTCAAGACGCGATCAATCGCGTCTCTACATTAGGGTTTTGTTGCTCATTCTAAACTGTATTGAATTAAAACCAACAATTTCCCGAATGGGGAGGACAAGGGGGATAAGGGACAATGATTGAAGAAGTTTCTTCTTTGTCTCTTCCCAATGACGGCAGTTGCTCCACTTGGGGAAACCCCATCGCCCTTGGCGTCTCCCCTTGGGAGAAGACCGCACTGCCTCCCCAATCCCCAATGCTCCATAATATAAGAAAGCGCTTCACACTTCTTAAATAATTAGCTTTATTAAAACAATGGCGAGAGACTTGCGGGGATTCATTAAAATTTTGGAAGAAAAAGGACAATTACGGCGAATTTCAGCTTTAGTTGACCCAGACTTGGAAATTGCTGAGATATCCAACCGGATGCTGCAAAAAGGTGGCCCAGGGTTGTTGTTTGAAAACGTCAAAGGCGCTTCCTTCCCGGTGGCGGTGAATTTGATGGGAACTGTGGAAAGGATTTGCTGGGCGATGAATATGCAGCATCCAGAGGAGTTGGAAACTCTAGGGAAAAAATTGAGTATGCTGCAACAGCCAAAACCACCGAAGAAGATTTCCCAGGCGATAGATTTTGGAAAAGTGCTGTTTGATGTGGTAAAGGCCAAACCAGGGCGAGACTTTTTCCCCCCTTGTCAGCAAGTTGTGCTTCAAGGTAATGATTTAGATTTAAATAAGTTGCCTTTGATACGTCCTTATATTAATGATGCTGGCAAGATTATCACGCTGGGACTAGTAATTACCAAGGATTGTGAAAATGGTACTCCGAATGTAGGAGTGTATCGTTTACAACTACAATCTCAGAATACGATGACGGTTCACTGGTTATCGGTACGGGGTGGGGCGAGGCATTTGCGAAAAGCAGCCGAACGTAGGAAAAAATTAGAAGTTGCGATCGCACTTGGTGTAGATCCTCTAATTATTATGGCAGCTGCCACACCCATCCCTGTAGATTTATCAGAATGGCTGTTTGCAGGACTATACGGAGGTTCTGGTGTGCAGTTGGCAAAATGTAAAACTGTAGATTTGGAAGTTCCCGCCGATTCTGAATTTGTTTTGGAAGGAACGATTACACCAGGGGAAGTCTTACCAGATGGGCCCTTTGGCGACCACATGGGTTATTACGGCGGTGTAGAAGATTCGCCGTTAATCCGCTTCGAGTGTATGACGCACCGGAAAAATCCGATTTACTTAACAACATTTAGCGGTCGTCCACCGAAAGAAGAAGCGATGATGGCGATCGCACTAAATCGCATTTATACGCCCATACTACGGCAACAAGTATCAGAAATTGTCGATTTCTTCCTACCAATGGAAGCTTTAAGTTACAAAGCGGCGATTATTTCCATTGATAAAGCGTATCCAGGACAAGCGCGACGGGCGGCTTTAGCATTTTGGAGTGCTTTACCACAATTTACTTACACTAAATTTGTAATTGTTGTGGATAAAGACATAAATATTCGCGATCCGCGTCAAGTTGTGTGGGCCATTAGTTCCAAAGTTGACCCAGTGCGGGATGTCTTTATTTTGCCAAATACACCTTTTGATACGTTAGATTTTGCCAGTGAAAAGATTGGCTTAGGTGGACGTATGGGAATTGATGCAACTACAAAGATTCCGCCGGAAACAAGCCATGAATGGGGTTCGCCTTTAGAATCCGACCCAGATGTGGCGGCGATGGTAGAGAGACGATGGGCAGAGTATGGTTTGGCAGAGTTGCAGTTAGGAGAAGTAGACCCGAATTTGTTTGGCTATGATATGAAGTAACCTGTTATAGATCAATACAGTTTAGATAGAGCAACAAAGTCCTGACGTAGAGACGCGACTTATCGCGTCTTGAAAGACCAATTATCTACACCAATAACCCTTAACTGAAAAATATTGTGTTATAGATCATGCAGTAAAAGCACAGCAATGCTGTACCCTTACGACAGATATCATTTAAATAAATGAAAACTGCTGTAATCTTCTACTGAATGCACCACCAGCATAATTGATAAAATCGATATACAAGAGATTGGTAAATTATTTAAAAATATCAACATTAACATCAAATCCTCTAAAAAGCAAGATTCCATTAGCCTTAAATAAGCTAATAATTTCTTCTTTGTCTTAATTCTAAAATACTCATATTATCGAGATTATTAATTTATTGAACTATGCTATCTGATATAAACTGCATCTGATTATTCATATTACTTAATGAATTTTTGTCGAAATTTTAACTTACTGTTGGCGTTAACTACACCATAATATACTAACACATTAATACGCAATGATATCGTTGTGTTGCATCCATCAGCGTAGGCGTAGCCCGTCGTAGACATCGCAAAACTAAATTTTGTAAAATTAAAAGTGTTATTACAGTACTAAAATCACTTTGATAGAACTACGTTACAAAGTTAACCAGAATTTGTTTAGGTAGATTCGGAGATATAAACTAAGACTCCAGCCTTGGGTACTGATGCCAGAAACTTGAAGAAATTATGACAAAAAAAGTGAAAAATCCAGCATCAAAGTTAGCGATCGGATTGGCATTTAGTTGTATTAATATGATACTCAATACTGGTATAGCTAGTGAAATAAGTTTAGCGAAATCAAGCAATTCTCAAAAGTGTGATATTTTTGCCTACGTCACCGATACAGATGCTCAAGGTTTAAATGTGCGGAGTGGTGCAAGTACAAATAACGTAATTATAGGACAAATACCCATCAACGAAACAGTTCAGGTTATTGGTGCTGCTGGAAATTGGGTGCAAATTACTAATGCTAGCAATGGTTTTCAAGGAACTGGATGGGTATTTGTGCCAAAGTTAGGCTTAACAACGCGGGGCTACGGTACTAATGGCGTGGATTTATATGCTAGTACCAGTCAACAAAGCCAAAAAATGGGAAGAATTCCTGCCAATACAGTTGTCAAATTGTTAAGCTGTCAGGGAGATTGGGCGCAGGTGGAATATCAAGGTGTTAACGGTTGGTTAGCAAGGGAAGATCAATGTAGTGCAGCCCTTACTAGTTGTTCTTAGTGGGACTTAGGCAAAAAACACCGATAAAATGACCTCAAACGTATATTCCAAAGGGTTTTGACATCATTTTGCTTGGTTTACTGATATATCTGGGTTTTAGGCGTTTTCAGGCATTTGATGTATTTTCCTAACCCTGCAAGGGTTTGAGGCTTATTTATTGCTAAAAAATGTTTAAGTCCCGTTAGAACTCCACCTCAACCTGCAAGTGAGGAGGGGGACTATGAGATTACTTCTAAAATTTTGGTTTCGGGATATTTGTTATGGCTTATCCATTTCTAAGAATGAAGCCGTATTTAGAAGCTTCTGAATTATGGCCAGGAATACATGGGAGACTGATAGTAGCGATTGCATGATTTGGTAATAGATTACAGCAAAGAGGCAGTGCCAGCTTTGTCAGAAGCAGATGGTAGTTGTGCGGATGCACTGTTACAGAAACCAAAATATAGTAATTAAAAATACTGCTTATTAAAAGCATATACTTGCGCCATAGCAAGATAACATTGGCTTTTCCTTAAAGCTTGATACATCTTGCTAGAAAACTAAAGAGTAATTTTTGACATCGTTATTTTCAGAGTTCTGAGAATAACAATGTGACAAAATCACGAAGAATGCCTTGCACTACTTGAGCAAATTCGCTGGAATGGAAAGCCAAAGTGTCCATATTGCGAATCAACCAACGCTACTGCATACAAGAATGAGCGTATCCGCAAAACTCTCATTCAAGAGCAAATATTTTTACAAAAAATTACATTAATTGAGCGCCCAAATAATTTTCTTTGAAAGATTTAGAGTTAAATATGCTTAGTATTTTAAAAATCAATAGGATCATCAGGTGCCGCTATTTGTTCTCTACATTTATATTATTGTATATCCCAAAGAATGCGGTTTTGAAGATTATAATAGTCTTTTAATTAATGGAGATAGCAAACCGTATATAGACATTAATTACTTCTTGTAGAATTTATTTTATTTATCGTTGATAAGAAAGCAGGAGTTGTAAATCTTCATCTGGATAGTCTGGTCGATTAGAACTACTCATAAAAAATTAGAGTGATAAAATTACAATTTTAGTTGGATTTACTAATTAGAATATTTATTCACGCTTCAAAAGTCACTACCGTTAACTATGACACAATGATTTTGTTAGTTTAGCTTCGTCAAGTTACAAAGAAGCTCTGAATCAGCTAGCTAAACCACTGCGTAAGCATAACTAAAAAATGCTTCTGGCACGATCGCACTCTTTCCCCAACTTCTCAAAACTCTGGCGTAATCATACATGGTTGCACCATCAAAACTGATATAAATCCTGCTAATTGCTATGTCTTAATACATTCCCTCTAATCCAATCTCACCCTCTGCTAATTGAAAAATATTAAGAAAAATTAAGAATTATTTCAAAACAATTGGTAATTTTCTGGAATATCGCCCAAGCTAATTAAAAGGTTTACGCCGAATGGATATTTTAATAGAATAATCTCATCAAATCATCAAAAGATTCGCAGAAACAGAAATGGACTGGATTACACTACTGCGATCGCTACAGTCTGATTTTATTAAAAGATTAGCATCTGGTTGTCTGCTTCATTGTGAAACAGAAGGTCAATATAGTGAATTAACTATAATTTCTGGAGAGAGATTAAAGGCACTACGGGAATTTTGCTGGCAGATGGCTGAAAAATATAAGCGTGTTTTACCAGTGCGTGATGTTTTTATTAGCTATCTCAAAGGAAAGTTGGGTGAGGAAGTTGTCAAAGAACGTTTAGCTGATTTTATCACCGAAGTCGATTATGAAAAGCGATTTGGCGGCGATGGCAATATAGATTTTACCTTGACTTCTGACCCATCTATTGGTATAGAGGTTAAATCTCGTCATGGTCGCATTGACAGAGTTAGATGGTCAATTAGTTCTGAAGAAGTTGAAAAAAACGCAGTTGTAGTTTGCATTTTAATTCAAGAAGATGTCAGTGAAGCACAATCTGAATATCACCTTTTTTTGGCTGGCTTTCTGCCAACCCAAATGATTAAGTTGAAGACTGGTAAAATTTCTTTTGGAATAGAACAATTACTATATGGTGGTGGTTTATGGTGCTATCTAGAACAGTTACAATCTTCTATAAATAATTTTTCTCAGCAACAACCACCTATTTATAAATATCTTCCGAAACAAGAAACTCTATCTAAGCCAACTAATTATCAGGTAGTAAAATCTTCTTTTCAGCCTGAATCAAATCATGAAGATTTAAATATGTTTTATGTAAAATTGGGTGATGAATGCTTTCAAAGGGGAGAATATACAAATGCAATTACTAACTATAATCAAGCTTTACAAGTTCATCAAAGTGATGTTGATTTTTTATATTATAAACGAGGTTTAGCTAATTATCAAATAGGAGATTATGAAGCGGCGATTGCAGATTATTCTCAGGCAATACAGATGAATTTTCATGATGCTAAATCTTACAATAAACGAGGTTTAGCTCTCTATCAATTGGGGCGATTAGAGGAAGCAATTAATGATTATACTCAAGCTATTAGAATTAATCCTAATGTTGCCATAATCTATAAAAATCGGGCTGAAGCTCGTTCTCATGTTGGAGATAACCAAGGAGCAATTGAAGATTATACCCAGGCTATTAAAATTAATCCTCATTATGCTGATGTTTATAAAAACCGTGGGATTGCTCGTTATTTATTAGGCTCTCAGCCAGGATTTCCTCAAGCAATTAAGATTAATCCTCAAGATGCCATAGCTTATAAAAAACGTGGTAATGCTCGTTCAGATTTAGGAGATTTTCAGGGTGCAATTGAAGATTATACTCAAGCAATCCAGATTAATCCTAGTTATGCTGATGCTTATTACAACCGTGGTAATGCTCGTTCAGATTTAGGAGACTTTGAGGGTGCAATTGAAGATTATACTCAGGCAATCCAGATTAATCCTAGTTATGCTGATGCTTATTATAATCGTGGTAACATTCGTTTAGAAATTATAGATAAACAAGGAGCAATTGAAGATTTTCAAAAAGCGGCAGACATTTATCGTAAAGAAGGTAAACTAGAAGCACTCAAAAATACACGAGAAATAATATTAGATTTAGAGATAGAAGAATCATTAGATATTTTAAACTTCTAGATAATTGCTATATGAAGTAACCTCCAAAATTTATTTACCATTTGGCTGATTTTAGTTGATTTAGGTGATGCTGTCGCTAATGAATTGTCTTTACCATTTGACCTGAATCAGCAATGCCCAAATTGGGATTATCGAGTTTTTTAAATGAGCTAGTCTACTATTTCTTTTTTTTGATAGCCACTAAAACAGTTATACTTAGTAGACCTAACATTAACGAAGACTCAGGGATAGGTGTTATAGAAAAAGAATTAAGGGGATAACCTGTATAATAACCTTGATCGCCTATTTCTAAGTAGTCATAAGTATGAAATACATTATATGACGCCCCTCCTACGGTGTAAGCAAATCCAAATTCATCTAATGCCAGAGTTTCAACGAATAAGAGATTGTCATTGTCAAGAAATAATCTTGGAGATAATAAAGACTCTATTGGGTTGCCATTTCTTGTGCCAGTAATATCTATAATTTCATAACTATTTGTAGCTGAATCGTAGGGGCTAGTTGTTAATTTTCCTGCGACTGTAACAATGTCATTTGGGTCAAGTACACTCGCACCAGAGTAAGAAAAATTAAAAATTGCGGCTGAAACAGGAGCCATTGTAGTTGTTAAAAGGCAGACCGTACTAGTGATGGTAACTGCAAGCTTTTTGTCAAAATTCATTCCATTTTTCATTTTATTTCAAACCATTATTAACAAGGATTTTTTATGACTACTTATTTGTGTAACTAATAGCTGTTGGCAAGGGCTACGGTAGCACGTCAAAGGGTAGCATCATGTCGTTATCCTCGTGATTAAGCATGTGGCAGTGCCACACGAAGCGTCCAGTAAATGAATTGCCAAAAGGTAAATTCGCTGTGGCCTTAGCACCGAACGGAACTATTAGACGAACAACCTCAAACGGATTGACTACCACAGTATCCTTCCAACCAGCTTCGTTCGCTGCTGGTGGTTTTGCTAAACCTTTTAAATAGGGGGTAGGATCAAGTGGTGGATAACCGAATGGCACTTTATCCCCACCAGGTGCATGGTGCATAAGTACTTGACGTGGCCCAGTAGCCCTGTATGCTGCAGAGTAGGCAGTATCATTAATTGATTGGCGGTTGAGGATTTGAAATGGTACTAGATGCAAATGCATTGTGTGGGCGAATGGCTGTAGATTGATGAAGTTCCACTGCTCTACTGTGTCTACTTGTGGTTGCTCCCTCAATTCTGGGTGGTTGGCTGCTTCATGCCAGTAAACCGCGTTGAGCATCATCGCTAACACCTGAAAGTTAGAGTTCAAAATATCTGTTAGAACCAGGTTGCGCTGTCTTACTGGTTTGGTAGCAATCTTTGTTATCAATGGATTGTTAACTCGCAGCCGTGTGGGAATAGCTTTAGAAACAGCAGGGCCTCGATTCACTGTGAACTGCATGATTTCTGGCATTTTAAAGTAACCCTGGTCAATGACCGTAGCCAAGCCCTTGGGATACGGTGCAGGAGCGTCATTTTGCAATATAATCTTATCTCCTGGCAGACTTGTAGAAAAATCGATTAGCACATCAGCTCGTTCACCAGGCCCGAGCAGTAGCTTAGACAAATATACTGGAGTGTTCAAGAATCCTCCGTCACAGCCAATTTGAATTAGTTGCTGATTTGACGACAGCTTAAGTCTGAAGAATCGGGAGTTTGAAGCGTTGACGATGCGGAAGCGATACAAAGTTCGGTCAACATTGAGGTTTGGCCAAGCCTTGCCGTTGACGACAGCAACATCACCGTAAAACTCATGATCCCATTTTGCTGGAAAGGACATTGAACCATTGGAATTGAACGAATGATCTTGTAGTATCAAGGGCACTTCATAGGGCGCTCCAGCAGGGATACCAAGAGGGCCATTGCCACCAATGGGATCGTCATCATCCCGAATCAGATACATTCCAGCTAGACCGACTTGGAGGTTCAAAGCGGTCATGCCAAGGGAATGGTCGTGATACCAGAGTGTCCCTGCTTCTTGATTGTTGTTGTAGTTGTACACATTGCTCTGTCCGGGCAGATATGTGTCTTCTGGATAACCGTCGCTGTCAGGTTCGGTATTGCTGCCGTGTAAGTGTATGACTGTCCGTGGGTTAGTTATGTCGGACGCATTCACACCATGTAAGCTTGTATCGACTGACCCAGCTAATGGATGAGTACCGAGTTTGTTGAATGCCCGAATCCTAACTGGCGTTCCCCTTGTTACCTCGAAAGTGGGGCCAAGATAAGACAATCCGCCGTAACCCCAAGTGGGAAAAGATCCTAAGCTGCTATGGAACGAATGTTTACCTGGCGCAATATCTAAGGTACTAGGTGGTGAAATCGGATATGAAATGGGCAGAGACTCGGTAAATTTTGAGAGTCGAGGCGAGGCTGCATAGGTTTTCTTGGCTTTGATTACTTCGGGAAGCAGAATTCCTAATCCTAAACCTGCACTCATCGTTAAAAATTGCTTTCTAGTTAACATTTTTGGTTGTATTGTAAAAATTAGCGTTGAGTCTACAAAGTCTTGGATTTATGCAAGAACTCTCTGAAACTCTTATCGGCTCATGATGCTATGGGTTGATTAGCGATGGCTACGCCCACCGTTGGCGTTCGCGTTAGCGTCTCTGAAAGAGAAGCCTCTCGTAGAGAAGGCATCGCACTTTGTTTACTAACAAAATATGGTTGTTTTTGTTCGATATCCCTAGCTGCTAAGAGTGTGCTCAGGGTGTTAATCATCTGAGTACTTTCCTCTACAGCAGAGCTCATTTCTTCTCCTAAAATGCTATGGGTTGTTTTAAACTCCCGAATCAGGCTATCTCGATCGTTGTGAATAATTAATTGCGCTAACCGATTACAAGTGACCGCTAATCGTTTAATAGCTTCACGGCGCTCTGATGTAGCAAGCATAATATCTACTATCAGAGGTGCAGACTGAGTGAATAAGCGGCCAACTATATCAATTTCTAGACGAAAAATTGGGCTAGAAAAATTCAAGCTTCGACGGATGTCAATTTCTTCTTCTGCTAGAAAAACTCCAAGACAAAAGGTTTTAAAGTTACGGATTGCTTGAACAGCAATCATCATTTTGTCGTGTTCTTCTGGTGTAGATAAAATCAGTTTGCCACCATCATTTTGAATCAAATCCAGAAGCCATTGGAAGGCGTCGTCTCCACGACCAGAACAGACTACAACTTTTTGAGACAAGAACGATTTGATACCTGGGCCAAACATTGGATGCAAGCTCATTACAGGCCCACTATGCTCCTCAAGCATAGTCTGTAATATTGAAGTTTTAATACTCGCAATGTCAGCTAAAGCAGTAGTCGGAGAAAGGTATTTAGCAAGCTTATAAATAACCTCTATTGTCTGTTCAATCGGAACGCAGACTAAAACTAAATCTGCTTTTTCTAACAGAGATTCTGCTTTTTCCCAATCACCCTGATCAAGAATACTGACGTAGTGACCGGCGGCTGATAACTTCTGCTGGAAGAAGTGCCCCATTATCCCTCGTCCACCAACTAGAGTAACCCGTCGTGGCTTGGTCTTAGTTGGAGGCGAAAATGCACTAGCAACAGCAGAGCTACAACCTGTAACCAGGTTTTGCCACATCGATTCTGGAACACCAGCCTGCACCAAGTCAAATGCAAAATTAGTAATTTGTTCCTCTAAAGAAATGGATTGTGATTCAGCCAAAACTGCAATTCTTTTACTTAGTAAATCAATGAGTTGTTGGTCAATTTCTTTCAGCTTTTCTGGAAGCATAAGACTTTTCAAATATATTATAATTTGTTTGCCACATCGAAGAGCAATGTCTAAGGGCGGGCTACACCTAACTGAATACCGCTATATCTGGGCGTAACTGTGCAGCACCGCGCAAGTAGATCGGGCGTAATGCATTCTGAGGCATAGAAGTATTAAAATGAATTAGTACTCGAATACAGCACTTCAGGCTACTGTTTACCTGCATTTGCTGCACATCCAACAGAGGAACTTGCTCCCACCCCGGACGACGACGCGCTACTGCAGCGGGAAATATTGCATCTAAGTCAGGAGTAGCGGAAAAAGTGACACTAACGATTTCGGCAGGATCTAGCGGATTGTTGACTTCTAAGGCATTCAATAACTCATCCACAGCTTCGGCGATCGCTTGTGATGAGTTGTGACTAACTGTAGTTGCACCCCTGAGTCCCCGCACCCGCCATTTTTGGAGTGTCGCTGACATATTAGTTTGTTGAGATGTATGTGTAAGAAATGTGAGCCTATCCATAATGATTTGATCCTTAAGTACTTAATTTGTGTCTGCGACGAAACATAAACCAAGCGCCTACTCCCAACAATGCAGGCAACAATGCAGGTTCAGGAACCTTCTCAATTCGGGTTTGGACAGTTCCTGTATACAGCAGGTTGCCTATTGAATTAGGAAAGTCCACATTTGGATAGACATCAAGGATTGCAGTACTTGGGACTGTTGTTCGTATAGCGGTAGATCCCTCAAATGAACCCTTTGGGTAATGAAAATAGTTCACCAAAGCGAAGGGGGATGCTGGTTCCCGTTGAGAAGCGAGTACTTCCCAAAGAAAATCGTCGGTTTCAGGTGCTGTAATACCATCTTCTAGACGGGGTAAAAAAACAATCGGATTGCCAATAGTTCCTTGAAAAACTCCCTTCTCGCCTAAGTCAAATTTATAATCATATCCACCTTCAAAATATCCGGTAGCGTTCGGTGAATCTGCAAACCCTATGGTAGTGTCATCGTAAGTAAAGTAACCGTTCACTCCCTCACCCTCGAAAGTGAATTTATACAATGCTGCCTGAGCGGTATCTATGCTTAATGTTACTGACACGACTAATGCTACTACGCTTGAAATAGCAGGAAGCGATAATTGATTCAGTAGAGCCATTTTTATTACCTTTCTAAAAGATTGATTGTCAAATTAGTTCTTAAAACTAATACCAATTAAATTAATGATTGCAACACATCCTTGGCTAAAGACGCGATGAATTGCATCTCTACAAATGGTCTATTTGTTGCATTCTTTTTTGACCTAAATATATTAAACTGGCTCGGTGTAATTAATCCTGTGTAGATAATAATTGTCGGCGCTGACGACGGAAGAGAAACCAAGCACCTACTCCCAGTAATGCAGACACTGATGCAGGTTCAGGAATTTGCTCGATTTTTGTTTTAACAGTTCCTTCAAAGGTGTAGTCTCCCGTTGTATTAGGAAAGTCCCAGTATGGATAAACTCTGAGTCTAGCCGTGTCAGGTAGGCTCGTTCGTAGGACTACAGAATCTGAAAAGCTTCCCTCTGGATAACTAAAGCGAATTGATAAACCGTATTGCTGCCCACGAGCAGCCGGAGGAACGTAAAGAATAAAGTCATCAATGGCACCATCGTAGCCCAAACTACCAGCACGTCCAAGATAAACAATATTTCTGGCCTCATCATGTATATCTTGCTGCGCTCCTTTTGTTCCCTGAGCCAGAATATTCCCTACATTAACAAAATACTTTTCCACTGAGCCATCATACTCAGCAAGAGGAAAGTTCGGCCCAAGAGGTTCTATCTTATTAGCTGAGTCATCATAAATAAAGTAACCATTTGCTCCTTCACCCTCGAAAGTAAATTTAAAAAGAGCAGCTTCGGCTGGATTTATGCCAACCATTCCTAAAACTAAACATGCTGTGACGCTGATAGCAGAAGCCATCGAGAATTTATTCAACAAAGCCATTTTAGTTATCTCGCAATATAACTTGAATGCTGGGAATTTTATTGTTTGGTAAGCGATGCCTACGGCGGACTACGCCTACGCGTTATCGGCAAAAGTACCATCTGTATGTACATAATCCTTGTATTGTGAAAGGAATAGCAATACAGTTTTATGCACAATCTCAAATTGAGATAGGACTTACGCAAAATTTGCTAAAAAGCTTAATTTATCGAACCGCCAAGATACCTTTTCTTTAGAACGCTACGCGAACGCGGAGCGTCTCGTTGGCGCAGCCTCTCGTAGAGAAGAAAAGAATTCGTAGAGGGTGCGTAAGTCCTATAGATATAGAACTACAATTCTAGTGACGGATCAGAATTCTATCCTTTGGTTGAGAAAGGCTGACTGAGGGAGCGGGAGCAGGGCCTAGCGCGACATCGCCCCAACGCATTACACAGCCACCAGCATTAGATGACGAACCCATTGTATAGACGAGAACTAAATCGTTTTCACGGATTTTACCTGCGTGGGCGGCATGATACAGATTAGCAACGGGAAAGGTTGGCCCAATATTGGCATACAGGGGATTGATGTTGATTGTACGCTCTGGTTCGATATCTAAAGCGCGGATGCAAACTCGTGAATACCAAGCGCTGGGTGTATTAAAAACAAAAAAGTTGATTTGATCTAAGGTGAGTCCAGCATCAGCGATCGCACCGTGGCAACATAGACGAATAAACTTCACCGTCGTCTCGTTGAACATCTTACTTGCACCCTTGCCGCCTCGGATGAACATTTTGACGTAGCCATGCTTATCGGTGGTGAATTCATTATAGAAAGCTCCACAGGTAGCAGAAGTATTGGCAATTTTCGTACCGAGAATACCTTGATTTGGTTTCAGCTTACCAACTACAAAAGCTCCAGCACCGTCGCCTGATAAAAACGCCAGAGTATCATTTTCGTCGGTATAGCGTGAATATGTAGTTGAGACAACCACTAACACATTGCGATACCGTCCCGTTTGCACCAAAGAACAGGCCGTCTGAAGCGAAACCAACACTGAAGTGCAAGTTGATTCTATATTCCACGCCGCACCTTGTAGTCCTAATTTCCCAGCGAGAAAGGCAGCATTACCAGGTGTGATTTGCTCTGGAAACAATGAAGTAACGAGCATCAGATCGATGTCTTCAGGAGATAGCTTTGCAGCTTCGAGAGCATCGATAGCAGCGCGATATTCTAGTGAGAGCGAAGTCTCATCGGTAGCTAATACCCTTCGTTCGACAGTACCACGAAAGGGGTCTGACATATACGGTGCGACTTCTTGTGACCAGATATCGTCGTCACTATCAACAGTGGCTTTATCGGGTACAAAAAGTTTAGCTAGGGTTTTTTGTTCAGCCTCAGCAACCATCTTGGGGAAATTTTCTCTGTAGTAATCGTTTGTGCGGATGATGCTAGGAAAGTTAACTGAGACTGCGCGAATACCTACTGGTTCTAATGTTGTCATGACAAATCTCCTTTTGATTTTGTTTTTGGCGTTACACAATGGAATAAGACTCAATACGGTTCAGTTAAGGGAGATAAGGGAGAGGGGGGAGACAAGGGAGAAATTTCTTCTTGTCCCCTTGTCCTGATTAGATGTACGGATTTAGGAACGGGCTGTTTTGGCTTCTATGGCTCCTTGCTTAATCAGACTTTGAATGCGACCTCCAATCGGTGCGGGTCGGGTTGGGTCAATCTTGACATCAACAATGAATGGAATAGTAGAAGCAAGTGCTTTTTCTATAGCTAATTCCAAGTCAGATTCAGTATTAACACAGATGCCATCGGCTCCCATAGCTTTAGCGATCGCAGCAAAATTAGTACTCGGTATCTCCGTATCTATAGGGACGTTCCCACTTAACCCCTGCAATGCCATTCCTTGAGCGCACATATTGTAGCGTCCATCGTTGAGTACAATCCAGACTGATGCAATCTCGAATTTCACTGCTGTGCTGACTTCATTGTTCATCAACATTGCTCCGTCCCCAACAATCGCAACGGCTTTACCTTTTCGTCCCAATGCCATACCAACTACCCCAGTGGCAGCATGACCCATAGACCCAAAACCAGTACTAATCCGGTAACGACCTGGTTGGTTAAATCGCAGTAAATTAGTTGCCCAAGCAAAAGAGTTACCTGCTTCAGCTAAAACTGAGGCATCGCTGCCCTCAATAATCAGCCGTTGAATTGCATCCATCAGTGCTTCAGGTCGCACTAAGCCATTTGGGCGCTGAGTATTTGTATAGGTTTCAGGACGGGGTAGTGAGGAAGTGGGAAACCAATTAAGACGCTCTGGAAGGTGTTTTAATAAAGCTTTGAGGAATGCTTTGATTTCCGAGTGGACAGCAAGAGTCTCTACTGATGGATAAGCCACTCCTGGAACTTGTGAGTCGATATCAACATGGACGAACCCATTAACAGGAATCATTGCCGGACTCCAGAATGAAGTCGGCTCACCAAGGCGTGTTCCCAACACTAGTATGCGTTGTGGTCGTTGTTCCTGCATATATTTCAGAACAGATAAATGCCCACTAAAGCCTGTGACACCGATAAATTGGGGATGATGTTCTGGAAAAATGCCTTTGGCGCGGGGTGATGTCATTACCGCCGCTCCAGTTTTTTCTGCCAACTGGCGGATTTCCTCTGCGGCGTGTCGCGCACCGAAGCCAACCCAGATAGCAAAAGATTCTGCTGATAACAACTTTACACATTCAGCGATCGCTTCTTCACTAGCAGTTGGTACAGATTGAGAAAACACTGATTGAGGTAACTGTACTTTTAATGGTGTCGTTTGTATTGGCGTTGGAACACTAATATGAGCTACAAAGCTGCCTGGTTGTGTTAAACCTTGGGCAAGTCTGCGAGAAATTTCTGGTAGTTGATCTCCAGACTCTAATATGGTTGCGTAATTGAATAGTGGGCCTGAGGTAAAAATTCCTGAGAAAGGCATTGTGTGGGCGCTGGTTTCTTGACAAGCTCCCCGCCCGCGATTTCCAGTTGAGGTTGCAGCTGACAAAAAAATTACCTTTGCTCCTTCCCCTCGTGCAGCAAAAAGCCCAGTCAGAGCGTTAGTGATACCAGGGCCTGTAGTAGTGAATACCACGACGGGGCGATCGCTGGCAAAATAAGCCTCGGTAGCGGCAAAAGCTGCTCCTGATTCATGACGGAAGTGAAGCAATTCGATGTTGCTACGGTTTAATGTTGCCCATAATGGCCCAATACCACCTCCTGAAACACCAAATGCGTAGTTAACTCCCAAATTTTCCAGGATCTCAACTAGAGCCTCTGCAACCGTAGGGGTTAATTCTGACTCTGGCGATTTTTCATTTAGCGATGCCGGAGAGAAAATAGAAGATCCAGTTGAAGTTTCAAATAAAATTTGATTAGATGGAGGGTTAATTTTTGTTCCCAAAGCTTGAGAAGAATTAGCGTTTTTGTTGATAGATTTAGTATTCACCATTGTCAAAATTAATTCCTATTTGTTGATTTTTTAGCTTTATTGATTACGTGGTTCAAGCTAGCATTTAGTTATTAACAGCAGCTAATTGAGAGCTTGATTGCTGGCGTAAAACTCGTTTTAGAACTTTACCAGTTGGATTTTTTGGTAGGGAATCTACAAAATTAATAGCAGAGGGCAGTTTGTATTTTGCCATTCTTTCAGAACAAAACTTGAGGATTTGTTCTTTGTTAATTATGTTGCCCTGCTTGAGAATAATATTTGCCTGAACTCTCTCACCTTTGATAGCATCCTTAACGCCATATACAGCTACCTCAGCAACAGAGGAATGTTGATAAATCACATTTTCAACTTCAGTCGGATATACCTTAAATCCAGACACATTAATCATGTCTTTCATGCGGTCAACGATGTAGAAAAAACCGTCTTCATCTACCCGACCAATATCACCAGTATGGAACCAGCCATTTTTAATTACTTCCGCAGTTTCAAATGGGCGATTCCAATAACCAAGCATGACGTTAGGCCCTCGAATTACTATCTGACCCAATTCACCAAGCTGTACCTGACGACCATTATCATCAATAACTTTCATTTCTACATTCTCAATTGGAGCGCCAATGGAACCGAGTTTGTATTTCAAATCGTGATTATAAGATGCACATGGTGATGTTTCAGTTAAACCATATCCTTCATTAATCACTTTTCCATATTTATCCCGCCAAGTTTGGGCAACTTCAATTGGCATCGGTGCGGCGGCTGAAAAGTAGTAACGCACAGTATTGAGGTTGTAGCCAGATAAATCACTATTTAGAAGATTGATAAATACCGTTGGTACTCCAAAGAACATTGTTACTTGATGAGTAGCGATCGCGTTCAGTATTTGCTCAAGATCAAATCGACGTTTTAGGATAATTGTGGCACAGACGTTTAATGCTGCGTTGAGAATAGCATTTTGACCAAAGCAATGAAATAATGGTAAGTAAAGTAGTAATCGGTCATCTGGTTGCATTCCACAACAACGGTTTTGGGAATACATATTAGAAATTATGTTGCCGTGAGAAAGTGTCGCTCCTTTAGGAAAACCTGTTGTTCCCGATGTATAAACGATGCTAGCAGGAGCATAGCGATCCATTTCAATAGCATCTGCATTGCCAGAAGCACTTTCCATCAGTTTCGCTAAAGTCATTCCCTTTTTGGCGCTACCTTCTGCAATTAAAATGTGTTGCAGTTCGGGTAAATCTGCCTCTGGTACATTTTCAACGAGTGACTCTGTGGTAATTATTGCCTTAGCAGCACAATCATTAAGAATATAGCTAACTTCATTGCTTTTCAGCATGACGTTGACTGAAACGACAACCGCACCGATTTTGAGAATGCCAAGATAAGAAATGATGAATTCTGGAATATTTGGCAAAAACAAAACTACGCGATCGCCTTTTTTAATTCCTAATCCACTTAAGCCATTCGCAAGACGATTTACTAGTTGGTTAAGCTGTTTGTAAGTAAAAGATTTATCTTCAAATATCAGAGCGATTTTATCAGGATAGAATTGATAACCTCGCTCGATATGATGAGCAATATTCATAGCTAAAAAGACTCACTCAAATTGATTACCTTCGTCTAATTCAATAGTGATTGATAAGAAGAATTCAGAACTTAGAAGCAGAGGATCTCCAGTCAGAATTCAGTGTTAATAATGTCTTTTGAGTATTTAGCTGACTGACGTTATCAAGTTCAGTTCGTGGCTGCAATGTCATCAGGATGCCTTTGCGTGTTTGCAGAGTTAGCAATGGCTGGCACTCAACCGGGTGTTCAGGCAGTAGATTGAGGCGGAAACATTGACACACCATTGCTATAATCAACTGAATTTCCGTTAATGCAAATATGTCACCTAAGCATTGACGTTGACCGCCGCCGAAAGGAAAGTATGCATAACGCGGACGATTAACAGAACGTTCTGGTGTGAATCGCTCAGGATCAAAGCCTTCAGGATTATCCCAAAAAGCAGGAAGGCGGTGCGTGACAAACGGACTAAACAAAAGCATGGAGCCAGCTGGGATATGATAGCCGCCAATCAAATCATCGGCTAAGTTGTTGCGGGCATAAACCCAAGCACCCGGATAAAGTCGCATTGCTTCCTGGACGACCATTTTGGTATATTTCAGGTGCGGCAGATCCTCAAAGGTCGGGGTTCTTCCAGCCAATACCGTAGTTAGTTCTGCTTGTAACTGGCGTTCCACAGTGGGATATTTGGAAAGCAGGTACCAGATCCAGCCAAGTGTTACAGCTGAAGTCTCAAATCCAGCAGAGAAGAGTCCAACTATCTGGTCATGTAATTGCTGGTCACTCAATTTTCTACCAGACTCATCCTGAGTACTCATGAACATTGAAAGTATGTCATGAGTGGTATGATTGCCTTGTTTGCGTTGTTGGATGATGTTGTTGGCAATTGTGCGGAGGGTGTTAATTGCTTGTTGAAACTGGCGGTTTTTTGGCGTAGGGAAGTTAATAGGCAGTTTGATGATAGCCCATAAGCGATCGCTCAGGAATTTGTAGATAGTATTCCAAGCCTGAATTAATTCGCTAGTGTCGCTATCAGCATCGACACCCAAAGTCGTCTTCAGGAGAATCTTCTGTGTCAGCACGAGCATCTCTTCAGAGACATTGAGGGTTGCACCTGCGGGTTTTTTTTTCCAACGTTCTACCATCTGGGCAGTAAGCTCGGTCATGTCATTGACCATTGCGACGATTTGCTGGCGGTGAAAAGATGGTTGCATTAAACGACGCTGAGAACGCCATGAGTCACCCTCGCTAATTACCAAGCCTTCACCAATTACCAGTTTCATGTCCTGAAAATTTTGACCTTTTGTATAATTCTGAGGATTTTCTTGCAGGACATACTTCACACAATCTGGGTCGGCGATCAAGTAAAGTTGTTGCGGGCCGATTGACCCCAGATGGACAACACCACCATATTTACGCGCTGAATTGGTGAGGAATTGCAACGGATTTGTTGACATTTGTGGAAAGCAGCCAATAATCGGAAAAGCTGTTGGGCCAGGAGGCTTTTTAAGTACATCTTGGTAAATGCTTTGTTTAACCATTGTATTTTCTCTCCAATTTGAAAAAATTATGACTGTTAATTAGAGATTGAGATTGCATCTAGTGTTTAACGCGTGCATCATTGGTATTAAGAGTTCAAAGTCAACAAAAGATGGTTAACTGCTTGCACAATCTGTCCACCATTGGCAATATCAGTTGCAATTTTGGCAATATGTTCGTCTAGAGCTTGTTCGTGGTCGTTCCAGATATAAGGTCTGTCAGGAGAAGGCACTTGTCCAATTACATCGCGGATTGCAAGATATAAATCTCTGGTTGCAGGTGAGAGAGTGACACGGGCATCATAATGTCCAACAGTTTTATATGTGCGTAAATCAACTGCTTGCACACCAAACATTAAGGCGATCGCTATATATTGTTGAAAGATTTCTACAGATTGACGCGCTAAATTTGCTGACGCAAAACCTTGACTATTGATATTTTGGTTATATTGTTCTGCGTGGGTAGGAAATCTGTCAGCTATGGAATTTCCATAGAAGGTTAACAGAGGCATAATCGAGTTGCCAGTAATTTGTAATCCCTTCAAACCCATATTTACACTCCGTTCTTTGTTACCAACTAAAGATGGAGAAAGCCCATTGTTAAATTCTGGTGCTACCAAATAGGCTATTTGAACATCTAGATGTTTAGCTAACAACCCAATGTAGTAACGCAATTGATCCATGCCTACGCCAATGTACTGCCCTAAGAAATTACCACCATGATAACTTGCTTGGTTTTCTACATCGATGAGCGGGTTGTCAGTTACAGAGTTAATTTCTACTTCAATTTGTTTTTGAATTTGTTCAAGTCCATCGACAATTGGCCCCATATATTGAGGTAAACAACGCAGTGAATAACGGTCTTGAATCGGATCTTCACCGCGATAGTTGTGAGAACCATTTAACTCTTCTCGAACTAACCGTGAACCTGTCAACAGGTTGAGCATTTGGTTAGCTGCCCATTTTTGTCCTGAATGTGGTTTAAGCTTATGGATAAATGGATGAAATGATTGATTAGTCCCATTTAAACCTTGAATAGCTAAGGCGTGAGCGCCCATTGCTAATGCTAAAAGATTTTTGGTGTCGTAGACACAGTTGGCGGCGATACCTGTCATCACTGATGTACCATTCATCATCGCCAACCCTTCTTTCGGAAGTAGTTGTAATGGTTCTAAACCGAGCTTTTTTAGTGCTGTTAGTGCATTCATTTCTTCACCGTTAAAGTCAACGGTGTAGCTGGAATTTAAACCAATCAATGCCCCAGTGATATATGCTAAAGGTGTTAAATCACCACTAGCACCAATTGAACCATATTCGCAGACATGAGGTGTAACACCAGCATTGAGAAATATCAGCATCCGCTTAATGATTTCCAAACGAATCCCCGATGCACCACTAATGTGCGAGTTTGCACGTAGAAGCATTGCAGCCCGAACATCAGCCAGAGATAATTTTTTTCCTGCACCTACTTTGTGATACCACATCAAATTATTTTGTAGTAAAGCTGCAGATTCAGGAGAAATCACCACATTTGCCATACCACCAAAACCAGTTGTCACCCCATAAATAGGTTCGCCAGATTTAACTGCATGACCAATAAAATCACAGGATGCTTGGATATTAGCCAATTTTTCCAGATCGTCAGTTAAACGTACTTGTTTGCCATAACGCGCTACACTAGTTACTTCTTCAACAGTGAGATTGCGATCGCCTACAATTACAGTCTCATCAGAACCATACACAAAAGGAAAGACAGTTTTGTTAGCAGTGTTTTTACTTAAGCGAAGAGTATCCATGTTTTTGAGAGTTTATGACTAAAGTTTTCAACCTTGACAATTAATGAAGAAGGCAGGAGACAGGAGGCAAGAGGTTGGAATTTGATCAGGCGAGGCTTCAACCCCATCTAATTCCAATCCACCAAATCGGAGATTTTGGTGAGGGACTTAAACCTGCAAGCTCCACGAAAGGTCGCCGCAAGAGACAGATAGTGCAGCGGTAGCGAGTCTGCCAGCATCAGGCAGTATTTGCTCCTGCCTCTCTTGTTAAAGAACTCCAATCTTCCAATTTAGTAAGGGGAGTAGAGAATTAGTTTCGATACTTTTTGTGTATTTCTGTTCTTGCCAGCGACCAAAGAATTTGCCCAAGGGAGCCATTTCTCTCATAAATTCTTCAAAGTTGGCAAAATTGAGCGACTGAGGCCCATCTGAAAGGGCTTTTTGAGGATTAGGGTGAACCTCAACCACTAGCGAATCACAACCAGCTGCTAAAGCAGCCCTTGCCATTGGTGTCACCAATTCTGATTTCCCAGTACCGTGACTAGGATCAACAGCAATTGGCAGGTGAGTCAGACTACGCAAAACAGGTATTGCAGATATATCTAAAGTATTGCGTGTATACTCTCTGTCAAAAGTCCTAATGCCCCGTTCGCATAAAATCACATTCGGATTTCCTGCTGCCAAAATATACTCAGCAGACATCAGCCAATCTTCAATAGTGGCTGACAAACCACGTTTGAGTAACACAGGTTTACCTGTTGCACCGACTTTTTTCAAAAGGGAAAAATTTTGCATATTGCGGGCACCAACTTGCAGGATGTCTGCGATTGATGCCACCATTTCTAATTCAGCCCCATCCATTACCTCAGTAATAATACCCAAGCCAGAAACCGATCTAGCTGTTGCTAACCAGTCTAAAGCACTTTCTCCATGTCCCTGGAAAGCATAGGGTGAAGTTCGTGGTTTGTAAGCACCTCCTCTGAGAAACTTTGCACCTGCGGCTTTGACTCGCAGCGCAGTTTCTACAATCATCTCCTCGCTTTCGACAGAACAGGGGCCTGCAATTACGACTACAGGATGGTTTTGACCAAAGGTGACAGTTTCGGAGGGTGTAGACACCTTTACATCGCTGGGTTCACCATAACGAAACTCTAAACTAGCTCGTTTGAATGGCTTCTTTACCCGCAGCACTTGCTCAATAAAAGGATTTAGATTTTGCACTTGCTGCACGTCGATTTCCGTTGTATCGCCAATCAAACCAATTGCTACTTTGTGTTTTCCTACAGAGATTTCTGGGACAATCTTCCAGTGCGAAAGTTCTGTCAATAGTAATTCAATTTCTTGTCGAGGACAACCAGATTTCATGACGATAATCATCGTTTTCACATCCTCCTAAAATTTGCAATTAATTTGTAAAAAGCTGAAGTTGTGTAATTACTTAGCTGAAAAATCAAGGGACTAATTAGCAGTCAGTAGTTTTACTGTTGCCGATGAATTACACAATATCCGACATATTCATGCCACACATCCGCCTTTTCTGCTTGTTTGGGTGCAGTTTTCATTCCTGGAAAATGCACGAGTGCGATCGCCTGATTGCAGAAAACTGCATAATTAATGAATATTCGCTTGTTTCTCGTCCCAAGGTGCAGTTTTATTAGATACTCAAATAATCATGATGAATAGCACCCTATGACGATAAGATACGCATTACACAGGTGTTTGCAGTTTGGATTGGCAGGGTTAGCGGGCTGCTTAAGTGCAAGTATCTTCACTGCTAAAACCCAGGCACAGCAAAGTAATATCGTACCCGACAAGACACTTGGCGCTGAGTCCTCTCAAGTTATAGGCAACTTTCAGGGACTACCGATAGAAGTAATTACGGGTGGTGCAACTCGCCAAATCAATCTGTTTCACAGCTTTGGAGAATTTAATATCAGCGAGGGACGGGGGGCGTATTTCTTGAGTCCTAGCGCAGATATTCAGAATATTTTGGCACGGGTGACAGGTAATAACCCTTCAGAAATTTTAGGGAGACTCGGCACATTTGGTAGTTCTAATCCTAATGTATTTTTGATAAATCCTAATGGGATTGTGTTTGGAAAAGATGCCAGTTTAGATGTGCAGGGTTCTTTTGTGGGGACGACTGCGAACGGAGTACAGTTTGGTAATCAGGGTGTTTTTAGTGCCACAAATCCCCAAACCGCACCATTATTGACTATTAATCCTTCGGCTTTATTTTTTAATCAGATTAATAAGAATGCGGCAATTCAAAATAACTCAATTGTACCAGCAGGAATATCTCCTTCAGGCATAAATGCATCTGGTTTACGAGTGCCAGATAGAAAGAGTTTACTGCTTGTAGGTAGCGACATTAACATGGATGGTGGCAGATTGCGAGCCTATGGTGGTCGAGTTGAGTTAGGAGGATTGTCTGCTCCTGGAAATATTAATCTTCAGCTAGATGATAATAATTTCAGTCTAACGTTTCCAGAGAATGTTACGCGGGCAGATGTGTCTCTCAAAAATGCTGCAAATATAAATGTAAGTGCTAGTGATGGTGGAGACATCATAGTCAACGCTCGTAATATAGATATTTTAGAAGAAAGTGTACTGATTGCTGGCATTGGGCAAGATTTGGGTACACCTGAGACTGTTGCAGGTGATATTACACTTAATGCTACCGGAGAAATCAAAGTTGCTGGAGTTGGGAGCGGAATTTATAATTTTGTGAATTTGGGAGCAAAAGGCAATGGAGGTAATATTACCATAAATTCTAGTTCCCTTACATTAGAGGATAGCGCTCTACTTGCTGCCTCAAATTTAGGACAAGGGAATGCGGGAAATATCATTATAGATGCTCGTGAAAATGTTTTATTTGATGGGGCTAATGCTTTTAGCCTAACGACAACTGAAGGAGTAGGAAAAAGCGGCGATGTCAACATTAATGCCAGGTCGCTGTCTGTGAAAAATGGTTCACAACTGAGTGCTAGCACTTTTGGACGGGGAGATGCTGGTAATGTAACCATTAATGCTAGCGATACAGTACGCTTTGATGGAGCTGCTAGTGCTGCCTTTAGTAGTGCAGAGACGGGAGCGGTAGGTAAAGCTGGTGGCATTAATATCACCACTGACTCAATTTTTGTCACTAATAATGCAGGACTATATGCCATTACTAGTGGACGAGGAGATGCAGGCAATGTGAATATCAACGCCAGTGATATAGCCTTCTTGGATGTGGGAAGCGAAGTCTTTGCTCTTGTAGATGCTAGAGGAGTGGGGAAAGCAGGTACGATAAACATCAACACTAGAAAGCTCTCTGTGAACAACGGGTCACAATTGAGTGCCAGCAGTTTTGGTCAGGGAGATGCTGGTAATGTAACCATTAATGCTAGCGATACAGTGAATTTTGATGGATCAGCCAGTGCGGTTTTTAGCATATCAGGAGCAGGAGCGGTAGGCAAGGGAGGTGGCGTTAACATCTCCACAGGGTCATTATCTGTGACAAATGGTGCTTTTTTGACTGCTAGCACCCTTGGGCAAGGAGATGCAGGTACTGTGAGCATTGATGCTCGTGATAGAGTCGTTTTTGATGGTGTGGGGAGCAATGGACTCAATAGTGCTGCCCTCAGTCGGGTATTAAGAGGAGCGGAAGGCAATGGTGGTGAGATACGCATAACTGCTGGGTCACTATCTATCACAAATGGTGCTGCACTGAGTACTAGTACCAATGGCAAAGGGAATGCAGGTAACATAACAATTAATACTCGTGACACAGTCATCTTTGATGGCAATCATAGGGATGGATTCAATAGCACAGCTCGAAGCAATGTTGGATCAACAGCCACAGGAAAAGGAGGTGATATTAACATCACCACGGACTCTCTGTTTGTTACTAATAATGCTTTGTTAGACAGTAGTACTTCTGGAGAAGGAAATGCAGGTCAGGTAATAGTTAATGCTAGCAATAAAGTTTCCTTTGATAGGAATGGCAGAATTTTGAGCATTGTAATGCCAGGAGCTATGGGCAAGGGAGGTGATATTAAGATCGCTACTGGCTCACTTTCGTTAAACAATGGCGCTCAATTAGCTTCTAGTACTCTTGGACGTGGGGATGCAGGAAATGTGTTTGTCAGTGCTTCTGGTTCTGTTTCAATTTCAGGAAGTAATACTAGCATCTTCAGCAACGTAGAGTCAAAAAGTGAGGGTAATGGTGCCAATATCAACATCAAGGCAGCTTCACTCTCCATTAGTGATGGCGCTCAATTGTTAACCTCTATTAACAATAATGATGACAGTTCTGTTAGACAGCCATTCAAGCAGGGAAATGCAGGTAATGTTAATATCGATGTCATCGGTGCAGTTGCAATCACAGGAATCCGAGAAGGAAAGCCAAGTGGAATTATAAGCGACTTAGGAAGAAGAACGGTTGGTAAAGGCGGAGACATTAATATATCCTCTGCCTCGTTATCTGTAACCGATGATGCCAGAATTTCGACTAGTACCTCTGGAGAAGGAAATGCAGGCAACGTCTTCATACAAGCCAAGGATTCTGTGTCTTTTTCAAATGGTTTTATATTTAGTTCTATAGAAAGTGAAGGATTAGGTAATGGTGGAGAAATCAATGTTACAGCGAACTCTCTCTCATTAACGAATGGCGCTCAATTTGTTACCACTAGCCGTGGAGCTTATGCTGGTGTAGAAATTACTTCTCCTGGAAATCCTTTTGTAGATGCTTTTGAATTTATTAGCAATTACCTTAAAGCTGGAAATATTCAGATTAATGCAACTGACAGTGTTAAGATTTCTGGTTTTAATTCAATCACTGGCAGTTCCAGTGGATTCTTTACAGATACTGAAACTTCAGGTAATAGTGGCAATATTGCCGTAAATACTGATGTTTTTCGTATGTCCGATAGTGCTTTATTAGACGCAAGAACTTATAATTTTGGTGATGGTGGGAATATTACAGTCAATGCACGAATAGTGGAAGCTCGTAATGGTGGGCAACTTATTACAACTACCACAAGAGGTGGTAATGCAGGTAAGATTATAGTCAATGCTAAAGACCAAGTAATTGTTTCAGATACCTACATAAATCCTGAGAATACAGAAGCTCAACTTCCTAAAAGGTTTCCTAAAGATGATGCTAATAGTGGTTTCTTTGTTCGTTCTTCAGGCTTTGGTGTTGCAGGTGATATTGAAGTTAACTCGCCCAAAGTTACTTTAGATAAACAGGGAAGATTCATCGCTGAATCAGCATCAGGCAATGGGGGTAATATTAAGCTGGTAATTAGGGATTTACTTCTAATGCGGCGTGGTGGTCAAATCTCCACCAACGCAGGCACGGCCCAAGCTGGTGGTAATGGCGGTAACATCAATATCAACTCAAAATTCATCATTGCCATCCCCAAAGAAAACAGCGACATTAGCGCCAACGCCTTTCAAGGAAGCGGTGGAAATGTCGAAATCAACTCGCAAGGTATCTTCGGTATCGAGTCGCGGACAAAACCAACCGAAAAAAGTGATATTACAGCCAGTTCTGAACAAGGCGTTTCAGGTCTGATCAATATTAACGCACCCGATACCAGTTCTATCCTAAACAGCTTCACCGAATTACTCCCAGTCATCGACACCAACGCACTCATCGCCAATAGTTGCATTTCACGCGGCACAAAGCGACAAGAAAACTCTTTTACCATTACAGGTTCTGGTGCTTTTACCACTAATCGTCCTGGGGTTTTGGTTTCTAACTACACAACTGGTGAAGTAAGAGGTGTAGAAACTACATCCCGTCCCTGGAAAAAAGGCGATCCGATTGTCGAACCGCAAGGTCTATATCGGCTTGATAATGGGCAGTTGCTATTGAGTCGAGAATGTTCTAATTAATCTTACACATCCACCTTTTGTGCTTGTTTGCGTGCAGTATTGATATTTGGAGAATGTGCGAATTGCAGAAAACTGCATAATTAACGAATATTTGCTTGTTTATCGTCCAAAGGTGCAGTTTTATTAGATACTCAAATAATCTATATGAATAGCACCCTATGACGATCAAATACGGATTAAACAGGTGTTTGCAGTTCGGATTGGCAGGGTTGCTGGGCTGCTTAAGTGTAAGTCTCCTCACTAGCGAAAGCCAGGCACAGCAAAGTAATATCGTGCCTGATAACACACTTGGGGCTGAGTCCTCTCAAGTTATAGGCAACTTTCAGGGGCAACCCATAGAAGTAATTACAGGTGGTGCGATTCGCCAAATCAATTTGTTTCACAGCTTTCAAGAATTTAATATCAGCGAGGGACGGGGAGCATATTTCTTGAGTCCTAGCGCAGATATTCAAAATATTCTGGCACGGGTGACAGGTAATAACCCTTCAGAAATTTTGGGGAGACTCGGTACATCTGGTACTTCTAGCCCGAATTTATTTTTGATAAATCCCAATGGCATTATGTTTGGGAAAAATGCCAGTTTAGATGTGCAGGGTTCTTTTGTGGGAACGACTGCAAACGCGGTACAGTTTAGAAACCAGGGAAATTTTAGTGCGACAAATCCCGAAGCATCGCCATTGTTGACTATTAATCCTTCGGCTTTGTTGTTTGCTCAACAGCAGAGTGGTGTTATAACTGCTAACCAATCTCTTTTAGGCGTAGCACCAGGAAAAAATCTGGCTTTGGTTAGTGGTGATATTGGATTAAATGGAAGCACTTTAGAGGTTTTTGGTGGACGGCTTGAACTTGCTGCTGTTAGCGGAACGGGAACAATAGGGATAAATTCAGATAGCAGTCTCAGCTTACCTGACAACCTTGCACGGGCAAATATAAATATTGCAAATTCTTTAATAGATGTAGCAGCTAACAATGGTGGAAGTATCACAATTAATGCTGGCAATCTGGATATTTCACGCAGCACAATACAAGCGGGTATTTATTACGGATTAGGAACAGTTAATAGTCAAACTGGGGATATCACAATCAACACTACAGGAAAATTACAAATCGCTCCCCAGACTGCTATTATAAATTGGGTGTTTCCTAATGCTATTGGTAAAGGTGGCGATATTCGCATTAGTACAGATTCAATGTCTGTTACTGATAATGATTCTGGTTATATTAGCGCTAGCACTTGGGGCAAAGGTGATGCTGGTAGTGTTGTTGTCAAAGCTAACAATGATATTGCTTTAAATGGAGGCAGGATATTCAGCGTTGTGGAAACGGGGGCCGAAGGTAATGCTGGCAATATTGATATTACAACGCGCAATCTTTCGGTGACTGGGGGTGGAAAACTGAATGCTAGTACCTTTGGACAAGGAAATGGAGGTAAGGTAATTGTCAATGCTAGCGATCGCGTTTCTATAGATGGGGTGAATTCTCAGTTACGCCCTAGCGCTATTCTTAACACTGTCGAAAACGAGGCGTTTGGACAAGGTGGAAATATTGAGATTAATACGGGTTCTTTGTCTATTACAAATAGCGGCAAAATCGATACTAGTGTTTTTGGACGCGGTAATACTGGTGACATCATTATCAATGCAAGAGATACAGTATCTATAGATGGAGTGACTCAAAAAGTTAGCAATGGTAGTACTATTTTTACTACCGTTGAAGAGGAAGGAATTGGTAATGCAGGTAACATTAGCATTAACACTGGATCGCTATTCTTAACCAATGGAGGTGGGTTACAATCACTCACTAAAAACCAAGGTAATGCAGGCAATATAACTGTTAAAGCTCGTGATTCAGTAATAGTTGATGGTGGGGCTGTTCAAAATGTTATTGATAGCGGTACAGAAGGCTTACTTATTTATGTATTGCCTAGTGAAATTAGCAGTAGTGTAGAAAAAAATGCTAGAGGTAATGCAGGTAACATTCTGATTAATGCAGGCAATAATATCTCATTAAATCCTAATTCAAAAGTCGTTATGGGTGCGAGTCCAGATGGGGTTAATAATACAAACAACATCGACACAAGACTATTATCACAGCTGGCTGATGGGGTAAAAATAAAAGCTAGCACTGATGGAGAGGGTAATGCTGGCACTATTACAATTAATGCTGGCAATCAATTATTAATGAATAATGATGCTGAACTGCGAACTACTACCAACGGACGGGGTAATGCTGGAAATATAACGATAAAAGCAGGCGATCGCATTTCTTTAGATAACGACGCTGCGATCGGCAGTTTGGTTAATGATGAAGGTATCGGCAACGGTGGAGATATTCTCATTTCTACAGGTTCACTGTCTATCGCTGGTGCTGCTCAACTGGATACTAGCACCTTTGGTGAAGGTGATGCAGGAGATGTAATTATTGACGCACGTGACACTGTTTTATTTACCGGGGGTAAACCCGATCTCAATCTTTATAGTGGCATTTTAAGTACAGCCGAAAGACAAGGGAAAGGGAATGGCGGGAATATTCGTATCAGTGCTGACTCAGTAGTTGTTGCTGATGGTGCAAGCCTAAGTACGATCACAACAAAACAAGGCAACGCAGGTAATATTGAAATTCAAGCACGCAATCAAGTAACTCTTGCAAATGAAGGTGAGATCAAAACCATCACTAATGGAGAAGGTGACGCAGGGACTATCAATGTTACAAGTGGAGCATTTTCACTTTCTAATAGTTCTGCCCTGTTCAGTGACACTTATGCAGAAGGTGATGCAGGTAATATATCAGTCAATGCTGTTTATCAAGTGAACCTGGATAAAACCTCTGTTATTTCTAGTTTAGTAGGAACAAACGCCAGAGGAAATGGTGGGACAATCAGCATTGAAGCCGAATCTTTATCTATGACTAATGGTTCTCAGTTACTAACTAATACTTTGGGACGGGGAAATGCAGGAGATGTAACTATCAACACCCGTGGGGATGTATCTTTTTCAGAACTTGGGCTTCAAGAAGGAACACGGATTTCCACTGGAATTTCTAGCAGTGTTGAAAGTAGTGGTATTGGTAATGCAGGAGATATTCGCATCAATGCTAGAAACCTATTCATGAGAGATAATGCAACATTACAAGCTTTGACACAAGGAAAAGGTAATTCTGGCAATATTTTTATTAATGTAAGCGATCGCGTTTCATTAGATAGTAGGGCAGTTATCTCAAATATTGTGGGAAGTGTTCTTAATCCTGGAGAGTTTGGTGATGGTAAAGGTGGAACAATCCGCATTGATACAGGTGCGCTATCCATGCTAAATGGTGCCCAACTCCAAGCGAGTACTTTTGGGCGAGGGGATGCAGGAGATATTATTATTAATGCTCGTGACAGTTTTCTTGCTTCTGGGTTTGGACAATTTGAGGATATAAATCCTACTGCTGTTTTCAGCGTTGTTGCCGATGATAGTAAAGGTAATGGTGGCAACATTCGCATTAATACAGGTTCGCTATTCGTTGAAGATGGCGCACGATTCAGTGGTTCTACATCTGGTCTAGGTAGGGCTGGAAATATCTCTATTAACGCTCGTGATGCTGTTGTTGTAGATGGAATTAGTAGAGTTGAATTTTCGAGTTTATTGTCTACTGCAACAAATGACGATGCAAGCGGACGAGGGGGAACAATAACTGTTAACACAAATTCTTTCCGTGTTAGTAATGGCGGTTTAGTCAATGCTCAAACGACTTCGGCTTTTCGTGGCGGAGATGTGACGATTAACGCAAATAATTTTGAAGCTACCCAAGGTGGACGAATTATTACAACGGCGGCAGGCAGTGGACAAGCAGGTAATATAACTCTAAATAGTAATAGCATAATCTTCTCTGGCGAAAAACAAGGATCTGCAAGTGGATTATTTGCTAACACTACTAGCAGCGCTTCCGGTCAAGGTGGCAATATTCAAGTGAATGCTAGACAATTAAACGTGAGCGATCGCGCTCAGGTATCAGTCAATAGTCAAGGTAGTGGTATTGCAGGCAATATCGATATCAAAGCCGATACAGTAAAATTGAGCGGTCGCGCTAATATTATCGCCGAAACTGCATCCCAAGATGGTGGTAGTATTAATATTGATGACGCAAACTTAATCTTGTTACGTCGAGACAGTATCATTTCAGCCACCGCTGCTAAAGGTGGCAATGGCGGTAATATCAATATCAACTCAAAATTCATCGTCGCCATCCCCAAAGAAAACAGCGACATTAGCGCCAACGCCTTTAAAGGACGCGGTGGAAACGTCGAAATTAACTCGCAAGGTATCTTCGGTATCGAGTCGCGGACAAAGCCAACTGAAAAAAGTGATATTACAGCCAGTTCTGAACTAGGCGTTTCAGGTCTGATCAATATTAACGCACCCGATACCAGTTCTATCCTAAACAGCTTCACCGAATTACCCCCAGTCATCGACACCAACGCACTCATCGCCAATAGTTGCATTTCACGCGGCACAAAGCGACAAGAAAACTCTTTTACCATTACAGGTTCTGGTGCTTTTACCACTAATCGTCCTGGGGTTTTGGTTTCTAACTACACAACTGGTGAAGTAAGAGGTGTAGAAACTACATCCCGTCCCTGGAAAAAAGGCGATCCGATTGTCGAACCGCAAGGTCTATATCGGCTTGATAATGGGCAGTTGCTATTGAGTCGAGAATGTTCTAATTAATCTTACACATCCACCTTTTGTGCTTGTTTGCGTGCAGTATTGATATTTGGAGAATGTACGAATGCGTAGGCGTAGCCCGCCGTAGGCATCGCCTCATTTCAGAAAACTGTATGATTAACTTCTGTATGGGAGCAAGCGGTGAGTAATCATTCTGATAATGAGAATTACTGTATAGTTTATTCAAGCGTGGCGATCGCTCGATTCTTCATAAGATATTTTCAAAATTTAATTTTGGTGACCGCGGGAATAACTGAATCATCCCGCATTTATGCAACGCCGAATTAAATCAATTTTTCCAACGCGTGCTGTAAATCATTTGTCACATCAGCAACAGCTTGCCTAGCACCTAAACGATTTTCCTTATACGCTGGGTAACGCTCAGAAATAGATATGGGTTCACCCACAGTAATTTTTACCTTTTGCTTACCTAGTTGCGGACGTTGCACTTTATTGCCTTTGATTTTAGCAATCATCTGCCATAAAATTAAAGTCGTCTCAGCGAACCTTTCTGCTGTTGGATTTTCACGAATATAATTACCAGAAACTGCCACAAAACTTTCTACTAAACGCATGTGCCACATCCGTGCATTCGCTTCTTCTGCAATGCGATCGCCTAAAGCTCTTTCGACAGCAGATACTCCTTTTACATCTTTAAATTCTTCTCTAAATATATAATTCCAACCTGCTTGTTCTACTCGCCGACAACGATCACTTAAACTACCTTTTGAGTGTAAATTAAAATACTGTTCTGAGATTAACAGTGCTGCATTCAATAAAGCTTGTAAACGAACTGCTAGTGCTTCATTTCTATCTTCAATTTCTCCTACTACTGTTTTGGCATCCGTAAGCTTTAGATGATAAAAGCGCGTGTAAAATTCTTCCATCAGCGAAAGTAAATGTTCAGCCAAAGTCAACAACCGAGGATAAAGCGATTCTATAGAAGCATTTTCTGCTGGATTCACAGGTAAACCACTAGCCGTTTCCAATTCACTTAAAAGATTAGCGATCGCCTCCCAAGAAGCATCAACGTAACTATATTTAATCCCAACTGGTACAATTAGAACCTGTTGGTCGCGTCCAGCTTTTTGCAAATCTTCAGCACACCAAAAGCCTAATTGGGCAATACCAGGTTCTAGGGGGCTGATATTCTCTGATAAGCCATTGGTAGCACCTTCAGGCGCAGCCGCCATCGGGAATTTACCATTAGCAAACAACTCACGCGCCGAACGTAACCCCGTCCAGTCAGCCTTACCTCGCTGAATCGGAGTACCACCTAAATGAGAAGCAATCCAACCAACGTGGGCACCTGCCCATAGAGGAATACCGCGATCATAGATAAAATGAGCGTGAATGGGAAGTTGTAGTGTTGTACCTTGCGATCGCGCTACCTTTGGCACCAGTTGAGACAGCAAGTAGCCTAAACAAAACGGATCGTCTGTTTTCGGATGGCGAAATGCCAGCAGAAAACGGATCTTACCCTCCTGAAACTGGCGATAGAGATCCACCAGAACCTCTACGTTGTCTGCTTCAATTTCGGTAATAGATGTTTGCCATTTTATCCAACTGGGTAGCAACAGATGGACAACTCGTAACAATAAAGGGTTAAACGCGGGAGGAATAAATTCTAAGGGTGCCTGTGCTTGATAAATTACATTTGCCAAGGTAGTTTTCTCCTAAAGATGCCCTGATTCTAATCGCCTGATGGTTATTTCTTTTAAGATATCCTAACGGCTGTAATATGCCCTGAGTAATGAAGTCGAAGTAAAACCTCCCTATTGCGCTGTGCTTGGCGCATTACTCAGGTTAGAAAACTAGGATACCTTCTTAGTCCGCCCACGTAGATTATTTTAATGAAGCGTACTTACACAGACTTATAAAGTATTTTCTGCTGCAATGAATAGTGTTAGCAGATAGTGGAGTTTAGCAGCACTTGCAAATCTTAATAACAAGAAAGACTCAAGCTAAATCCTAGCAATACACTTTCACCTGATAATTGTGTGGGCAGATTTTGCACTTCCACATATTGTTTTTGGCGATAAATTTCCACTTGCTGGTGTTGTGGATCTATCAACCATCCCAATTGCACTCCTGCATCCATATACTCTTGCATTTTGGAACATAACATTTCCAAATCATCTGTTGCTGACCTTAATTCAATCACGAAATCGGGTGCAATGGGGGGAAATTTACGTCTTTGTTCAGGTGTAAGTGTTTGCCAACGTTCTCGTTGAATCCAAGCGGCATCTGGAGAACGGTCAGCACCATTGGGTAATTTGAATATAGTAGAAGAACTGAAAGTGTAACCCAGGGCAGTTTGCCGATTCCAGATTCCCAGATCAATAATTAAATCTGCTTCTCTATTCCCGCTTTCACCTCCAACGGGGGACATGATGATTAATTCTCCCTTGGCAGTGCGTTCAAATTTCAATTCGCGGTTATTTTGACATAAGTGATAAAATTGTTCGTCACTCAGGTGAACGGTGTCTAGTTTTAATGTCAAAGGACTCATAACCTAGACCTAGATTAAATAGTTGCAAAGATTATATCATGCCATATCTTAACGCCTGTAAGATGCCGATCGCACACCACGCAAGTTCAAAAACTAGGATGCCTTCTTAGTCCGTTCAGGCGGACGAGAGTTTGTGTAGCCAAGCCAGTGTGTTGGGGAGCCAGCGCTGTGGTAAGGCAACGCGGTCTTGGGGGTTTCCCCCATGAGCGATTGCCGAAAGGGTTTCCCGACTTGAGGCGACTGGCGTCCGGCTTTTTTACCCTATTTGAAGCATCTGGTGCACGATTTCTAATCGCCAGGTGGTTTATAAACAAATTAGAGATTCTGGAAAGGGAATAAACGATGCGACTTTCACAAATGTTATTCGTTACACTCCGGGATGATCCGGCTGATGCTGAGATTCCCAGCCATAAATTATTACTCCGTGCAGGTTACATTCATCGTATCGGTAGTGGTATCTATGCTTATCTCCCGTTAATGTGGCGGGTACTGCAAAAAGTTTCCCAGATTGTGCGGGAAGAAATGAACGCTACAGGCGCACAAGAATGTCTTCTTCCACAATTACAACCTGCTGATTTATGGAAGGAATCAGGACGCTGGGACACTTACACCAAAGCTGAGGGGATTATGTTTTCCCTGATTGACCGCCGTGAGCAACAATTAGGATTAGGCCCAACTCATGAGGAAGTAATCACAGCGATCGCTCGTGATATGATTCGCTCTTATCGCCAACTACCACTACACCTCTACCAAATTCAAACCAAATTCCGTGATGAAATTCGTCCCCGCTTTGGTTTAATGCGCGGACGGGAATTTATCATGAAGGACGGCTACTCTTGCCACGCCGATGAAGCCAGCCTTAAAGAAACTTACCAGGATATGTATAAAGCCTACAGCAATATCCTACGGCGTTCTGGTTTAGCTTTTCGGGCAGTAGAAGCTGATTCGGGTGCAATTGGTGGTTCTGGTTCCACAGAATTTATGATTTTGGCGGAAGCTGGCGAAGATGAAGTTCTCTACACTGAGGATGGTAAATACGCCGCTAATGTAGAAAAGGCTGTTTCTTTACCAATTGACGCCGAAACCTCACGGTTTACAACCTATGAAAAACGCGATACACCTGGAACAGAAACCATTGAAAAGGTCTGTCAACTCCTCAACTCTTCTCCCACTCAATTGGTGAAAAATGTCCTTTATCAGACAGTTTATGATAATGGTTTAACGGTGTTGGTTTTGGTAAGTATCCGAGGCGATCAGGAAGTTAATGAAGTCAAATTGCAAAATGAATTGAGCAAATTAGCGCCTTTATATGGTGCTAAAACTATTATTAGTTTGGATGTACCAAATATAGAAGCCCAGCAAGCATGGACAGCTAAATCTTTACCTTTAGGTTACATTGCACCAGACATCGCAGATGAGTATATTACCGCCAACAAGCAGATCCATCCCAAGTTTTTGCGCTTGGTAGATCAAACAGCCGTTGATTTAAAAAACTTTGTTACAGGTGCGAATGAAGCTGGCTATCATGTGGTTGGTGCTAATTGGGGTGAGCAATTTACATTGCCAAGTACAGTAGTAGATATACGTAAGTCAAGACCAGGCGATCGCGCCATCCATAACCCAGAACAAACCTTACAAAGCGCTCGTGGAATTGAAGCAGGTCACATCTTCCAATTAGGTACTAAATATTCCCAAGCAATGGGAGCAACTTATACCAATGAACAGGGTGAAGAAAAGCCGCTATTTATGGGTTGTTTTGGCGTAGGTGTATCACGACTAGCGCAAGCTGCTGTAGAGCAATCTTACGATAAAGATGGGATTATTTGGCCAGTTGCGATCGCGCCCTACCACGCGATCGTCACAATTCCTAACATTAAGGATGCTCAACAAATCGAAATCGCCCAAAAACTTTACACAGAACTTAATCAAGCAGGAATTGAAACCCTACTAGATGACCGTGACGAACGTGCTGGAGTGAAATTTAAAGATGCTGATTTGATTGGCATACCTTATAGAATTGTAACCGGGCGGGCGATCGCTAATGGCAAAGTTGAAGTTGTAGAAAGAGCCACTCGTAAATCTCAAGAAATAGTCATTGATGAAGTTACAACAACACTTAAACAGTGGATTACCGAAGCAATAGGGCATAGAGCATAGGGCATGGGGCATGGGGAATTGGGCATAAGAGGCAGAGGTGAGGAGGGGCAGAGAGAAAAAACTTACTGAACTTCTCCTCTGCTCCCCTGCTACCCTACCTCCCCAATCTCCACTCCCCATAATTTACATAATCTGGTAAATGACAGATTAAAAATAAAAATTCTAAAATTGAATTAGGGACTTGCAGAATTAAAAGCCATCAAGTCTGCTCTAGATTGTGGGAAACTCTCTACTTATAAGTATCGTCTTTAACCAGGCTGCTCCTCACATAACTACCATATCAGCCCTCAGTTAGGAAGGTTTTGAACATGAAAGACCAACAAGGATCTAATCGTATTTCTTCAGGCGTAATTGCAGCCGTGTCAGCAGCGGTTGTAGCGGTGGGTGGCGGTGTAGCTTGGTTTACCACACAGTCCAGCAATACTCCCACACCATCAAACCCTTCTGGCCGCATTGAACAACCAGTACAGCCATCAACTAGGCAGCCAGCTAATGAGCAAACCCCTAATGTTTATTGGCTCAGACCAAAAGATAAAAATGTTGCTTTGGTTCCCCAACCTGTTAAAGTCGCTTCTATTCGACCCAACCAGCCTTTAGAAGCAGCTTTCCAGAGTTTGTTAGCAGGCCCAACAGAAGGGACAGATTCAACAACTATCCCTAAAGGAACCAAGCTATTGGGACTGAAGGCGGAAAATAACGAAGTTCACGTTAATTTATCTGATGATTTTACCAGTGGTGGTGGTAGCACCTCAATGATGGGCCGCGTCGGACAAGTTGTTTATACTGCGACAAGTTTAAATCCCAAAGCCAAGGTGTATATTGACGTGAACGGCAAACCGTTGGATGTTTTAGGCGGTGAGGGTGTAGAGTTACAACAACCGCTAACTCGCGAACAGTTTCAGAAAGATTATCCGCTTTAGTCATTGGTCATTAGTCATTAGTCATTCGTTTTGGACAAAAGACAAAGGACATAATGACAACTGACCTAACGTTTGCTATTTAACACACGAAAATTACGGGCTTGCTGCTCTAACCTTGTAGCGAGGCGATCGCAAACCCGATTACACAAATCAAAAATCATTTGATCTTCCACCCGGTAATAGGCGCAAGTTCCTTCACTGCGGCGGCTAAGAATACCTGCTTGCCACATTACCTTCAGGTGTTTTGATACATTTGCCTGAGAAGTCTGTGTTGCCTCTACCAACTCTTGCACGCATTTTTCTTCATCCCGTAATAAGTGTAGCAGCCGTAGGCGCATTGGCTCACTTAACAAGCTGAAGTATTCAGCTACTTGTTGCATCACTTCTGGTGGTAAAGGCAACGTTTGTTTCATCAGGGTTAACCCGCAAGAACAGAAAATTTTAACAATGACTCACTTCATATATACATTAATACTTAATCAGGGTTAATTCGCATCAAAGGTTGACCATATTCTACAGCGTCGCCATTTTCGAGAAGAATTTCCATCACCTGTCCAGAGACTTCGACTTCGATTTCATTCATTAGCTTCATGGCTTCAATGATACAGACTGTTTGACCCTTGCGGACGCGATCGCCCACTTCCACAAATGCCACTTCCCCAGGCGCAGGAGCGCGATAAAACGTTCCTACCATTGGGGAAGGCACTTCTACTAATTTTTGGTCAATGGTTAAGGGAGGATTTACTGACAACTGCATTTGTGTGCTAGTTCCAGTATTCTCAAATACACGAGATGTGGACACCTCTGTTAGCTGACTTCCGCTCATCTGGTTTCCCCCAGATGAACCCGATGTCAAGCCTGAACCTACCACACCGCCTAAAGTCCCTTGACCTACCGATAACATCTGATTGCTAATGCTCACAGCCTTACGGACTGTTAGCTCAAAATCATCGCTTTTGAGCGTGACTTCTACAATATCTGTTTGTGCGATAGTTGCCAAAAGTTGGCGGATTTCATTAAAGTCCAATGGCACAGTTTTTATTACCTCGACCTATCCGTAAATGAGCATCTTAAGTGTGGCAGGGAATTAATCCCTATGTAGGGATTTCAATCGGGAGCAAACATCTCCATAAAGATGAAAGTTACTCCCTGCTGATATATTTATCTTCCTGAGTATCAACTTTGATACGTTCTCCTTGGGAAATAAATAAAGGAACCATCACAACTGCACCAGTTTCCAGAGTTGCTGGTTTTGAGCCACCTGTGGCAGTGTCACCTTTTAAACCTGGATCTGTTTGTACAATTTCCAGAACCACAGACTTAGGCAATTCTACTCCCAATACCTGTTCGCCCCACCGAATCACTTCGGCTTCCATACCTTCTTTGAGGTACTTGACGCGATCGCCAATTTGTTCGCGAGTCAATCTGCCTTCTTCGTAGGTTTCCATATCCATAAAGACAAACTCATCGCCTTCTTTATAGGTATGCTGCATCGTACTTTTTTCTAGAGTGGCTTGTGGCACTGTTTCCCCTGCTCGGAACGTTTTTTCCATAACGCTCCCACTCTGGACATTTTTTAGCTTAGTTCGTACAAAGGCGGAACCTTTGCCTGGTTTGACGTGCAAGAATTCAAGCACTCGCCATACAGACCCATCCAATACAATTGAAACACCGGGTCGAAAGTCGTTACTGGAGATCATGAAACTTTCAAATTTTGGAAGACAATCGGCATTTATTGTACCCTTCTAGGGTCGTCATTGGGCATTTGTCATTAGTTTGGTGTCATTGTCATTAGTCATTTTTCCTCAGCCCTAGACCTCTGCTCCACTCATCACCTAACGTGGGAAGATTATTTATGGGTTACGTCCAGTCAACAATTCACTGCTGCATTTGAGTTATCCCATGCTTAACTTCTTAAAATCCTGGCTGAAGAAGAGCCTAATGGCAATACTGCTGATAACAATATTTTTAGGCATAACTACAGCTGGGTGGACTCCCTCCAGTAGCGCCGCACTCCCAGCCGGCAATGCAATTACCGACGGAAAGGCTTTGTTACGGTATGCACTCCCGATAGATAACAAACCTGTCCGGCAACTACAAGGCAGCTTAGAGGACATCTCTGCCCAACTGCGGGCGAATCGACGTTGGGGTGCTATTTCCAAAGACATCAGCCAAGCATCCCGCATTCTCGATAAACCTTCCCAAATCTTAACAAGCGTTCCGGCAGAACGCCAACCCCAAGCTGAAGCTTGGATTACCGAGTTGAAAGCTGGGGTTGGTAAATTGGAAGAATTGGCGAACAGCAAAGATAAAGAACAAATTCTGCAACAGAGAAGTAAACTACTAAATCTCGTTACTGGGCTAGAAGATTCAATGGTGAAACAATTTCCCTTTGAAGTGCCTGCTGAATATAGCAACCTGCCACAACTTAAAGGTCGTGCCACTGTAGAAATTAAAACCAATAAAGGCGATTTAGCTCTTGTCGTAGACGGTTATAGCGCCCCTGTAACTGCTGGTAATTTTGTAGATTTGGTACAGAAGGGTTTTTATAATGGCTTAGAATTTACCCGTTCTGAAGAATCTTACTTTCTCCAAACTGGAGATCCTGCTGGGAAAGATGTGGGTTTTATTGACCCAACAACGGGCAAATATCGCGCTATTCCCTTAGAAATTTTAGTTAAAGGCGATAAAGTACCTACTTATGGCATTACTTTAGAAGAAGCTGGTCGTTACGTTGATATGCCAGTTCTACCATTCTCTGCCTTTGGGGCAGTAGTAATGGCTCGTCCTGAAAGTGAAGTAAATGGTGGTTCATCACAATTTTTCTTCTTTTTATTTGAACCAGAACTCACCCCCGCCGGACGCAACCTATTGGATGGTCGTTATGCCGTTTTTGGCTATCTCACCGAAGGTAAAGAAGTTTTGGATAAACTGAAGGCTGGTGACAAAATTGAATCGGCAACTGTGGTTCAGGGAATAGAAAATTTGGTTCAGCCGCAAGCTGCATAATTAAGAGGGCGGGGGAACAAGGGGAAATAATCTTGTACAGACGCGATTAATCGCGTCTCCCCTGATTCAGATTTCCGGCAGTGAATATCCGATCAACTGTAATCGCTAATTCTGGAAAAGTCCGCGATCCAATTTGTTGAGTTGTTGTAAAAACTATTTCTTTGTACAATCCATCTTCTAGTAGTAACACGGAAACTTTTTTTTCGAGTGAGTCTACAATCCAATATTCAGGAACCTCTAACACCGCATATTCCGAGCGTTTATAACGATAGTCCCGCTTCACAGACTCTGGACTGACCACCTCGACAATTAGTAACGGTGGTGATTCAAATACTGCTGAAACATTCAATAATTCTCTAGCTTGCTCCAGTGTCACTACACACAGATCGGTCAACCTAGATTTATTTCTACCCGTTCTCATCCCACTTTCCTGAAAATACAGCCAAGGTGAGCTACAACGTTTGATTTCTGCATCTAGTAATTGCTCAAAAAATTTGGCAATCAGGAAATGTTCAATAGTAGGTGGATTCATTAACTCTAGCTTCCCATCCACCAGCTCATAATGGAAATCGCTACCATCATCATAGGTTAAGTACTCCTCAAACATAATGCTGGTTACTGGTGTTGTTACCATTCCAACTGACTCCTAAACAATACCCTTATCTTAAACAGTAAAGTAAATCATCAGTTTTGTTCGTAATTTTGCAACACGGAAAACCGATTGTGAATAGTGATTTATCTTCTCAACAGGTAAAAGACATTGGTGAACAAGGTCTTTTAAAAAGATTACAGCGCTTCTGCCCACCAGAAATTATCGGGGATGATGCCGCAGTACTTGAGACTGTACCAGGGCAATCTTTGGTAGTGACTACAGATGTACTGGTTGATGGGGTGCATTTTAGTAATTTCACCACTTCCCCAGAAGATGCTGGTTGGCGATCTGCTGCTGCCAATTTATCAGATTTAGCAGCAATGGGTGCTTCGCCATTGGGAATCACTATCGGGTTGGGACTACCTGGTGAAGTTAAGGTGAGTTGGGTAGAGCGCTTGTACCAAGGAATGACAGAATGCCTGCAAAAATACAAGACCCCAATTGTCGGGGGTGATGTGGTGCGATCGCCTGTTACTACTCTGGCAATTACCGCTTTTGGTCAAGTTAACTCTAGTCAAATTATCCGCCGTTCCGCTGCTGTTGTGGGAGATGCGATCGTTGTTACAGGCGTTCATGGAGCCTCAAGAGCTGGCTTAGAACTGCTTTTGCATCCTGAATTAGGAGAAAATCTCAACAACGAAGAAAAGACGACTCTAATCCGCGCACACCAACGCCCACAGCCACGATTAGATGTCTTACCAATCCTCTGGAAAATCTTAACTCCTAACTCCTTTACAAACGCGATTAATCAATCCTGTACAGACGCGATTAATCGCGTCTGTACTCAACTCCCGATTGCTGGTATGGATAGCAGCGATGGTTTGGCAGATGCGATAATCCAAATTTGCCGCGCGAGTGGCGTTGGCGCTGTCTTAGAATGCAGACAAATTCCCCTACCAAAAACTTTTAACCATTGGCTGACACAAGAGCAAGCGCTAGCTTATGCTCTATATGGTGGCGAAGACTTTGAATTAGTGCTGTGTTTACCACAAGAGTTAGCATTAGCCTTAGTGCAATACCTTGGAGAAGGTGCTGCGATCGCAGGCAGAATTACAGCCAAATCGACAGTAATATTGCACGACGAGCAAAAAAAGTTCCCTGACCAAGTTCTGAGTCTTAGCCAGGGATTTCAACATTTTGGTCAATAGTGCTTTGTTCTTTGTCCTACCCTGCGGGAAGCCGCTGGCGCATCTATGTCATTTGTCCTTTTTCTAATGACCAATGACCAATGACTAATGACTAATGACTAATGACTAATTAATTATTGCCACTTTTCGGCTACCAATTCTGCCAGATCCAAGACTCGTTGGCTGTAACCCCACTCGTTGTCATACCATGCCATAACTTTTACTAAATCATTGCCCATAACCAAAGTCAAGCTAGCATCGACAATCGAAGAAGCGTCAGTACCTTGATAATCGGAAGATACCAGTTCTAGTTGGCTGTAGTCCAAAATCCCTTTAAGTGGGCCTTCGGCAGCATCTTTGAGAGCTTGGTTAACTTCTTCAGTAATAGTACGCTTTTCAACCTGAACTACGAAATCTACCATTGAGACGTTCGGGGTTGGTACGCGCAAGGCAACGCCATTTAGCTTGCCCTTGAGGTCTGGGATAACCAGTGCCACTGCTTTTGCTGCGCCAGTAGAGGTAGGTACAATGTTTACCGCTGCGGCCCTTGCCCGTCGCAAATCCCGGTGAGAAGCGTCTAGCAAGCGCTGATCGCCTGTATAGCTGTGGGTGGTGGTCATCGTGCCTTTAATGATACCGAACTTATCGTTCAACACCTTGGCGATTGGTGCCAAGCAGTTGGTAGTACAGCTAGCGTTACTGATAATGTGGTGTTTGTTGTGGTCATAGTCATGATGATTCACACCTACCACAAAAGTACCATCCTCGTTTTTACCAGGAGCGGTAATCAGAACTTTCTTGGCTCCAGCATTTACGTGCTTGAGCGCTCCTTCTTTGCTAGTAAATACCCCGGTTGCTTCGATAATTAGGTCAATTCCCCAGTCTTTCCAGGGCAAGTTTTCGGGGTTACGATCGGATACGCATTTAATGGTCTTACCGTTAACGATGATAGAGTTATCATCGGCACTAATCTCAGCACCTTTAATCTTACCTAGCATTGAGTCATACTTCAGCAGGTGAGCATTGGTTCTAGGGTCTGAAGTGTCATTGATAGCGACAAGCTCAAGCTTGCTATTCTCTCTACCCACCCAACAACGGGCAAAGTTACGTCCAATCCGTCCGAAACCGTTGATTGCAACTCTTATCACAGTGTCTTGCCCTCTGTTATTTATGCTTATATGTTGATATCGTTGACCCCAATCATATCGCAAAGGGGGGGGTCACTTTTAACCATAAAGTGTTAGATCAATAAAAAAACACATAATTTATTCAGATTTGTTCGAGTAGAAATTGTTGTTAATGATATATGATCTGACCGTTTCTGGGACTAAATAACGAATTGACTGGCGTTCGCGGCAAAATTTGCGAATTAGACTTGACGAAACTCCTACTAAAGGTATATTCAAGAGTTGCCAGTGAATGTTGTATGACTGCTCTCTAAGTTGTTGCTCCACTCGCTTGCAGATTAATTTGCTTTGAGTTATAGTCTCACCACCTAGGTGTCGGGGTGCAATTAACCAATCACACATTTGTGCTAGTTCGTGTCCACGGTACCAACCGGGCAAGGTTTGGAAAGTATCCAAGCCCACAATCCAGTACCAGTGAGTATTTGGGGAACAAGCAGATAAGTCAATCAGGGTGTTAATGGCATAAGAAGTCCCAGAGCGATTTGTCTCCACTAGTGAGACAGTAAACGCTGGATTATCTTTGATGGCTAATTGCAGCATTTTGACACGATGCTCAAACAAAGCTGCTTCTTTGTGAGGCGGATTTAGGGATGGCACCCAAATTACTTTTTCAAGGGATACTTGATGCAAAGCTGTCTCGGCTACGAGCAGGTGTCCCCAATGAATTGGATCGAATGTGCCACCAAAAATTGCTAGTTGCTGCATCCAGATAAGCCTGGTTTTTATGCAATTGAAAAATAGTTTCATTACCAATGTACTATTGTACTCAATTCGCGCTTAGACTTGATGCAATTTCAAATTAGTTTCACTAAACAATGTATTATGTAGCCAATTCCAGTAAGGTAGCCAAAAATATGTATTTGACATTACAAGAATTTCTTTCCCGATGCCGCCAAAATTTTCAGAATAATCTTAAGAACAGTTCAGAAATAGCAAAAACCTCCAACCAAGGTAAAATCATTCTGAACCAGGAAAGCCAGAGCAGAAACATCTTTTGGGCATCAAACATGAACATGATACAGGAGTAGTTTCGGTAAAAATCAAATTCCTGTTATGATACGCGTGTCATTTGTGATTATGGTGTGGTGTGGTGTAAGAGGAGCAATAAATGACTAATTCTGTAGATTTTAGTGGTAGACCATTTCATTTCATTGGCATCGGTGGCATAGGTATGTCTGCTCTGGCATACGTTCTTACAAAGCGTCAATTTCCAGTATCAGGTTCGGATCTTCGTCCTAACCACATTACGCACAAGTTGGAATCTATCGGCGCTCATATTTTTGGTAAACAAGAGGCAAGCAATCTCGAATTCTTTCACCCTCAGGTATTAGCTAATCCAGTAGTATTAAATTCCCAAGAACAATTACCTGCTAATACTAAGTCAAAACTGCCTCAAGTCATTTGTTCAACAGCAATTAACACTAATAATTTAGAATATAAAGCAGCTCTGGAATTAGGTTGTCCAGTTTTACATCGTTCAGATGTACTAGCAGCTTTAATTGCCGATTACTACAGTATTGCAGTGGCAGGAACACACGGCAAAACCACAACTAGTAGCATGATTGGATATATGCTTCTGGAAGCAGGTCTAGACCCAACGATTTTAGTCGGTGGCGAAGTCAATGCTTGGGAAGGTAATGCTCGATTGGGACAAAGCCAATATTTGGTAGCCGAAGCAGATGAATCAGATGGTTCTCTGGTAAAACACGCTCCCGAAATTGGCATCATCACCAATATTGAACTCGATCATCCTGACCATTACGATACATTAGAAGAAGTCATTGACATCTTCGAGACATTTGCTAAGAATTGTAAAACGTTAATAGCTAGTATTGATTGTGCTACGGTGCGCGATCGCTTGCAACCCACAATTACCTACAGCTTATACTCAGATACTGACGCCGATTACACCGTCACCAATATTGATTATCGTGCTGATGGTACCACGGCTTTGGTTTGGGAAAGAGGCAAAGCTTTGGGCGTGTTGACGTTGCGGTTGCTCAGTCGGCATAATCTCAGCAATGCCCTAGCCGCAGTGGCTGTTGGTCGCACCTTGGGCTTAGAATTTGGAGCTATTGCTAAAGGCATCGCCACCTTTGAAGGAGCAAGACGACGCTTTGAGTTTCGAGGTGAAGTCAATGGCATTACTTTCATTGATGACTATGCTCACCACCCTAGCGAGATTCGCGTTACTCTTGCAGCAGCACGTTTACAGGCAAGACCAGGGCAAAGAGTGGTTGCCATCTTTCAACCCCATCGCTATAGTCGTACACTGACTTTTTTAGAAGAATTTGCCGAGTCCTTTACCCATTCTGATTTGGTTGTACTGACTGATATTTACAGTGCAGGCGAACCTAACTTGGAGCAAATTAGTGGTGAACGTCTAACGGCGGAAGTTGCTAAACAGCATTCGCAGGTAGTTTATCAACCAACTTTACCCGCAGTGTGTGAGTACTTGCTACAAACACTACGCCCAGGAGACTTGGCGCTGTTTTTGGGAGCTGGAAATTTGAACCAGGTGATTCCTGAAATCATTACGACACTCTGTGAACCAGCTGTTTTATTTCCAAGCAAAGTGCCACTCTAGCAACGGTTTCATCTGTGAATTCTATTACCGTGTCTTTGCGGTAAATTAATGTAAAAATTTTACCAAAACAAAGTAAAGATGACCATTTCCCAGGCAGCTGGAAACCTCTGCACAGTTTCTGCTTTAAATACAAAGAAACATCAAACAGCTAATTCAGTGGAGAGCGAAGTAATTTACTTACCCGGTACTGATTGTGCTATCAAGTCACAGGCTTGTTTGTCAGCGTTTACTTCCTATAGAGTTGGGGGAGCCGCTGATTTATACGTTGCCCCCCGAAACTTAGAAGCACTGCAAGCAAGTCTTAAATACGCAAAAGAACGTAATTTAAAGGTGACAACACTGGGAGCAGGTTCTAACTTGCTGGTAAGCGATGGTGGTATATCAGGCCTAGTCATTGCTACTCGTCATCTCCGCTTCAGCCACTTTGACCCCCAAAGCGGTCAATTAACTGTTGCAGCGGGAGAATCGATTCCCAGCTTGGCATGGGCAGCAGCAGAATTAGGTTGGCAAGGATTGGAGTGGGCTGTTGGTATCCCTGGAACAGCCGGAGGTGCCGTGGTGATGAACGCAGGGGCACATAATAGCTGTATCGCAGATATGTTAGTTAGTGCCCAGGTACTTTCACGCGATGGTACACTAGAAACTCTTACCCCGGAACAGTTAGGTTATAGCTACCGGACTTCATTATTGCAAGGTGGCGATCGCATAGTCACCCAAGCCACCTTACAACTCGCGCCAGGTGCAGACCCCGCAAAAGTTGTGGCAATCACCAAAGAACATAAAAAGCATCGCTTAAGCACTCAACCATATAACTTTCCCAGTTGTGGCAGTGTTTTCCGCAATCCGAAACCTTACAGTGCTGGCTGGTTAATTGAACAAACGGGTCTGAAAGGCTACCAAATTGGTGGCGCACAAGTTGCATTACTCCATGCTAATTTTATCGTTAACCGTGGTGGGGCAAAAGCTAGTGATATTTTCTGTCTCATTCGCCACATCCAACACCAAGTACAAGAACGTTGGTCTATTAATTTAGAGCCAGAAGTCAAAATACTCGGAGAGTTTCAAGGTGCTTGTTGAAACTTTTAATTCAAGGAGTCGGGGGAGCAGAGGAGCAGTTGCAGTAAGTCTTTCCCCTCCGCACCTCTGCTTCTTGTGCCCAATGCTCTTCAGGAGTGCTGACTAAGTGCTAAGTTGTGAATCTCACTCTATTTACTCAGAACACGGAACTCGGAACGGGCTAAACGCCCCGCTAACGTTAACGGAATTGTTTTGCCCCATTCTATGAAGCATTAATTATTGGTAAAAAAAGAGGCAAATTGCTTACCGCATCTATAATTGAATTTGATTTGTTATTCAACGCACACGCGTACAAATAATTATGACAGGAAAAGGACAGGGATTCGGCTTTGGCTTAGGAAAAATGAAAGAATTAGCCGAAGCTTTTAAGAAAGCACAGCAAGTTCAAGAAGGTGCAAAGCGACTCCAAGAAGAATTGGAGCAAATGGAGATTCAAGGAGAATCTGGCGGTGGTCTTGTGAGGGTGATTGTCAGTGGGAACCAAGAACCCAAGCGGGTAGAAATTTCTCCAGATGCTTTAGCAGAAGGTGCAGAAGTACTTTCTGATCTTGTAACAGTAGCAATGAAAGAAGCCTATAACAAGTCCACAGCAACAATGCGAGAACGTATGGAAGAATTAACTAGTGGGTTGGAGTTACCTGGATTTTAGTCATTGGTTATTAATGAGCTAGCGCGGTCTTCTCCCAAAGGGAGAGGCTAGCGCCTTTCCTTCGGAACACTACGCGAACGCGGAGCATCTTGTAGAGAAGGAGTTTCCCCCATGAGTGACTGGCGTTAGCGTAAAGCCTACGGCATAGATTCGCTTACCCGTAGCGTCTCGTAGAGAAGCGGTAGCGACGCAGGAGCATCACCCGTAAGGGTCATTGGTCATTAGTCACTGGACAAAGGACAAATGACTATTGACAAATGACAAAGTATATCTATGCCTTACAAGTTGCTGTTTGTCTGCTTAGGTAACATCTGCCGATCGCCATCGGCAGAAAATATCATGAATCATCTAATTGAGCAGGCTGGCTTGAGCGATGACTCCGCCGGCCCCAAAGGCGTACGCATCCTCTGTGACTCTGCTGGTACATCTAGCTATCACGTTGGTAGCCCACCTGACAGACGTATGAGTGCTGCGGCTGCTACTAAGTTGGGAATTAAACTGCGTGGTCGAGCACGCCAGTTTCAAAAGTCAGACTTTCAAGACTTTGATTTGATTTTGGCTATGGATCGAGAAAATTATGAGAACATCCTCACTCTTGATCAAACTAAGCAATATCAGCATAAAGTGCGTTTGATATGCGAGTTTTGCTCTCGACACACTCTAAAGGAAGTTCCAGATCCCTATTACGGTGGTCAAGAAGGATTTAATCAGGTCATTGATTTACTGATTGATGCTTGTGAAGGTCTGCTCACAAAAGTTAAAAGTGAAGAGTTATGACTCCCGGTTCGCCCATTTCTTCGGGAGTAAAAAAAATCCCCAGTGAGTTACTCTCCACTTTCCCAATAAGTGGAATTTCAAAAAATTGGTAAAGGTATCCAGCTTTATACCAAGTATCTTCAGGGGGCGACAGGGGAGCTAAAGAGCTTGCTGTATAAGTGACATAGCTTTCAAACCCTGGCGATAAAACCTCTGTTTATTGCGAATAGA
>NZ_JBALDE010000020.1:0-21854 GCF_036917515.1 Nostoc sp. | reverse complement strand
GGCAAATTAACCAAACCAATTATTGCATCTATTGCCCGAAGGCAATATATTTTAGAGGCACTATCTGTAGCCAGCTTTTAGAGAATTGGTATAAGTCCCACTAGCATATGATAACGCACAAGAGACAATATAGTAGGACTTACGCAACGCCGATATTGTCATTGCGACCGAAACGGAGTGCAGGGAAGCAATAAGAGCGTCAGGGGGGATTATTTCTCTTCGAGACGCTCCGCGAACGCTATCGCTCGTAATATAGTAGTCAATAAGAAAGTAGCAGGTTTGAATTCCCCACTACAAGATTACTGAATTCTGGCTTCTGAATTCTTCTTTAGAAGTTAGTCTCTTGTAAAAACTCAAGAATCGTTTTATTCAATACCTCAGAAGCACCACTTGAGGCATCATGACAACAGTTAGATAAAATCTGTAATTTGGAATTGGGGATATGTTGATGTAATTTTTTACCATGACTAGCAGGAAACCAACTATCTTGCTCACCCCACAAAACTAGTGTCGGACACTTAATTGCACTCAGGTTATTTTGAATTTTGGTGAGCATATTTGGCTTATTTGCTTGCCAATTTTCAATTTCTCGCGCGGCTATTTGTAACTCTTCGGCGACTTTTGCGATCGTACCAGGCAATTCAGTAAACGGGTAAGTTATCCAATAGATATCTTCCTGCGTCAAGATAGAAGGATCGAATAATACCCCACGTCTTTCTATTGCCATAACTTCTCTAAATAGAGGTGCAAACAAATGTGCTAGACGTAAAGAGTCAATTGTTTGCATTACTTCTCGGGGCATTTGGGCAAGTAACCACATAGCCCAATGGGGTAGATATTCGGCAAAAACTGGTACGTTTACTACTACCAGTCGTCCGATTAGCTGCGGATTTTCTTGAGCAAGAGCAAGGGCAACTAATCCCCCCAGAGATTCGGCTACAATCACTGTGGGTTCATCACATAATGCCTGAATAATTCTTTGAAACTCAATAACTTGATGACCATTGTCTTCTCTACGAGACAATGGTTTTTCGGAAAAACCAAAACCTTTGGCATCAAAACAAATTACTCGGTAATATTTAGATAATGGTGCTACGCTGTGGCGCCAATTGTAGCTCCAACTCCCCATGCCATGTAATAAAATTAACGGTTTACCTCTACCTTTTTCGCCATAAGCAATTTGTACAGGATAGCCTTTAGCATCAGTAATAACTAGACTTTGCCGCCCTTTGGGAAAAGTAGCTTGCCACCAATCTTTCATTCTTTTATCAATAAACAATTTAACCGCCTGTAAAGGCGTTCCACAGGATTCTAATTAGAATCACGGGCAATGCTACTAAGACAATAGAAATTAGCAACAATCCAGCCAAAACGGCAAAGATAAACCATCTGTCTGCACTCTTTTGCTCGCTGGGAAACTTTAAGTGTTCTTCCAAGAGCTTGACATTATTAGTGTTAGCTCTCCAGGCAAAATCAAAAAAGTCTCCCAAAACTGGGACAGCGCCTACCAAGCCATCAATGATTACGTTCAAAATCATTTTACCTAGAGTGGCTCTAGATACGCCTAGCCGCGCTGCTTCTAGAATTATGTAGCTAGAAAACATTATTCCCAGAAAATCACCACCAATTGGTATGAGTCCTAAAATTGGATCTATACCAAAACCAATCTTTGTGCCAGGAATGGTAATAACATTATCCAACAGCCGACTTAACTGACGCAGGCGCTTCAAAGTGGGTGCTTTGGTATCAGGTTCAATCATCGAAAATCGAGGAGGAGAATCAGACATAGATGCGATCGCTAATTTTGCATTGAATCGTTAGATATTTTACTCCCCTACTGAGCTTTTGCAATCATTTTCTCAAGGATTTACGAATTAATATTTCTCTTGCGATTGCAGCTGGGCTTTTGAGCGCATATCTTCGCCGATAGTCACGTTCAACTGATCGCCGATTAACAGAACAGCAGCGCTCATTGACAGCCAGAGCATTAAAACTATCACAGCTCCTACAGCACCATATACTTTATTATAATTGCCAAAATTCGCCACATACAGCCGAAATAGGGCAGACAACATTGCCCAAAAAACAGCTGCTAAAATTGCTCCTGGCATCATTGGTGTGCCTGAGTTCCACTGGCTTGGACCATAGCGATAGACAAAGCTAAAGGCGACAGCGACAATACTTAAAGTTAAAGGCCAGCGTAACAGCAGCCAAAGATGCAACAAAAAGATTAAAGAACTATTTTCGCGCGCTACCATTCTCAATAACCAATCACTGGTAAACACTGAGAAAGAAGCCAATATTAAAAGCAACATAGTACCAACTGTTAATCCCAGAGAAACAAGCTTGGCTTTCCAAAAGGGGCGGATGTTTTCTGAAGGAATTTGATGGATTTGATCGAGGGCTGTCATCGCGGTACTCACCGCCCCAGAAGCAGTCCAAATTGCTAATAAAAAGCTTAGAGAAAATAAGCCGCTATTTTTGGAGTTGGTAATTTCTGTGGTGGCAAAATCACTAATCAGATCCAGGGCTTGTTCAGGTAGGACTTGACTTAGTTGTGCCGCCAGTTGTTTAAAGGTGTTTTGTAAAGATTCTGCCAATAAGCCAATGGCTGTGAGGATAGCCAGAATTGCTGGAAACAGCGATAGCATAGCATTAAAGGCAATTTCTGAGGCGAGTCCCAAAAGTCGCCTTTCGATAGTTCTGGAAAAAGTTTTTTTGAGCGTGTGCCAATTGAGATGACGAAAGAAGCGGATAAAACGAGGCTTTGGCATGATTTAGAGTTAAAACTTGTTGGGTTTATTAACTACTGTGCTAAATTTTGCGTAGCGATCGCATCTATCTTTCTACCGCAAGAATACGGAGTGGGTAGTGGGGCAGAGTTCTAACAAATGACTATTGTACAGATGCGATTAATCGCGTCTCTACTAACCAATGACTAATGACTATTAATCTATGAATCAAGATTTAACACAACAGTGGTTGACAGAAATCCAGGTAATCAAAGAGCAGATGGCACAGCTGCAACACGATCGCGATACGGCTTGGGAAAGTGCCCAAAAATGGCGTCAGCTTTACAACACAGAAGCAGAACAACGCCGCACAGATACTCAACTTTCCCAACAGATGATCGCCTCTCTCAAGGCACAACTGCATAAACTTCAAGGTTTTGAACTAGAGACACTGACTGCGGGGACACCAGTAGCGATTCAACAAGAAATAGAACAGCTAAAATCTGTGGAAGACTTGCAAGCTAAACTCATCACCGCGATTAAAGAACGCGATCGCCTCTTGCAAGCTTTGAAAACTGAGCAGGACAATCACGCCCAAACTCGCAATAGCCTGACTACTGCCTTGGGTGATGCTATTGATAGCTTGACACGCGAACGAGCAGGGGCAGGGGAGCAGGGGCAGGGGAGCAGGGGAGAAAAAGAATAATTAATGCCCAATGCCCTAAAATCCCATTGCCTTGGCTACTGCGCCCAGTTCTGCCGCAATTCCTTGTTGAAATTGACTGTGATTGTGTTTAATAGCTGTATCTGGGTCTTTTAGACCATTGCCTGTGAGAACGCAAACTACTGTCGCTCCTGTGGGAATTTGGTCTTTCACCTGCAACAACCCAGCCACAGAAGCGGCGCTAGCAGGTTCGCAGAAGATACCTTCTGATGCTGCTAAAAGTCGATAAGCATCGAGAATTTCTGTATCGGTAACGGCGTGGAAATTTCCCTGGCTGGCGGTTTGTGCCGCGATCGCTAAATCCCAACTAGCAGGGTTGCCAATGCGAATTGCTGTCGCTAGGGTTTCGGGATGCGCCACTGGCTGACCGTGGACTAAAGGGGCTGCTCCTGCGGCTTGGAATCCCATCATCCGGGGTAAGCGATCGCACTTTCTGGCTTGATGATATTGACAAAAGCCCATCCAATATGCTGTGATATTTCCGGCATTTCCCACGGGAATACACAACCAGTCTGGTGCATCACCCAATGCATCGACAATTTCAAAGGCTCCTGTTTTCTGTCCTTCTAATCTGTAGGGATTGACCGAATTCACCAAAGTGATCGGATAGCTTTCGGCCATGTCGCGGACAATTTCTAAAGCTTGGTCAAAATTACCTTTAATTGCCAATACTTCTGCGCCATACAGTAATGCTTGAGCTAACTTGCCCAGCGCTACATAACCATCGGGAATCAGTACAAAGGCATTCATGCCTCCGCGTCTGGCATAAGCGGCGGCGGCAGCTGAGGTGTTGCCCGTGCTGGCACAAATTACTGCTTTGGCCCCTGCTTCCTTGGCTTTGGAAATTGCCATAGTCATCCCCCGGTCTTTAAAGCTACCCGTGGGATTCAAACCGTCGTATTTTACAAAAACCCGTACTTGTCTGCCAATGCGTTCTGCGATCGCTGGTACTGGTATTAGAGGTGTGTTGCCCTCTAACAGAGTGACAATCGGTGTTTTTTCGCTGACAGGCAAGTATTCACGATAGGCTTCTATCAATCCAGGCCAGGGTTGGCGATGAGATGTAGCAACAGACAGGCTCAAAGTCACGGGATTTAAAATTTCTAAATGTAAGGATTGGATATTTTTAGAAAGGGTGGGAAGGGAAACGCAAAATCGGAAAGAGGAAGAAAGTAGATTTTTCGTTACCAGTTACCTGTTGAGAGTTCCCTAATCCCAAAGAATCTTATTAAGAAGATTATTTTTTGTAATGCAGGCGTTTCACTTGCTGTTTTCATTTAAAAGGTTAATTTATCATAAACCGCCACGGCGACCTTCGGTTCAACAAATTAGCTTAGAGGATACTGAGGAGGTGAAAAATCATCTGCAAATCTATAGGACTCCTATTTTATTTTGAATAAGACTCAGTACTTATTATCTATCCTATTCCTTATTCCCTGTTCCTTGTACACGCAAGTAAATTTAGAAATTAAACCGGATTGCTATATGAGACTTACGTCATAACTCTGTAAAATTCTGATTTATCCGTGGTAAAAGCTACTTTTAGTGCATTCGTTTAGTCAAGTACATCTATGTATTTTCCTACCCGATTCGCTTCAATTAATCTAGGAAAATACGCAAGAGGCTGTCTCTTTTTGATAGTAGCTTTATACTTACTTTATTAAGAAAGGCTGTGCCAAGTGTAAGTGCTTCGCCCTACATTTTTTCATGATTTAGCATAATTCTTGATATAGTCTACATATAATTTCTTGCGTAAATTCCTCAAAAACGGTGATAATTGTTTGTACAACCATAATTGACAGACTAGAAATTAACTATTCCTAAGTACCTTCCAGTTCAAGGAAGCTTTACATACTTGGGTCAGTGTTTTTTTGGAACACAGCCATTATAATTACCGTCTTTTATGATTGAACCCCAAATCCATTAGAGTAATTGATTGAAAATATACAATAATGTAATAAAGCTTAAAAGAGCATTATTATAATATTTCTAATGGTGTGAGTTAAATTGTGGATTTAATTAGCGATGCCTACCTATTTATCTAACGTTTCCGATCGCGAGTCCCAGACTGCCTGGGTCAGTACGTTAACCAAGTCTTATTATCAAGACGATCAGCAAGCTAAATTGATGCATTTACAAGCAGAGGTAGACTCATTGTTGCAGCAATTGGAAAACCTGAAGCACCAACGTCTAGCCGAAACCAGCCAAAAAGAAGAATAAGTCAGTCTTATAGATAGCGATCGCTTTTCCCCTCCTAATTTAAACTTCAGTAGAGGGTAAATTTGAGTCAGGGGTGTGCTATTCAAAGCGTTGATTTTTCTCTGACCAGCGTTTAAAACTGTAGTTATGAGCATTTTCTACCAGTAAAGCTAAGGATTGCACCCCTGAAAGCTTGGCGATCGCAGAGAGTCTTTGTAAGTAATTTCCTGTAAAATCAGTGTAAATGATTTTATTTCCATCAGAGAAAATTATAGTCCGGTCACGGTCTTGTTGTGTGTTTTTTCTCTGAATTTTAGGTGTCGGCTGATTCAAGGATGCTATTGCTTCTGGTGAGATAGTCAGTATTATTTCTGGTTGAGCGTTATTTGTTAAATCAATCACTTGAACGGGCCAATCACCGAATTTTTCCTGCATCTGTTCAAAGCTAGGAATAGCACCACCCGGAACTTCGCCGGATTGTTGTAAAGATTGCCACAGACTCGATAGCATTACCTTCACCCTTTGAGGATTTTGTTGATGCAGTTCTCGTAAAGTAATTGGAGATGGTTGCACCCATTCCAGTGCTGCATTTGTCAAGGCTAAAGGTTTGGGTTGGAGAACCTCGTTTTGATTATCTGGAATTTTTGGCCCAGCAGCTAATAGGCGCAAAACTTTACCTTGTAGTTGCACTGCTTTGATAGCGGCTATAGTAATTTTTTGCTCTCCATTTGGCAACCAGACTATAATCTGGATTTCCGGGTCAGAAGTGATTCCCAAAGTTTTCCAGAAAAATTTGGCGGCGTCAGTTTTCGGTGGGTTGAAATTCTCAAAGGGGAAATTTAGCCAGCGTTTCCCGTCATTAAATGCACTTACCTCCACCTGATACCAAACTTGGTTATCCATAAGTTTCAAATCTGCTGGGGGATTTGGTTGCAGCCATTCGATGTTGGTAACTTGAGTAATTAGTTGCACCGTACCAACAATCTGACTAGGGTGAGTAGAGGATATTTGCGATGTCTCTTTACCATTGAGTCTTGATAACAGACCTTGAATATAGGCAAGATTATCTTTTGTAATTTTTGGTTGCGCCTTTAACCAAGAATTAGCATGTTCTTCTCCCCGCTGAACTGCTAAAATCAACGCGAACCAAGCTTGCACCTCTCGTCTATTTGGGTTCACCTGTAACGCCGCCACTATACGATTCCACAACCGTTTTTCATCAGCTTTGAGTAGAGTTGCAATTTCTTGGGCATTATGTGGCGATGCTTCAAACACCTGTAAAGCTTTCTCCCAGCGACCATCAATTAAATCTGCCAGTACTTCTTGACTAGGACTGGCCCAAATTTTCTGGGCTTGAATTTTAGTAAGTTGAGAATGCAAGCGAATCAAATCCATTTGCGCTTGCGCCGCTTCTGGTAAAACTCCTTTGCGCTGTTTCTTGATGAATTTCAACCATTCAAAAGCTGGTGTCCACAATCCACTACGGGCAATTGACAAGGCGTTTTGGTATCCAGAATCCTTGAAGGTTGATGATTTGAGGGTAATCGCCTCCAATTGAATTGGTTTGAGGAATAACTTCAAAGGTTTGACTTGGTAAACCTGTAAGTGCGGTTCTAAACCCACTGTTTGATCGACAATTAACTCTTTTGTACCATCACCAGTTAACTGCTGCCATTTGGGCAATTGTCCATTGGGACTAGTCCAAGACAACATTTGTAGTAAATTCGTGCGTTCTGGATTGTAGTATACGACGTAACCGTAGCGGATCGTACTAGTTCCTTGTTGGCGTTTACCCCGCAAATCAAACCAAACCCCTGATGATGGTGTCTTACCTTCAAAGCGTTGCACTTGAGTTAAAGGTAGGGGAATATTGATATCTTGGGGTTCTGAAGTTCCATCAAGCAAAGAAGAAATCACAAAGGATTCATCTGGGCCAGTTACAGATAATTGAGTCGCTAGATAATAGTAATTTTCTGACTGAGATTTAAATTCTAATTCTTCTGAGCGCTCGTAAACCCTAAGTTCCACCAGTTCTTCGCAATCAGATTGACAATTAGCACGTTGTTGAAAAACTGGTAATAAAAATGAGGTTTTCACATCCTGATGTAAAGGCAGGGTTTTCCTAAATATTTGGTTTTTTTTACTCAAATCGAGTTGAATTTGTTTGAGAGTTTGGGGACGTTCGTGTTTACCAAGGGGGATTTGCGCCCATGCAGGTAAAATTTTATTTAGCCAGCTTACCTTGTCTGGATTGAAGATGAAGAGAACACTAATCCAGGCAAAAGCCATAATTAGACTAGCACTACTTAAGATAATTGCGATCGCTAATATTGACGACAACCAACTTCCTCGTTTTAACTTTTTCTGAGGTTTTTTAACGACGCGTTTCATCGCACCAGCACGAGGTTGATTTAGTTTAGAGGCTTTTGGCGTCAGCTTGCGTGAACGATTTGCCATAGATTCGGGTTTAGAGAATTGAGGATTAGGAATTGAGAAACTCTTTCCTAGTCCCCAGTCCCCACTCCCCAATACCTTGTTATACTCGCCCTTTCAAAAGTTGCCCAGAAGCATTAAGTCTAATTTAGAACAAAATCCGTAAATGTCCCCATGTGAACCCTAGATGATCGCGAATACACTCTTCACTTAAGTATGTGAGCAGAGTGTAAAAAATTGAAAGGTAGACTTATTAGCCGCAGTCATTGCAAAACCTGGATGCTCGCATGGTTACTAATTGCGGGAGTAAATGGAGTTGCACAAAAAGTATTAGCACAAGAGTACATCAATCCAGAAACTACTCAGGAGATAGAAGTTAAGGGCGATAATATTATGGGAGCATCCCTCTTTCTCTCTCCAGAAGAACTGATGGCGCAAGTTACATCGGTATCTCAACTAAAGGATGTACAACCCAACGATTGGGCATTCCAAGCCTTACAATCTTTGGTAGAACGTTATGGTTGTATAGGCGGCTATCCAGATAGCAGCTATCGCGGTAATCGCGCCTTAACTCGGTATGAATTTGCTGCAGGTGTAAACGCTTGTTTAGATAGAGTCAACGAATTAATCACTACAGCCACCAGCAATTTAGTCACTCGCGAAGATTTAGCAATATTACAAAAATTACAGTCAGAATTTGCCCCTGAATTAGCAACTTTACGGGGTCGTGTCGATAATTTAGAAGCCAAAACTACTGAAATCGAAGCCAACCAATTCTCAACAACAACTAAACTCAGTGGATTACTGATAGTTGGTATTCAAGGACGAACTAAAAATCGTGGTGATGTGAATCCTAGAGATGGACAAAAAGATACAGATGATGCAGGGACAAACATTAATGTTATATCCTTAGCGCAGTTGTATTTAACTAGTCAAATCACTCCCAGTAGTTACTTGTTTACAGGTCTTTTAGATGGTAACGGAACAACTTCGCCTAGATTCACTAATAATGTTTCTCGAAATGATGTTTTACTTGGCTACGAATTTCCTACAAATAACTTGATTGTAAGTGACCTAAATTTTCATTGGCTGGTGACAGATAAATTAGCAGTAATGATAGGAACAGAAGGCGTAAGTATGCCAGCTGCTTTCCGAGGCCCCAATCGAGTAGAAAGTGCTGCAACAGGGCCATTATCTTATTTTGCCCAAAGAAACCCAATTTTAAATATGGGATACGGTCACGGTGGTATAGCTATCGATTGGCAATTTGCTAAACGCGCTAGTTTGCAGGCAATTTATAGTAGTTATCAGCCAGGAAATCCTGGTAAAGGTAGCGGTTTATTTGATGGCAACACGACTACAGGTGTGCAATTACTGCTAACACCGACTGATACTCTAGATTTAAGTTTATATTACGTTAACAATTACGCTTCAGATGGTTGTTTACTAACTTTTGTTGGCGATGAATGCTTAACTACAGTTAATACCACTACCGGAAAATCAGCACCGCTACAAACTAACGCCGTGGGTGCGACTCTGACTTGGCAAATTTCTCCCCGCATTAGCGCAGGTGCGTGGGGTGGTTATACTAAATCTTATATTCCTGGGCAATCGGGAAGTGTAGAAACGACAAATTATATGGTGTTTCTGAATTTTCCTGATTTATTTGCTAAAGGAAATTTAGGAGGAATTTATGTTGGTCAACCTCCTAAAATAACTAGTAGCGACTTACCTATAGGAAATAATGTCCCTGATTTTATCAATACAGGTTTAGGACGTGCAGGTGGACAACCAGGTACGACCACTCAAATTGAAGCATTTTATCGTTTTCAGCTAACAGATAATATCAGTATTACACCAGGGATAATTCATCTTATACAGCCTGGTAATACACCAAATAATGACTCAGTTACTATCGGCATTCTGCGGAGTACTTTTAGTTTTTAGTTTTAGTTATCACATAATAAGAAGCTTCTGCGGCTTCTCCTGGAATCTGCTGCAAGCTAGCGCTCAGAACTTCGGGAGATGCGATTTGTCGCATTTTGCGATCTATAATTTTCATCAAAAAACCTTAACTGAACCGGGTTGGGACATTACTGAAATCGAATATCGAATCAGTTGAGATTTGAAGTAATAAGATTGACTTCAGCAATAATGAAAAACTCATTGGTGATTTCTGCTGAAGGATTGTTGAGAATCTAATGTGAATTTAAACGATCTCTGTACAGGCTCCTTCTATTTTGAGTTGTAGAGTAAGTCAGTCAAAAGCTAAAAATTACTAGGAATTCTTTTCTAGTTGCTGTTAAAGTCATTTACAACAGTTTTCGATATACTAAATCTGAAACCAATAAAAATAAGCCTGCCATTCGCGGCAAGCCTAAATGTATTCATTTGCTAAATTAGGTAGATTTTCTCAGGATTAACCACCAGCAACAGCAGGGACAATACTTACTTCATCGCCATCTTTCAAGACTGTGTTGATACCATCTAAATAGCGGATATCTTCACTATCGACATAAAAATTTACAAATCGACGTAGCTTACCTTGTTCATCGCACAACCGGGATTTAATACCAGGAAAGCTTTGTTCTAAGGAATCTAACAATTCAGCAATAGTGCTACCGCTAGATTCTAAAGTAGCTTGATTATTAGTAAAACTCTGAAGAGTCGTAGGAACTAAAACTTTTACAGCCATAAAAATACAAAGTGAAGAGTGAAGAGTTAACAATAAAGTTAAGAGTAAAGAGCTATGAATATAAAAACTCATAACTCATAACTCCTAATTAAACGAGAACTTGTTGCCATTCCAAGCGATCAAGAGTACGCGATCGCTCTAGCGCACGTTCAAAACTATCCAGTTTAGCATCAATAGTCAAGGGTTCACCAACGTAGCCTTGGATTGCTTCTTGGGTTTTCAAACCATTACCAGTGATGTAAATCACAGTAGTTTCATCTGGATCAATTTTGCCAGCTTCTACCAGTTTTTTCAGCACAGCCACGGTTGTACCACCAGCCGTTTCTGTGAAGATGCCTTCGGTTTCTGCCAGCAACTTGATGCCATCAATAATTTCTGGATCATTGACTGATTCAATGTTACCACCTGTCTTCTGAGCTAGCTCCACAGCATAAATACCATCTGCTGGATTGCCGATCGCTAGCGATTTCGCAATTGTATTCGGTTTTACTGGCTTAATAAAGTCACGTCCTTCTTTGAAGGCTTGAGCGATGGGTGAGCAACCTTCAGCTTGAGCACCACTGAAACGGACGCTCTTATTTTCTACTAAACCAACTTCGACAAATTCTTGGAACCCTTTATAAATTTTTGTAAAGAGCGAACCAGATGCTAAAGGAGCAACCACATGATCGGGTAGTTCCCAGCCTAGTTGTTCTGCAACTTCAAAACCTAGCGTCTTAGAACCTTCAGAGTAATAAGGTCGCAGATTAATATTGACAAAACCCCAGCCATGTGTATTTGCAACTTCCGAACAGAGACGATTGACTTGATCGTAGTTGCCCTTGACGGCCATGAGGGTGGGACTGTAGATCAAGCTACCGAGAATTTTCCCGGCTTCTAAATCTGCGGGGATGAATACACAGCAGTCTAAACTGGCATGAGCTGCGATCGCAGCTGTAGAATTTGCCAAATTACCAGTGCTAGCGCAAGAAACAGTAGTGAAACCTAACTCCCGCGCTCTAGATAGAGCGACTGACACCACCCGATCCTTAAAGCTCAGGGTGGGCATATTCACGGCATCATTTTTTATATAAAGTTTATTTAGACCCAGACGACGAGCAAGACGGTGGGAACGAACTAAGGGAGTCATACCAGTTCCCACATCTATTACATTGTCAGTTGCGACAGGCAAAAAGCGACGGTAGCGCCAAATTGAATTGGGGCCAGCTTGAATTGTTTCACGAGTGACAGTCAGACGTAGGGCGTTGTAGTCATATTTAACTTCTAACGGACCAAAACATGACTCACAAACATTACTGGCTTTGAGTTCATATTCCGCACCACATTCCTTACACTTCAAGGCTTGAAAGTAGGCAGTGCTGCTTTGGGTTTGAGTTTGGGTTTGGATTTTGATTGCCTGAGTCATAAACTAGCTTTCCCTGTTTGTCTGTCACTGTCGCCTGATAGTAACACGAGCAAAAATACCAGTCAAACATACCCGACTAAAAATATCGGGTATGCTTGGTGTTGAGAGGAATGATTCTTGTAAAACTTTAATACTAGTAATCTCTATTTTTAGTATTTACACAGACATATTTAATGTTATGAAAAAATAAAATAGCTTCATCTACCCAGCATTAATACGGAAAATTATATGATAAAATCGCATTTAAACTATGATAAAATTGCATTTTTTGAAATTAATATTTTATTTAAGCGATCTAGAACGCTTAGTTAACTTTCAATTTTTTTATCTAAATGACTCTACAGAGCAGTATATATTTCTGACAGCAAAGACTCAAAAGCATTTATATATATAAGGTTTAGTGTTTTTAGGATCTGATTTAATCACTAAAGTTGCTATATATGTTGCCAAAATAAAGTTAATTTTTCAGCTTTGATGCACTTATTCACGGCTAGATAAATTACTTATTTCTACGGAAGACTTTTTTGGCTTTAAAAGCTACATTGCTATTTACATCTTTAAGCCACAGAAATCCAGTAATAAATTACACATATTTGCAATTGCCAGCTTTGATTCTCAAGGGTAAGCGTAAAAAAAGTAGACAAGTTATTTCTGGTTATTGTCTGAATACAGTTTTTAAGGAGTGTCAATAATTTAACTCCTTAAATATGCATTCCCAAAACGTTGAAGTTTTCGGCAGCCATAATCGGTAATTCCTAAAAGAGAATTGCCGAACTTTATCCTGTCTCAAAATCCGAGATACAAGTTCAGCAAACAAAGTACTTCTATGGTAAATCGAAATCAATCTGTTAATAAGCAGCGTAAACTTTACCAATTTCTAGTAGTAACAGCATTATTAACTGGTAGCCTTTTCCAATTTCTCGCACCAGTATTAGCTGACGGAACTACTGCGGGTACATCTATCAGTAACACAGCGACAGCGACCTACGAAGATCCCAACAATCCAGGGACAACTATAAATGCCACTTCTAATACTGTCGTTGTCACTGTAGCAGAGGTTGCTGGGATTACTGTCACAGGGTCTGGAGTCACAGATAACAATGGCGGTAATGTTGCAGTTGGCGATTTACTAATCTACACCTACACCTTGACTAACGTAGGTAATGACCCCACTAAATTCCACATTCCCAACCAAGCGACAACAACTGGCCCAGGTACAGTTTCTGGTACATTACCAAATGGTGGTACAGCTAATAGCCTGCAATATAGCACCGATGGCGGTCAAACTTGGATAAACGTCCCCCAAGGTGGTGTAGACACACCCTCTGTTCCGGTTAGTGGTACTGTGTTAGTGCGGGTGCCAGTCACTGTACAAGCTGGTGCCCAAACTAACGACATAATTACCGTTACCCTTGGTAACACTCCTGGTAATGCTCAAAACCAACTGCGGAGTCCTGATGGTGGTGACATATTCACTGTAGATAACCCCGATGGTAGTCCTGGTGAGGTATCTGGGACACCAGTTAATGGTACGCGGGAAGCTAGCGCCACTGAGCAAATTAAGGTTGGTTTAACGGTGAAGACCTACGCTTTAGCTACCATTCTCAAGACTCGCAGTGGCTATAACAATGCTGGCACAACTACGATTACAGATGACAAGTTGACCTACGATTTGAGTTTGCGAGTTGAGTCCAACGATCCCACAGGACAGGGAATTACACCAGCAGCTTTGACGGGTTCAAGCATCAATGTTGATGGTGTTGCTGGCAACTATATTTTGGTTTCTGATGCGATTCCTGCGGGTACAGATCTGGCAGTAGCACCAACTGCACCTCCTGGTTGGCGAACTGTCTATACTACTACTCCAGTTACAACTAATGCTAATACAGCTAGTTGGACTACAACAGCACCAGCTTTGTCCTCAGTCACTCGTGTTGGTTTTATCAATAATCCAGCGACTATTACTTCCATCGCTCCTGGGACAACGGTGAATGGCTTCTCGATTCAGCTAGCCGTTAAATCAACTGCAACTTCACCCTTAATCGTTGCTAATATCGCTCAATTGTTTGGTCAAACACCCAGCAGTAATTTCCCAGTATACGACGAATCCGGCGACCAAAATCCCAGCAACTACGACGGTTCCCCAGGCAGTATGACACCTCCTACGGGTACGGATACCAATGGTGATGGTATTCCCGATACTCTACCGCCCGGCAACGTTGATGATGGCTATATTAATACTCCAGCATCTCCAGAAACTGGAACTGACACGGGTAATAATAACAGTGGTACTGGCCCAGGTGGTGAGGCGAACGTCTTCACGGTGCAAGCATCGGTTGCTTCAGCGTTACTCAACGGGCCGCAGAATGCCCCAGATGCAACTGGACCATCGGGTGGAACCAACGATGACTTTACTAATAAATCTTCTTTGGTTCCTGCTGGTACAGCACCTAGTAGTACACTCGATCCACAATCAGTTGGCTTCACCAACACTGTTAAGAATAGCGGTACTGACTCAGGTGTCTTAAAGATAGAGCCAACGCCACCAGCAATTCCAGGAGATTTACCGAATAATACAAAGGTGACTATTACCTATAATAGTCAGTCTGCTGTTTATACCTACAATAGTGGAGCTTTCAGCACAACTGGTACAGCAATTACAATCCCCTATGTTGCTCCTGGTACAAGTATCAATTATGGTGTAGAAGTTGATTTACCTCCAGGCACGCAGTTATCTACTGATATTAATAAAGGCTTTCCAGTACTCATCATTGCTTCGATTGACAACTATACGACGGATACTAATGGTGACGGAATTAAGGATAGTGGAAACGATAATACCTTTGATTCAACCAACACTACTATTGATCGCGTCTACACTGGCTTCCTGAAACTACTGAAAGTGTCGCGAGTTTTACAAGGTACTGGGCCTGTAGTCCTGGGGAATGATGGCATATTCAGTATTGATCCGAAGAAGCCTGCACCAGGAAACATTATTGAGTACCAAATTCAATACACAAATATTTCCGATCCTCAATCTGGAACCGGTAATGTGATTTTGAATGCTAACAAAGTTGTGATTACTGAAGATGGTACGAAAAGCCCCAATAACTGGGCATTAGACAATGATGCTAGCGGTCAAATTGATACTAGCAATATTGTTGGTTCAGCTAAGGATTCCGGGAGTGCAACCATCCAATTCTTCAGTGGTAATCCAGCTACTAGCTCTGGTATTGACCAGACTGGAAGTACGGCAAACACTGATGTTGCTAAGTACATAGATACTGTCACTGGCACGATCGCACCGGGCATTCAAAGAACGTTTACCTTCCAACGCAAGGTGAATTAATTCGTTCGGATTGGGGACTTTGAAGTTCGCAGACTTGAAGAGTTTGCGAACCAGTTCACCTCACTCCCCAACCCCTAAACATCAAGCAAATAGGGGAGTGACTTTTTCTAAGCAAAAGCTGGGAAAGATAAGTCAACAATTCACATTCTGGAATTTTTTTGAGGTTATTTATATGAAGCGTGTTTCTCTTGCAGGTTTAGGAGCATTCGCTCTCATTGCTACAGTTCCATTTGTCGGTCAAATTCCGGGAATCGCAAATGTATGGCATTCAGAAAGTGCTGTTGCTCAGAATATCAAAACTCAAGGGCAAATTCAATTGCGTTTAGAAGCAGAAAAGCAGGTGGTGGCACGGGATGGGCAGGGTAAGCAAAGCCAGAAATGGGAACCTTTGAAAGGTAAAGTTGTGGTGCAACCAGGAGATGTATTGCGATATACCTTGAGTGGCGAAAATAAGAGCGATCGCCCAGTGAAGAATTTGACTTTGAATCAACCTATTCCGAAAGGAATGGTCTACGTGCTGAATTCTATCAATGTCGCCAACAATGCCAAAGTTATTTATAGCATTGATGGCGGGCGTAGCTTTGTCAAAAATCCCACTGTTAAAGTTACTCTTCCTGGCGGCAAAGTGGAAACAAAACCAGCCCCAGCCACTGCTTACACTCATATCCGTTTGCAGATTCCGTCACTTGCAGCGAAGACGACAATCAAGGCAACTTATCAAACCCAAGTGCGCTGATTGGGACGCAAGGACGCGCTGCCTTCCTGACTTGAAAAAGAGCTGCAATCAACAATATTTCCAGATGGAACTTGAAAACGAGATTTTTAAAGGGTTTTGGCTTAACTGGATTCCCTGAATAAATAGATGTTTTTATTAACAACAAGCTTGACATTTCAGAGGAGATGTGTTCAGTGAACCGCCCTCAAAACCAAAAGCAAATTACTTCTAGCGGTAGCTGGTGGCAACGGTTAACAGCTACTGTTCTTCTGGGAAGTTTTTTGCATACTACTATATATATGCCAGCGATCGCGCAACAGACTAACAATCAGGTTGCGTCTGTGCCATTAATAAATCAAGCTACTTATACTTATACAGATTCTGCTAGTAATTATCAATATCAAGGAAATTCTAGTCAAATCAATGTTACTCCTAGCCCATTACTCGATCCATTAGGACGGATTTTAGGTTGTGCTGGGACAATTTTACCTGACTATACAGGTTTTTCAGTTGGGGTATACGAACCGAACTCTAACGACCCAACAGGGACAGAATTGAGCAGCTTAGTTTCTCTGACTAGAACAGAGTTGCCAGATATTTCTAATAACAATGTTCCTGGTGGTAAATCTCCAAATACTGAGAATAGTAATCCCTACTTCGTTACGAATAACCCTGCGGGTGTCTACAATTTCCTACTCGATCCGAATAAGGGTCAAACTGATGCAGGTAGAACCTACATATTTGTGGTTAATCCACCATCAAATTCGATCTACAAACAACGGCGGATCAAGATTGAAATCCTTGGTAGTACTGGCACACAAGATAATAATGTCGTGCGATATGTCGCTAGTTCTCTAGATGGTCAACCAATTAGTCTTACAGGTGAAACCAGGTTAGAGCAAACAGTTGTTTTAGTTCCCAATGCAGAAACGGTAGGACTGGATTTATTAGCCTTTGAATTCACCACAAATTTGTGTCAAGCCAATCAGTTGCAGATTATCAAAACAGGCGATCGCGCTACTGCTGAACCTGGAGATACGGTAATCTACCGCCTGTCGGTAAAAAATCTTGCTGATGCTGGTTTGAATAATATATTTGTCACCGACGACCTACCTTTAGGATTCCAGTTTTCGCCGAAATCTGTGCGGGGAGAGCTAGATGGTCAACCAGTCACTATCACCTCAGAACGCAATGGTAACACAGTGACATTCCGCACAGATGTCACAATTACCTCAGAGAAAGTCTTGAATATTGCCTACGCGGCTCAACTAACAGCTGATGCATTGCGTGGTACTGGTCGCAACACTGCTATCGTTAATGCCCAACGAACTGATAACCGTTTTAGCACTAAGGATGGCCCAGCAACGCACCAATTGAAAATTCGTCCAGGAATCGTTTCTGACTGTGGCACGATTATCGGTCGCGTGTTTGTTGATAAAAACTTTGACGGTGAACAACAGACTGGTGAGCCTGGAGTACCCAATGCAGTGATTTTTATAGAGGATGGAAACCGGATCACTACAGATCCTAATGGTTTGTTCTCCTTAGCTAATGTCTTACCTGGATACCATACAGGTGTACTAGACCTCAGCAGTGTAGCTGGTTACACCTTAGCTCGTAATGAAAAATTCCGCGAACGAAATAGCCAATCTCGCTTGGTGCATTTAGAGCCTGGTGGTTTAGTACGCATGAACTTTGCTGTCACCCCCATATTTCAGGAGCCAGTCAAGAAATGAAACCCAGACTGCACTGTATAACCACATTCAACCTAAAGTTGATGGGGGCGATGCCAGTAGCTCTCTGCCTTGTTTTGTACCCTACAATTGTCAAAGCAGAAATCACTAGTGAAAAACTCCTTTTCCCTGATTCACCTTCGCAAGCAGATAAGGGTGTTAAAGATTCTGACTTATCACGGGATTTGGAAAACCTCTCCCCTAAAAGGGGAAAGGCTTTGAATACTTCCCGTTCTCTTCTAAGCAGAAAGGGGTTAGGTTTCGCTTTGGTTTTTGCAGATGACGTAAAAAGTCAGGTCGAAGATCCAGCGGATCGGAATAAGGATTCAAATTCTCCCGATCTGTTGAGAAGTTCCGAACAGCATTCTCCACCTCTTGAATTTGCCTCAACTTATAAAGCATCGGCTCCTGAAATTCCAGATGTCCAGCCAAGTATACATCCATTTCAACCTGCAACTTCTGTTGATTTGCTCAGAGACTCACGCAAAATAGTCGGAACAGAGAAGAACCACGGACGCAAAGATACTGAGACACTGTTTCATACTTCTACAAAGGAAACACAACCATTTCAACCAGCAACTTCTGTAGGTTTGCCTAGAAAATTACGCATTGCAGGAGTAGAGGACGCAGGGATAAGGGGAAAAGGGGTAAATGAAAATCTTCCTGTCTCCCCCATCGTCCCTATCTCTGCAACAATCAAAATCCTGACTCCGATGCCTGACAGTGTAGTAGATGTACAAGCTAGCACGGTGATTGTACAGTTTCCTGCTGGTAGTCAAGTAGAATTGCGGGTAAATGGGGTATTAGTAGACCCTTCTTTAGTGGGACGGACAGAAACTGATGTTACCACCAACTTGGTAAAGCAGACATGGTATGGTGTCTCGTTAAAAGAAGGTGCAAACACCATCTCTGCACAAATTGTTGGAGGAACAGAACCCCCTATAACAGTGCAAGTTGCAGTGCGGGGAACGCCGCAGCAATTAACTTTACAAACAGTTGAGTCTCGTATCCCGGCGGATGGACGTTCTACGGCTACAATCAGGGGTCAACTCATCGATGTAAACGGCAATCGCTCGAATCGTGATGCTGTTGTCACCCTAATACCCTCTGCTGGGGAGTTGGTTGGAAAAGACTTCAAACCCGATGAACCGGGATTTCAAGTGGAGGCGAAAGCAGGACAATTTACAGCAACGTTACGATCGCAACTGAAGGCCGAAACTGTAACAATTCGCGCGATCGCAAATGATTTAGAAGCCTTCACTCAACTCCAGTTTGAAACGGCACTGCGTCCGAGTTTAGTGACAGGGGTAGTAGATTTACGTTTGGGCGCTAGAGGTACAAATTATTACGGCAGTTTCCGTGATTTCCTCCCTCCTGACAAAAACAACGGAACGCAGTTAGATTTCCATTCAGCAATATTTGCCACTGGTGCTATTGGAGAATGGTTGTTTACAGGCGCATATAATAGTTCTCGTAGCCTCAATGAAGATTGCAACTGCGATAATCGCCTGTTTAGAACTTACCAATTCAGCGAGCAAAACTATCCTGTCTATGGCGATAGCTCAAAAGTTGATGTAGTCGCTCCTTCCATTGACAGTGTATTTCTGCGTTTTGAGCGTTCAGCTCGTACCCCCGGCTCCGATCCTGATTATGCTATGTGGGGTGACTATAACACAGAAGAATTTGCCCGGCGATCGCAGCAATTTACTTCTATCACCCGTCAACTCCACGGTTTTAAAGCTAACTACAACTTAGGAAACCTACAAATTACAGGTTTTTATGGCGACCACTTAGAGGGGTTTCAACGAGATACTATAGCTCCTGATGGTACTAGTGGTTATTACTTCCTCTCTCGCAGACTCTTACAAGCAGGTAGTGAAAATGTTTTTATCGAGTTAGAAGAACTCAATCGTCCTGGGACTGTATTAGAACGGAAACAACTTAACCGAGGCCCAGACTATGAAATCGATTACGATCGCGGTACTTTATTATTCCGCAAACCTATTCTACGCACCGATATCGATCAAACCGGACAAGTATTGGTACGTCGGATTGTTGTTAGCTATCAATATGACAGCCAAGACTCTGATGGGAGTATCTATGCTGGTCGTTTGCAATATAATCTTTCCCGCAAACTTAATTCCGAAAGTTGGATAGGAACAACTTACGTTCAAGAAAATCATGGGGTGCGCGACTTTCAACTCTATGGTGCAGATGCCCTGATTGCTTTGGGTGACTACGGTAGGTTAATCGCAGAATATGCCCATTCCACTAATGATTCTGATGTTGTAGGAAAGGTCAGAGGTGATGCCTACCGTTTAGAAGCTGAAGGAAAGATTGCTAATGGGATTCAAGGTCGTGCCTATTATCGCTTTGCTGATACGGGTTTTGCCAATAATGCCACTATCAGCTTTGTCCCAGGACAAACTCGTTATGGAGCGCAGGTTACAGCTCAACTCAGCTCAACTACCAACGTCAGAGCGCAATACGACCACGAAGACAATTTTGGAATTGCTCCCCAACCCCTAGACACTTTTGAAGAACTGTTTGCACCACGTTATGAGGCGATACCTGGTAGCAAGGTTGATAATTCACTAACGACGATTTCTGCTGGGATTCAACAACGTCTGGGTAGCGCCACTATTGATTTGGATTTGATTCATCGTCAACTGGAGGACCGCATCTCCGACAGTACCCTAAGTAGTAATTCCGATCAACTGCGATCGCGTTTTTCAGTTCCTCTCGCTAAAAACCTCACATTCCAAGCCCAAAATGAACTCAGCTTATCTTCCCAAAAAAATGCTATTTACCCAGACCGTAGCATTTTCGGGTTGAATTGGGCGGTAATTCCTGGTGTCAGCGTTAGTCTGGCCCAACAGTTTTACACTAGCGGTCAATATTCGGGTAATTCCATCACTAGCTTGAGTGTCAATGGCGAACACAAACTCGGCTCGGATACTACCTTGACTGGTCGTTACTCAATTTTGGGTGGTGCTAACGAAATGACTACTCAAGGGGCAATTGGTATAAATAACCGTTGGACTATTGCTTCTGGATTGCGGCTGAACGTTGCTTACGAACACGTATTTGGCAACTTCTTCGGACGCACTTTGGCAGGTCAACAATATGCTCAACCCTACGCCTTTGGTCAAGCTGCATCTGCGATCGGATTTGATGGAGGTGATAGCTACAGTGTGGGTCTGGAATACAGTGATAATCCGCAGTTTCAAGCTAGCGTCCGTTACGAACATCGTTCCTCTTCTGGTGGTGCTAATACAGTAATTACCGCAGGTGCTGCAGGTAAAATTTCTCCGGCTCTCACAGCTTTGGTACGTTATCAACAAGCTGGTTCTTCCAATCAAACGCTTTCAGGATTGGGAGATACTGCTAACCTAAAACTGGGTTTAGCCTATCGCGATCCCAATAACGATAAATTTAATGCTTTATTGCGTTATGAATATCGCCAAAATCCATCAACTATCCCTGACACCATTTTGTTAGGAAGTGGTACGGGTTCCCAAGACCATACCTTTGCTTTAGAAGCGATCTATGCTCCTAATTGGCAATGGGAATTCTACGGTAAGTATGCGTTGCGTAACAGTACCTCTTACATAGCTAGTGATTCAGCCGGTACTAGCACAGTAAATCTGGCCCAATTACGTGCTACCTATCGTTTGGGATATAGCTGGGATTTGGTGGGTGAAGCTCGTGTAATTAGTCAGTCTAGCTACAGTGAAACAGGCTTTGTTGTCGAAACAGGCTACTACCTCACGCCTAATACCAATTCTCTAAAAGCTGGCTACAGATAGTGCCTCTAAAATATATTGCCTTCGGGCAATAGATGCAATAATTGGTTTGGTTAATTTGCC
>NZ_JBALDE010000019.1:0-64314 GCF_036917515.1 Nostoc sp. | reverse complement strand
GCTTGTTTTTCGGGTGTCATATTTTAGATGGGCGGTTTAGGTATTCCCCTACATTCTCCCAACAACTGGTATATCTGCCAAAGAGGGATGCTCCCATATTACAATCAATGCAGGCTTGGTTGAAGTGCTAAACGGCGGACAAATTATTAGCACTTCTTCAGGCAGTGGACGCGCAGGTAAAATAACAGTCAATGCTACTGACAGAGTGCTTGTCAATGGTACTGATGCAGAGTTTAATGAACGCCTTGACAAATTTCTGCAAGATTTACTAATTTTGGCTCTGGTAGTGGCTTTTTTGTGCTTGCTTCCAGTTCCGGTATTGCAGGTGATATCGAAGTAACCTCACCCACAATTACTTTAGACAACAAAGGAAAATTCATCGCTGAATCTTTCTCAGGAAATGGCGGCAATATTAACTTACAAGCAAGAGACTTGTTATTACTACGCCGTGGTAGTCAAATCTCCACCAGCGCGGGTATTGATAAAAAAGGTGGCGATGGCGGTAACGTCAATATCAACGCTAAGTTTATCATCGCCATTCCCAATGAAAACAGCGATATTAACGCCAACGCCTTTCAAGGACGCGGTGGAAATGTTGAAATCAACTCTCAAGGTATTTTCGGTATCGAGTCGCGGACAAAACCAACCGAAAAAAGTGATATTACAGCCAGTTCTGAACAAGGCGTTTCAGGTGTAATCAACATTAACGCACCCGATACCAGTTCCATTCAAAACAGCTTCACCGAATTACCCCCAGTCATCGACACCAACGCACTCATCGCCAATAGTTGCATTTCTCGCGGCACAAAGCGACAAGAAAACTCTTTTACCATTACAGGTTCTGGTGCTTTAACCACTAATCGTCCTGGTGTTTTGGTTTCTAACTACACAACTAGTGAAGTAAGAGGTATCGAAACTACATCCCGTCTCTGGAAAAAAGGCGATCCGATCATTGAACCTACTGGTGTATATCGCCTGAATAATGGACAGTTGCTATTAAGTCGAGAATGTTCTTAATTTTGGATAAAGTTGAGCTAAAATCATGACGGAAAGAAGCCTATAATTCCTAAATATGTATCTCTATGCAAGATGCATACATCGTTCACACAAATGATAAAAATTACAAATTTCAACAGTGCTGGTAAACTGACCGCTCTTTTGTTCCTGATAACTCTCTTCCTCACACCTTGTGTGATTGTAAATGCAGGAGAACGTGGTGTATTAATGAAATTTGGCGAAGTACAAAACCAGATATTAGGAGAAGGACTTCACTTAATTATTCCTGTAGTTAATACTGTGAAAAAGTTGAGTATTAGAGTCCAAAAACAGGAAATTTCTACTGAGGCTTCTTCCAAAGATTTACAAAATGTTTTTGCTGATGTCGCTCTTAATTGGCATATTATTCCCCAGGAAGCAAATGCCATTTTTCAAGAAATTGGAGATGAACAAAATGTAGTTATTCGGATTATTAATCCAGCAATTGAAGAAGTACTAAAAGCAGTAATCGCAAAGTATACTGCCGAAGAAATTATTACTAAACGAGGAGAAGTCAAAAGTGGAGTAGATGATACATTGTCCACACGACTGGGTAGCTATCACGTTGCAGTTGATGATATTTCTCTAGTTCATGTGCATTTTTCAGAACGATTTGGTGAGGCGGTGGAGGCAAAGCAGATTGCTGAACAAGAAGCAAAACGAGCAGAGTTTATCGCACTGAAAGCAACAAAAGAGGCTGAGACAAAAGTTAATTTAGCCAAAGGAGAGACTGAGGCACACAGATTATTACGTGATGGTTTAACTCCAGAAATCCTGCAAAGGCAAGCAATAGAAAAATGGAATGGTAAGTTGCCATTAATTGTAAGTAAGGAGCCTCCAAAATTGTTGAATTTAAGTGAACTTTTAAAATTTGACGAAAATTGATCTTCTTGCTAGCTGATTTGCTCTCTATCCAGAGACTTAAAACCCAGATTTATTGAATAAGTCAGTTTTTTGTTCGTAACTCCTCCATTTACTGCTATATCTGCTATATATACATAGTATGGGTGTATAGATATGCATTTATACTATCAATTCCTTGTAGGAAGGTAATAAACTAAATTAACTGTTGGAGAATAAAATAGGAGAATCAAGAATTTTCAACTGGATCAACAGTATAATCAACAGCGTATAAACTGTCGAAGAAATTAAACCTGTGAATAATTCTTTTTTGAGATTATGCTCTTGAGATTCTTTTTGAAAAATGTCTTTTGAACCGAACTGCATCAAGAGAATTCCTACAATATTAGAGAGCCAGTATCCCATAATTGAACAAGGTAAAAGCAATTTTGGGGAAAGTAAACTACATACATACCCAAAACCATAAGCTATTGGCAAATTGAATAGTAAGTCATTCCACCAACACAGTGGTGATAATAAATATCCTAGTACTAGTAAAAATCCACCTCTGAGTTTTTTGAAAATATCTTTTTTGAACTCTACTGGAGTAGACTGTTGTAATTGCTGTAGTGCTGTGTCTCTTGTTACATTCAACTCTTGACTAACGTTTTGGACGCCTTCCATAAAATAACCACTATTTCTATCGTCTTAGTGTAGTTTAATATATAAACTAAATTAACGTCTAGTACACAAGTGATGATATTTTGGCTTTTTAATGCTGAAAGTTTTACCACTGGATAGTCTTAGCAAAATTGTAAAAAGCAAAATTGAGTTTAAATCAACTGCAACTTCATGATATCTGAATTTCTGCTAGAGACACATCAGTTAGTTCGCTTCTTGCAGAATCTAGGTTTTTCCTTGAATATCTGAGTGAGATAGAACAATTTATACACAATTGAGACAATCAACGCTATTTATTGCTAAATAAGTTTCAAAATAAATATATATCTTCCTAAATCATAGCACACGATGAGTTGCAACACCTATACTGCAATAGCCAGAGCCTTATTAAGTTGGGGTGAATATTGAGTTGCAAAGTTTTTATGTTTTTGCATATCGCAGGGGCAGAAATTTGAACTAATAATAGCTACAATAAAAGTGCTGAGGTATCTTAATCGAAAAATGATAGATTTAACTCCAAACAGCACCTTTTTAATAACAGGAATTGTTTTTATAACGATTGCTGTCATCGGGCAGTCTAAATTAGCTTTTATTGAAATAAATCCTGGTTGTTTTGGAAGAATTTTGGCTTTACTTATTGGTATTTCGCTCCTATTATATGCTTTAGGAATACTCAATTTTTCAACAGTAAATTTGGATTTATTAAGAACTTTTCTGACAGAACAAATAAAACAGAGTATAAGTTCAATTAATGACCTTTTGCAAGGTTTGTAATAGATCATAAATAAACTTTTCTGTCTGCATCTTACAGCAATTTTCAGGTAAATAGACCACAGTGGTTGAACTAACTGAAGGCATTATCTTCGGTAATCTAATTGACAACAAGAGCCATTGCTGAGTTGAGTGAGTTGAGTGTGGGTGTCTCACAGCCACGGAGAAATTGCTTCAGTTTCGACCAACACAGTTCTATGAGAGATAAATCTGGAGACTAGGTACTCTCTTGATTTTATATAATTTTCGACTTCTTAATTTATTTCCTGACCAGTCGGAATGGCAGACAGGGAGCGAGAAATTTAATGAGTAGAGCTATATCCATTGGTTTATGATATCTATCTCAGAAATGTAGATTTTTACTGAGTATATTAACGCTTTTTCTCTTATCACCTTGATTCTTTTACCTAGATGCGAAATTTGCCCAGTAATCGCTGCCAAGCTAGTTCTTTTGTCGCTTCATCCCAATGCCAGCGCAATAAATTAGCGGGTTGACTCTTGGCAATTCCAGGCAAACCAATCGCTTGTCTAGGTGCATCTGTAGCTAATAAAATAGCAGTCTCCACATCACAAATGCCCCACTTTACCAAATTCTGCACTCCCACTAATAAGGGTAAAGTCGTCCCCGATAAAGTGCCATCAGCTAGTCGTGCTGTACCGTTTTGAACTCCGATTTGCCGACTGTCCCAAGGATAGATACCATCGGGTAGCCCCAGAGGTGAAAGGGCATCGCTAACGAGGAACAGCCCTTTTTCTTGATAGCTAGCGCGAAGTAATATTTGTAGCATCGTGGGCGAAACGTGCTCACCATCAGCAATAAAACCACACATCACATTAGGATGGGTAATTGCTGCCCCTAATAATCCTGGTTCGCGGTGATGTAACGGTGGCATAGTGTTGAAAGCATGAGTTACCATCGTTGCACCGAGTTCAAAAGCAAGTTGCGCTAGGGCTGATGTTGCCTGAGAATGTCCTAAACTAACGGTAATTCCCAAAGAACGCAAATATGGAATTACTTCACCAGTGGGATCTAACTCCGGCGCTAAAGTGATGACTTTCACAACATGGGCATAATCTCCCAAAACCCGCTTCACCTCATCAATTGTTAAGGGTAACAAGTACTCTGCCGGGTGTGCGCCGCGCTTTTGGTAACTCAAAAATGGGCCTTCTAGATGTACTCCGAGAACCTTGGCAGATAACCTCACCCCTAACCCCTCTTTGTTGACAGAGAGGGGAGTAAAATTAGCAATGACTGCAAGCGATCGCTGAATCTTTTCTATTGAAGTTGTCACAAGTGTCGGTAAAAATCCATCTACCCCGACATCCCACAAAAATTGCGTTATTTTCTGGAGTACATGAGCATTTTCAGCCGTTAAATCAGGAAATGCCAGACCCAACGCACCGTTAATTTGCAAATCAACGCCACCCAATGAAATCCAGTCACCTGCAACATCTATCACGGATGTACAGATGTCCTTTTCTACTGTACCCATTGGCAAGATTTGCTCAATTATGCCCTCTTGATTAACCAAGAGCATCTGCAAATCTTTGTAACCAGGTACTCTAGCATTGATAATATCTACAGGATTTTGTGTTGCTTGGGTCATTACACTGACGAGAAGATAGCTAAATCTGATTTTAGATGCAACCAACATCAATGAATCAATTCAAACAACGCCAATAGATGAGATGATGATCCGCATCACCTAGCTTCCATAAGCTAACTCAAATAATTTTGAATTTTAAATTTTGAATTTTAAATTATTATGACTCGCCTAGTTGGTATTATCATGGGCAGCGATTCCGATTTGCCCACTATGAAAGATGCGATCGCAGTTTGTGAAGAATTTGGTATTGAGAGCGAAGTGGCGATCATTTCTGCTCACCGTACCCCAGAACGTATGGTACAATATGCTCAACTTGCACACCAACACGGTATTAAGGTAATTATTGCAGGTGCCGGTGGTGCTGCCCATCTACCTGGAATGGTAGCGTCTTTAACTCCCCTTCCTGTGATCGGTGTTCCTATACCCACTCGGAACTTACAAGGTGTAGATTCTTTGTATTCTATTTTACAGATGCCTGGTGGTATTCCTGTGGCAACAGTAGCGATCGGTAATGCCAAAAATGCCGGACTTTTAGCAGTACAAATCCTTGCAACTCATCAACCAGAATTGCTAGAAAAAGTGCAACAATATCGCCAAACCTTATGTGAATCTGTAATTGCAAAGCAAGCAAAACTAGAACAACTAGGCTATGAGCAATATTTACAGCAGATGTTTTAATAAATATTAATACCAGAGCAGCAGAGGAGCTAGACTGTTTATTTTTGAGGATCATTTGGAATATCTCAGCCTTAAATTCTAAGATTGAAGCGATCGCTCCAGAATCAATGCAGCATTCTGAAGTATCTTGATCCTGAGACCTTAGTCAAAAATTGAGAGCTAATGTGCCAATTGCTCGGAATGAATTGCAATGTTCCAACGGATATTTGCTTTTCTTTTGAAGGGTTTTCTGCACGGGGAGGAAAAACGGATGACCATAGCGATGGTTGGGGTATTGCTTTCTTTGAAAGAAAGGGATGTCGAATGTTTTTAGACGCTCAACCTTCTGTTGTTTCTCCGGTAGCGGAGTTTGTACGAAGTTATCCTATCCACTCAACCCATGTCATAGCCCATATCCGCAAAGCTACTCAGGGTGAAATTGCCCTACACAATTGTCATCCTTTCCGCAGAGAATTGTGGGGTCAGTATTGGGTGTTTGCCCACAACGGTAATTTGCCAGATTTTGCTCCAGAAAATTTGGGCTTTTATCAAGCTGTAGGTGATACTGATAGTGAAAAAGCATTCTGTATGATCCTAGAAACATTGCGATCGCGCTTTCCGAAAGGTAAGCCCAATATAAAGGAACTGTACTCTGTGCTACAAGAAATTACTGCTGTAATTGCGAAAGTGGGTATATTTAATTATTTATTGTCAGATGGAGAACACTTTTTTGCTTATTGCTCAACTAATCTCAGCTACATTATTCGTCAAGCGCCCTTTGCTGCTGCCCATTTAATTGACCAAGACATGACGGTAGATTTTCGGGAAGTGACTACTGAACGCGATCGCGTCGCTGTCATTGCTACTACACCCCTAACTGACAACGAAGTTTGGACACAGATCCAACCAGAGGAATTACTAGTTTTTCAGGACGGGCTGCCTATGAAATATGCATTCACTTAAGAATCTGATCGTGTTAGCAAATTCAAAAATTAACCAGATATTTTTCCCATTTAGATAATTTCTAAATGGGTTTTGTTTTTCATACTTTTTTTATTGAATAATTTACAGCTATTTTTAGGTAAATAAACTAGCTATCTATTTAGGGGAATAGCAAGCAATACTCATGTGTATCAACTTAAGTTAAAAGCTATAGCAATCTGAATTGAAACATGAGAAAATACTGAGATAAAAACTAAGTATTTATAAGCTTTTCAGCCATTTTATCAGGGCAAACGCATCTAAAGTATAAGAATCCTTTAATAGCAAGGGTTTTGGCGGTTTTAAATTTAGCCTATTTTTTCGTCAATATCCTTGTTCAGCAAGGGTTTCAGAAATACCGTGCGTTCGCCCTGGCCATTTTATTTCTCACAACTGATTTAGGATTGCTATAGTAGGCAAAAAAGCTTTAATATATTGCCTCGTTCTTAGTCAGAGACTAGGAACGCCCTCTGTAAGGCTCTGCCTTATACCGTTTCACTTTAATAGTAATACAAATACGTTAGTGAATTTATTTTTGGAAGTCCTTTTAGGAGGAGTCAGTGCCGCTCAATATTTCTCGCATTCATGAGATTGTAGTGATCGCCTGATTCATATTTTGATTCAGCAATACTAAAGTAATATAAATACTGGACATTAATAAATAGTGAGTTTGTTATTTTCAGTCAATCTATAACAACATTTAAGATGCACTATACTTTATATGATTTAACCACTTTTACCCCGCACGTTTCTTCCAAAACAGTTAAGAAAACATCTATATCCTTCTTTTTTAAAATGTGGTTTTCTCCAAACTCATCTTTAACCCTTTGTTTTACCTCAGGAGTTGCTTCGCTCTCAGAGCAGTATGCTCTTTTCACCTTGTTTATGATTTCTATGTCCCCGCTGCTTTCTGCTATGTAAACAATAGATTTCAGATTTTTTGCTTCATTACACTTACTACGTGTATAATCTTCAACCACCTTCTCCAAAGCTGAAATTTTATTGATTCTTTTTGGTGTAATATCAACAGCCGTGTTACCACGTATGATTTCTACCATGTCAGCTAATCCTTGTTTTGAAAGTAATTTAAATATCTTTTCATAAAGCTTATCAACTGTTTCTGTTTTAAAAGGGTTTACGGTTACTATAAACGATTTAGGTTCAAATTCTATATCACTTAATTCTTTTTTTAGTACTGACTTAATGTTGTGCATGAGCAATTCATCTTCTTGATTCAACCGAGATTTTGTTATTTTAGAAAATGGATAATACACAGCTGCTCCCATTTCAATAATGAAAGGCACATCTAGATCATCATTAGCCAGTCCTAATATTTGAGCAAGTAATTCAACATATCCTTGAGAGCGTCCAGTACATATAACAATAGGCGGAAATTTATTTCCTTTATCTGTTTTAAGGAAATCGCAATACGCTCTCACTTTAGCAATTTTTACTATATCGATAGATCCCCTATATGCAGTAGATATACAACCTTCAACATTAGTTCCAATCAGAATAGGAAATTCCCCTGATACTTCATAAGTACGAATAGAACGCCGACATATTTTGTCAAATTCTGAAGATGTTATTCCATCTTGAATGACTCTGTTTATTATACCAATGAGGTTTATCGATGAATATCCCACTAACCCTATACCAGCTTTACCTAAAATAGCTCCTAGTGGAGATAGTGTTGAATTTAATACATTTGATAAAACTACAGCAAACGCACCAACAATAAACCAAAATCCTTGGAGAGGTAATTCCTCTTTATCATTACGTTTGACCATAAACTTTTATCCAAGTTGATTGAACACCAGCTAATAAGTATTGAAGCATTGCTCTTACCGATAACTTAGAAAAGACTAACTCCTTATTACTATATAGAACTCCTATCTCTCTTTCATGACTCTAGGTAGAGTAAAATGAAGGTAAAAGGCTGAAAGCAGGGCTGGAAGAATGACACAGCCAAAAATACCTAAGATCGCATTCATAATCTAAATTTTTAATTAAGATACAAAGATTATCATTCCTACTAAATGAAGATTTTATCGCCTTTTCAATTACCAATTACAATATTGGAATCGTTTTAAGAATAAAAAGCAATACTTCTCGGATAAGAGTTGAGTCATCCTAGATTCAGATCCCCCCGCCTACGGCGACCCCCTTTCCAAGAGGAGTTTTCTCAAAAATTAGCTATTCTCTAGCAAGTTGCTTGATGCCTTAGGTAGCTGATTGCGATGCCTACGGCGGGCTGCGCTATGCAATTTGATAGTTGAAAGTAAAAGTATTTGTAATTCTTCACAGAACTGGTAGAATCACCATATTCTTGGTAAAGAATATGAGGTTTTTTGGTGTTTATAACTAGATACATGCAATCATCCAGTATTATAAACAGTATATAACTGTATTCCCATCAATTATTTGTAGAATTCGTGGAGGAAATAGAATGAGTTTGTGGCAACGCCTATTGAAAAGATTACAAGCGATCGCGTTCAATAGAACGTATCGGTTCAGACTAAATTCGCTCAAAAGCTTTGTATCACTCTTTTTGGTAGGTACTGTATTAAGTGTAGCCCTTGCCGCCTGCTCCGGTGGAGGAACTGGGAATAATTCTGCCTCTGAAACTCCTGCTGCTAGTGCTACTCCTGTGGCTGCAAGTAAAGATAATGTTCAACTAACTCTAGTTTCCTTTGCTGTCACCAAAGCAGCTCACGAAGCAATTATTCCTAAGTTTGTAGAACAGTGGAAGAAAGATCATAACCAAACTGTCACCTTCAAGCAAAGCTATGGCGGATCTGGTTCCCAAACTCGTGCTGTTATCGATGGTTTGGAAGCAGATGTTGTTCACTTGGCGCTAGCTGGAGACACCACAAAGATTGAGAAGGCTGGATTGATTCAACCAGGATGGGAGAAGGAAGTTCCCAACAATGGTATTGTTTCCAAATCTGTTGCAGCAATAGTCACTCGTTCCGGTAATCCTAAAGGCATCAAGAACTGGCAAGATTTAGCCAAAGACGGTGTGAAATTGATTACTGCTAACCCCAAAACTTCTGGCGGTGCTAAGTGGAATTTCTTAGCACTATGGGATTCTGTAATTAAAACAGGTGGCGATGAGGCTAAAGCAACTGAATTTGTGACTAAAGTTTACAAAAATGTGCCAATCTTGCCTAAAGATGCGCGGGAAGCTACTGATACATTTGCCAAGCAAGGGCAGGGAGATGTCTTAATCAACTACGAAAACGAAGTGATTTTGGCACAGCAAAAGGGCGAGAAGGTTGAGTATGTCGTTCCCGATGTGAATATATCCATTGACAATCCGATCGCTGTGGTAGATAAAAACGTTGATAAGCACGGAACCCGCGAAGTTGCTGAAGGTTTTGTGAAATACCTCTATAGCCCAGAAGCACAGCAAGAGTTTGTTAAATTGGGATTCCGTCCTGTAGATGAGACTTTAGCTCAAAACAAGGAAGTCACAGACAAATTTCCCAAGCTGAAAACTCTCGGTACAGTTGCAGACTTAGGCGGTTGGGGAGCAATCGATCAGAAGTTCTTCGCAGATGGGGGCGTGTTTGATAAGATTCAAGCCCAAGCTAAACGGTAATTAGTCATTGGTCAATGGTCGGTGGTCAGTAGAAAAAACAACCGACCACTGACAAAAAACTTTTTTTGAAATTAAAATTTTGAATTTTTGACTATGACGACTGTATCTCCTTCTGTGGAAGTTGAACGCGAAACGCCATTCTGGAAAAGATTGGGGCGGGTTCCGTGGACTTGGCGAATCACCATTGCATACCTGACGGTGATGTTGTTTATCCCAATTGCTGCCATGTTCCTGAAAGCAAGTACGGAACCTCCGGCGAGATTTTGGGCGATCGCAACCAGTGATATCGCATTAGACACCTACAAGGTAACTTTTGTGACGGCAATATTTGCTGCCTTACTCAATGGCGTATTTGGAACTTTGATTGCTTGGGTTCTGGTTCGTTACGACTTTCCCTTAAAGCGCTTGATTGACGCCACAGTGGATTTACCCTTTGCACTACCAACTGCTGTAGCAGGGCTAACCCTGGCAACAGTTTACAGCGATAATGGCTGGCTAGGTTCGCTACTAGCACCACTGGGAATTAAGGTGTCTTTTACCCGCACGGGAGTAGCAGTAGCAATGATATTTATCTCACTACCTTTTATTGTGAGAAGTGTGCAACCCGTACTTCAGGAAATGGAACATGAAATTGAAGAAGCCGCCTGGTGTTTGGGTGCTTCTCAATGGCAGACTTTTTGGAAAGTGATTTTGCCACCTTTATTTCCCACGATTTTAACTGGTGTTGCCTTGGGTTTCTCCCGTGCAGTTGGCGAATATGGGTCAACTGTGATTATCTCTTCCAATACACCATTCAAAGATTTGATTGCACCTGTGCTGATTTTCCAGCGATTAGAGCAGTATGACTATTCTGGTGCAACAGTAATTGGCATAGTTTTACTATCAATTTCGCTGGTGCTGCTATTGGCGATTAATTTCTTACAAGCATGGGCAAGGCGATATGACAGTAGATAAGCCAAGTTTTCACTCATCATCTGGGTCTGATACAGATACAGCCAAGCCGAAACAACAGAAGAGTTGGGTGCCAATAGTTTTAATTAGTATAGCGATCGCCTATTTAGCCCTAGTTCAATACATCCCGGCAATTAACGTTTTTGTGCAAGCTTTTAGTAAGGGTGTTGGGCCGTTTCTGTCTAACCTGACGCGACCAGCTTTTATCCATGCAGCTTGGCTGACACTGTTGTTAGCTTTGATTGCTTTGCCTGTGAATACAGTGTTTGGACTATGTGCAGCTTGGGCGATCGCTCGTCATAAATTTCCTGGACGCGCCGTAGTTTTGAGCATTATAGACCTGCCCTTTTCAATTTCGCCCGTAGTTGCAGGATTAATGATTGTCCTACTTTACGGACGGAATGGGTGGTTTGGCCCTTGGCTCCAGGCCCATGATATCAAGGTTATCTTTGCCTTTCCAGGTATGGTGCTAGCTACAGCCTTCGTGAGTATGCCCTTTGTGGCGCGGGAAGTGATTCCGGTTTTAGAAGAATTTGGTAAGGATCAAGAAGAAGCTGCTAGAACTCTAGGTGCGAAAGATTGGCAGATATTTTGGCGTGTCACCCTACCCAGTATCCGTTGGGGCTTACTCTACGGTTTAATTTTGACCAATGCCAGAGCAATGGGTGAATTCGGAGCAGTTTCAGTCGTGTCTGGCAACATTGCTGACCAAACCCAGAGCCTACCACTGTTTGTAGAAGACGCTTACAAACAATACGAAACTGAAGCGGCTTTCTCTGCGGCTGTACTGTTAGCGTTGCTAGCAGTAATAACCTTAATACTGAAGGAGATTCTAGAACGCAAAACCCGCATAAAAGATGTTGAATAGAATCCCCAGAGAGTTATACCAATTCGCAATTCGCTTTTTCACCCATTCGCAATTGAGAAATTTAAATACAGCAAGGCAATCCCTGCTTACATATGTTGCCTTATTTTAGAGAATTGGTATTACTCACTGAAGCAAGAATCAATGAAATGCTTTCCTGTTCAGCATTCAAGCCTTACATGAGCGTCTTTGACAAATTCGGCTTTGGGTTACGAGTGCGATCGTGGCTGCTCACGAGAATTTACCCCTTTGAGTCGTTCTTGGGTGTCAACGGTAAGCCAATTATTAAATAGACATCTCCGAAAAAAAATCTGAAACCCTTGTCTGTCTGGATGAAAACCTAATTTATGGAGATGTCTAATATGAAGTGCGGTAGGTGAAGAAAACGGAGCGCGATGCCTACGGCAGCAAGCTACACAAAAATGGAGAAACTACATACAGTCCGACGTTTAGCTGGCGATACCAAACGAATTAAACGCAACCGCAGCCGCGACACTTTCAAAATGTGTTTGGGTATGGGTACTGTCTTAGAGGCTGTCTCTAAAGAAATGTAAAGAAAGTAAAGTAAGGCGATCACTACAAATAAAAATTGATTTTGAAGTAATAGGTAGTGGTCTAAACAATAACGTGCAAAGGGTATCCAAGTGATGTAATGATGCAGAATGGGTAATTATAGAGCCTTTGCTTCCCGGTTTACAACCCATTGGTCGCCGTGAAGTAAATTTACGCTCGTATGATCAATGTAATTTTCTACGTTCTGCACCAGAGATGTACGTGGCGTGCATTGCCAGATGACTTACCACCAACACACAACCGTTTATAACTATTTTCGCCATTGGCAACGTTTAGGGGTGTGGCAAAAAATTCATATACAATTACGACACCAGGTTCGTGAAAGCATAAATAAAAAAGAAGATCCAACTACTGGAATCATTGATAGTCAATCAGTGAAGACTGCAGAGAAAAAGGAGCCAGTGCGTTGGGCGGCAAGCCACTCTTGTTGCAACTGGCGTGGGAGGTATATGGTTATGACGGTGGAAAACAAGTATTGGGACGTAAACGCAATATATTGTTGATACTTTAGGACTAGTCCTAGCAATTATCGTCACGGAAGCTAATTGTCCAGAACGTTTAGGAGGTGCAGCCGTCGTTGTGCTTACCTCAATGGATTATTGTCGGTTTGAGCTACTTCAAAAACTGAGATGCTCCCATCTTAAATTTAATCGAAGCTATGCGTTCAGTACTTTGATAAGAAAAAGATTCGATGGTTAGTAAGCCAACTTCTCCCAGAGACTTAACATGAGTTCCGCTACAAGGATTTGCATCATAATTCTCAATAATAATTATTCGTACTTTTCCCTTGAGATTAAGATTTGAATTTATGCGAAATTTGTCCGTATGTTCTTCTTTAGCAATATCTAAGCTTGGATAGTTTTTTGCTTCAATACTTGCATTACCATCGATAGCGTTTAGCGCAATGTCAAGTACTAAAGAGCAATTTTCCTCAGTAAATTCTTCTTCTGAAGTAAATAAAATTTTACAGCTACTAAGATCGTTCTCAATTTCCATACCTTGAGGTTCATATCCAAGTACAGTTTGTCTTGCTGCTGACATTAGTATATGACCGCCCGTATGGTAACGCATTAAGCAATAACGTCGCTCCCAGTCTAAAATAGAGTTGACCTCTTCTCCATAAAATTCATCTAGAGAAACTAATGCTGAAGAATCTAAGACTAGATTTGTAACCCCTTTTATTTTAATGATATCTTCAACTTTATAATTAATTTTGTTAATTATAACAGTACCGTGATCTCTAGGCTGCCCTCCTCCAGAAGGATGAAAAATATTTTCAGCTAAAGCAATTGCAGGAAGATTGTTAATTATATGAAAGCTTTCCACGTATGATGTATGCTCTCTTAGATAGCTATCATATAAGAATTTTTGAACACTCATTGTTTATCTCCTTTATAAATCGATAGTTTTCTCTGAAGTGATGTACATACGATTCAAATGTCTTGCTCTTTGAACTGACTCTTTTTTATAACCCTCTCTACCATGCAAAAGAGTTTGGTTATTAATAAAAATAAAAGATCCTTCTGGTATTTTTAATTTAAAAAGACTTTGATGAATTGAATCTAATAATTCATTAACGGCATTAACTGCTAGTTGTGTTTTGTTTACGTACTCCAGCCTGTCGCGTCGAAAGCGGATACTCCATCCATAGGAATCTTCGTAAGAAAGTATTGGAATAGCTTTGCTAGCAGCTCCTTGGTAATGTTGTGGAGGAGTAAATCGAAAATTATTTTTTTTAAGTTCCCGTTTCGCTGAATTACTAAGAATAGCAGCTATGGTTTTAGCCTCACAAAAAGTAGGGCAACCACTTGTTCTCGGATCATCATTGATATAATGAACAGCCATAATATTTGGAGGATTATCAACGTATGACAAATCTGTATGAGCAGAAAAATCAATTAGATTTTGATAAGAGGGGTAAATACAAAGGTCTTGTGGATTTTCTCTAATAGCCATAATGTGACTTCCTTCCTCTGGATAGTGTTGAATATTACCTGCCAGAGAACCTAATAATGTCTCTATTCTCCATAAATGAAACACCTTCGGTAAATTTTTAATAATTAACAGATTACAATTATTATTTTGGATATTACCTGTTTTAGTTAATCCTTGAATGCACTTAATTAAGTTAGGTATTTGAGGTTTTATTTTTGGAGATAATTGCGATGCAGTTTTAACTAAAAAATCTATACTGTCTGAAAATTCTTTATCAAAAAATGGATTTTCTAATGCTTTAAGGAGGACATTTTTTTCTTCACAATCTAAGATGTAAATTAGATAATGGAAAGTCTTGCCATTATTATTAGTGAGTTTCCTAACTTCATCACCTTTAACACTAAAATCATAAAAAGCATCGAATAAGCACCCCTGTTCAAAATTTTTAGTTTTATTAGTTTTCTGGGAAGACATAAACAGAAGTTATATTTTCTTTAGAAAATATCCTTTTTATTATTGATTACTGTAATAATTATAACTCCGGTTCGCCGATTCTTCCCGTAGTTAGGAAAGCATACCTTTAGACATATTTCCAAAAAAGAGCAAGTAGATATATGTTCGGTATTATGGCAACAAAACCCATAATTACAAACGAACGAGTATATAATACAGCACATTTCAGGTAAATGAAAATACATGGGTAGGGGCAGAACATGTTCTGCCCCTAAGATTATCTGTATATCCGTGCTGTTAGCACAAATAGGGGGGTTGGCTCCTCTACCTTTCTAGGGAAGGGGTTTAGACGGTTAGGTTTCGTGTCGGTTTTTCTACATGACGTGAAAAGTCAGTTTCGATATACTATATTCTTTTCAAGAAAACCCGATCAACGGATTCTTCAAATGGGAGAATCTGTTGATCGGGTTTAGCCATTTGCAAAAAATCGGTTTATAGTCTATCTACTTTGATAGTTCTGGTGTAAGGAGAATTTGGGTTTCAGGAATACGATCAAATGTAGGTGTAGACCAGCGATTAACTACTTTGCCCAGAACTGACATTTCTTGAACTAAGCGGTCAAATTTATCAGGGGTGAGAGATTGGGGCCCGTCAGATAAAGCCTTAGCCGGATTGGGGTGAACTTCAATCATCAAGGCATCTGTACCCGCGGCGATCGCAGCCATTGCCATCGATGGAACATATTCAGACCTACCAGTACCATGACTGGGATCAATCATAATCGGTAAATGGGTCAGCGATCGCAATACTGGAAGCACTGATAAATCTAAAGTATTGCGGGCATATTTACCATCAAAGGTTCTAATTCCCCGCTCACAAAGAATTACATTCGGATTTCCAGATGCCAAAATATATTCTGCCGCCATCAACCACTCGTCAATTGTGGCAGACATTCCCCGCTTCAGCAGCACGGGTTTATCTTGAGCGCCTACCTTTTTCAGCAGCGAAAAATTGTGCATATTCCTAGCTCCAATTTGGATGATGTCAGCTGTTCTCGCTACTGCTGATAAATCGGCAGCATCCATCAGTTCTGTGACGATACCCAAACCAGTAGCTTCCCGCGCTGCTGCTAACAAATCTAAAGCGCTTTCACCATAACCTTGAAAGGCATAAGGTGAAGTACGAGGTTTGTAAGCTCCGCCACGCAGAAACTGTGCTCCTGCTGCTTTCACCCGCTTTGCCGTTTCGACAATCATCGCTTCATTTTCAACGGAACAAGGCCCAGCTACCACTACAATCGGATGATGTTCGCCGAAATAAATATCACCGTTAGGTGTTGGTACAACGACCTCGCTGGCTTCTCCATCTCGGAATTCTCGGCTTACCCGCTTGAAAGGTTGCTGCACTCGTACTACTTGCTCAATCCAAGGGCTAAATTCCTGAACCTGCAATTTATCGATGCTAGTGGTATCACCAATTAGCCCCAGCACAATTTTATGAGTGCCAACGCTTTTTTCTACTGTCACTTTCCAAGTTTGACTCAGTTCATGACTGATGCGAGTAATTTCCTCAACAGGCGTACCAGTCTTAAGTATGATAATCATCTGTTTTTCCTTGTGTATAGTTTGGGTGGGCTAATCTTTACAGGTCGATGCATTAACGTTGCAGGTCGATGCATTGGCATTGCAGGTCAATGTATTGGCATTGCAAGTCGATGTATTGGCATTGCAAGTCGATGTATTGGCATTGCAAGTCGATGCATTAACATTGCAGGTCGATGCATTGGCATTGCGGGTTAACAGTGTAGGGCAGCTTTAGAAGACTTGCGTGTACACCGTAGCTCCTTGTAAGAGAAATTTATCTAGCGCAAAAATTCCGCAAGTTGTTCTAGTTTTGTCCAAGCTGCGCCGCTTTGCAGAATTTCTTTGGCAAGGGCAATACCTTTAACACAACTTGCTAAAACATCCGTTTCCCCATGAATGGCTTCACCAACTTGCAGGGCCAAGGCTGTATTCAAAGCTACTACATCCTGCTGCGCTTGCGTACCTTTACCTTGCAAAACTGCCTTCAAGATTTCAGCATTTTCTGGGACATCTCCACCAGACAACGCCGCAGTCGGTGCAAAACTCAAACCCAATTCTTGAGGATTGAGCGTTAGAGAACGCACTTTTTTATCTTGGAGTACAGCCAAGTCGGTGACATCTGCCAAACCAGCTTCATCTAAACGTTCCCGTCCGTGGAGTGCGATCGCTTGCTGACATCCCAATTGGGATAAGGCTTGAGCAATCTTTTCCAGTAAAAGCGGGTCATTCACACCAATAATTTGCCCCGTCGGTCGCATCGGATTTACTAGCGGGCCGAGCAAGTTAAAAACAGTCCGCACTTTCAAAGTTTTTCGCAAAGTAGCGATCGCTTTGAGTGCAGGATGCCAGCCGGGAGCAAACAAAAAGGTGATTCCAACTTCGCCAACTGCGGCTTGTACTTTTTCAGGAGTAGCGTTGAGATTTATACCCAAAGCTTCCAGCACATCAGCAGAACCAGTCTTGCTGGATGCCGAACGATTGCCATGTTTGGCAACCTTTACCCCAGCAGCAGCAGCGACAAAGGCAACAGCAGTGGAAATATTAAAGGTTGAAGCACCATCTCCACCAGTTCCACAGGTGTCTATTAAGGGAGTATGTAGAGACGCAATTAATTGCGTCTGAGAAGATTGAGATTGTAAGACGGTGGCCATGCCAACTAATTCTTCGGCAGAGACGCCTTTTGCTTGAATTGCGGCTAAAATCGCTCCTGATAAAACATGGGGAATCGCATCTGTAAGCCAACCTTGCATCAAATCCGCAGCTTGGGAAACTGTCAACGATTGCCGATTTAGCAACTGTTCTAATAAAGCTGGCCAGTTGTAGAGATCAGGAAGGATGGAGATGTTTTCAGGTTGAGTTACAGCTGTCATATTTATTGGGCATGGGGCATGGGGTATGGGGCATTGGGCATTGGTTATTGGTCATTGGTCATTTGAAGAAGCACAAATGACAAATGACAAATGACGATAAAAAGAGAAAATTAAGGAATTAGGACTTTGGCAACGGTTTGCACATCTTTGTCACCTCTGCCGGAACAATTGATGACGATGCGGAGATTGCCTGTTAATTGAGGACAAAGGGTTTCTAAATAAGCGATCGCATGAGCCGTTTCTAAGGCTGGAATAATCCCTTCTAATTGCGAAAGCCTTTGAAATGCATCTAAAGCCTGTTTATCGGTAACACTGTAATACTCGGCGCGACCATAATCCTTTAAATAACTATGCTCAGGGCCAACACCGGGATAATCCAATCCGGCACTAATTGAATGAGCTTCGATTACTTGACCGTCATCATCTTGCAGTAAATAGCTCATTGCACCGTGCAATACACCTACTTTACCTTTTGTCAAGGTAGCTGCGTGTTTTTCTGTATTTACACCTTCACCCGCCGCTTCGACTCCGATTAGACGCACCGAAGGTTCATGCACAAACTCATTGAATAAGCCGATCGCGTTGGAACCTCCACCCACGCAAGCCAGTAAAATATCTGGTAGTCCTCCCCATTTTTCTTGGCATTGAGCGCGAGTTTCTACACCAATTACTGCGTGGAAGTCACGCACAATCATCGGGTAGGGATGAGGCCCAGCAACCGAACCCAGGATATAATGAGTTGTTTCTACATTCGTCACCCAATCCCGAATTGCTTCCGAAGTCGCATCCTTGAGAGTTCCTGTACCTGCTTCCACTGGTCGAACTTCTGCACCCATTAATTTCATGCGAAACACATTCAGGGCTTGGCGTTCCATATCCTGGACGCCCATGTAAATCACACATTTCAAACCAAATCGCGCACACACAGTTGCAGTTGCTACGCCATGTTGACCTGCACCTGTCTCCGCAATAATCCGTTGCTTACCCATGCGCTTGGCTAACAAAACCTGAGCCAAAGCATTATTAATTTTGTGAGCGCCTGTATGATTTAAATCTTCGCGCTTTAAATAAATTTGCACTCCCGTGCCATCTGGTCTAGCATAATTTGCTGTCAGGCGTTCAGCAAAATATAATGGGCTGGGTCGTCCGACATAATCACGCATTAAGTTTTGCAATTCTGCTTGAAAACCCGGCTCATTGCAATATTGGTGATACGCCGTTTCCAATTCACTTAATGCAGGCATTAAGGTTTCCGGGACATATTTACCGCCGAATTTTCCAAACCTGCCCAAAGAATCTGGTTGTGCAGTTGCAGTATTGATGTTTAGTATGTTTACCATTGGTTAAAATCCTTTTATGTTCAAGTATTTTTTACTTTCGTTCTAACTTGGAATCATCTTTGCGTTTTCCATTCCCAGGTTTCGTAGCTATAGCCCAGTTTCCGGTGATTCAAAACGTCTATAGGACGCACCAAATCGTCAGATTTAAAATTTGGTAATAGGGATAGTAAATCTCCTAACGCCGTAGCTTTGGGGGTAGACATCCCGCCGTCCCAAGGCCACATTAAGTCTTTAAGATTGTGACCATAAGGCTGACTCTGACCATCGGGAGGATAAAAATCGCTACCTTGATGACCGTTTTCTTGCCATTCAGCCCAGAGACGGTCTACGTTGGCATGATGCAACCAAAATACTGGGTCATAAGGTGAACTTGGTATATTGCCCATAGTCCCCAAACCCTTAAACTTTATGGGTGTCGTGCTTGCATCTATTTGTACCCCACCGACTAAGCCATGAATGTAATTGTGGATGAATCCCCCGGGGGTGACTTTACCCTGCTCATCTACAGAAATAAATCCTTCCAAAGCAGCGCGAAATAGAGAATAGTTATTAAGACTCAGGGCACGCTCAACATCTTTTTTGGGCACAGGATAATCACTGGCAGGAGGTAGTCTTAGAAAACGGACAAGTGATGTACCTAAAGATTTTCCGGTGTCTGGGTCAATATTTAATGCTGGATTCATCACCCAGCCATTTGCAGCCGAGAAAGCCCCTGGCACAGCGCCGCCTGTAAAGTTTCCTTGATTGGGAATTTTGATGGTTACTCCTTGACCGTTGGAACCAAGAAAGTCATCATTAAAAACTACATCAAGCGCTTTGGGGTCTGTCCAATCCCAGTATGGGAGAGTAACAGTTGGGTTTACTGCTTGCAAAGCTTGTTCAAATCTGCGGATATATTCTCGATGCCAAGGGAAAAATGCGGCATTTTCATGAGCAAGTTCTTGGACGGAACCATTGGAATGTCCTGTATGGTTATGAATCAAGCGTGTTGCCCCTAGATGTATGGCAACGAATTGGTCGTAAATACTGAGCTTGCTACCTGCGGGTATGATAGTTTTTAAGGTTTTGATAGCCTTGACAAAGGCTGTTTTATCTGCTGGTGTTAGGTGAGTTACGTTCTTTCTTACTGCTAGGTGAGCGTCTTGTCCTGGAAGATTATAATGCCAATGGTATTCGTATTGTCCGTGGTCAACGCGATCGTGGGCAAAGACTGTAAGCGCACAGGCACTAACTAGAAGTACGCTATAGATTAATATTTTGAAAGATTTTAGCAGTAATTTCATTGTTGTCTTAATCGAAACAGAAAAGCAGGGGAGCAGCACTTCTCTTCGAGACGCTCCGCGAACGACTACGCTCAGTGACCGAGGGGCAGAAAGAGAGAAATAATTGACCTTTCTCTAAACCTCTCTCCTAAGAGGCTACAGTGTACACACAAGTCTGAAATAGCTGATTAACCAGGGTTTTACCCCACCCTAACCCTCCCCTTTACAAGGGGAGGGAACTAGATTTCTTTTTTCCCCAATAAACGGGGGGATTAAGGGGGGTAATTCAACTTGTATGTACACGGTAGCCTAAGAGGAGAATGGCTTTGAATCTTACTCCCCTTCCCTACTAAGGAAGGGATTGGGAGTTGGGTCTGTATTGGACTCAACTGCAAACCGTTATAATTCCCTACTCCCCAGGTCTGCGGGTGAATTTATCCCACTTGTTGAAGAGATGGACTTTCGCGCCGACTTTCTGTAACGGCTGTTTTAAGTTCTCGACAAAATTCTTCTACAGCTTGCAATCCTTCAGTTGGGCTACCTTCAGCTAAACGTTTCACAAAGGCGCTACCAACAATCACTGCGTCTGCTCCCCATTCCCTTACTTGATGTGCTTGTTCTGCTGCTGAGATGCCAAAACCAACGCCAATGGGTTTATTGGTGACGCTTCGCAACTCGGTAATTAAATGCTCTACGCGGTTTTGGAGTTGAGCGCGGATACCTGTAACTCCTGTGACGCTCACTAGGTAGATAAAACCTTGAGATTGACGAGCGATCGCTTCAATTCTATCTTGAGAACTGGTAGGAGCTACGAGTAAAATTACTTCAATTCCGAAAGATGCAGCAGTTTTGATTAATTCTCCTGCTTCTTCTAAGGGTAAGTCTGGTACTACCAACCCTTGCACCCCAGCAGTAGCAATTTGCGCCAAAAACGACTTAATACCCCGGTACAAAATGGGATTGTAGTAAGTAAATAGAATTATCGGCGCTTTCAAACTAGGGATCACTATGTGCAACATCTCTAGCACTTGCTCTAATTTTGTGCCTTTTTGCAAAGCGCGGGTTGCTGCTGCTTGAATCACAGGCCCATCTGCGAGAGGATCGGAGTAGGGAACGCCCAACTCGATGAAGTCAGCACCGTTACGATCTAAGATGCGTAAGGCTTCGGCAGTGGTTTCTAAGTCAGGATCGCCTGCTGTGATAAAGGGGATTAAAGCACACTGTTGGCGATCGCGTAAAAATTGAAAGGAATCAGAGATAGAGGTCATGCTGAAAAACAGTTAATGATTGGTTAATAGTTTTGAAATAATTAACACTTAGCAATTAGCGATGCCCATGCTAAATTTTTTGTAAACGAGTCTTTGATACTCGTGAATGAGGCTTTTAGCTCCGTTAACGAGTCTTTGATACTCGTGAATGAGTCTTTTATCTCCGTTAACGAGTCTTTAATACTCGTGAATGAGTCTTTTATCTCCATTAACGAGTCTTTAATACTCGTGAATGAGTCTTTTATCTCCGTTAATGAGTGTTTGATACTCGTGAATGAGTCTTTTAGCTCCGTTAACGAGTTTTTGATACTCGTGAATGATGTTTTTGAACCTCATTTTTTTCAGTTTGGGATTTGAGTTATAGCTAATGCTTTACGGTAAGACAAAAACTGATAATAATTTATACAACCTGTACAACAATCTTGCCGCGTATAGCCTCACCGCCTTCCTCAAAGGTTTTATGCGCTTGGGCTACCTGATGAAGTGAAAAAGTCTTACTTACAACAGGTTTGATATCACCCCGTTCAATTAAGATTCTTAAGGCATCAAGCTTGGGGCGGGTCTGATCTAAGTGTGTAAAGTGGATAGTAATATTTTTGAAAATAGCGATATTCAAGTCACCTTCAACCCCCGTGATAGTAACAGCGCGACCCTCAGCTTTTGTCACTACCAAACTTTTGGCTAAAATGTCACCGCTAACAGTAGTAAAAGTCACATCAACTCCTTTACCGCCCGTTTCCTGCATAATAATCTTGATAAAGTCTTCGTTGCGGTAATCGATCGCTCTGTCTGCACCGATGGACTTGACAAAATCAGTATCATAACCGCCACAGGTTGTGTAAACGTAAGCACCTGCTGCTTTAGCTATTTGAATGGCGAATGTGCCGACACCACCTGCACCACCATGAATTAATACAGTTTCACCGACTTTGATATTTGCTCTTGCGATCAGTGCAGCCCATGCTGTACCTCCTGCCACAGGTACGCTAGCAGCTTCTAAATGCGATATATTTCTGGGCTTTCTGGCAATAGTTGATTCATTTGCAACATGATACTCCGCATTAGCACCGCCACCTTCTTCATGGGCAATTGCATAATAAACTTCGTTACCTACCTGAAAATCCTGAACATTATCGCCAACGACCTCAACGACACCGGAAACGTCAAAGCCAAGAATTGCAGGTAGTTTCACCCTTGGGCCGAAACTTCCTTGGCGCACCCCGCAGTCGGCTGGGTTCACTGAGGTGGCATAAACTTTGACTAAAACTTCGTTGTTTTTTGGTGTTGGTTTATCCACTTCAGTTGCGACAAAGACTTCTGGACTTCCGAAGTTTGCGATCGCCATTGCTTTCATACAATTGCCTCAAAGCAAAATAGGGAACAGGGGATAGGGGAGGCAGGGGGGCAGGGGGCAGGGAGCAGGGGGAGAGAATAAAGCTTAACTCAAGCGTATTGGGTTAGGCAGGAGCGAGTTTTAGCAAAGTACGTACAGCTTGTTCGACATCGCTTTGTTTAACTAAAGATTCTCCAATTAAAACTGCACGCGCACCAGCCTCAGCGACAAGAGATAAATCAGCAGGTGTATACAGTCCAGATTCGCTAACGACGGTGATATCTAAGCTTTGTAATTGTTGTTGACGCTCTGCTAAAAGTTGCTGGGTTGTTCCTAAATCAAGAGTAAAATCTTCTAAATTGCGATTGTTGATTCCTACTAAATGTAAGTTGTCAAGCTTTAGCACTCGATCCAGTTCAGCTAAGGTATGGACTTCTACCAGTGCATTCATCCCCAAATCGTGAATTACTTGCAAAAAAGTCTGGAGTTCTCGATCTGATAAAATGGCGGCAATCAACAAGACTGCATCTGCACCTGCTGTTCGTGCTAAATAAATTTGATAGCGATCGATGATGAATTCCTTACACAGTAGCGGTAATGCTACTTGTAATCGCACGCTCCGCAGATTATCAAAACTGCCCTGAAAGAACTTTTGGTCAGTCAGGACTGATAAACAAGCTGCACCGCCTCGTTCATAAGCTTGAGCAACAGCTACTGGGTCAAAATCTGCGCGGATAATTCCCCGGCTAGGTGACGCTTTTTTTACCTCGGCAATTAAGCTCGGTTGGTTGATATTTTCTTGCAAAGCAGTCAAGAAATTTCGCACAGTCGGGGCTGTATTTAACTGTTGTCGCAAGGAGGCTAAAGGCAGTTCTTGCTGCATTTTTGCAACTTCTTGCTTTTTATGCAAGACAATATCTTCGAGAATATGGCGGGAAGGAGCAACTTGCTTAGTCATAATCTGTTATAGGGAGCAGGGAGTAGGGAGTAGGGGAGACAAGGGGACAAGGGGACAAGGGGACAAGGGGGAATTATTAAACAAGTCTTTCCCATCTACCTTGTCTACCTTGTCTCTTCTCCATGCCCAATGCCCTATGCCCCACGCCCAATAACTAATGATTCTACAGTTTGCGTATATGTATGCACGACATTTTTTATGATTTCCATACCGACTTCTCCCGCTAGAGTCATGATTGATTCTGGATGAAATTGAACGGCGGCGATGGGAAGTGTCTGGTGTTCAATGGCCATAATTACGTCGTCATCAGAAATCGCTGTTACTTTGAGTTCTTTTGGCAAACGTTGTGGTAGAGCAAACAATGAGTGATATCTACCTACTGTAAAAGATTCGGGTAAGTTTTTGAAGGTGACAGAATTGGAATCGGTGACGAAAATCCGTGAAGATTTACCATGTTGAGGATAGTTGAGAACTCCCAACTCGCCATCAAAAGCTTCAACGATGCTTTGCAATCCTAAACAAACTCCGAAAATAGGAATTTGGCGATGCAGAAGGGCGCCAACAGTTTGTGGAACTCCAAAATCACTTGGTCTACCAGGCCCAGGAGATAAAACAACTAAGTCAGGGCGTTCTGTATCGAATAGCGATTCTGAAAAACCATGACGGAGTGTAGTAACGCTTGCACCAGTTTGGCGAATGTAATTAGCTAGGGTATGAACAAATGAGTCTTCGTAGTCTATTAATAAGATGCGTTTGCTAGATTTTACACCTGGAACGTGTTTACTTAATTTTAGAGAACTGGACTCATCAATTTTCTGACTCGTTTGCTTTACACGCCGAATCGTCTCAAATAAAGCAGCAGCTTTGGTAATTGTTTCTTGTTCTTCTGCTTGTGGTATAGAGTCATAAAGGACTGTAGCGCCAACTCGCACTTCTGCAATGCAATCTTTTAATCGGATTGTCCGCAGAATTAAGCCAGTATTTAAATTCCCGTTGAAATTTAAATAGCCAACTGCTCCACCATACCAACGTCGGGCGCTCTTTTCGTGCTGTTCAATAAAATCTATTGCTGCCCTTTTAGGTGCGCCTGTGACTGTAACTGCCCATGTATGCGAAAGAAAAGCATCTAAAGCATCAAATTGCGATCGCAGAGTACCCTCAACATGATCTACTGTATGTATCAGGTGGCTATATAATTCAATTTGGCGACGACCAATCACTTGTACCGAACCAGGTTCGCAGATTCGGGATTTGTCATTGCGATCGACATCAGTACACATGGTCAACTCGGCTTCATCTTTGTGAGAGTTGAGTAACTGACGAATTTGCACCGCATCATCAAGAGCATCTTGTCCCCGGCTAATAGTGCCACTAATTGGACAAGTTTCAACCCGCCTACCTTCAACCCGCACAAACATTTCTGGAGATGCACCAATCAGATATTCGCCACCTAAATTAAAAATAAATCCATAAGGACTAGGATTTATTTCCATTAAGGTGTTAAATAGTTTGCTGGGTTGGTCTTCATAGCCTTCAAAAAAGTTTTGACTAGGAACAACTTCAAATAAATCGCCTCGGCGGAAATAATCGAGTGCAACCTCAACTTTTTTCGCATATTCGCCTATTTTATGGTCAGCAGTTTGATGCGGTAGAAGATGTTTGCCGCGATAATCTACAGACTCACCTGTTCTAGCAAGATTCTTCGTGCTACCATGCGCTGTCTCAAAATCATATTCTAGACGAAATGCACGTTGCTGATAATAGTCAACAACAATCAATTCATCAGGTAGATAAAGCACCAAGTCACGTTGATCTCTAGGACGTTCCAGACGTTGGGTAATTGGTTCAAACTGAAAAACTAAGTCATAACCAAAAGCACCATACAAGCCTAAATGCTCATCTTCTTGACTAGAGAAAGTATATAGAATTTCACGGACAACTGTAAATGATGAAGGTTGTTTACTGCGTTCTTCCTCAGCAAATAATTTTTTTGAACGTTTAATAAAGCCGACAATATTGTTATTATCTTGGGTGACTTTCTCAAGTTGCTCTGACTGGGATAGGCGCTCTAACAGAAATGGTAAAAGTACTTGACCACGTTCATTCAAAGCTATGAAAGTAAAAGCGTTTTCTTGTGTAGTCAATTCTAACGGGGGATTGACAAATCCGATCGCCCATCTTTTGTATCTGCCTGGATATTCGTAGCTACTCTTTAGCAAGCCTCCACGCTGAGAATTTAAATGGAACAGAATATCTTCGAGGGCAGTGTCCATCTTAACTTCAGTGATGGAGCGAGAAACACTTACACCGCTATTGGTTTTGTAAGAACGGGAATCAAAAATCATGATGAATTTCTCTGAAATAGTTACTAGTCAATTATCAATAAGCAATCATTGGTTATTAATAGTTATTTTTAAAGCAATAGCAAACTTAGATAATGTACTGTCAATCTAAGTCAACTTATTTGAATTCATGCATGATTTCTAAAAAAAGTTATAAAAACCTTTTTGCTTCTTATTTAAGAGTACTAGATGTCAAGCAAACAATACATTGAATAATTTTTCGATTGGATGTCAATTTATTCGCTTTTTATACTGCTTTTCTAGTACATTTACCAACAACCCGATTTCCAAATCTCCGCCTCCCCCAAAAGTAGTAAATAATCTCAAAAAACCTCTACGTACCTACTTTACGGGAAGGCGTTCGCGTAGCGTCTCGTAGAGAAGCGCCTATGGATTTAAAAATTCTCTTTCATCTCCCGCAACAGCGATATTGCTTGCTTATATAAAGACAAATTCACCTCATGAACCTCAATACTTTTTCCAATCCTTTGTAAGAGTGTTAAAGTCAACTCTCCCCCTAAATGTTCGCGAAATTCAATCAATCCCCAAAACAAACAATGAGGATCTTCCAATTCTGATAAATTCTTAGCCAGTTCTGGCACATACAACGTGAAACCCAACGCCAATAAAGTATTTAATATGCGTTGCCACTCTGAAAAATCCAGCAACCCTACCAAATAAGAATAGGTGCTATCCAAAGCAATACCGATCGCCACAGCTTCGCCATGACGCAAGCGATAATTTGTCAAATGCTCCAGTTTATGAGCCGCCCAATGTCCAAAATCCAGGGGACGAGACGAACCCATTTCAAAAGGATCGCCGCTATTGGCAATATGTTCTAAATGCAGCTGGGCGCAACGATAGATAGCCTGTTGCATAGTGTCCATATCTCGCCGCTTTAGGGCTGCGGTGTGAGAGTGGATAAAATCAAAAAAGCTAGCATCCTTAATCAGCGCCACTTTGACTGCTTCTGCGATTCCAGAACGCCAATCGCGATCGTCTAGAGTTGTCAAGAACGTAGAGTCATTTATCACTGCATAAGGTGGCGCAAATGTGCCGAGAAAGTTCTTTTTACCAAAGGCGTTGATGCCGTTTTTGACGCCAACCCCAGAATCATTTTGTGCCAACACCGTTGTTGGCACCCGAATGAGGCGAATTCCCCGGTGAGCAGTTGCGGCTGCATATCCTACCAAATCCAATACCGCCCCGCCACCGATCGCTAATATGTAAGAGTGACGACATAATCCGGCAGCTTCAATCTGTTGCTGGATTTGCTCTACTAAAGTGGAATCGTTTTTAGCAGCTTCTCCTCCCGAAATGATCATCGGTTCAGATGCGATCGCTAATACCTCTCCATAAAACTTGGTATACGCGACTAATTGCTTCACCAATTCAGGTTGATACTTTAATATTCCTGCGTCTACCACTGCAACTACTTTCTTCGGCTTAGTCTCCCCATCTGCTGCAATCACTTGCGCTAGTGTGGGATTTTTCAACTCAAATAAATTTTGAGTGAAATGAACCTCGTAGTCGAAAGTAACCGAAACACGTTGATGAATTAATCTACTTTTTTGGTTGATGTTAACTATCATATTTTTTATTTATCTGCGTCTTTTGTTGTAAATCTCGTCAAATAGCCGCTTTAGCAGTTGTATTTAAAGGCTGTAGAAAAGTGTTAATCTTCTCTTCAAAAAAGCTTTGAGCCTTTTCAAATTCTTGAATTAATGCGTCTCTATCTTTCATCGCTACCAGTTTTGCCAAACTGCTGTAAGTATCAGCTAAAAAGCCAATTGCATCACACCTTTCTTCTGTAGCTAGCATAATATCCACACATAAGTGAGGGTTTTGGTAAAACAAACGTTTAACAATATCAATTTCTTGACGGTAGTTAGGAGTTGACATTGTTAAACTCTGCTCTATGTCAATTTTTGCTTCTGCTAAGAAAACGCCAAGACTAAATCTACAGAAATGTTGGGTTGCTTGAATAATCACCATCATCCGATCGTGTTCTTCAGGCGTGCAAGCAACTAACTCAGCTCCTTGACTTTTAAAAAAGTCCAAAAACCATTGAAATGAACTATCGTTTCGACCTGGACATACCACTACTTTTTGACCAAAAAACGATTTGATATTTGGCCCAAACATTGGATGTAAACCTATGACTGGCCCAGGATGATGTTTGAGCATCGCCTGAGTTGGCTGTACTTTAATACTCGTGATGTCACACAAAGCGGTAGTTGGGGCGAGGTATTTAGCTACACGCTTAATAATATCAACTGTATGCTCAATAGGAACACTTACTATTACTAATTCTGCCTGACTTAACAGTTGATCTGCATGTTCCCAATCATCATGTTCTAGAACGCTAACATTGTTACCTACTAGCGAAAGTTGCTCTTTAAATAATTTTCCCATCCTGCCGCATCCACCGATGATTGTAATTTTTCGGGGAATGAGATGATTTGTTGCAGATTTAGGAATTAGAGTAGTATAACAACTATTTATTACACCTGCCCAAACAGACTCAGGAATACCTGCTTGGGCAAGTAAGGGAGCGACATCAGCCAATTGTTCATCTAAAGAAGGTTGTTCTGATGCTGCTAATAATGATATGCGATCGCTCAATAAAGCGATCAATCTTTGGTCAGTTTTTTTCAGCCGATCTGAATCAGAGGATTTCAAAGACATTTTTCTTGTCCCCAATTTTCAAATATCAACAAGTGATTCTTTAGAACTGATTTTGGGCAAGATATCCAAAGTTGTTGCTTCTTTGGCAATCACATCAGAAAATAACTCTTCATACCGATCTAGCGCTTGCTCAAAGGAATAGTTTTTTACCGCAAACTTTCTCCCTTTGCGCCCTAATTGTGCTGCTAATTCCGGCTGATTATATAAATCCAATACCGCACTTGCCAAAGCATCTGCTGACTCTGGCTCAACAATAATGCCGCCACCGCTTTCTTTGATAGCTTTGGCAGCAGTACCAGCGGCGGGAACTGAACCAACAATTGGGCGACCACTAGCTAACAGCAGTGGTATTTTAGAAGGCATATTGAAAGAAATCACATTGCTCTTTTGCACAATCAACCCCACATCTGCGCCTGCCAACATTTGTGGTAGTTTTTCTCGCGGTTGCAATGGTAGCAGCAAAACGTTATCTGCACCACAAACAAGACAATGTTTTTGCAATCTTTCCAGAGCTTGAGATTCACCTGCTATGACAAAGACAATTTCTTCTAGATGACGCAACCGAGCTGCTGCTTCTATTACTGTCTCCAAACCTTGCGTCAGAGCAATATTACCTGAATAAAGCACTACAAATTTATTATCGAGTTGATGGGTAGCTCTCCAAGAGCTGTTCTCCTTCGGTAAAGGGCGGATAAAATTTAGATTTACCCAATTTGGAATGCAGGCAATTTTATTAGGCGGTACATCTTTATTTATTAAATTATCTACAAAGCCATCGGCAATCACGCTAATCGTATGTGCAGTTCGGTAGGCAAATTTCTCTAAAGCCTCCAGAGCTTGAATCATCCACTTATTGTTAATTAGCCCAACACGGACGGCAGCTTCCGGGAGAATATCTTGCACATTCAGCACTATTGGGCAATTGTATAGCCAAGCTATAAAGGTTGCAGGTAAGCAAACTAGTAGCGGCGGTACTGTTAAGAGAATTACATCAGGTCGCTCACCCTTAAGAGCTTGTGGCAAACTCGTAAAGACAAAGCTCAACTCTAGCAGTAGCCTGTCTACAAGGTTAGGTTTGGACTTAATCCGTAGATAACTACGCTGAATAGTGACACCTTTTTTCTGTTCAGTAACGTATAACTTCCCTCGATACCCATCGTAAATCTGACGCTGAGGATAGTTTGGCATACCTGTGATTACCCGCACTTGATGCCCTCGCTTTACCAGCCCTTCTGCTAGTTCAGTCATCAAAGGTGCAATACCAATTGGCTCTGGATGATAATTGTATGAATAAATCAGAATCTGCATGAGCTGTTAATGTCCTGGAAGCACCTTGATAATGTTGGCTTTGTTGTGTTATCCAGTTTTTATTTCCCTTGTTTTGGATTTAATAACCTGAAATTTTCGTAAGGGAGCCAGTGCATTGCGAAGAGAAGTCTGAACGGAGGCTGCCAACGCTCGAGTACTCGCTAACGCTGTGCTATCTGTAGTAGCAACTGGCATTGCGTTACCGCGAAGCGTAATGCACCAAAATTTTTGAGATGGTGCATTATGCCCTTGACTAACGCACCCTACTAAATTGTTACTTAAGCATCAGAACTTAACACTGTTTTTGCAATTCTTTCTCTAAACTGAAGACAGGCTTTTGTTGTCCGCGTTTGCGCAATGTGACGGTAGCAGCCCCAAGTCCCAGCAATGCTAAACCCAATGCTGAACTAGGTTCTGGTACTTTCTTTGTGCCTTCTACGTTTAACACTTGGACGCGACCTTGGAAGAAATCGCCCACATAAAGCTTGCCATCTTTGAGGGCTGTACCACCCGTCCAGTTAAATCTGCCTGGTGTGAGGTCAAGGGGATTGCCAAAAGGAGGGCCAGTTAATGCTGGAGGTGGGACTGGGTTGCCTGATGCATCTAAGGCTGGTTGACCGTAGGAAGTCAAGAAGTTACCGTTTTTATCAAATACCTGAACGCGGCTGTTGATAGAATCAGCTACATAAACATTCTCTTGATCGTCCACTTCGATGCCAATTGGCTGAAGAAGCTGTCCAGGTCCGCTACCTGCTGAACCAAATGTGTAGAGAGGTTTACCATTTGGATCGAGTACTTTAACGCGGTTGTTATACTGGTCAGCTACAAAGATATTTCCACTGACTGGGGAAATTCTTATACCTGCTACACCTTGAGTTTCTCCAAGTCCAGTGCCCACAGTGCCACCAATGACACCAATTTGCTTTCCGTCAGGTGTGAATTTAAGGATTCTTTCGCCGTTGAAATCACCAACGTACACGTTGCCAGTTTTGTCAAATGTTACACCAGATGGTCCAAAGAAAAGCCGATCATTTATACGAGGGGTAAAATCTCCATTTGCAAAGGATCTAATAAAGTTACCCTGAGAATCGAATTGATTGATGCGGTTGTTGTAAACATCACCAGCATACAAATCCCCTGTTACGGGATTAAAGTCTACAGTTGTTGGCTCGTCAAACTGTCCGGGGCCTGTGCCGCCGGAGCCAATTGCTCCAATATACTCACCGCTTGGACTAAATTTTTCAATTTTGTCACCAAGGTTGTAGTTAGGAGTACCATCCGGGTTAACACCGCGTCCGTTAGATACAAGGATATTACCTTGGCTATCCACCGCTATGCCTTGGGGAACAAACAGTTGCCCAGGGCCGAAGCCAGGACTGCTGATACTACTATTGTATTTTAATGTTACAGCTTTGGCTTGGGCTACTGTTGCCAGCACCATGAATCCAGTACCGAGAATGCCGATTGAGAAATTTTTGACTAACCCCATGAGTTTGAAGTCCTAGTTGTATGAGTGTATACTCTTTCCTAGACTAATTTTGTTCCCAGTCCCAGTTCGGGAACCTTGAAATTCGGGCTGCTGCCTCTTGTTTGAAATGCAACTTTCTCTGTAAGGCAGCAGCCTCTTCTGTAAGCTTTACCTGACACCAGGTAAAGAGGAATTAGACTATCTCTGCTTTGGCTAGCAATTCACCCGACTTTTCTTGGCGTTTGCGCTTGGCGATCGCACCAGTTGCACCTACACCAGCAAGTGCTAATAAGCCAAGTACTGAACTAGATTCGGGGATTGTTGTAACTATACCATCCACCCGAACAACTTCCCCTCGTCCTGGGCCGACACCGCGATTGGTAATATAAATCTTGCCATCAGGGCCAATATCAATTCCATCAGCCGAATCTAGCCCTTGACCTGCGGCAACAAGTGTTGTGCGAGTGCCATCGGGAGCAACTTCGATCAGAGAACCAGGTAGATTTGTAATGTCACCCCCTAACTGGGACTTATCGCTGAACTGTAAGACGAGCAAATCGCCTTTCTCATCAAAGGTTAAGTCTGTGATGTGCGTAAACCCATCCAGAAAAACTTCTGGTTTAAGATCATCACCGATGCGGAAAATCCGTGATTTACCTTGTGGATAAGGAAAACCCGTATATTCGCCAACGTATAAAGCTCCATCGGGGCCAATTGCGCCACCTGTGGGTACTGATTGAATTGCTACTTTTCCTCCTGGAAGCTCCTCTAATAGCCCAGGAGGTAATTGTAATCCTGGTGGTAAATCTGACTTACTAATGATGTTTTTCGGAATTGCGATCGCCTCGGATTTACTTCCATCAAGTTTAATTTTGTAAGCAGTGTTCCCACCCCCATCAACGACATAAGCACTATCCCCATTAATAGCCAGGTCATAGGGATTGGTAACTACATCCCCTTTATCTGGATTTTTGGTGATTTCATTCTTGGCAAAGTCAAAAATACTGTTGAGAGATCCCGTCTTTAAGTCAACTTGGTACAGTTGTGCTAAAAGCGGTGTATTCAAAACTTTATCGGGTGTTGATGGTGGGAAAGTCGCAAGTTGCTGTGGTGGGAGTACCGATTGCGAACCAAGGTTAAGTGTTGCTAGATCGCGGTTTCCTGGATAACCAGCAAAGCCAGTCAGCAGATAAGCTTTTCCTTTAGAATCAAATTGTATATCTTCAATACCAGCACCTTGGTTGCCAGTGGGTTGCTCTGCTAAAGACTGAAAGTTATTAAGTAGACGCTGTTTGGTCCCGTCTGGTGAAACTTTGACAAGTGAACTAGTATTACCAGCACAGATAGGCTGAAACAGGGTACTCGGAGATGGTTGGCAATTTCCGTTACCGCCGATACCTGGCTCTGCTACGTAGAGACTGCCGTCAGGGCCAAAGCTAACACCCCGTGCATTACTGACTCCATCGACAACTGTCGTTAGGGTTGCAGCTTGTGCAGATAGTGTTCCACAAATAGCAGTAAAACAAAATGTAACAGATGTAAGAGCAAATGACTTGAGTTTCATACCTTTGGAAATTGAGAGTTAAGTAATTTGTTTGGGGAAACTTTTATGGTTTTAAAGACAACGAATCCCAGTTTTTGAGAAACGCAGAGTAGACAATGCCCTTTTTAGAGGCACTGATATTGGTTTGAAACTCTTTACTTGAGCGCCACAACTCTATCTATGGGTGGTTGTGTAAGTCTCTTCTTGTGCAACAAACCAACGCCTAAGGCAGCGATCGCTAATACACCTAAAACAGAATCAGGTTCAGGGACAGATTTGCTATTCTCAATTCTGAGAATTTGTCCTTCTCCTGGGCGATCGCCTCGGTTGGTGACGTATACTGCACCATCAGCACCAATGGTCAGAGCGCTAGGTGACTCTAATCCATTGCCACTCAGAAGAGTTGTGCGTGTGCCATCAGGAGCTATTTTGATTACAGAACCATCAAAATCACCCTTCCAAGCTGACTGATTGGCGTACTGCAAAGCATATAAATTGCCCGCAGAATCAAATTGCAGGTCTGTGAGTTGGGTAAAACCATCAGCGAAGACTGTTGGCTTGCCATCAGCACCGACTCGATAGATTTTTGCGCCACCTTCTGGGAAGGGAAAACCAGTAAATTGGCTGACATAATAAGCGCCATCTGGGCCTTTTGCCACACTTGAGGGTACTGCTTGAGTTGCAAACTGCGATTGCACTGGTTCACCTTGAGATGGAACCTGTGCCGGCTCATTGGATGGGGTATCAGAAGGTGGAAAGACTGGATTCGTCAAGATGTCTTTAGGGAAGGTGGTAATAGCTTGCAAATTACTGCCACCAATGTTGACACCCAGTAAGTCATTTGCACCTGCATCAGCTGCAACTAACTTATTACCATCTATGACAAAACCCAAGGGATTGCTATCGACATCACCACCATCGGGATTATTGGCGAGTTCATAGTTAGCTAAATCTGCAACACTCGTCCAGGAATTGGTATTAAAGTCGGGAGCAATGATTTTACCGAGGTCAGTGTTACCCAAATTGCGATCGCGAAAGGTTGGATTCGCCCCATACCCAATCAGAACATAAGGTTTACCCTTCTGATCGAATTGGATATCACGAGGGCCACCTGCTCCAGTACCATCTGGTAATGCTATAGAAGGAAGTCCTGTCAGTATGCGCTCGGTTTTACCATTCTCAATTTTGCTAACTGCCCCACTTGTGCCATAGCATAAAGAATTGCCTTGACCACTTGCTGGTGGAACACAAGCTCCACTTCCCCCGATTCCCGCCTCTGTAACATAGAGATTACCATCAGGGCCAAAGCTCAGACCACCAGCATTATATAGACCGTCGGCGATTACTGAAAAGGATGCGGCTGACGCAGCTTTCATTCCCGAAAAAGCGGCAACACAAAAAGTAAGGATAGTAATAGTAAGTGGCTTGAGTTTCATGTGTTGCAATACAGCTAATCGTGGGGAATTGAGGGGTGAATTTTAAACGCAAAGAACGCTGAGGGAAGCGCAGAGGGACGCTGAGGTTTTAGTAATTGGTAACTAGTGATTCTGGAGTTTTTGGTAGATAGCTCATTCCCCGATCAAATGATTTTAGGTTGCCTGCTTTGGCTTCGAGTAAACGTTTGATGTTCATGCTCTCAGCACCAAAGTCTTCAATTTGAAGTTTGCCGTGACTAACAGTTGCATCTGTTTTCCAGAATGTGATTCGATGCAGAATGAAACCTGAAGCTTCAGGATCGGCGAAAGAGTATGCAGTTGGGATAAGTAACGCTACAGAACGCTGATAATATTCGTAGTCTGGGTAAAAGTGTTCTTGTTCAACCAAGTAGTATTTACTCAGACTATGAACTCGCACAGAAACTTTTACCTTCTGGTCATATTCATCTTTGAATTCTCCTGAATCAAGACCAATCTCACCATTTGGTCGTAGTAAATGTGCCCATTCATCTATATTTTTTAGGTCTTTCAAGTATTCAATGCCGATTTCAATTGGGGCATCAACATAAATAGTGTCAGTATCAATAAAATAGCGTCCTTTGGCTGCTGCGGTCAAACCAGCTTTACGTTCTAAATTACCTTTAAGAGAACGACACTCAGAAGTGTGTACTGTGTGAATTCCCTGCATAATCATCTGAGTCTGCCGTTTGGGATCGACAAAGCTCAACCAGTGAAAATACACACCTTTTTCATCTGTTCCTGGCTCAATGTAGTCGGTGGGAAACAGCAAAACAGGATAAACCTGAAAATATTTCTGATACTCTAATCCACAATGCCACTCAATACCGTAGAAAAGTGGATTTTCTAGTTTTTTAACGTGATAGTAAAGATTTTTGTGATAACCGGATGCACTTCCGAGCCAGGTATCTTCATCAATTTGCTCTTTCATCCGGCTGTAAAGCGTCCATTCATCTAAATTCTTTAAACTACAAAGGTAGTTAAAGGCGCTCTCTGGTGAAGTCGCAATATAAGCTGATGTCGCAAAGGTATTTTTTTCCATTGTTCACTCCTGAAGATAATAATAATTAAGCTGCGATCGCTTTAGTCTTGGTTCGCTTATTATTGATCCGGTCTTCTGCTAATCGTCTGGCAGCATCGTTAGTAGTAACTCCTTGCTCTTTAGCAATCTCAAAAATTGCTAATAGCGTGTCATAAATGTTATGTACTTGCTTAAAAGCTTTTTCTTCGTCATAACCAATCATTTCGTTATAAACATTGATTAGCCCTCCGGCATTAATTACATAATCAGGACTGTAAAGAATTCCTTTTTTAGCAAGCATTTGACTATGTAATTGTTCATTGTCCAATTGATTATTAGCTGCACCAGCAATAATTTTTGCTTGCAGGAAAGGAATTGTATGACTATTAAGAATTCCTCCTAACGCGCAAGGAGCAAAGATATCTACATCAAGTGAGTAAATTTCGGTTGGTTCTACAACAGTTGCGCCAAAAAGTCGTTTTACCTCTTGTGCTTTTACTGGATCTACATCACTAACAAAAAGCTGGACATCATGCTCATGTAGATGCCGACAGAGATTTTTCCCGACATTTCCTAAGCCTTGAACTGCAACTTTCATGCCATCAAGTCTTTTACTCTGCCAACGAGATTCTACAGCAGCTTTAATTCCGAGAAAAACTCCTAGTGATGTTATCGGAGCAGGGCCACCGGACTTTTCTGATACCCCAACAACATATTTGGTTTCTTGACTAATTGTCCGTACATTGTCAGGAGTGATATTAACATCTTGTCCGGTAATAAAACGTCCATTTAGACTATTAACAAAACGTCCGTAAGCTCTCAACAAATCGTCTGTTTTATTTTCAGGATTAGCAATAATGACTGCTTTTCCCCCACCGGCCGGAATGTTTGCACAGGCTGCTTTATATGTCATTCCCCGACTCAGACGCAGTGCATCTTTTAAAGCAGCTTCTTCGTTGACATAAGGCATAAGTCTTGTAGCTCCCATTGCTGGGCCCAAGCTCGTATCATGAATGGCGATTATTGCTTTAATTTCGGGATTTTTACCATGACAAAAGAGAACTTGTTCGTGACCCATTTCTCTAACAGTTTCAAATAGCAGCATTTTCACCTCTCGATATTGGTTGGAATTGTTTAGAGAAAGTAATGACCATTACAAAATATAAAGAAATAGACACAAAAACACTCTTGAATATTAAGATAAGATGAAGTTAGAAAAGAGTAATCTTCAAAAATAAGACATTCCAGCTTTGTAGGTGTAGTTGTTGCCTAGAATAAAGTTTTTGCCGCTTCTAAATTCATCCTTCATGTTTTACTGAATGGACTAATCCAAACTGCGTTGTAAATTCCGCCTTTTTGGAGTGTTTTAGTGTCTATAAGAATTGAATGAGATTGCAAGCTTTTAAAATCAAATCATTGGAAATGAAACTTGCTTGGCTGCATTTTTCGCGGGAGTTGATTTAATTCCTTGGGCTGCCAAACTTTTATTACGTCCACCAGAAGGTGCTGGGCGATCGGCATCAATCACTACATCAATTAAAAAGGGAACAGTTGATGCGATCGCTTGTTCTAATGCGGCTTCAATATCCGACTCTCTGACGACGACGATCGCTTCTGCTCCCATCCCACGAGCAATCATCGCAAAGTTTGTCGGTGGAATTGTTGCATCTGCACCCGTTAATCCCAAGATTTTCATCCCTTGATGGCACATGTTGTAACGCGCATCGTTGAGTACAATCCAGATAGCAGGAATTTTGTACTTCACGGCTGTGCTGATTTCGTTATTCATCAGCATTGCTCCATCACCAACAATCCCTACAGCTTTGCCATTGTTTGCCAATGCTGCACCCAACACTCCTGTGACGGCGTGACCCATTGCGCCGACTCCGGTACTGACTCGGTAGCGATTGGCTTGGGCAAATTGCAGTAGATGTGTTGACCAAGTAAAAGAGTTACCGCATTCTGCCATGACTACGGCATCGCTACCCTCAACAACGAGCTTTTGAATTGCTGCCATCAATACTTCTGGTCGCACTGGATAGTCTACGTCTGGAGCAGGTTCAATTGCTTTGTGTTCTGGACGAGGTAGGGAGATTGTGGAATCAGGAGCATCTGGTAATTGCTGCAACAACTCTTGCACAAAAGCTTTGATATCAGAGCAAACCCCAAAAGTTTCAACGTGTGGATAGGCTACACCTGGCACTTCTGGGTCAATATCGACATGGACAAAGCCTCCTTTTGGAACTAGCGCCGAACTCCAGAAGGAAGTCGGTTCGCCAAGGCGGGTTCCTAATACGAGTGTGCGTAGTGGAGGTTGCTGTTCCATATAAGTTAAGACGGAAGCATGACCGCCTAAACCAGTGACACCCACAAACTGGGGATGATCTTCGGGGAAGATACCTTTACCACGAGGTGAGCAGATAACCGCGGCTCCAGTTTTCTCAGCAAGTTGGAGGATTTCGGCTGCTGCGTCACGCGCACCGAAACCAACCCAGATAGCAAAGGGGCCAGATGATAATAACTCTACAGATTTAGCGATCGCTTCTTTTGAAGCAGTGATCCCAAACGGAGAAACATCTAGTTGGGGTAAGGCTATATTCTCAACTAAACTTGTTTGCACTGCGGTAGGAATACTCAAATGGGCAACAAATCCACCTGGTTGCGCCATCGCTAAAGCCAATTTACGAAAAATCTGCGGTAGTTGAGCCGCAGATTCAATCGTGATTGCATAGTTGAATAGCGCTCCTGAGGTAAAAATTCCCCCACTGGGCAAGGTATAAGTGCTGGTTTCTTGAATTGCCCAGCGTCCACGCTGTGGTGCTGAGGTGCAAGCTGACAGCAAAATTACCTTGGCACCTTCCCCACGAGCTGCAAATAATCCGGTGATCGCATTGGTGATCCCCGGACCTGCTGTGGTAAAAACTACAGTGGGGCGATTATTTGCAAAGTAAGCTTCAGTGGCGGCAAATGCGGCTCCGGATTCATGGCGGAAGTTCAACACTTCTATGCTGCTATTGGATAGCGCACCCCAAAGGCTGGCCATTGCACCACCGGCGACACCAAAAGCGTAGCCTACTCCCAAATTTTCCAACATTTGAGCGATCGCACCGGCAACTGAGAGGGTTGGGGCTATTTCATCGTTTAAAAAAGGCTGAATTCCCTTACTATTCTCTGATTCATCAAGCTTACGAGAGTCAGAGGTAGATTTTACATCGCTGTTTGTTGGAAGTTCCTTGTATGGCTCAGTGGTGATGAGAGGATTTGAACCAGTATAGTTTTGACTCATTGGTTTCAGGTAATTACAGAAAGTTACACAAAGGCTTTTTAGTTTACAATCACAGCATTGGTAATTTTTAATACAAACAACTCTGTTGTCTTTACACCCATGACCTAGCTTGGTCGATTCTAGAAACGGTTAATCGCTGCTGATTGATGGTTGTGAGCACACTACCAAAAATTTTTGAAAAGTATACAGCAATCAATCTAGGCTGTACTTCTTGTTACCAGAATAAAGGAGGTAAAGACTATTGTGCAATCAAAAATCTTTTGATAAAGAGTGTCAAATTTTTCGCTTCTACTGGGATGATTGCAGTGCTTAGTAGGTTGGCGGGGAAAAACTAAATCATCTAAAAGGATGTAAACTAGCAACTAAGCTTAATTCAAGCACGTCTCATAATCTTTACAAAGCTTAATATAGTTAGCTTTAATAGTACTGATCTACTGACTAAAGCGCCTGGGGAGGTTCTTAACTTGCGATCAGTACTATGATTAAATCCTAATTTGCAATGTAAAATCTTTTGATCGGGGTGTCAATTCTTTCGCTTTTATCGTGATTATGACATTTTCAACTTAGTCGCTGTAAAAAATTGATATTTTGCGATCGCTGCCAAGATAGATCACCAAATTTACAATAGAAAATCTTTTGATCTAGTTGTCAATTCTTTTGCTTTAGGACTTAGACAACTATTATATTTTTTCGTAAAGGTTGTTTAGGGAAGCCAGCGCCCTAATCAGATAATCTGATCTTGTCTGAACTGGCTTTCTATGAGCAACTGGCTATCTTCTCTTTTCACAAGACACTCTGCAACTACAACAATTTGGCGGTCTTTATATTATCGCCACCAAAAATTCTTTAAGTCAATTATTTGTAACGATAAAGACATCGTTTATTAACTTTTTATGTTTCCTTTGAGAGATGACTAAGCCTTAACTACGTAATAATTTATTAAAATGTATTTTTTAAAACTTAAAAATTTAAAAAATACATTGAGTAGATTAATACAATGTTTCTTTATGAAAAAAAACACACAATAATATACGTAAAAATATACGTATTTTTTAATATTAATGTATTTCTTACGACAGATGACTAAGCATATTGTTCTATAGTTAAATTCTCTGAGAGAGTAAGTTAAGATAAATTAAGAAAATAAATTGATGAGTGAAATTTGTTCATTTAAGCCAAGCCCAGCCCTGCAAATTCATTTATGTTAAAAATCAAACGACTCTAGACTAGTACAGCACGGCGTAAATCCAGCTACCATCTCAATTAACCAGACAAGTGGCTCTGAGCAACAGGTTATAGTTAGGCAAACTTCCGCCATAGTGTACTAGTAGTTCGCTAAAGTCTGTGGTGAGGGAAAAAGTTAAAGGTTAAAAATTTTTATCTTTTAACTTTTTCCCAGTCGAAACCCAGCAATTTTAGGTTGATAAACCATTAGTTAGCTCTGGTGCAGGGCTAGTTGAAATTTAAAATATCTTTTCTACTTATAGATTAAGAGTTTTGAACTCTTATCTAATAAGGTTTATTGACTAATCTGGATCTGATTTGTCTAAATTTTGTGTTGCTATAAAAAGCTATTGAAATCAACAATATATTTTAAATATTTAGATTTTTTTTATAAACTTTTAGTTATAAAATTCACTTTTAATTGGTATGATAATTTTTGTAAAAGTCATTAATAATATTTGTTAATCTCTGAACGAATTCTATTTGTAAGTAGCCTAATAGTGCATCAAATATTTCAGCAAGTTATGATTATTAGCTCATTAATAGCTATGGTGCTGATTGATTAGCAGGAGGAAGTATGAATATAAATTCTGGCGATTATACATTAGCTAGATCAAACAATCAGTGGGCGCTACAACCAGAAATAGAGATGAAGTTTGCTCACTTCCTAATAAATCATGCTGTAGATGCTGCCTTCTGTTTAGGAGCAAACGCGCAGTTTCTTTACGTCAACGATGCCACTTGTCTGATGACTGAGTATTCCCGTGAGGAATTACTTTCAATGAGGCTGCATGATATAGATGTAGATTTTTCTCTGCACAATTGGTCAGATATTAGCTCACAAGGTTCCCTGACCTTTAAATCTCGCTATCGGACAAAAGGCGGTCGGATATTTCTGGTAGAAATATCCATGAACTATGTAAAACACCAAGATATGGAATTTGGCAGTGCCTTTGTTCGTGAGAAAACTGATGAAATAGTAGAGTTAAGCGTTCAAAAATGGACTGATGAATTAAGGGATGCCAAAGACAATTTGCAACAAGAATTTTCTCAAGTCAAGGCAAAAGAAGTAGAACTAGAAACATCTCTTTCTTTACTTCGTTCTACTCTCGAGTCTACTGCGATTGGTATTGTTGCAGTTAACTTTGAGGGAGATATTCTGAGCTTGAATCAGAAATTTATGGATATGTGGCAGATTCCAGAATCCCTAATACTATCTAAAAAATGTCCTCAATGCAAAGCATTTTTTGAGAGCCAACTTAAAGATCCACAAACCTTTAATCGGATGATTTGGGAAATATCTAGCCAAGCTGATTTCGAGAGCTACGACATTCTAGAGTTAAAAGATGGAAGAGTTTTTGCACACTATTCTAAACCTCAGTTGCTTGAGGGTAAAATTATTGGGAGAGTATGGAGTATTTGGGACATTACTGAATCGAAACAGACTGAAGAAGCATTACGACTGAACGCAACTAGATTTCGGACTTTAGCAGAAACGACACATACCTGCACTTTTTTGATTCAAGGTACGCGGCTTTGCTATGTAAATCCAGCAGTGGAGAAACTCACTGGCTACACAAACGAAGAACTGACAACAGGCTTTGAACTGCGCCGACTGATTAAAAGCAAAAAACGTAGGCAGGTACGCAATCATGGTGGTACAGGTAATTTTGAATACCAAGAGATAAATATCTTGACAAAAAACGGCACGGAGCGCTGGCTAGCTTGCGCGGTTGCCATGCTAAATGGAGTGCTGGATTTTGGAGGAAAGCCAGTCGAACTGATTGCAGGCATCGATATTACCGATTACAAATATGCAGAATTAGGTCTAAACCAGGCTTTAGAACAAGCAAAACAACTTAGCGAACTGAGAGCACGTTTTCTTTCTATGGTGTGCCATCAATTTCGGACTCCGCTGAATATTGTTTCATTTTCTAATAGCTTACTCAAAGAAGAAGTAGACAAACGCACACAGAAGAAAATACAACCATTAATCGATCACATTCAAAAAGCTACCGAACAACTCAGCCAGATGTTGGATGATATTTTGTTCTTCTCTAAGGCAGAATCAGCAAAAATAAACTGTGATCCCAAACCGCTTGAGTTAGTTCAGTTTTGTAATGATTTAGTTGCACAAATGCAGATGAGAATTAGCCAAAACTCGATTCATTTTATAACTGAAGATAAGTCATTAACAGCCTGCATAGATAAAAAATTGTTAGAGCCTATTTTGAATAATTTGCTCGACAATGCAATAAAGTATTCCCCCTCCCAGATAGCAATTGAATTGAAATTATATTGCAAAAATGAAAAATTAATTTTCCAGGTCAAAGATAAGGGGATTGGTATTTCAGCAGTAGATCAACAACGAATATTTGAGCCATTTTACCGTGGTAGTAATATCGATCATATACCTGGTACCGGAATAGGACTATCGATTCTTAAAACCCTTGTAGATTTACATCATGGTCAAGTTTCTGTAGAAAGTCAAATTTGCGTGGGCACTACATTTACTGTGATATTGCCACTAATTCAATCAGAGTTTACTAGTACCGAGTTATGAGTGTTGAAATGAAGATAGTTGTTAATTGAAAATTTAACAATCATAACTGTTGGAACGAAGTAATTAATCTCATGCTTATTTACATACTCAGCAAATAGTCTTGTAAGCAGCTTCTACAAAAAGTGATGGTAGTAAAAAATCATGTCTGAATCGTCAAATAAAATTCTTGTCATTGAAGATGATAACGTTACCCGCAATCTTTATTTAAAGGGTCTTGAGGCTAAAGGTTTTGATACGATAGGTGCTGACAACGGTTTTGCTGGTATCCAGCAAGCACAAAAGCATATACCCGATTTAGTGATTTGCGATATCACGATGCCTGATATGGATGGTTATAGCGTTTTAACTACGCTACGCCAAGATCCGTTTACAGCAACAGCAATTATTCCTTTCATTTTTCTGACTGGCAGTAGTACTAGAGCAGATGTTCGCAAAGCTATGGAATTGGGAGCAGACGACTATCTTACCAAACCCTCTACACTAGACGAATTGGTGAGTGTGATCGTTACTCGCTTAGAAAAGCAAGCTATTCTCAAATACTGGTGCAATATTCAATGCAAGAAAACTACAAAATCAGTATTTGCAGATAATACTACAGCGATCGCTAGAGATGTTGTCACAGCCTTTGATGAAGAAGTCTCCGATCAAGATCCTTCTAAGTCAATTTTTCCCTGCATTCCTCAATTAAAAGAAGTTTTTGATTTTATCGAAGCTCATTATCATCAAGGAATTACTTTGTGTGATGTGGCTGTTGCTGTTGGTTACTCACCTGCTTACTTAACTAACCGAGTAGCAAAGCAAACAGGAGAGACTGTAAACTGCTGGATTGTCAAACGTCGGATGGCGGGAGCGCGTTTTTTACTGCAAAATAACGATCAGACAGTCGAGAAGATAGCAAAAGCATTGGGCTATCAGGATGTATCTCATTTCTCCCGCCAGTTTCGCCAACATCACGGTTTACCTCCCCAAGCTTGGCGCAAAGAACATCAGCTTGTATCGTAAAAACAGGTACAATGCTAAGAGTGCTGAAAGCAGATTTGACTGTTGTGTTAGCAAAAAAGGAATCGTCGAAATAGGATTTACGATGCCTGCGGTTTTTGCTAGCCTACGCATCTAGCAAATATGGAAAAAGAGGAAAAAGGGCTTCAGGCAGTATATCCATCCCCATTGTCCTTTATCCTCAGAAGACTACCGAGTTACCTAATTCAAATAAATAGTTGTGTAAACTCATATATTAAATCCACCCTACCTTTACGTAACATCGCTGGATCTAATCTTTCAGTAGTGTTGCAAGTCATCAAGACAACTAACCGTTGCTGCATCTGAATACCAGAGTCATCAATTACACTCTGATACAAAGTGCCATCTAGCAAACTCAGAATGTGTTCGGTTTTGTTATTGTATTGCGCTACCTCGGAAGCACGATTTTGCGCTAGATTATCAGCTTCGTTAATAACGATACAAATACGCTCTATATAAGTCGGTGGAACAAAATTAGCGATCGCATCATGATCTAAAATAAAAATTACATACCCTAAAGGTACAAGAATTTCTTTTGCTACTGCCTGTGTCCACACTGTTTTACCAGTACCTGGTTGCCCATGTACAACAACCGCTAACTGGTTTTGATTCAGAATTGCTTGCTGTACAGAATCAGTAAAGTTTTGAATATCTGCGGGGAATGTCCGAATGGGAAATTGACTATGAACTTTGCCTACACGACTTTGATATCCACTCAGCATTACTGCTAAGTCGTAAGTCGCTTTGTTAATTAGTGGCGCGAGATTTTTTGCCATTAAACTATATTGTCGTCGCCCGCGATCGTAGGGATCAATTTGCAACCAAATGTCATGCTTAGACCAGTAAGCGTAAACAGTATTAATAACGTCTAAGCGTTCCCAGCTAACAAATCTATCTATCGGAAAATAAAAATCTCTTTCTGAGTAATACTGGGTAATAATATCAGGATTACCTAACACACCTAAAACTCGCAGTACAGTAATTTCTTGCAGTCGATTAAGAACATAATCAATAGGAATACTACTACGACTAACAAATTGGACAATAGGCGTTTCCGTACTCAAAACATCTTTGTAGCGATGATCTGGTGATTGAGGATCTGGCGTGATGTAATTCCAAAACTTTTCAACTTCGTAGCGGGTATTATCAGATACAACACTTAATAAATTCGCCCACCAAGCATAATTATTTCGTCCTAAAACATCAGCAATGTTACTCGCTAAATTAAAACTTTTTTGAGTTAATTCGCGGGAGTCACTGTACAACAGTTGCCATAAAAATCCCCAGTCTAACTCTCGGTTAAACGGTCGCCAGCCACAAGCAAGTAAGCTTTGCCGAGTATTATTTGTAGGAGTGCCTTCATTGCTTCTAAAATAATCAAAATCCATATTTATCGGTTATGCAGCGTTAATTCAGTTATTTTGTGTTAAGTAGGAAGTTTTGAAAAATTTTCTTGTAATATCAACTAATTGTGTACAAATGGCAATTTTGTTTCCACTGTACTGGCGAGGAAGTCTTTTTAATCTAACTCATTACCTTTGTAATATATTGTATTACAAATCAACTACTTATGTCAACTTTTTTGACATACCAATTGGTAAGTGACTGTTTACTTTTAGCGATTGATGCACCTGCACTACTTATCCGTCTGTAGATGAGGACTTACAGCAGATTTCAAGTTGATGAAGTACACAAGCTAGTACCGCAAGGCGGAATTCAAAATTCAAAATTCAAAATTAATACAGCGTAAGCATTTCATTGGTTTTGAATGGGTGGTTTATTTACGCCGTATTGCACTAGTTTGAACGTACAAAGCTTGTTTTACTTTTGTTAGCAGAGCGGGGCATAGCCCATTCTGACCGGAGGCGGAGCGTCTCCGGCTCCGCTCCTGAATTCTGCTGTATATCATGTCCGTGGATATTTTTCAGAAGGTTTTATTTGCTGTTTACCTAGCCAGTCTCGAAAGCTGGAATGATAGAGACTGTAATGGGTTTCTGAGGCGATTGGTTTTTGCTGTAAGAACTCTAGCCAATTTTCTAAAACTTCTTCAACTTCATACTCATCAGTATCAATGATTTGTGCGATGCCTGCGGCGGACTGCATCAAGGCTTCTACTAATATTGCTTTTTGCTGCTGAATTAAAACATTTAACACATCTGTGCTATGTTCCGTCTTTTGTTCGGATGGAAACATTTTATGTAAATGCTGCTGATAATATGCTTCTAAACCAGGCGGGAGTTGATTGTACTGGAAAGGTATCGAGTAGAAATTTTCTGCGTTAGCATTCGCGGAGCGTCTCGTAGAGAAGCTTACCGTTCGCGGAGCGTCTCCGACAGGAGAAGGTATCGCATTTATTACCTGACTGAGATACATAAAATTATTTTCGCTCAAAGTGGTGAGGCGATCGCAGAATTCTTGCTCACTAATCTGGTGATTACTCAGCCAAGATTTAAGATCCTCTTTAACCCCCTTTAACAACGGGGAAATATTGTCCTGCTTTTCAAGGGGGGTTGGGGGGATCTGTTGAAGGGTTAGGTAATTTTGAATATACGCTTGGATATCTTGGCGATTTTGTTCTGGATAATCTGCTAAATCAAGACTTTGGGACGGCGTTTCAATTAATAAACCCGACTTCTCCCGCAAGAAAGGTCTACGAGTGAGGAGAAAATAGACCTTATCTGGGAGATAGCGGGGGAGATAAAACAGATTTGTACCAGGTGGTTGGCTGTTACGGTCAATGCAATTCAACCCATCAATGGCAATTATCAGTTTTTGATCAGGTTCTAACTCATCACTGATTTGCTGGAGAAGACTAGAGAAAAACCAACTTCCCTCTGTGGCGTTATCAGGAAGAGAGGTGTAATTAAGCGAGTATTGATTAATGAGTTGCGTGCAGATATTTATGAGAAATTCGTCAGCACGATTTTGACCCTCAAGTTCGGCATTGTAATAAATAACTTGAGGATTGTTTGTCACAAATTTGGCGAGGATGGCACTTTTACCGCTACCGGGTGCGCCAATGATGGTGAAGTAACCCTGGTTATGACGGTGGAGAAAGTTGTTAATAGCTGTGAAAACAAATTCACGACCGACAAAGTTGTGGCTTTTTTCTTGAATGATTTTCTCAAACTCCGTTGGATGTCCTCTGGAATTGATTGTAGTGGGTGGTTTGGGTGGTGAGTTCATAATTTTGGAGAATAATTAAAAGATAAGGCAACAGTGGAGGTGGCGATGTCTGTACAATTGCTAAGACGGAAATTCACAGTTGAGCAATATCATAAGATGGTTGAGTCGGGGATTCTCACAGAAGATGACCGAGTGGAATTGATTCGGGGAGAGATTATTGAGATGTCGCCGATTGGAACAAAACACGCTGCTTGTGTAAATCGACTTGTTAATTTGTTGGTGCAACTGTTGGGTAAACGCGTTATACTTGCTGCTCAAAATCCGAGCGCATTGAACAATAACTCAGAACCTCAGCCAGATGTGGCATTACTTAAACCCCGTGATGATTTCTACGCCACTGCACACCCCCAACCCCAGGATATTTTTTTACTAATTGAAGTAGCTGATTCGACTGTGATGTATGACCGGGAAGAGAAAATTCCTTTATATGCAGAAGCAAACATAATTGAAGTTTGGTTAGTAGATATTAACGAGGAAATTGTGGAAGTTTATCAACAACCAATAGCCGCAGGTTATCAGCTTATGCAAAAGTTCACTAGCGGTCAAACTTTATCAATTCAAACCTTCCCCGATGTGAATATTAGCATCAATGAAATCTTGGTTAGATAAAATTACTTTTCTCTTCATCCCTTTCTTATATTTTCAAGACGCAAAAAATGTACCTTACCTAATTGTTCTCCTACTACAATTGTCATGTGATAGGGTGCAACTGCACAGCAAAGGATGGGACTTTCTCCTGTGAAAGTGGCGATGACTTTCCCAGTTACCAGATTCCAGACTTTGAGAGTGTTGTCATCGGAGGCAGAAATCGCCTGTTGCCCGTTGGGGATGACAGCAACGGTATTTACGGAGTTTGTATGACCGTTGAGGGTGAATATTTCCTCCCCTGTCACCAGATTCCAGACTTTGAGAGTGTTGTCATCGGAGGCAGAAATCGCCTGTTGCCCGTTGGGAGTGACAGCAACGGTATTTACGGAGTTTGTATGACCGTTGAGGGTGAATATTTCCTCCCCTGTCACCAGATTCCAGACTTTGATAGTGTTGTCATAGGAAGCAGAAATTACCTGTTGACCATTCGGGGTGACGGCTACAGCATTGACAGAGTTTGTATGACCGTTGAGGGTGAATAGTTCCTCCCCTGTTGCCAGATTCCAAACTTTGAGGGTATTGTCATAGGAAGCAGAAATCACCTTTTGCCCATTGGGGGTAACGGCGACAGCATTTACCCAATCACTATGACCCTTGAGGGTGAATTGCTGCTTCCCTGTTGCTAGATTCCAGACTTTGAGGGTTTTGTATGCAGAAATTATCTGTTGTCCATTAGGAGTGACGGCGACGGTATTTACCCAGTCGCTACGATCCTTGAGGGTGAATTGTTGCTTTCCTGTTGCTAGATTCCAGACTTTAAGAGTCTTATCATCGGATACAGAAATTAGCTGTTGTCCATTAGGGGTGACGGCGATGGCTTTTACCCAGTCACTATGACCATTAAGAGTGAACAACTCCTCTCCTGTTGCCAGATTCCAGACTTTAAGCGTGTTGTCATAGGAAGCAGAAATCACCTGTTGTCCATTAGGAGTGACGGCGACGGCATTTACCCCTGAACTATGGCGATTGAGTTGCCCTTGAAAAAATAAAGTTATGGCAGAAAAAATATCTTCTATCCAAGAATGATTCCAGACTTTGAGGGTGTTGTCAGAGGATGCAGAAATCACCTGTTGCCCATTGGGGGTGATGGCGACGGCATTTACCGAGTCACTATGACCGTTAAGGAGAAATTGTTGGTTTCTTGTTGTCAGATTCCAGACATTGAGGGTGTTGTCAGAGGATGCAGAAATTACCTGTTGCCCATCGGGGGTGATGGTGACTGCATTTACTGAGTTACTATGACCCCTGAGAGTAAACAGTTCCTCCCCTGTTACCAAATTCCAGACTTTGAGGGTGTTGTCAGAGGATGCAGAAATTAGCTGTTGCCCATTGGGGGTGACAGCGACAGTATTTACTGAGTCACTATGACCCCTGAGAGTGAATAGTTCTTCCCCTATTGCCAGATTCCAGACTTTGAGGGTGTTGTCAGAAGATGCAGAAATTAGCTGTTGCCCATTGGGGGTGACAGTGACGGCATTTACTGAGTTACTATGACCATTGTTCACGTAGCGTTCTAAAGGAAGGGTGAATAGTTCATCTCCTGTTGCCAGATTCCAGACTTTGAGGGTATTGTCATTAGATGCAGAAACCAGCTGTTGCCCGTTAGGGGTGACAGCAACAGCATTTACCGAGTCACTATGACTCTTGAGAGTGAATTGTTGCTCTCCTGTTACCAGATTCCAGACTTTAAGGGTGTTGTCACAGGATACAGAAACTACCTGTTGCCCATTGGGAATAACGACGACGGCATTTACCCAGTGACTATGACCCTTAAGGGTAAATTGTTGCTTCCCAGTTGCCAGATTCCAAACTTTGAGGGTGTTGTCAGAGGATGCAGAAATTACCTGTTGCCCATTGGGGGTGACAGCAACGGCATTTACCGAGTTATTATGACCAGTGAAGGTGCGGAGTAAGTGTCCTCCTGGTGGCGTTAAACTAATAGTCAAGGGACACAGCCAAGGGGTAGTTGTGCTTCGCTTTATTTGTGCTAATAATATTTGAATCTCCTTTGAGGTTTTCTGATTTATTAACCGTCCGTGCAATTGACTCGTTAATTGCTCTTTATCCACTACTAAGATATGCGCTGACAGTCTCAATGCACCTTGAATCAATTTCAGACTTTTGACTTTCTCAGAGTTGTATTCTGGGTAATTTAATGTATCTGCATCTTCAATCAAATCATAATCTTCAATTAGAGGCTGCACTCCAAACTCAGAATGATTAATCTTCGCCACAATAAAATCAAAATCAGTCAAAGTTTGGTAATACTTCTCCAAATTTCCCGACTTTATCAAGCTTGGTGCTAAACTACCCAAGAAAGCACGTTGAAAAGCGGGACTTTCTGCGGCTAACTTGTCTGCAAATTCTCCCATTTCACGCCATCTTCTTTACAAGGTAATCGGCAATGCGTTGATTAACCTCTTGAAATAGCTTGCGTTTGGAATCTAAAACCCGTTTGGCTTTCAAAAATTCTAAAAAACTAGCGTGATAGATGCTGTAGCAGTCTTCTCCCTTTATATTTTGCAGCTTTAAATACTCAACCCAATCCTTTAAAACGGATTCCACGTTATATTCATCCTGTTCGGCAATAGCTGCAATCATCTCACAGGGAATTGGTGTGCCAATCTCCACTAAAATAAACAGGATAAATACCTTTACTTCCTGGGGTTCTTCATCCATCCCCATGCGCTGCCAATGGACTTGATAATAATCTTCAAGACCATCGGGTAATTGCCTTAAACTCAGGTCTTTATAGTAACCTTTAGCAATTCCTGGCAAAATATAGCGCAGGTACATGAAATTATTTTCACTCTTAGTTGCTACCTGCTCAACAAAATCGTTATCAGAAATATTGCGGCCTTGAATCCATTGTCTAAGTGCATTTTTATAGTCTTTATCGACATTTAAAAAGAACCGAATATACTCCTTGATATCTTCACGACTCAAATTAATATACTGACTTTCCCTTAAATCTAGTTCCTCTACCGGGACATCTGATGCAGACAAGCGTTTTTTATCTATAGTATAGGGTCGTCTAGTCAGCAGAAAATAAACACGTTCAGGAAGCGACGGCGGTAAATCTAAAAGATTCCCCCCTGCTTCTTGTTCCACTTCATCAAGGGCATCAACTACAATTACAAGACGATCGCCAGTAGGCAGTTTTTTGCTAACTTGTTCTAGTAAATCTGCTAAATTAGCTTTTTCGGTATTCTGCAACTGGTAACGCTTAATTAATTGTTTGCGAATACTGTCAAGGAATAGCTCTGCTCGATTGCGACCGTCTGAGCGAATATTAAAATAGCATGGTGATTTATTGTCCCAGACGTATTTAGCAGCAATGGCACTCTTCCCCATCCCCGCATCACCCACGACTGTAAAGTAACCACTCCGATTTTTGTCGCAAAATTGCTTAAAAGTATCAAAAACGAACTTACGACCGCAAAACGATCGAATTTTCTCTCTAATTAACGACTTAAATTCTGCTGGATACTCGTCTAAATTCCATTCAGGGAAAGGCTCAAACTCTTTCGATTTACTTGTTTTGGCAACCTTAATAAATATTTCCCCAAATTCCTCTAACTGCGATCGCAGTTCAATTCTCAATAATCGGATATCATATTCTAAATCCTTACCCTGCAAAAACTTTTCTACTTCCTTGCAGAAACCCAAGGGATTATTTGCAGTATAAGCACTCCAAAAAGCATTTTTAATCTTGTTTTCTCTAAAAAGATTCAGAATTGCTTCTGGCTTACCCACACCATACTCAATTAAAGAGTAAACATAAACACCATCAACATTTTTAGGTGGTTGTACCGGGTCAAAATTGAATTGTCTTAAGGTTCTAACTACAGTTTCATTGCGTTGAGCTTGATTAATAACTAGAGAAGCCGCAGGTCTAGCAATACTTTTAAGTGCATTAACTACAGGGTCAATATTCATCTTCGCTAGCAGTAGATATAACTTTTACATCTGTAACTTATCCTAACGACAGATGCCAAAATTAAGCAAATACACAGTTATATAATAGTGATACCTTTCCTTCTCTACGAGAGGCTGCGCCAATGGAACGTTACGCGTAGCTTGCTTAAAAGTAGGAGTACAATAAGCTGCGCCAACACTCTCTCTTCTCTCTTCCTCGGCGTCCTCTGTGCCTCGGCGGTTCGATTCTCAGACTCATTTAGCGCAGTATGAGCGCTCACTTATACCTAAAATAAAATGAAACATAGTGCGTAGGCGTAGCCCATCGTAGACATTGCATAAACGTTTTCAGTACCAAACCCCAAACTTGAGCTTTTAAACTGCAAGTTTCAGGCTCAAAGGTGCAAGTTTCAGCATAAAAGGTGCAACTTTCAAGCTCAAAGGTGCAACATTTACCCTCAGAGGCTCAACGTTCACTCTCAGAAGCTCAACGTTCACCTTCAGAGGCTCAACATTCACCCTCAGAGACTCAACGTTCACCTTCAGAGGCTCAACATTCACCCTCAGAGACTCAACGTTCACCCTCTGAGGCTCAACATTCACCTTCAAAGGCTCAACATTCACCCTCTGAGGCTCAACTGTGGCAATATTAACTTTGCAACCATATCAACAAGTAGAAACTCCATAGATGCTTGGACACTAAAGATAGCCATCTATGGTATAGAAATGTATAGAATCTTGTAAAGATATAAAATATAGTTTTTAAATGCACACATTTCTAGCTTCTTCCTCAATGCAGCGGTCTTTACCACCAAATCACTTTCAACCAATGAAGATTGTCGCGCTGGGGGATAGCTTAATTTATGGATTCGGCGACCCGGAAAAAGGAGGCTGGATTGAGCAACTACGGCGATGGTGGATGTTGCCGGATAGTGCCGGTCATGTTCTTTATAATTTAGGGGTAAGAGGCGATCGCACGCAACAAGTAGCCCAAAGGCTAGAAGTTGAATTTCGCCACCGGGGTGAACTGCGAAATCGTGTTCCTGATTTGATTATTTTATCAGTAGGGGTGAATGACTCAGCACGGTTAGCGCGTCCTGATGGTCGAAGTTACACAGATTTTACATTGTTTGAAAAAGAAATTGCGTCTCTGTTAGATTTAGCACAGCAACTTTGTCCTGTGTTATTTGTGGGTATGGTGCCAGTAGATGAAGCCAAAATGCCATTTTTAGATTGTTTTTATTACAATCATGCCAACCAACACTGCTACAAAGAAGCAACTCGAATTGCTTGCACCAAACGGCAGATTCCCTATTTGGATATTTTTGAGCAATGGATGGAACGCGGTGAAAGTTGGCGACTCAAACGCTTGAGTGAAGATGGACTCCATCCCAATACGCTAGGTTATCAAGCTTTGTTAGAAGATGTAATCAATTGGGATGCCATACCTTCAATGGACTTTGCCAATGCAGCTTACCATTCTAAATTTGATTATCACCTTAAACCATCCTAATAATATAGATGTGTTGGTGCTTTTGGGCTAGCTGATATTCTCATATTTACTATCCTCACAAAAAGCACCACAATCTTTCTGCATTTTTAATAAAAACGAGTCAAAATCTATTTATAAAAACTCTAATTTCTTTATATTATTCATTACTCCTAACTTTTGTACAGACGCGATTAATGAGCCAGCGCGTTGTGGGGGTTCCCTCTGTTGTAGCGACTGGCGTCGCGTCTCTACTCCTAACTCTTAACTCAGCACTCCTATGACACCAATTTTATTTGGTCGCTGGCAAACTCGATTATTATTACTGGCAACTGTCGGCGTATTTGTATCTTTACCTTTTGCAATAGGTTGGATTGGCCCTGGTGCTAACTCAGTTTATTTTTGGATACTTGCTTATGTCGCCATCTTTGGCTTGGGTTGGGATGTACTTTATGACTATTTGCAAAAATCTCGTTGGGATAGGGATTGGCCTGCAATTTATCAACTATTGGCTGGTATATGGGAATTAATATTTATATTTTGTGGAGTCAAACTATTTGGCTTTTTACCAATACCTTTACCTAAAGAAGAACTGTCTCCAGAAACATTTTTGTTGCACTATAGTATCGTGTGGATAGCAGTTTTTATTAGTTCACAAAGCCTAATGCGAATTATCTTCCTCCGTTGGCGTTTTCGGGGCGGAGAGTGGTTATAAAATCTCAAATTATCGACGAAACTAATTTAATTAAATTTATAGCGATATTATCAGGTAATTAAACTGTAGGTACGTGTAAATGTGCGTATCTATATTCGATTGTGGTTTAAATAGATGAAAAAAGTTAATAATTGGAAATTAACAAATTATAAAAAATCATATATGGCGGTTTTAGTTTAGATGCAATATCTTATATTGACGTACAGTTGTCTGCGTTCCTAAGAATAACATGGTAACTGCTACAACTTTGGAAATCAATGCAACACATTGCCTGTTGTACCTCATCAAATTAAAAACAGCTATTTTATGTTTACAAAATTGGCACTTGTGCTGATGTAGTAGTCATATATGAGTAAAAACAGGACAAGCTTTAGAGTCTAGGGAGATTCTTCAATGCAGGGACGTAAATTAAGGAAGTGCAATGTCAAATTTTGATCTAGTTATTCGGCTATTTCTACAACTCACAGTTATTTTAACCACTTGTCGCATTGTCACGATTTTAGGACGCCGCTATCTTGGTCAAACGGATGTTGTTTGCGAAATGATAACAGGTGTCATGCTAGGGCCATCACTTTTAGGATTGATTGCACCAGATTTTCAGCAATGGCTATTTCCTAAGCTTCCCATCATCACTGCTGTCGGACTCAAAATACCCAATCCATCAATGTCGATTTTATATGCTATCAGCCAAATTGGGTTGGTAATTTATATGTTTTTGATTGGTTTAGAGTTTAATACCAAACTCTTAAAACATCATATCAAAAGTGCAAGTTTGTTATCTGCTGCTGGGATTATCACTCCCTTTATTTTAGGAGCGATCGCATCTTTTTTGCTTTATCACAATGGTGATTTCTTTCAACCAAAAGTTATGCCTTGGTCAGCCGCTTTGTATCTCGGTGCGTCGATGACAATTACGGCTTTCCCAATGTTAGCTCGTATTCTTTATGAACGTGGTCTTGCACAAACTCGCTTTGGTACTTTGGCTTTAGGTGCAGCATCAGTAGATGATGGAGTAGCTTGGTGTTTGCTGGCGATTGTACTTGCTAGCGTAAAAAATTCTTTGAGTATTGCCATATTAGCAATTGGTGGTGGCATTTGCTATGTGCTATTTGCAATTTTTCTCGGACAACCTCTACTGAAAGCATTCACACGCATGACAAAACGCGATACAGGTGTGAACAGACAAACCTTAACTTTGATGCTGATAATTTTGATGTTTTGTGCATGGTTTACCGATGTTACAGGTATTTATGCAATATTCGGTGCTTTTGTGCTGGGAGCAGTGACACCACGCGGAGAATTCGCCCAACAAATTCGCCAATATACGGAGTTTTTAACTACTTCTTTTTTGTTACCAATATTTTTTGTCTTTTCTGGATTAAACACTCAAATTGGCTTGGTAAACACACCTACTTTGTGGGGAGTGACTTTATTAATTATTGCGATCGCAATTCTCGGGAAAGGTGTTGCTTGTATGTTAGCTGCAAAATTAACTGGGGAAAATTGGCGTGAATCTGCAACTATCGGCGCTTTGATGAATGCTCGTGGTTTGATGGAGTTAATTATCCTCAATATTGGTCTAGAACAAGGTATAATTACCCCAACTTTATTCACTATCATGGTTATTATGGCAGTCATTACTACCCTGATGGCATCACCACTAATTGCTTTTTTACTGCACGGTAAAAGCTATGATAAATATTCTAATTAAGTAAATTTAAATATAAAATTAATTACTTAGTAATTGGGTAAAATTTTCTGTTTTAACTCCAGTTATAGCAGTCCTAAATAAGTTATGAATAAAAAGATCCCTGACTTCTTAAAAAAGTCGGGGATCTGAATCATATCAGCAAAGAGCAAATCAAATAGGATTACTATATAAACGCTAATTTGTTTGTAGTGGTGTTTAAACACTACTACAAACTGACTACCGATTAACTAGTTTTATTGCTATTGTTAATTTTGAAGTTATTCGAGATGTAGCTCTTAAAATCATCAGAATTGATATTTCAGGGTTGCAACTGTATCTTAACAATAATTCATATAATAACGAAGCAGAAATTACTCTTGGTTATATTTAATAAGCTTGACATTTCCCACTATTTTAAAGAATTATCTTAGGGAAACCAGATAGTTAATTTTAAGGAAACCATGCACACAGTTATTCTCGTTCTGGTTGAGGTGTTGATTGTTATTGGACTTTCACGGCTCGTAGGGCTAGCATTCCGTTCCATTAAGCAACCACTGGTCATTGGTGAGATTGTCGCCGGAATTATGCTTGGCCCATCTTTATTAGGTTTAGTTGCTCCCCATCTAGCAGTTACCTTGTTTCCACCAGAAACTATTCCTTTTCTGAATGTTTTGTCTCAGGTGGGACTAATATTTTTCATGTTTCTGATTGGGCTAGAACTAAATCCCAAATACCTCGGCGGCCAATTAGAAGTAGCAGTTTTAACTTCTCATGTCAGCATTTTGGTGCCGTTTTCTTTAGGAACATTGCTAGCGGTGCTACTTTATCCCCTAGTTTCCGATGCAAGTGTATCTTTTACTGCCTTCGCCTTATTTTTGGGGGCGGCGATGTCGATTACTGCCTTTCCGGTGTTAGCACGAATTATTACTGAAAACAATTTACAAGGAACGCGTTTAGGAACTTTGGCGTTAACTTGTGCAGCAGTGGATGATGTTACAGCTTGGTGTGTATTAGCAGTTGCGATCGCAGTTGCGCGAACTGGTAACTTTACTGGTGCTGTACCTACAATTATCGCCAGTCTAATTTACATCGGCTTGATGTTGACGGTGGGACGTTGGTTCCTGCAAGGTCTTGCCAAACACTACGTCCGTGCGGGACGACTCAGCCAAGTGCTGCTAGCTGGGATTTATATGGCAGTGGTTGCGTCGGCATTAATCACCGAACTAATTGGGATTCATTTAATTTTTGGGGCATTTTTGCTGGGAGCAGCCATGCCCAAAAATGAAGATTTAGTGCGGGAATTGGCAGTAAAAACCGAAGATTTTGTCCTGATATTCTTGCTGCCCATATTTTTCGCCTACAGTGGTTTAAAGACACAGATTGGCTTGCTCAACCGTCCTGAATTGTGGCTTTTGTGTGCGTTGGTTTTAGGGGTGGCGATCGCAGGTAAATATGTTGGTACTTATGTAGCGGCGCGTGTTAGTGGTATTAGTAAACGGGAAGCCTCGGCACTCGGTTGGTTAATGAATACTCGTGGTTTAACCGAACTGATAGTACTAAACATTGGTCTAGAGTTAAAGGTAATTTCTCCCTTAATATTTACCATGCTGGTAATTATGGCATTGGTAACTACATTCATGACCTCGCCACTTCTGGAATGGACATATCCGAAGAAGCTGATCAGGTTAGATGTGGTGGAACCGGAGTTAGAAGCACAAACAGCTACCAGTGCTACTGATGGTGAAACTTATCGTCCTTACCGAATTTTGGTGCCAGTGGCTAATCCGAGTACCCAAAAAGGCTTGCTACAGTTGGCAGCAAGCATCGCTATCAACTCCCGACATCCCGCCATTGTTAACCCTCTGAGCTTGATTGAATTTGAAGAAGATTATGCCTTTAAAAGTACGCCAGTTGAAGCAGACCGATTAATTGCCCAGCGCCGCCAGCAGCTAGAAGAATTGATTAATACTCTCGAACCAGTAGAAATACGCTCTCACGTGCGTCCGATCGTTCGCATATCTAGTAATGTTGCACGAGAAACCGCACAAATTGCTGCACTTAAACAAGTTGATTTAATTCTTGTGGGATGGCATCGCCCAGCTTTTAGTAGCAACCGTTTAGGTGGAAGAGTTGGTCAAATACTCACTACTGCACCAGTTGATGTTGCAGTGTTTGTGGACAAGGGAAGCGAGCAATTAGAAAGCTTGTTAGTGGCTTATTCGGCAAATATTCATGATGATTTAGCGCTAATAATAGCTCTGAGACTGCTAATTAACTGTGAGACTTGTCTGTTACAGGTTTTGCAGGTTGTGCCCGAAAATCAGCCTAAGGATGAATTGAGTTACGAATTAAATACGATGATGGAGAAATTACCGAGTAGTGTACGCGATCGCATCGAAATCAAAATTGTCCAAACTTCAGAGGCAATCCAAACTGTAGTCGAAGCCTCAAAAAATGTAGACTTGACAATTGCTGGCACCAGCCGTGCTTGGGGTATCGAGCGTCAAACCTTGGGAAGATATACAGATCAACTAGCCATCCAATGTTCCTCCTCCTTGCTGATTACCCGTCGCTACAGTCAAGTCACCGCTCATCTGGCTTCCGTACTTACTGAAGTTAGTAGTCAAGAACCAACATTGAGGAGTTGAGAACATGAATCATTTCAACTTCAAATCTTTAATTTTTTACGGAGTAGCAATAATTTCAGTACTACTGTTGTTTAAAACTGTCAGTGCTTACGGAGAAAACAATCTCAAGGCTCTTCCTCCAATTAGCGGTCGCTATCGTCTAACCCTAGCGGAGAATTTGCCTAATTGTGAAAAATCCGATACTCTGACGTTAAACATTGAGCAGTCAGGTATTTACTTAAATGCCTCTGTATTACCGACAAACGCTAAAGCCGACACTGACGAAAAGCACTCTCTGGCAGGCATTTTCAGAAATCAACAATTAAATTTATCTGGGAAAGTAGGCAGATCAATCCTTTGTAATATTCCTCGCCCCCAAAACGATCCTCTGAACTCAGTCACAATTCAAATGCAACTTGTGGATAAAGCTAAAATGACAGGTCAATTAAACGTAAATGGTATTCCACAACCTCTGAAATTTACGGCTGTGCCCCAAAAAACTAATTGAATGGGGAGTGGGTAGAGATGCGATTAATCGCGTCTACGGGATTGGAAGCGCGAAGTAAACAGCAATGTGAGCGCATTGTATGAGTTTTATGGAGCAAATAAACAGAATGGATCGGGGATTAAAGACTAAGCAATTTTACCAATGGGGTAAGCAGCTATTTAGCATCAGTATATTAGGCTTTTATGCAGCGATCGCCCTCGAAAGCACTACTGCTGCTACACCAGGGGCAAAGCTAAATAATTGGCATTTTTCTCCCAAGACACAGCAACTCGAAATCACCCTCTCAGCAGGCACAACTCCTCGTTATTTCTATTTGGCAAAACCTTCTCGTCTAGTTGTAGATTTACCGAATACTAAGTTGGGCAAAATTACCACGCAACAAAATTATTCTGGAGCCATCAAAAGCATTCGCATTTCTCAACTGAACGCAAACGATACACGCATTGTCCTAGATTTAGCAGCAGGAACTGTTTTTAATCCCAAACAGGTACAACTGCAACCCGTTTCCCGAAAAAACTCCACTCGCTGGGTGTTACGTCCGGTTATTTCTAGTAAAACTACTGCCGTAAAACCAGGAAAGTCCGCATCTTCAGCCAAGAAACAACCTCAAATACTCCAAAAGCCGCCTAGCAACCCACCCGTAACTACTAATCCACAATCGCCCTCACTCACAGTTCCGACTCCATCCAATCAACTGCCCTCAACAACTACTAACTCAGGGCAGCCTTTTGTCACCGTACCTCCTTTAAATCCAAATACATCCTCTCAACAACCTACTTCGATTCTTCCCCCTCCTTCTTTCCCAAATCAACTCAATAATTTAAATAATATTCCTCCTTCGGGAGTATCGGAATTTCCAGTTCCAGCAATCCCCAATGCTCCCAATCCTCCAGTGATTGAGTTTGGTCAACCTTTACCCAAAACTAAATAAAAATAGGGAATTGGGAATTGGGGCATGGAGAAGAGACAAGGGAGACAAGGAAGAGGGGGAAGACAAGGGAAAGATTGATTCAATAATTCCCCCTTGTCTCCCTTGTCCTCCTTGTCTCGCTATTCCCCAGTCCCCAGCGAACGATCTTCCTTCATCAGATCGCTCGTACTCAGCACTCCTGAAGGGCATGGGGCATGGGAAATCGAACCAATGCCCCATTTGCTATGCGCTATGCCCTAATAAATGAATTATTTTTTTCCAACTAACTCCTTCACCTTGTTGATGATGCCGACTGGATCGATACCTTGATATGGGTACTGTTCCCACAATCCGCCGCAACCTTCTTTATAAGTTCCAAGATGGGCATATTTGGGAGTCAACCCCCGCTCTAGTAACCAGGAACCAAAACGGCTGCCTAAGCCAGTGCGACGGTTGAAGGGTTCTACTATAAGCACAAAAGGAGCATTACCAACTTTGGTAATTATTTCTTCATCAATGGTATTTAAAGTTGGTTTGTTAATTAAACCAACGTCTAACCCTTCTTGCTTCAGACGCTCTACAGCATCAACGGCACGGTAGAGAGCATCGCCAAAACTGATAATGTAGCCTTGCGTCCCTTCTCGTATAACTTCATCTTTACCAGGAACAAATTTGTAGCCACTTCCAAAGAAGTCATTGCCGTTGCTGTCTTGAATGTTGGGCACTTTGGAACGGGTGGAGAAAATAAACCGCAGTCCCGGCTCAAAGAACACAGCTTCTACACAAGCTGTCATTTGATTATTATCTGCCGGAAAGTACAACTGTGTTGGGTAGCCATCATCCAAGCCATTGTCGGCAAACATATTATTTATACCAAAGTGGCAGCTGTTATCTGCCATGTCATCTATACCCGCATGGGAAAAATGACATAGAACATTGGAATAGTTCAGCCGTGCCATCGTAATTTCTGAGATACACATTTCTAAGAAGGCGCTGAAGGTCGCAAAAATACCTTGCTTGCCCTCGTCCATCCCGAATCCAGCCGCAGCAGAGAAGTTGCTCCGTTCCATGATGCCGGAGGAAATAAATATTTCTGGGTATGTTTCATGAATTTTCTTCAAGCCGCAGGAGCCTTCTAGATCGCTATCAATGACCATGACTTTTTCTTTACGCTCCGCTTCACTGATGCGACTAAGAACACCCACCACGGCATCACCAAACACACCACGGTTAGCGCCCCATTTGTCACCCGAACCCAGAAACGTATATGGTTGTTTGGGTTTCTCAATACTTTTAAGGTATTCGACAGCCGCAGTTTGTCCGCGAGATTCTAGATACTTAAGTGCTAAATCTAGAGGAATTACATCATGACCATGAATGGAACCTTCTAAACCTTCAATACCAGGACACATCGGGCGTTTATTGATTAGAGCGATCGCTCCGGGAGTATTCACAGCTTCGCAAATACGATGGTATAAATCGTCTAAGTCTTCCCCGTCTCCCTGAAGTACTTTCAAGCCGTGGCCTTCTAAGGTTTTGGCGACACTAAAACCGGGTAAATATTTAGAAGGATGTCCAGCGATCGTTACATCATTGTCATCAATGAGCAGCTTGACGTTGAGATGTTGAGCAACAGCCAAGCGAGCCGCTTCAGCATCATTGCCTTCTTGCTGCGATCCATCAGAACCGAGACAGAAAACAACTTTGCCTGGATTCGCCATTGCCACACCATTGACGTAAGGCCAAATATGGCCCAAGCGGCCAGAACTAAATTTCACACCAGGAGTTAGTTTTAGTTCCGGGTGTCCCGGTAAATTGGAATGTGCTTGCCGATAATGTAAAAGTTGCTCGGCAGGTAAATCACCATGCAATGTTGCCATTAGATATTGGGTGGCGACTCGATGTCCTGCTTCATCAAAGAAAATCGGCACAAATTGCTCCGATGCTCCCCGGAAAAAGGCATCAAGGATCATCACCTCTGGCACTGTATCGTATGGCCCGCCAGTATGACCGCCGACTCCGCTAGCAGCGCCAGTCGCTGTAAAAAAGACGATCGCATCTCGGCAAAGTTGAATATTTGCTTTGAGAGTCTCTCGCTGTTCATCTGTGAGGCTGGAATTTGCGGGATTGAGCGCTAAAGGTTTGTAAGCACCAAGATCAATTGGAAATTGGGAATTCGTAATAGTCATGGTTTCTTGATTGAATAAAAAACAATTTGAACAAACGGAATGCGCGATCGCACTACCAAAAAATTGTTAAAACCCCAATGGGCAACAATTATCCAAGCTCAAGCTAACCACTCAGAACCACTGTGGAACCGTGTGATATCATCAAATGCCAAAATCAATACATGCAATTGTGCATGAATGTGCTTGAATTCAATTGAAGTTACGGATTACCGTACATGAACTTGCATATCAATAAGTATAAACTCACAAACGTGCAATTTCAAGTGCAAAAACGCATTTTCAGGAAAATTAATTATGCTAACTGCTGAACGACGACAATTCATCTTAGAAATTCTGCGTCGTGATAAAAAGGTACTTTCGACAGAACTTAGTGCTGTTCTGAAAGTTTCTGAGGATACGATTCGCCGGGACTTGCGAGAACTGGCAGAAACCGGACTATTGCAACGCGTTCATGGGGGAGCGCTCCTGAAATCTCCAGCCACCGCTAGTTATGCCGATCGCCAAAAACAAGCGCCAAAAGAAAAGGAAGCGATCGCTCGCACAGCAGCAAAATTAGTTAGTACAGGACAGGTGGTGATTTTAGATGGAGGTACGACAACTCTCCAAGTAACTCGTCATTTACCTCTAGATTTGCACGCAACAGTGATCACAAATAGTCCGCCAATCGCCGTTGCTTTAGCAGAACATCCCCATATAGAGGTTGTGATGTTAGGTGGACAACTCTACAAAAAAGCCTTGGTGAACGTCGGTACTGTCACAATTGAAACATTACGGATGATTCGTGCAGATTTGTGCATGTTGGGGGTTTGCAGTTTGCATCCAGAAGTTGGGATTAGTGTACCTAACCTAGACGAAGCGCACGTTAAACGAGCCATGATTGCTGGATCGGCTGAGGTAGTAGGATTAGTGACAGCAGAAAAACTGGATACAGCTGCTCCTTATCTAGTGGAGTCCATTCATGCCCTGACTTACTTAGTAACCGCACCGACAGTACCTAATAATATGCTGAGTGCCTACAAAGCTTTAGGTTTGACCATTATACGTGATGAGCACGAGTGATTTCATGAAGGCAGATGCGATCGCGGGGGATTGGGGAATAGGGAGACAAGGAGGACAAGGGAGACAAGGGGGAATTATTGAATCAATTTCTCCCTTTTCTATTCTCCATGCCCAATGCCCAATGCCCAATGCCCAATGCCCCATTTCCCATGCCCCATGCCCAAATCTAAAATCTATCCGTTTCCTGAGGTGTTCCAACTGCTCCTGGTTGAGCGGTGAAGAGGTTTTGAGCAGCTTCATTCTGATATATACATCTAATATCAGGTTTGTCACTGTCCAAGTTACCTGTGAAACCAAAGGTGTTCAGGCGATTTTTGCAATCTCTTACCTGCTCGGATGTCACCAACTTGCGGTTCTCTAAAAGCGCCCAGTTATTTTGTCGAATCACGCATCCAGGACGCATACTAGGCTGGGAAACATAGACATTAAAGGGGTTGAGAGTGACAAACAGTCTAGCGTCCATTACCATCGCGCTGGCTCCGTACTGCACACAAATTTCCGGATTCGGTGCTTTGGTGTCTATAAATTCACGGGAAGCTACATTTGATGGAGCCAATGTGGTTGTAGAACTAAAAGCAATGCCAATGCCAATTCCCAAAATTAACACCCCTCCCATAATTGCGATGGTGGTGAAGTTAAATAGAGGGGATTGGAAAATAGAGGGTTTAGAAGTAGTAGCCGATCTACCAGTAGATTTACGTCTCATTGTTGCTTAATCACCTTCACGCCGATTTGGGAGGGAGTAGTTTAAAGTTTTTTCTCCCTCTTTCAGTATGCCTATTCTTGACTGTAATTGTCTGTGATTTTCTCTGGGATATTCTTGTTAAATGAGAAAAATACTAGTTTATCTAGATATTGGGACAAAATTTTAATACTTTTAATTGTTATCAGATATAACTAATTGAGTTTTCACAATTAATTTAGTCATAATGCTTAAACTATCTAACTTTTGTTATTAATCTCCAATTTTTAGGATGAGATATTTTTGTTACCCCTAGCAATTGATGTGTAAAACAATGTAAATTAAAACTTAATGAAATTTTAATAAGTAATTGAAAGCACGTGACATCTCAAAGAGCGCTACCTTCAAGCAAGAGGTTCAAAACTTCGCAACTTCAAATCTTCCTAGCTGATAGTCTGACTATTTTTTGGGGAGATTGGTTAGATTTACGGGTGAGAATCATACCAGTTGCTGCATCAGGTTTAATCTCGCCACTGATATATATTTTGGCTTTTGGCTTGGGTTTGGGTAGTTCCATCAAACCCGGTTCAGGAATTAGTGGTAACTATAACAACTAAACCTCATCCATCTTGAGAACTGGAGTTTTGCCAGAAAAAATATTACTCTGAGGAAGTAGGTGTAGTAGAGAAAAAAACGAGGATGCTTAAGG
>NZ_JBALDE010000018.1:0-5207 GCF_036917515.1 Nostoc sp. | reverse complement strand
TGCGGATTAATCGCTTATTGCCATCAACCTAAGAAACCCAGCCTTCAGATGGAGTGGCTTTTATCTCAACCTGCTTAACCCGAACTCAGGTTAATTACGAATTACGTTAGCGCAGCGTTAGCGTAATTCGTTCGCGCAGCGTCTTGTAGAGAGCGTCCGCAGGAGCGTCATTACGAATTATTTAAGCGTGTGATTCACAAACTTGCTCGCTCCGCCATAATTGATATAGCCGCGTTGTAGGCATAGTCATATATAAAACATCACCAACACTGAGTTTAGTTTCTAATAAATCCCATCCATGAAAGCTTTGGTGGTTTGTTTCTACGTACAAAGGTACACAATCAGTGGACATGGCTACATCTTTTACCCACTGACCGTAAAAGACGTGTGAAGCTGTAATTACAGTCGCAAAAGCTACCCAAAGACTATCTGCTGTGATGCCATTACCGAGGATTCGTCCCCCTAGTGCAGCAGCAGCAAAAGCTGGGGCTGCCAGTTCAGCCGGACTCAATACGGCCTCGAAGCCAAATAGCTGTTGTGCTATGCCAGCAAAATCAGGATCGGCATAATTAACAATCACTGGAATGCTGGGTGTTAAACCTTTGGCTTTGAGGGCAATTTCCAGATTGGTAGCATCATTGTTAGTAACAGCAAGCACTGCGGTGGCAGACTCTATATTGCTAGCTTTGAGTATTGTGCGGAAGCTGGCATCGCCTTGAATGACGGGGATACCTAGTTCGCGGGCGGTATTGATATATTTGTTGTTGGAGTCGGGTTCAACTACTACAACTTCATATCCGCTGGCGTGGAGTTGCTGGACAATTCTCACCCCAATACCACTCAAGCCACAGACAATGTAGTGATATCGCTGGGGAATTCGAGCTGCATCCCAAAATTGCTTAAAGCGGCTTCCCAAGACAAAATCGGTGAGCATGGCATACCAAATACCAATCACCACTGCTCCAATCAGCATCATTACAACGGTAAAGAATTTAATACTGTTAGGAGCATTTTCTACTACTTTGTCATTACCACCCGCTCCAGTAATCATGCCGACAGAAAAATATAGAGCATCGACAGGAGACAAACTCAACTCAGCCGACATGTAGGTGAATGTAGCAATCAGAATAACCGCCAATAGTACAATAGCACCCACCAGTACCGATCGCCCGTGTTGCTGAAATAGCCTAAGATTAGTCAGGACTTTCAGCAGTTTTTTAATCAACGATCTCCGAGGAGAACGGATGCGGGGTTGGGTACCAATAATTAAGCGATCGCCCACTCTGATCTCTTGTCCAGATATCACAGCTGACACCAAATCCATCTCACCTTTTACTGGCAAGTAATAAATCAACATCCGCGATCGGTCTTCCCACAATTCACTCAGCTTTCGACCCTTCCAAAAGTGGTTTTCATCGATGTATTCTTCGTGAATCGGCCAAGTTTGCTCAAATAATTTAATTTGTCCAATCGCTCGGTTTCCCAGCGCTGCAAAGGTGAATACGGGTGCTGCTAATCCCACAACACTCATACTCAAATGGTCTGGCAAACTTTGATCTAGGCGCTCTCCTAAGTTTGTATTATAAAAACGGTTGATAATCCGAATCTGGGGATTCAGCACCCGCGCTTGCATCATAATAGACAAATTCAGAGCATCTTTAGATCCAGCGATTACTAAAGTGTGTGCCTGTTGAATTCCTGCTGCTGTCAAAGTAGAAGCTGCTTGTAAATCTCCAACAATCACATCTCCTGCGGTTTCACCAGGGATAGATTGGTGATGAATGCCAACAACGAAGGCTCCCTGGTGTCTCAGCAGACGAAAGATTTTATATCCGGTAAGTCCTAAGCCACAAACAATAATTCTAGGTTTCATGAAACGGCAGCATCTTTTACAGGTAGGGCTGCATTTCTAGTTAGTTATTAATAATCTTGCTCACTTTCCTGGAATATAACTGTAGCTGACAACACGATTGTTTCAATTGGGGGTAGGAAGCAATAACAATTCAAAATTGTACCCTTACAAGGAAGCAAGCTACGCTTAGCGTCTCGTAGAGAAGAGAGTTTCAGACAGGGATATAAAATAATCTAGAAAAATATGGCAATTTTTGTAGGTTGTGATACGCTATCTGCTTGAGAAGTGTGGAGGAGCCGAAAATGACTAAGCTGCGGGTAGGGTTACTGTTTGGCGGTCGTTCGGGAGAACATGAAGTTTCGATCAACTCAGCACGGGCGATCGCCAAAGCTTTGAGTGCAGAGGAAAATGCTAATAAGTACGAAATACTGCCTTTTTACATCCAAAAAGATGGTCGCTGGCTGGCGGGAGAAGCACCCGAAAAGGTTTTAGCAAGCGGCAGTCCGCTGCTGGAATCGGCATCAACTTCTGAGGGACATCTCACATCCAACCCTCAAGCCCAAACCCTGAGCAATTGGCAATCTCCCTCTCAAGTTTCCCAAGTGGATGTTTGGTTTCCCATTCTCCACGGCCCTAACGGTGAAGATGGGACAATTCAAGGGTTACTCACTTTGATGCAAGTTCCCTTTGTCGGTTCTGGGGTGTTAGGTTCGGCAATGGGAATGGATAAAATTGCGATGAAAATGGCTTTTGAGCAAGCGGGACTACCACAGGTAAAATACAAGGCGGTAACTAGAGCGCAGGTTTGGTCTAATCCTTGCGTATTTCCGAAACTGTGTGATGAAATTGAGGCAGTATTAGGTTATCCTGCTTTTGTCAAGCCTGCTAATTTGGGTTCATCGGTAGGTATTGCCAAAGTGCGATCGCGCCCAGAATTAGAAGCCGCTTTAGATAGTGCTGCCAGTTATGACCGAAGGCTGGTTGTAGAAGCTGGTGTCGTCGCTAGAGAAGTCGAGTGTGCCGTTTTAGGTAATGATCAACCTCAAGCCTCTGTCATTGGAGAGATTACTTATGACAGCGATTTTTATGACTATGAAACTAAATATACCGAAGGATTGGCAGATTTACTGATACCTGCACAGCTTCCAGATGCGATCGCTCGTCAAATCCAGGATATGGCTTTGCAAGCTTTTGCTGCTGTTGACGCTACGGGGTTGGCAAGGGTAGATTTTTTCTACGTGGAAGCAACACAAGAAGTATTGATTAACGAAATCAATACCTTACCAGGCTTTACTGCAACAAGTATGTATCCCCAACTCTGGGCCCATAGTGGAGTCTCCTTTCCAGAATTAGTCGATCGGTTAATTCAACTTGCTCTTGAAAGGCATTCTCCTCGCTGAGAGAAGAAATAAGCGAACTGATTTCAGATTATTACGGCAAAAAGTCATCATAAATACAGAACTTTGGCAAAATTTAGCCAGATTTTGTAGCATCTGTTTTACAAAAAAGTTACTTAAATCTAAATTTTGTTACGGATACCTGATGCTTGACTCCTCAAGTACAATTTATTGACTAGAGGGGTACAAATCTGAAAGTAATCATGGAAAAAAGTCAGAGTGTACAGCGCGAGCGAACCCAATTAAAAAGGGCTACTCCAAAGCTGACAAACAGGAAATCGAGACTAAAAAACAGCTCGAATGTTCTGATATATCTGGTTGCACATCATCCTTGGCTATTGTTAACCGGGTGTTTAGCCATGTTTATGGGAGGTAGTGCCTTTGCCTTATATAGTTTAGGTAATGCTGGGCCCGTGCCACAAGAAGAACCAGAAAAAATCCCAGTTATAGTTGAAGAACCAATCAGTCCGCCCTCTGTGAATAGCAATCCTACACCTTTATGGATGGTGGCTGCGATCGTCCTCAGCTGTGGTGGTGGTTCCTTGCTGATTTTCCGACTACTTAACCGCACAAAGCAACCGCAAAAACTTCAAAAACAGGTTAATCGCCGTCAGGTACGCGTGGCACAGAAGAATTACCAAAAATCGGCACCACAACTTCCCAAGAGCCAGCCAATTTTTGTACCACAACCACAACTAATGCCCGTTATGCAGATGCAACCTAAACCAAAGCATCTAGTAACTGTTCTACCCGCAGAACACAAGCACCACCTGGATACGCGCACAGAACCTTTAGCAGATTTGATGGACCTTCGTAAAAATAGTTCATTGTCTGCTATTTTACGTCAGTATTAATACTACTGTAAAGTAAAACCCCGTTAAATTAACACTTTTTGCCAATTAGCTTGGCTTAGATTTCCGACTTATTTAAGTAAGTCGGGAATCTTGTTTGTGTACGAATCATTTATTTGCTATGTAGCAATACGCTTGGGTTAAGCCTAAAAACCTTAAACTGCGTAGGTTATAGAGCCACTGCGCCCTTGCTTCCAACTTGTTCGCTTTTAGCGTTCTCGCTCTTTAAAAAGTGGTGTTTGAGGAACGTAGCTTGCTTCTGGAAAAGTTTGTTGGGTTGCGCTTTGCTTAACCCAACAAAGCAATTTTTCACAAAGCCAAGCGTATTGTGATGTCTAGCAGTTTAACTGCTTTAAAAAAGTTAGATATGAGCAATTAGGAAATTTAAAAACCTGCCAAAATGGCAACCAGCTTTTGATTAACCAAGTTAAATTGTATGAAGATAAACGACTTCATGGGTTAGATTATCAGGGACTACCAGGAAAGCAAGTTTTTTTGTAAAACACTATTTACTAAGTGATTTACAAAAACAAAAAGCTATATCTAACAACTATTTACAGAGTATTTATCTCAGTAAATAAATATTAATAATCAGATTTGGCATTTGCTGCAACAGGAATATTAAATGCGTGCAGACGTTGTTGTTGAACTACGCATTAGCCCTCAAATAGCGGGTAACGTCTGTATACATTCCTGTTCGCTTCAGCAGCAAATGGTAGAGTGGGAGTTTGAAAGCTGACTGATATGCTTCCTTCCACTCTCTTTTTATCGAAACAGAATTCAAGAGTCAGGAGTCAGAATTGAAGTCCAATGGTTACTGAGCTTGTCAAAGTACTAGCGAGGCTTAAACATTTTTGAGGGAGAAACAAGCCTCGAACCCATGCAGGGTAAGGGAAATACACCAAATGCTCAAAAATAGCCCAAACCCAGATATATCAAGAAACCAAGCAAAACGATGTCAAAGTCTTTCTGTATATGGATTTGAGGCTATTTTCTGCGTGTTTTTTGTCTAATACCAATTCTCTAAAATTGGACTACAGATGAGAGAATAAGAATAAACCAGATGAAGGATGAACAATGTCAGGGATATATCAGCTAGAAATTAAA
>NZ_JBALDE010000017.1:0-31001 GCF_036917515.1 Nostoc sp. | reverse complement strand
CTTACCCCTTAATGACCAAACCCCGCCACGAATTACGCAAGCAATTGCAAACTGCTTAACCCACAAGTGTTTCGGTTTTTCTTAGTGCCATTCCATTCTGGTGTCAATGTCACACTGTTGAAAGCGTTTTTTGATGAAAACTTTGTTATCCCCTCACCAGTAGTGCCTGATCCCGATGACCCAACAAAAGTAATTTCTTACAGTGGCCCACCACTAACTGTGGGTGGAGAGTTGAATAAACTAGCAACTAACTATGCTATTGGTCGCGGTCACAGTGGTATCCATTGGCGTTCTGATGGTTCCGCTGCTTTGGCTTTAGGAGAAGAGGTTGCTATTAGTCTGCTCAGGGATGAGAGACTGGATTATAACGAAATATTCAATGGTTTCACCTTCACCAAATTTGACAGTACAAGAGTCATAATTTAAACATATTTTTGGTATTATGGGAGTGCTGAGTAAAATACCTTTACTCAGCAATACCTTCACCAAAAAAAGAGAATGAAGAGATAGGATCGATTAAAAAGTTAGTTTGGAAAGTAGTTTTATTGATATCAATTGCTTACACTCCTGCCACAATACAAGGACAATAAATTAAATGCAAAGGTATAGCTCGACTAAACCTTATAGATATGAAAAAATCTAACTACTATGACTATATTGCACAAATTTATGACCAAACACGCTGGTTAACAGAATCAGTTGCAGAGGAAGTTGGCGATTTGATTCTTAAGCTTACTTGTGCTACACCTGAAACCTCTTTTTTAGAACCAGGTGTTGGCACAGGATTAAATGTTATTCCTCTTGTCAAACGGGGTTATTCTGTGACAGGACTTGATGCTTCTCAAGAAATGCTTGCTCAGTTCTATAAAAAATTAAATGTCACTCCTTATAATCTGAAACTAATTCACGGTGATGCTTCACAATTACCTTTTCCAGACAACAGTTTTGATGTTGTATTGACTGTCCACATGATCCATACTGTCTATGATTGGAAAGTATTTTTAGACAATATTGTTCGAGTACTGAAGTCTAGAGGCTTTTATCTCAATTGTCAGTGGATTACCCCACCAGCCAGACGAGAATTTGAAGGATATTTTCAAGATATACTATCTAAGTATGAAGGAACAAAGCAAAAGTTGCCAAGCATTAATATAGCAACAAACAAGATAGATGTAGAAGGATATTTACAGCAAAAAAGTTACGTATCAAATTACTTTGTAGCTAAGGAATGGATAGTTAGCAATACAGTTTAAGAGCTACTAAATTTTTTCAAAGCACGAGCATACGGTTTGTGTTGGCGAGTATCAGATGATATATTTCATCAAGTAATAAATGAATTTGAAGAATTTTGTATCAATCATTATGGCTCTTTAAAAACTAATCTCTCCTCTGAGGCTAAGTTTGAAATATGGGTTTACAAAGCAATTTAAAATCTCATATAAATTATCTATTGAGAAAATATGGAACGAAATATTGAGCGATGACGTTCCGCCCAGCGTAGCTGATTGCAAGATTAATTGCTTTGTACCAGACTGGGGGGCAAACTTAATTGCCTCTTGTATTTTGGCGATCATCCCTATGGACTAATTGAGAATGTAATTACTTATCCCGATTATCGTTGCCAAGGCGTAGGAAGGCGCCTGATACATCATACGTTACAATCTCATGGAGTTATAATTGTTACAAAGTAATGCTCATAAGTGGAAGTCAAACCAAGGAAGTATTCCAGTTTTACGAAAAAACTGGGTTTAAGAAGGGTATCAAAACTGGTTTTGTGGCTACACCAATATCTCACTAAGGTGGTGTTAAGCTTTTTCGTAGCTAAATATATATAGTGCTTGACTTCTGTTTTCACAAGATGTAATTTATCAATATTAGATAAAACATCGGTAAATTGATCGATTTTTAGTATTTTAAGGAATTATAAATAAAAAAATAGCTCAAAAACTCTCTCCTCCTCATTTCTCTGTGCCTCTGTGGTAGCTTGTGACAAGACATTTTGCGAATGCGCCTACGTTGATTTGGGTAATTTGTTTCTTGGAAGTCCCTTAATAGAAATAAAGATATTTATTGTAAATTAGCCTGAGTTGAGAGTTAACAGTTTCTGCATAGTATCAAAGATTGAAAATTTTCTTAATATTTATTGTGATAAATTAGAGATTTTTCGACAATAAATAATGTAATGCGAGAAAGAGATTACCAAAAAATACAACGAAAAAGGAGATTGTTGATCTAAAATCCAAAATAATATAATTTTTAAGAAAAGTTGAATCTTAATTAATGAAATACAAGCATTCAATTAAAAATAGCAAAAATGAGAATATCAGGGATGGGAAAAAATATTGCTTTCTCACACTAATATTCATTCAGGGAATAGCGATCGCACTCTTATTCATCAATCCAACCGCATTTGCAGCCACAGTCAATCCCTGTCCCCAAGGTATGGCGATAATTTCAGGAGGAACATTCAAAATGGGGTCTGATAATTCCAGTTTTGTGGAGGAGCGATCGCCTGGAGATGTAACGGTGACTAACTTCTGTATTGATAAATATGAGGTAACAAATGCACATTTTGGTGAATTTGTCAATAAAACAGGATATGTGACAGTTGCAGAGCGTCCCTTATCTGAAGAACAGTTTCCTGATTTATCCGATGAGCAGCGATTACCGGGTTCCTTAGTGTTTGAGATGGCAAAACCAGGTGTTAAGCAAGTTTCCTTTTTGAGTTGGTGGCATTGGACTCCTGGCGCGAATTGGCAACATCCTTTTGGCCCAGACAGTGCGTTGGCGCAGCCCGCCGCAGGTATCGTTAGCAAATCCAACTATCCAGTTGTTCACATAGCTTACGAAGATGCCCTAGCCTACGCCAAATGGTCAGGAAAATCCCTACCCACCGAAGCCCAATGGGAATATGCCGCCCGTGGTGGCTTGGATGGTGCAACTTATGCTTGGGGCAATGAATATTCTGAACATAGAGCCAACACTTGGCAAGGAATTTTTCCCTTTTTCAATACCAAAGCCGATGGTCACTTGGGCATTGCTCCCGTCGGTTCTTTTGCACCCAATGATTATGGACTCTATGACATGACCGGCAATGTTTGGGAATGGACTACTGATTTCTTTCAAGTCGGACATGATCGCAAATCCCATCAAATTAATCCTATTGCCTTAAATCAAAGCTTTGATCCCAAAAAGCCAGATGAATCAAAGTTACACGTAATCAAGGGGGGATCATATCTCTGCGCTCCCAATTACTGTAGCCGCTTCCGTCCGGCGGCGCGGGAGTCAGAATCACCCGATACGGGAACTACTCATATCGGGTTTCGGCTAGTTAAAAATTTGCCTTCCAGCACACTACCTATAAATCCAAAATCAAAAATCTAAAATCCAAAATTGTATGACTGATCCTCACAAGAGAGATTCTTTGTATGCATCTCTCAAGTTAACTTCTGGTGCGATCGCCTTTTTGACAGCCCTGACGCTAATATTTTCTAGTCTCTTACCTCTACCTGCTTGGGCGGACTACGGCGACAAATTGCCATTACCTCAACCATCTTTTCAAGGCAAAATTGGCATTACTTACAAAGAATCCCAACCAGACTTCCCCAAACCCATTAAGGCTCCAGAAAATGCACCAAACGTGTTGCTGGTGTTGCTTGATGATGTCGGTTTTGGACAAACCAGCACCTTTGGCGGTCTGATCGATACGCCTAATTTAGACCGTTTAGCAGAAAGGGGATTGCGTTATAACCAATTCCACACTACAGCACTCTGCTCTCCTACCAGAGCCGCATTGCTCACGGGACGCAATCATCATTCTGTGAGTACAGGTGTGGTTACGGAGTTAGCTACAGGCTATCCAGGTTATACTGCGATTTTACCTAGAAGTGCGGCAACGATCGCCGAAGTATTGCGAGACTATGGATATAACACGGCGGCTTTTGGCAAATGGCACAATACCCCAGATTATGAAACCAGTGCGGCCGGGCCATTTGATCGCTGGCCCACAGGTTTAGGTTTTGAGTACTTCTATGGATTTCTCGGCGGTGATACCAATCAATGGAGTCCAGCTTTGGTAGAAAATACCCAACATATTCAAAAACCAAGCGATCGCCCTGATTATCACCTTACCCCTGATCTAGCAGACCATGCAATTAAGTGGATTCGCACCCAACAAGCGATCGCTCCTGATAAACCCTTCTTTACCTACTTTGCCACTGGCGCTACCCATGCCCCACACCATGCGCCCAAGGAATGGATTGACAAGTACAAGGGTAAATTCGATCGAGGTTGGGATAAATTACGCGAAGACATCTTTGCTCGTCAGCTAACCCTTGGTATAATTCCCGCCGATACTAAGCTGACTCCTCGCCCAGCGGAACTCCCAGCTTGGGATTCCCTCACTCCCACTGAGCAAAAAGTTTATGCGCGTCAGGCGGAAGTATTTGCAGGTTTCCTCAGCCATACCGATGCACAAATTGGTAGAGTCATTGACGCGATTGATCAACTTGGTGAATTGGATAACACCTTAGTCTTTTTCATTGCCGGGGATAATGGGGCGAGTGCTGAAGGCGGCTTAACAGGTAGTGTTAATGAATTAAAAGTCTTTAATGGCGTAGCAGAAAGTCCTCAAGAAATTCTCGCGGCTTTAGATGATTTAGGTGGGCCAAAAACCTTCAATCATTTTCATGCAGCTTGGGCTTGGGCAGTGGATAGCCCCTTCCAATGGACAAAACAAATTGCTTCTCACTTCGGCGGAACTCGCAATGGTTTAGTTGTGGCTTGGGGCGATCGCATCAAAGATCGTGGTAGAGTGCGGAGCCAATTCCATCATGTAATTGATATTGCGCCTACAATTTTGGAAGCTGTGGGGATTGAAGAACCAGAGGTAGTCAACGGTGTAAAACAACAACCCATCGAAGGTACTAGCCTTGTCTATAGCTTTGATAATCCTGCTGTACCATCCGATCACAAAACCCAGTATTTTGAGATGTTTGGCAATCGTGGCATTTACGATCAAGGTTGGGTAGCAGCCGCCCGTCATGGACGCTTACCTTGGGAGCGTGTCTCCAAAACTACCTTCGATGAAGATAATTGGGAACTATACGATATTACCAAAGACTTCAGTGAAGCCAACGATTTAGCCAAGCAAAATCCTGACAAGTTAGCAGAATTACAAAATCTATTTCTCAAGGAAGCAAAGAAATACAAAGTTCTGCCCTTGGACGATCGCTTACTTCAACGGTTTGATGTCAAAATCCGTTCCAACCTAATCACAGGACGCAATAGCTTTACTTATTACACATCTGTTGCAGGGATTCCCGAAGGCAGCGCTCCCAATATTAAGAATCGTTCCTTTAGCATCACTGCCGATGTGGATGCTGCCAAAAATGGTATTGAAGGCGTTTTAGTCACCCAAGGCGGACGTTTTGCGGGTTGGAGTTTCTTTTTGAAAGAAGGTAAACCCACCTTTGCTTACAACTTATTAAATAGCGATCGCACAATCATTCAATCTTCTCAACCAATTGCGATCGGTAAATCCCGAATCAAATTTGACTTTACTTATGATGGTGGCGCTCCCGGAGCAGGTGGTACTGGTAAGCTCTTGATTAATGAGCAGCAGGTTGCCCAAGGCCGCATTGATAAAACCGTAGGCTACCGATTTGGTTTAGATGGAACCTTTGATGTTGGTCAAGATACTGGCACACCTGCGGTAGATACTTACCAAACACCCTTTGCATTCACTGGTAACTTACAGCAAGTCACCCTGGAATTGAAGTAATAGGCATTGGGCATTGGGGATTGGGCATGAAGAAGAGACAAGGTAGACAAGGAAGAGGGGGGAGACTTGGGAGAGATTTGTTCAATAATTCCCCTTTGTCCCCCTTATTCCCTGCTTCCCTGCTCCCCTGCTCCTCTGCTCCTTTGCGTCTCTGCGTCTCTGCGTGAGAAAAAAATCATGAACGAAATCTTGTCACTAATTGACAAACTTGCACTTTTCACATTTATCGTGTTCACCATGCTGGGTGCAGGGTTAAGTCTAACTGTACAACAGATTTGGGAACCACTCCGCAACCTCCGCTTAGTCATATCATCGCTGCTAACAAATTTTGTGCTAGTCCCGCTTTTTGTATATTTGTTACTACAAGTAGTACATTTAAGTGAACCACTCAGAGATGGCTTACTGATCATGGCAGTAGCATCAGGGCCTCCAGCACTACCTAAACTTGCCCACATAGTCAAAGGCAATATAGCTTTCTCGGTGGGATTAATGATGTTGCTAATGCTGGGCACAATTTTTTATATGCCGATTGTATTGCCCTTGGTGGTGGAAGGTGTACGAATTAACTCCTGGGACATTGCCAAACCCTTATTGTTAATGATGGTTAGCCCATTGATCATTGGGTTATTCATCAAAGCAAAATTGAGTGCGATCGCCCCCATTATCCAGCCGATTTTGTTCAAATTATCTAATGCTGGATTGCTTTTAGGTCTGGTTGTCAGGCTGATAGTTCACACTAACGATATCATTGGCTTATTACAAACAGGTGCAATTTTAGTTTGTGCCGTTTTCATAGTTTTCTCTTTTAGCGTGGGTTATCTTTTGGGCGGCCCTGGTATCGATACCCAACGAGTGCTAGGAGTAGGAACAGCTCAACGTAATTTTGCCGCAGCATTGTTAGTAGCTACAAGTAATTTTGAAGATCCCAGCGTGGTGAGCATCATCATGGTGACGAGTATTTTAATGATGATTGTAGTTCTAATCGCCGGGCCAAAGTTCATAGAACTAGACCAAGGAACGGGTGTAGAGATAGAGCAGGTAGAGAGTTGAAACTCTCCTAACTGCAAAAATATCTGGCGTTGCTCATTTTGACAAAAAGTTAGGAGCTTGTTTAGTATCCTTCTTGCTTATTGACTACATTTCTTAAAGGCTAACCGACTTGGTAACAGTCATAAACCTTTACCACCGAGGATTTGCCACAATTAAAGCTTCTGTTGCATTACAGTCCAAGGGCTTAGAGAAAAAATATCCCTGTGCATATTCACATTTGATAGCTCTGAGGAATGCTAGCTGTTGTGCCGTTTCCACCCCTTCTACAGTCAAATCTACAGCTAGTTTTTTCGACAGAGTTACAATTATCTCGATAATATCTAAATTCCCTTGATCATCACTGTTCGTACTAATGAAGGAGCGATCGCTCTTCAACTGATTAATTGGAAAGCGCTGAAGACGACTTAATGAGGAATAGCCCGTACCGAAGTCGTCAATTGCCAACCGAATTCCTAAATTTCTCAGTTGCTCTAGCTTGATGATGGCTTGCTCGTTGTTTTCTGTAATTACGTTTTCTGTAATCTCTATTATCAAACTTTGTGCAGAAAGTCCAGTCTCTTGTAGGACTTGATTTAGTTGCGACAGCAAATTCTGTTGATTGAAACTCAAAGTACAAAGGTTGACGCTAATGGACAAGGGGCGCTCACCTAGATGCTTCCACCGGGAGAATCGCTCTTGCCACTGCTGTGTCTGACGACATGCCTCACGCAGTACCCACATATCAATCTCTATACCCAGCCCAGCTTCTTGCGCGGTTGGCATGAACTGCTGTGGTAAAATAATGCCCAGTTCGGGATGGAGCCAGCGTACAAGCGCTTCCAAACCAACTATCCTGCCGCTGATCAGTGACATTATCGGTTGATAGTGAATCCGAAACTCTTGACGGTCAATAGCTCGGCGCAGATCGTTAACCAACTGCAAGTGTGCCATTGCTTGAATATGCATCTCAGTGTTAAAAATCTCATAGCGTGCCCTGCCTTGTGTCTTAGCTCGGTACATCGCAATATCAGCGTTACGCAAGAAGTCTTCTGGTTGTTTACAACCTGTCATGCTTAAGACAATGCCAATACTGGCTGTAATAAACACTTCTTGCCCGTCTAGAACTACTATCTGTGCCAGTTTCTGTTGTATCCGTTCAGCAACGGCTACCACTTGTTTGACATCTTTAATTTCCTCCAGCAAGACGATAAACTCATCTCCTCCTAGCCGTGCAGCTATATCTATAAAGCGCAAGCATTCTTGAAGCCTTTGAGCAACAGCAAGCAGTACTTGATCTCCAAATATGTGTCCCAGGCTGTCGTTGATCAACTTGAAGCGATCTAAGTCTAGAAACAGGACAGCAAATAGATAATCTGAACGCCGTTTTGAATAATCGACTGCCTGTCTTAGGCGGTTCATAAATAAAGCGCGGTTTGGCAGTCCCGTCAGTGCATCGTGAAACGCAAGGTGCGCCACTTGTTCTTCAGCTTGTTTGCGTTTGCTGATATTACGTAGCAACCAACGCCAGCCAATTGGCTTTTCTTGCGAGTCGAAGATTGGAGATGCCTTAATACTAGTAGGGAAGGGCGTACCAAACCGTGGCTTTAGATAAATTTCCCAGTCATCTAGCTGTTGCAAATTGTTTAAATTAGAGATAAAGGTCTGACGATTTTGTTGAACAATAAAGAGAATTAGTGGTTTACCAATTAGATATATTTGGGGCACAGAAAATAAGGTTGCTGCTGTATAGTTAACCTCTTGGATCTTGCCTTTGGTATCAGTTATCAAGTAAGCATCCGGCGCCAAATCGAATAATTCTTGGTAACGCTGGCGCTCTTTCTCTGCTGTCGCTGTTGTTACTTTTAGCTGCTCAAAGACAGCCAATAGTTCTTCTACTGCGATTTGGAGCGGCTCGAAAGTTTCTATTATTAGCTCTTGTTGTAAATTCGGTTCAGTTTCAGTGCGCTGCAATAGTTCTTGTACCCATGAGCGCAATTTCTGTATTTGTTGACTAAAGTTATCTATATTCATAAAATTAATTTGCCAACAGTATCTGCACTGTCAAAACTGCTTTAAAAGATTCGCTATGACGTGGTTGCAAAAGTACTACTAATTCTCTAACTCTGTAAGTGTTTGATTAGGATAGCTCAAAGACCTCTGCCTTCGTTAGCGACATAGCAGAAAATTCTGAGCGCCGTCAGCCAGCACTCAGAACTTTCCATTTTTAGAAGCGTCACTTTTCAAGACAGGCATCCAAGCTTCGAGAGAAGTTTAGTTCGTCGTCGCGATCGCGTCTTTGTAGGAGAAGCCATTGCCGTCAGCCGACGCTCTGACTTCTTTATCAAGTGGCTTGGAAACCAGCTATTAGAGCGCTACTTCACCAGAGCAAATATATTTTTGCTCAACTTCAAAATTTCGGTGATGAAAGCCCAGAGGGCTTTCATCACCGAGCTTGCTTTTATGAGTTTCTACCTTTTGATTCGTATGCAATTCTAATAATACATTATTTATCAAGCAATTACAATGTTATGATTGTACTTAACAACATTGAGTGGGTTTAAGTCCCCAACTGACAAAAGCTGCAAGTTTCGTGGTGGGGTCGCGCATCCCCGTTACAAAACTGTACTTCCGACTTCCGACTTCTTTAATTCTTTTTTGCGTACGAATCGAGAATGCACACACTAGAAAAACTTCAATCTGCCCTAAAGTTACTCAAAACCAAACGAATAGAAATCACTTGTGAAGGTTGGTATCTACAAGACTGCTGGCTAGTACAAGTCAAGCCAGGAGGCAATGCCCGAACAGATCGCAAATATTGGCAAGTCAGAAGCCGTCAAGCAATCTTTAATGGTAAGACGCTTAAACACTTAAAACAGGATCAACTAGAGGATTACAGAACTGCGATCGCTCGTGGTCGGCAGTTAAAACAGATTGACCGCCAAATTCAGAAGCTTCAACAGCAACTTGAACGACTGATGGCAAAAACTAACTTATCAGCGACTTCCTCGACACCTTGCCAAAGCCCACACCAAGTTCAGAAACTTTCTAGTATCAGTGTTCGGCAAACGTTGGAAACCCAAACTCTAAGTACAGTCAAATTCACTGATTTAGCTGAACAAGAACTTGTGGTTAAGCAAACAATTGCCAAAAGTCAAGAATTAAGAGCTTCACTCCGGCAGTCAGTCGCTGTTGGCAAACTTTTACTCTCAAGAACTATTGACTTCAGAAGGGGACATTCCCACCTTCATTAAATTCTGTAAGAGCAATTCAACAGTAATGTATTTATCAAGAAGGTCTGAGTCCCCCACCAGTTGGTGGTAAGCATTAGTGCGCTGTTACACCTCACCATACGCTTGATAACTGATAACTGATAACTGATAACTGATAACTGATTCAAGAATGCTTGATTTGTTGATTTAAATTCTCCTGGCTGAGTATTTCATTGTTCATCACCGCTTGCCTAACCAAATTAGCTCGCTTCTTTGCCTCCTCGGCTTTTTGCAACAGCAGGTTCGCCGCCTTATCTTCGTTGATTTCGCGCAGATGTTTACCTGTGTACACCATCAACATTTCACTTGCTTCAATAGTGCGGATGCCATCCCAGAGGCTTTCTTCAATCGCCTCTGTTATCTCTGCTAAAAGGGTATCAAGCGAATAGGCGTGTCCTGTATGACAACGAAAGCGGATCAGAGTAACAGTTCTTATTCTCCGGTAACTATCCCGCCTCTATTTCCTATGCCAGACCAGTCCCTAAGTAATCTGGAAATGCAAAAAGAAGCAGATCGGCTCGTGTTGAATCAATATGCTCCTGCTGGGCTGGTGGTTGATACTAACCTGGAGATTCTGCAATTTCGTGGACATATCAGTCCTTATCTGGAACCGATTCCTGGTCAGGCAAGCTTGAACCTGCTGAAAATGGTCAAACAAGAATTGCGGCGAGAGCTACAGACTACTATTTCTCAGGCAAAACTGCAAAAGTTGCCGCTCAAACGTCAAGGCTTACAAATTAGAAACAGTGAGCGCATCCAGCAGATTAATATTAATGTTATTCCCTTCCAAGCTGCTGCACAAGAGTGTTTTTTAATTCTATTTGAAGAAGCTTTGCCCATGCCTTTGCCTGCCGCTGCCGCAACAAATGAAAAAACTCCCTCTCGGCGCAAGACAAAAGAAGCGGTTGATAATGCTCGGCTCAAGTAGGAACTGGCAAAGACAAAAGAGCATCTGCAAACGATTATTGAGGAGCAGCAAGCTATGAACCAAGACTTGAGAGCTGCCAACGAAGAGATTTCATCGAGCAATGAAGAGTTGCAAAGTACTAATGAGGAACTGGAAACGGCGAAAGAAGAAATTCAGGCAGCGAATGAAGAACTGAACACAGTCAATGGAGAGCTGCGCCTTCGCACACTGGAAATGACTCAAGTGAGCAATGATTTGCAGAATCTACTCACCAGTATCAATATCCCAATCTTAATGCTAGGAAGTGATTTGCAGATTCGGCAGTTTACTCCAGCAGTCGAAAACATCTTCAACCTGATTTCAACGGATGTAGGGCGACCCTTGAGCAACCTTACCCACAAGTTGAATATACTTGACTTAGAGCAACAGATTTTAGAAGTGATTCGTACTCTTAACTTCAAAGCTCAGGAAGTTCAAGACGAAGATGGGCATTGGTATGATTTACGGATTCGCCCCTATCGAACTATCGACAATAAGATTGATGGCGCTGTACTAATATTGGTTGATATTGATGATCTCAAACGCAATCGCGCTCAGTTGATAGAAGTAAGAGATTATACTAAAGCGATGGTAGAAACCGTGGAATCGCCTCTGCTGGTACTGAATCTTGACCTGCAAGTGATGGTTGCAAATCTTTCTTTTTATGAAACGTTTCAGGTTTTGCCAGCCCAAACCGAGCAGCATCTCATCTTTGAGTTGGGCAATGGAGAATGGAACATTCCTAAATTGCGATCACTATTAGAAGAGATTCTTGCCAGTAATACCCAGTTTCAAAATTTTGAGATCGAGCATGATTTTAGGCAAATTGGACACAAAATCATGCTAATCAATGCTGGGAAGATGCCTGTACTCAGCAATACGCAAATCATTCTGTTGGCAATCAAGGACATTACCCCTAATTAGCTATATATTTTATTAGACCTCTTGCATAAGTCGAATAGACCCCCCTTTATCCCCCTGATATTATTGGCTAGGGTGTACACACAAGTATGACCAGCATAGGTTTCAACTCTTCTAGTAGTTTCGTAGGGTGCGTTATGGACACACCAAAATAACTTTTGAGTTCGCCGAAATAACTTTTGCGTTGGCGTAGCCTGCGGCAGGCATCGCCGAAATAACTTTTTATTTCTATTCTTCATCTGTTGCCGAACTCGTAGCTGAGTCTAAGCTTTCTTGGGGGATAAAATCACCACAGTATTCATTCGCAGGTACAGCTGCATTCATCTTTTGAGGATAACTCAATTTGAGATTATTCATGATGGTAATGAATTGACTACGGCTACGGCTGCGATCGCAAATTAGTATTACACACAACCGCACCGATTTTGAAGAACTCATACAAGCTTATTTTGATAGTGAATAACAGCACTACGGCGTAATTTATGCTGTTCGTCGTCCACCTCAAGAAACGGTAAATATCTCTCAACTCGTTGATCAATGGGATAAACACGAATTTCGTGACCAGCATTTAGAAGAAATTCCTTTATTTGCCGACTTGTCCAGTATTCAACCTGTCTTTCAGCAATATATGTAGCATTTGGCATGGTTCATCACTTAACTTAGATTATTTCTGACATTACTCTCACTGATAGCTTTTGAGCTACTTACATTTCACTATTTATTATACGTAAGCAATCTGTATAATCACTATATTTAGGGCAGTTATACGGAATAAGGCTTGATTTTATATAAATGTTTGTGATACTCTGCCTTCATCCTTAAAATACAGTTATTTGATATATTAACCGTAGTTTGCAAACAGACAGTGTGCATCAAATGGGAATCACTCCTTATGCCAAAAGATTGGTATGAATGGCACGACCTATACGATACAGAGCCAAAATTGCAGCAGCGTCTAGAAATCGTGCAGGAATATATTGCTTATAGCTTGAATGCCTCACCTGATAATGCTATCCGAATAGTGAGCATTTGCGCGGGTGATGGACGAGATTTATTAGGAACTTTAAAAAATCATCCCCGTGCGAAGGATGTTTCTGCACGACTGGTTGAAATAAATTCAAATCTAGTTGAGCGTGGACGAGCAAGTATAGAGTCTTTAGGTTTAGCCAAGCAAATTGAGATTATCAATGGTGATGCAACTCTTGCCACTAACTATGTAGGAGCAGTACCAGCAGATATCGTGATTGTGTGTGGTGTCTTTGGCAATCTGGCTGAGGAAGCTGAACTCAATCGCTTACTAGATAACCTGAGTTTTCTGAGTAAACCAGGTGCTTTTGTCATTTGGACTCGTGGACACTCCAACGGTATTACTTACTCTGACAATGTACGGAAAATTTTAAGTGCATCTGGATTTGAGGAAGTGAACTTCAAGCTTACGGCTACGGGAGACATGGGTGTAGGACTTCATCGATACCTTGGTGAAAACTTGGCTGCACCCAAAGAGCAAAAGTTATTTGTGTTTTCCGGCATTCCTAGTAAAGCGAGGTAAAAAATGTCTATTCAAAACACAGTATCAACTTGGGAAGAAGTTTTAGACACTGCTAGAAAAAATACCTTTGCGCGTAGAGTAAAGAGGACAGGACAATCTCCTTCTACTGCACCAATACCCAGCAGTTTACAGAAACTTCCCCCAAATACACAACCACCAGTCTTGCTTTATCGAGATACTAATTCTTGGTGTCCTTTCTGCGAACGAGTTTGGTTTGCTCTGGAAGAAAAGGAAATTCCCTTTGCAACGGAGTTTATTGATTTAAGTAATAAACCTAAATGGTACACTGACCTAGTTCCCACAACCCTTGTCCCAGCAGCAAAAATTGAGGGTAATTTAGTATATGAATCTAAAGATATTCTCTTGGCTTTAGAAGAAAGGTTTCCTAGTCCTGCATTATTGCCGGAAAATCCAGAGGAAAATGCTGTTGCTAGGCAGTTGGTTGAAGAAGCTGAGACTAACGGTTTTAGAGAGATTGCTTATAAATTCCTGAGAGAAGCACCTGTAGATGCTGATGAGTTAGCAAACTTAAAAGCAGCATTTGAGGCGAAGTTAGATGAACTTGAGCAAGCTTTGGCTAAATATCCCAGCCCCTACTTTGTCAGTACATTTAGCTTAGTAGACATTTTGTATAGCCCCCATCTAGATAGATTGGCGGCTAATTTACCTGTATATCGGGGATATCACCTCAAAGGAAATCCTCACTTTCCTCGAATTAATGCTTGGTTTGACGCACTTAATCAGCGTCCTGCTTATTACAGGGTAAAGTCGGATAATATCACCAACAATTTACTTTTGCGTCGCAGATGGGGTGTAGAACCGATTGGAAATCCTTTACCTCTGGATGTGGCAGATAGTGAGAAAATTCAATATCGCGCCGAAGCGGCTGAGAGATTGAGTGATAATCGGGAAGTTGCGATCGCAGATATTATCAGAAATTCTGGAGTCCAAGCTTTAGCAGCAGATAGTGATTTTACCACAGTTAAGGACGCTGTTGATTTTCACCTACGACAACTAGCCGATTATCTCATTCATGGCAATGGTGCAACTTTAGCGGGTGGAAGGACTGGTGGTAAAAATAGCAGTGTTGATCTCATCTTCGCTGCTGTGGGGGCGATCGCTTTCGCATATTTGAGAAATCGCATCTGCGCCCCCCGTGACATGAGTGCTGGTGCAGCAACGGCGTTTCGGGCTGCAATCGATAAATTGTTGACTTCTGTTTATTAATTTTGTGTGTGTTGCTGAATGTATGAATGAATTTGCCTTATGCACAGACGCAGCGAAAAATCGGAGCGCTTCTGAATTCTGACTTTTGGATTCTGCCGTACTGTAGAAACTTTATTGAGGAAAGGGAATTGCTAGCAGTCCATAGTGAAAATGAACTACAATTAACTGCTGATGTACTGGTAATTGGTGGTGGCCCTGCCGCTGCTTGGGCAGCATGGGCAGCCGCATCCCAAGGAGTCAAAGTCATCATTGTTGATAAAGGTTTTCTGGGTACGAGTGGTGCGGCGGCAGCTAGTGGCAATGGCATCATGGCTCCTTCTCCAGAGAATTGGGACAAAGTTTTATCGGAGCGTTATCGCATAGGAAAAAACCTCGCTAACTCACGTTGGATCGAGCGTGTTATCGAAAAAACTTGGTTGAGTTTGCCCCTAGTGGAAAGTTGGGGCTATCGTTTCCCCAAAGAAGATGGGGAATCTGTGCGTCAGAGTTATTATGGCCCTGAATATATGCGGGTACTTCGCAAAAACCTTCTGCGTGTTGGTGTGCAGATTTTTGATCAAAGTCCGGCTTTAGAGCTTTTATTGGCTGACGACGGCTCAGTAGCTGGAGCAAGAGGTGTACAAAGGCAGCATCATCGTACTTATACCGTTCGTGCTGGTGCAGTAGTCTTAGCGAATGGCGGTTGTGCATTCTTGAGTAAAGCATTAGGTTGCAATACCAATACAGGTGATGGACTGTTGATGGCAGTGGAAGCTGGTGGGGAACTTTCTAGTATGGAAGCTTCTAATCACTATGCCATTTCGACGGCTTTCAATGCCACAGTGACAAGGGGTGTTCCTTTTGGCTGGGCTAGTTATACGGATGAAGCAGGCAATGACCTGGGTGGCTATATCAATGGTCGTCGCGATCCATCGTTTCTCCCTAATGCCCTCTTGAAAGGCCCTGTTTATGCTCGTTTGGATCGAGCCACGCCTGAAGTTAAAGCAGTGGTTGAAAAGTCTCATTTCATCGCTTTTCTACCCTATACAAAAGCTGGTATTGACCCCTATACAGAACGAGTGCCTGTGACACTTGTTTTAGAGGGTACAGTCCGTGGTACAGGTGGGATTCGGATTGTGAATGATAATTGCGCTACAAAGGTTCCTGGTCTTTACGCTGCCGGTGATGCTGCATCGCGGGAGTTTTTAGCCGGTTTAGCTTCTGGGGGTGGTGGCCCCAATGCTGCCTGGGCAATTTCCACAGGGCAATGGGCAGGAGTTGGAGCAGCGGACTTTGCTAAGAGTCTGGGCGCTCATGCAAATGAACGGGTTACGCGTCCTGCTGGTCAAGTGGGATTGCGATCAGCTACGCTGGGCGGAACGCCATCGCCTTTGGCGGGGCGTAGCCCATCGTCACCCTCACCCACTTCTGAAACATTCGATAGTGAGGCGATCGTGCGCGGTGTACAAGCCCAGATGTTCCCGTTGGAGAAGAATTACTTGCGTTCTGAGCAGGGACTTTTGGATTCTCTCGCTAAATTAGAAACGCTGTGGCAGCAAGTACAAGGGAACCCAAAACAAGATACAGTGCGCGATGTAGAATTTTCTCGTCGAGCAGCTGCTCTGACCTCTGTAGCGCGATGGGCATATTTTAGCGCTTTACATCGCACGGAAACGCGCAGCGAACATATTCGTGTAGACTATCCCGAAACCGATCCAAACCAGTGTTATTACCAAGCAACAGGAGGCTTGGATAAGCTTTGGGTGAGGCGTGATTGGATTACAGATGCAATCGCTACACCACCAGTACAAACCACTCAAACCACATCCTCTGTATCAAAGTTGTAGCAGGAGCATGTCATGATCGAGCTTGTCAGCCATAAACTCTGTATCAATTGCAATTTGTGCGTCCAAGTCTGTCCTACCAATGTCTTTGACTCCGTACCCAACCAGCCACCAGCGATCGCCCGCAAGGAAGACTGTCAAACTTGTTTCATGTGTGAGGCTTATTGCCCTGTGGATGCACTCTATGTTGCGCCCCAATCTCATACTAATGTTGCAGTCAATGAGGATGATTTAATTGAAAGTGACATCATGGGTGAATATCGTCGTCTCTTGGGTTGGGGATATGGTAGAAAAAACAATAGTGAATTGGATACGGCTCATAAGCTGCGTCAACTGCCACGTCCTTATCAAAGTTAATTTGGGTGTTTGGAGAGTAGGTTTTTATTCAGCACTTTCAAGCACTTTTTGACGTAGTTCTGGAAATACTTTGGAGACTTTATTCAAGAGATATTCGCCATAAGTTATAGTATTAAAAACTACAGGATACATCACTGATATTTCCAACAAAAAAACATGGTAAGCTGTCGCGCTACAAGCACTTTGGTAAGCCTGGTAGTCCAGCTTACCTGGATGCCATTGAACAAATTACTGCCAGGGCTAAAATTGAAGCTTTAGACCGTTCGATTGAAACTCTAAAACAGAGTTTGAAAGATTTAGTTCAAGAAACTTCTAAACACAACAACAAATCATAATTGGTTCGCCAGTAACTTGCGCGAACCACTCTTTCTTTTCCACATCCCGTGAAAAGTCAGCTACCGAACACTACGAACCAGTTCCTAACAGCGACCACCTAAATATGCTTACCCTGACTGAACAAGACAGAAAAACGACGCTGCACATTGCAATGCAAGGGTTGGCCAAGTACTTAGTCACTCTATGGGCGATTTCCAAAAGGGTACTCATGCCCTAAGATGGGATGGGGTGTGTAAGGTTCTTCTAAGAATTTGCGCTCTTGATCAGACAGTTCTAAATCCACCGCCTCAACAGCCTCTTTGAGATGTTCGATCTTGCTAGCGCCTATTATGGGAGATGTTACACCTGGTTGATGTAATAGCCAAGCTAGGGCAATTTGTGTGGGTTTAACCCCTCGTTTTGTAGCTAATTCAACTACACGCTCAACTACTTGAAAATCTGAATCTTGATAGTAGAGATTGTGAGCGAATTCGTCAGTTTTTGCACGTAGTGTTTGGCCATAGTCTGACTTGCTGCGATTCCCTGCCAAAAAGCCCCGCGCCAGGGGACTCCAAGGAATAATACCAATCCCTTGATCTTGGGCTAGAGGTATCACTTCTCGTTCTTCTTCTCGATAGACTAGGTTGTAGTGATTTTGAATTGATACAAAGCGAGTCCAGCCGTGAATGTCTGCTGTATAAAGGGCCTTGGCAAACTGCCATGCGTAAACACTAGAAATCCCTAAGTAACGGACTTTACCTGCTTTCACAAGATCATGAAGTGCTTCTAGGGTTTCTTCGATTGGTGTCTCATAGTCCCAACGGTGAATTTGGTATAAGTCTACATAATCGCTCTGTAGTCGCCGCAAAGAAGCATCAATGCTATCAAAAATATGTTTGCGAGATAGTCCTCGATCATTTGGACTATCACCGACTTTACCATGTACTTTGGTAGCAATAACAACCTGATCTCTGTTTGCAAAGTCTTTGAGCGCTCGCCCGACAATTTCTTCACTTGCGCCCAAGGAATAGACATCGGCGGTATCAAAGAAGTTAATCCCCAATTCCAAAGCCAGTTTTATAAATGGGCGACTTTCTTCTTCTTCTAATACCCATTGGCGCAATTTACGGGAGCCATAAATCATCGTGCCGAGGGTGACACGCGATACTTTGAGTCCAGTTTTGCCAAGATTTACATATTTGATCATACTGTCTGCTCTACTTTTATTGGAATACTTAATAACGTTGTGACATTTCTACAGCCGTTGGGAGGTGCAATTGGCTTCATCGGTGCGTCCTCAGAGGCTGTAGTGTTAGCTAATTTTTAATGAATCAGTAGAATGTTGTTACCAAAGGCTTTGCACTTTTCTCGTACACTTGATCTGCCTAAAGTATTGCAAAGCTATGAGCATTAATTTGCAACAGCTAGGATTTAAATTACTATATACCAATCGAGTTGCCGGAGTTAATGACTATAAGATTAATAATTGCATATAAATGAGAAATAGGGAACAGAAAATTAGGAAATCAAAAATTTTGTGCAAATTTGGCTGGATCTTGGAGAAAACGTCGTTATGAAACTGCTTTTATTGCAAAATTGAATGATTCAGAAGCTTCTGTTGCAGTAGAAACTCAGACTTGGCTTAAATTTGCTGTCAAATGTAGTTATTTAAATGTTGATACAGGTAGAAAGCTTTATGGAGTTTACAACTGAGTTTTAGGCATTCTAGTAACCATAATCAACAATCCATCTCCTTAGCTCATAAAACGCTAATTTCTAATTTCTAATCCCCCTGCTAGAAAGCTCCCTGCCCCCTGCCCAAACGAAACAAGGCATCTCACAAAATCGCATCGTTCCTTCCTTAATTGCACTTTACCAAAGAGAAGCAACTTGTTTAGCGACGATCAATCCAACGGCTCACTGCTGGCAATTGTGTAGAGAACCATAGCGCACCTAAGATATTTAGACTGCCACAGACGATCAAGGCATTAGTCGCACCAAAATTATGTGCCAAAGTTCCAGCTAACAGATTTCCAAAGGGTATCATACCCACCATTGCTAGGGCATAAAAACTCATCACCCGTCCGCGCTTATCCTCAGCAACTAGGGTTTGGATAATCATATTACTACTGGTAATCAGAAGGATGGAAAAGCAGCCTGTAAACACCAGTATGATTATGGATAATCCAACTTGACGTGATAGTGAGAAGGAGATCAGACTTATCCCGATCAAGACTTGAGCGACTACAATCAAACGTTCTAAGCCCGCAATCCCTCGCCTAACACTTAGATACAAACAAGCAAACAACGAGCCAATGGGCGCTGAGGTGCTGAGGTGAGCCATCGTAGTTGCATCCCCATTTAAAATCTTAGCGGCGAAGACGGGCATAAGCGCGACATGAGACATTCCGACTAAACCTTGTAACGCCAGTATTAATAAAATTGCTCTAATCGGCTGGAATTTGGAGACATATTCAAAGCCCTCTCGCAATTTTTGTAAAGTATCGCTCAAGCTCGTTAGGGTCAACATGGGTCTGACTTTCAGCCGCATTGCTAGCAAGGTAAAGATGGCAGGGATATAGCTGAGGGTATCGTAGAGAAAACAATATTTCACCCCTAGCGTCGCAATCAAAATCCCGCCCATAGCCGGCCCCAATACCAGCGAGGAACTTAACATCACTGAATTCAAGGCGATCGCGTTACTCCAATCGGCGCGATCATCTACGGTTTCGGTGACGATTGTATGACGCACGGGCATATCTAATCCCTTGAGAAAACCATTGAGAACACTCAGTACCAATAGGATGGGAAACGTCATCGAATTCCTAAAGGTAAGAATTGTTAATGCCAGGGAAACGCTAATTCCCAATATCTGCACTAGCATTAATAAATCACGACGACTCCAGCGATCGGACAATACGCCCGAAAACGGAATCACTAATAACGTAGGTAAAAATTGTACAAAGCCTGCAACTCCCAACAACCAAGCCGATTTAGTTAAATCGTATACCAGCCAAGGAATAGTTAACTGCTGGGTCATAAATGTCCCAGACATTGATAATAACTGTCCCCCAAAAAACAGGCGAAAATTACGCCAGCGAAAGGCGGGTAAATATTGGTAAATGATATTACTTACGCGATCGCCTAGCTGTCTATTCCAAATTTTCATTAGCGTAACTAATATTTAGCTTAACTAATAAGTATAGGATAATTGCGTAGTTTACCGCCGCAGGCATCGCGTCTGATTTTGTAGCAAGCTTGCCGATTCAAAGGTTAAGCCTTATTCCTAACGGCATCCGGTATAATTGCTGCATACTGTTGGGCGGTTAGAGTTGCTCCTCGAATATCGACTAGTTTCGGCACGACTTTCAGTTGATATAGAAGATCCGCAACCTTTTGTTGAGCATTAATCACTTCCTCACTGATCGGTCTCATGTCATACTTTCTTCTCGCCAGCGTTAACTCCATAGTATCCACGTCAGTCTTGACCTTTGGGGCAAGGATTTCGGCAGCTGCGCGCCTATTTTTATTTGCCCACTGCCCAATCTGATAGTACTCTGACAAAATTGCTTTCAGGAGGTCAGCATTATTAGTGGCAAAATCTCGTGAAGCCAAGTAATAACTCCCTGGTGTATTAATTCCTTGTGCGTTTCGCAAAATACGGATACTACCTTCGCGCTGGAGCTTAATCAGATTCGGATCGCCTTCTACAAAAGCATCAACCGTCTTGTTGAGAAATGCTGCACGCCCATCCGCAATAGTTAAGTTTACTGATTGAATATCACTAATTGTCAGCCCGGCCTGTTCCAAAGCTTTCACTACAAAAAAGGTCTGAGCTGTACCTCTAGAATAAGCAACTTTTTTCCCTTTAATATCTGCCAATGTTTTGATAGGAGAATCCTTTAACACGATAATTGCAGAACCTTCTCCAGTACCTGGTGGGGTGTTAACTACATAGATCAAATTAGTACCAGCAGCCTGGGCAAAAATTGGCGGTGTTTCACCGGTTGGCCCCATATCGATACTACCTACATTTAAGGCTTCTAAGAGCGGTGGCCCGGACACAAATTGAGACCAAGTAACACCTATTCCTTGAGGAGCTAAACGTTTTTCAATTACGCCTTTTTCATGAGTTAGATCCCCTGAAACTTGGTAGCCAAGCCGAACAACTTTAGTACTACTACTGCCCTTAATATTAGTGTTACTTGCACTGCTATTGCCGATACTGGTCTTGTTTGTACCACAACTGGCTAAAGTCGTAAAAGAAACTAATCCATAGAAAGCGTAGAGTAAATCACGTCTGGATATTGAATATTTGCCAATTTGCACTTTTCTCATAACTGGTTACTTGATATTAATGTTAATACCTTTAGGCAAAAGTTTAGGTAGTACTTGACTATCTCTTTTTTCTCTCTAAAAAAATGTTTGAAAAGTTTTTATAGAGAAAAGGGAGATACTTTTAAAGTCTCCTTAAAAAGAAGGACTTAAACTTTCATTTTCTCCTTGAAAAACTGCGATATATACATCTCTATGCTCGGCAAAAGATATCATTACCGCCTTATTCCCCCTTTTTAAGGGGGAATTCAAGAGACAGCCTCTCGTAGAGAAAAAAGCTAACAGAACTCAGATTTATGAAAGCACTGGTTGTGGTTCCTTAGACTCAGCTTTCTGCTTGAAGACAGTTGGTACTTCTGCGTTGAACACCTCACCTTGAACCACTTGGGAGCGGAAACCATCAACTCCAACTGGAACATCACCAGTAATGGTGGTGCGATATAACAGACGCTCGACATCCAAATGATCTAAATCTTGAGGAGCTAAATGTACAGTAGCGCGGTTATCCCAGAACGCGATATCACCATTGTTCCAACGGAAACGGGTGGTGTAGGTAGGCTTGGTGATTTGGTTGAAGAACAACTCAAGTAACAGTTTGCTCTCTTGTGGTGACACGTCAATAATGTGCGAGGTGAAGCCAGGGTTCACGAACAACGCACGTTCACCAGTCTCAGGATGAACCCTGACTACTGGGTGGATTGAGACTAGTGGATTGACAGCAATGCGCTCGTCGAATTTGCCGTTGCGGGGCTGATACCCGCCCCCATTAAAGCGATGTTCAGCTTTCAATGTGTCTGCTAGCGCCCGTAGGGGTGCTGACAATCCCTCATAAGCCGCAACTAGATTGCTCCACTGAGTGTCACCACCGAAGCTGGGGACATTAACCGCACGTAAAATTGACCCTGCTGGTGGGTTAATAGCTGCCGTTACATCTGTATGCCAAGGACCACCAGTGCGAAAACCGTACTGCTTCTCATAGAGCTTACGATCTACGGGTTTAATCTGTGGGAATCCCGGGACTGGTTCAGGCTCTCCGAGTGGATGCGCGAAAGTTACTTCACCGAAACGAGATGTGAATTCAATTTGGGCAGCATGATCAATGTTCTGACCACGAAAAAACACAACTTTCCATTTCAATAACGCTTTACGGATTTCTTGGACTTGCTCGTCAGAAAGAGGACGGGAAAGGTCTACGCTACCGATTTCGGCACCGATGAAACCAGCAACTTGTTTAACTTCTATATGTTTGTAACCCATGTAGATTCTCCAGAGTTTGATCTGTAGGGTGGTGTTTACACTCGCCTGTTTCCTTTGGAATTTTGCCAATATTCTGATAGCAACATTCCTGTGCTGGGAGTAGAACTGAGAGTATCATACACTATTCCGATAAATTTACCGTAGTATTTATTGCTATTTAACAATTTCCTGTATTTTTGCAGCTAGATTCAAAATTGAGACACTGATACCCTTCTCTACGAGAGGCTGCGCCAACGGCTTGGTGCAGTTGCTACCCTACGGGAACGTTAAAAGCGAACAAGTCGGGAGACCCGCTGTTAGCACCTGCTTCACCTGGTGCCCGTTAAGAGTTCCCTTTTAAGAACGAATGAGGGTTTAGTCCGTAATTTTGGGACTGGCAATCATTACCAGTTGCCTAGGCGCAGCTCGCACTTCGGCAAGCTCAGGAACTATCAGAGTTAATGTTATAGAAGCTGGCATTAAGCCAAACTAAACTGTATAGTTGATTTTTACCAAACAGTACCGAATTTTATTCAGCAGTCGGAACTCTCCTTACAAGAGGAATAATTTGATATTTGAAAATTTACTCTAGCCAGTGTGTAACGTTGTTTCGATTCGGTTATATAGAATCAAAAAACATCAAGAGCGCAACTTCTTATCTGTGGAATTGAAAGTCTTTTTCAGTTACCGAAGATGTGTTTATAATTAAACCACTACAAGGTTATCAGGTAAAATATCGAGGAAAAGTTATTTACCCTCTAGCTTTTTATAAGGTTTAAAGATCCAAGAATATGGACGATAAATTTATGTTAGCTGCTTTAGCTCAAAGCAGAAAAGCTTTACCAGAATGCTTACCTAACCCACCAGTAGGTTGTGTAATCGTCCATTCTGGCAAGATAGTAGCAGCAGGATATACGCGTTCCCCCGGAAAACATCATGCTGAGGCTGATGCACTAACCCACATTCAAGGTCAAGATTTGCACTTTTTGCAAATGTACGTTACTCTTGAACCTTGTTCTTTTCAGGGACGCACACCCTCTTGTGCTTTGGCGATCGCTAAAGATCCACGCATTCAGGAAATCTATGTCTCGATAGTTGATCCGGATCCTCGCAATAACGGTAAAGGATTAGATATTCTCAAAGAAGCAGGAAAAACGGTTCATGTCGGGTTATGTGCTGATGAAGTGAATGCTTTTCTTCAACAATATTTATGAAAGTGATGAATTACCAATTACAATACGTTTCTCTGCATACACATAATCTTTAAGCTGTAATCCTACTCACCTTTATTCTAACAGGATGCTCCAATTTTAATTCCTTCTTCAAAAGTAAAAAGTCCCAGATATTTGTGTTCTGAACTACATTTAATCTTAGAAAAAGACAAGAGCTTGGGATTGTGGCAGGTGCAAGACATTCCTTGAAGTATCATCCTGAATAGATGTTCGTGATTGTAATCAAAAATAGTGCGAAGTTTATTGGTTGTGAACTATCCGACGATTTCTGCTTTTGACTTCGCCTGGATTCAGAGTGTGCGAAAGCAGCATGATGAACTGTATTTACAAGTTATTGATCCTCACTTTACCTTGGTGTTTCCTGCTTTCAATTTTTTAGAAGCACCATTCATTAACCATGTGCGGCAGGTAACGCAACAAATCCAAGCTTTTGACTTTGTTATTCGGTGTGCCGTCTTGAGCAATGATGTTTTCAGCCAGTATACGCACGTATTCCTAGTGCCTGACGAAGGTTATAGCAACATCGTTAAGCTGCACGATCGCTTATATACAGAAATGCTAACTAAAGAGTTACGTCAAGACATCCCATTCATTCCCCACATTGGAATTGCTAACTCTCGTAATCCCCAAGAGTGCAAGCGTGTAGTTGATGAGCTAAATGCACAGTTGTTTGAGATCGTCGGCAGAGTGGAGAAGCTTGATGTGATTTGGTACGAAAATAATAGAGTCGGTACGATTGAAAAGATTACGTTGGTTTAGAGTTATAAATAGCGATTGCATCTGGGTGCAGACCATTTTAATTCACATTAGGCGTGAATTATAAACGCTACGCAGATTTAGCTGACTGCCACCTTGGGTTGCTGTTTCCATACCGCATCTGCATACAATAATGTGTCGAAGTCCGGCGAAATGTTGCCGCTAGTGATCCGGGCCTCGTGTAATGACCAGTCAGCAAAGAACAAGTCATGGCTGATGCGTGCCACTACTACTGGCACATCGCGTCGGATGCTGGGTACGTCGCCGATGGGCAGACCGAAGCTGATGAAGCCAGCAGGATTGAACACATGGATGTCTTTCAGGTAGGGGGCATTGCCAGGTACTTTCTCTTGGTATTCATGGGCGCTGCCAAGGTAAGGGTGGGTGCTGAGTTGATCGTCACGCTGTTTGGCTGGGGCTTCATAGCGATCGCGCCAGAGTGCGATATGATGTGCAAATTCGGCGAGTTCCGGCCGCTTTGTCGGGTCAACAAAGTAGCCAGTACCAGCGATCGCAAAATCGAACTCGAAAACATCATCATTTACCTGAGCGACGATGCAATTGCCCTGATTGTGAGCGGCTTTCCAAGGTGCGGATAGATGCAGGTGGAAGTTAGAGAACGCTATTACCCGCTCGATTGCATCTGGTGGTGGTGTAGAGCCAACTTGATTAAACCGCCAAGCTTGGAACCAGCGAGCTGCATCAGGTAGTTGCGGATAGTTATAGTAAGCGCCAGGATAACCTCGGAGGCGATTCACTGGCAGAGATGCGATCGCTGGCCGTCGTACGAACAGGTGTACTGCCTTAGCACCTGATTCCAATGCCACTCCTGCCGCATCAAAGGCTGAGGCCGCAGCACCCAGCACTGCTACTGTTTTGCCACGCAGTTCACTGAAGTCGATTTCATCGGCGGTATGTGCATATAAGCCGCGTGGCAGAGATGCCAATACAGGCGGTATGTTTGGACCACCAGTGCCAGCTACACCGTTGGCGAAGATAATTTTACGTGTGGTTTCTACCTGGGCGACACCGTTCACTTCTAGGTGTAGACGAAAGAAATCTGCGTCCGGCTCAATCCGCACCAACTTCGTCTGATACCGAACTGGAATACCCAGAAAATGCCGATACCAGCTGAGGTACTCAGCCCATACTACTCGTGGAATGCGGTCAAGCGCTGCGTATGCCTCAACACCGTGCCGCACCTCGTACCAAGCTTGAAATGATAGCGCCGGAATGCCCAGTTCTGGCCCTGGCAGGTTTTTTGGTGTGCGTAGCTTTTTCATCCGCGCCCGCGTCAGCCACACGCCAGCATGAGCTTCGTCAAGAGCCTCATCGATGACTGTCACGTGGCCAATGCCGGCACGCCGCAGGGCAAATGCGAAGGTGCTACCACTGCCACTACCGCCTACTATCGTCACATTGTGGTCAACGCCTGAGCGATCGCTCACCCAGTTTTCGGGATCGGGGCCGAGTAGGCGCAACGCCTCACGTGCGGCAAAATCGAGGTCAGTCGTTGTTGTCATGTCGGTATTTGAGGATGAAATGAGATTTTATCGAGATTAGTGATACTAAAAAGCATAATATCATGACAAACTAATAATTAGTTTATCTAAAATTAAGCTTTACGAATAAGCAATTACTGACTGTTAGCGAAGCGGTGCTGATGTCACCCAAATACTTCAAAGAAGCTACCCCGGTAAAGGTGTACTGCACATTGCAAATTAGTTGAAATTTTCTATTAATTTGAGTAGCTGATAACGCTTATCTTTATTTATTGGCGATGCCTGCGGCGGGCTACGCCTACGCCTTTAAAGAAAAAGTTTTTAGTTTGCTGAAAATCCCAAACCATTTTATCTCCTGCTTAAGAACACGCTCACGATTAGCAGATTCTTGTGGTGGAAATTCCCAAATATCACGGTTTTCATGTTCTTGCTGATCTGTTAATTGGGACTGTTGCCCAAATAACCAAGGTACTCCATTTAATAATTCTCTTTCTATTCCATGAAACATATTTTTACCCCTATTAAAAATAAGGTGATTTTGACATTTAGCTTTTTACTTCTTGCTGCAATTATTGGCATTTGGCGATATCTTCATTAAAACTACTGTCCCAAAGTTGTTTCACATCAACTTTTCTGGGAATTACACCCGCTTGAAAAAAGGTATCAGCAACCTTTTGCTGAGAAGCAATAGCTTCGTCAGAAACAGGAAGTAATTCTTGGCGACGCTGTTGTAGTCCTTGCTGGGCATCTTGATAAACGATGCCTTCATCAACATCAATAGTCTTTGCATAATTCTTCGACCACTTCTTAAGATGAGATTCCCGCCAAGTTTGGGATTTTTGCAAACGACAGAGAAAATCAGCGATCGCAACCTTCTTTTGAGGATCGGTGATCGCATTAGGTGCAGCAATAATTACGAAGTTACCACTCAAAATATCTTTTGCAGATTCCAGCACCCGCGCCCCTTCTTTTTTGGCTTGGGGGATGGAATAACCGTAGGTAGCCCAAGCATCAAGCTGTCCTTTACGAAAAGCAGCTAGTCCATCGGGTATCGATAAAGGAATTCCATTAATATCCTTCATCGTCAGCCCGACTTTTTCTAACATCTTAATTAGGAAGTAGTGGGCAGTCGTGGCTTTAACATAACCTACTTTTTTACCTTTGAGGTCAGCGATCGTTTTGGCAGTCGAGTCCTTGGGTACGAGTACAACTTGACCAATCGTCGGGCCTTTGAGAGTGGCAATAATTTTTACAGATGCTTTCGATTCAATCGCAAAAATCGGCGGAATTTCACTAGCTGAACCCAAGTCAATCGCACCAGCATTGATTGACTGTACCATCAAATTACCCCCAGTAAACTCAGTAAATTGAGTTTGATAAGGGAAATTATCTAGTTTAGCTAACTTTAAATTTAAGTCCCAGCCACCTTTAGATTTAGCAACATGCAGTTGAGTTGTATTTGATAGTGCGATTTGGGATGGATCAGGATTAGCAGCGATCCTTGCTGGACTGGTAGACTTAACCTCTGAGCAAGCTGTTGTTGCTACTAACAAGCAACCCAGAGAGAAGAAAAAATTTTGCTGCAAATTGATAGACATGTTATTTTTGGGTATATTCTTGTCATCTTTCCTACCTAACAGCAGTAGTTTCTAAAGGACACACTGCTGTAGCAATATCTACTCGTTGCGGAATAATTTTTTGCTTTAATAACCAGTCAGCTGTTTTCTGAAGATTGGCGATATCCCCAGTATTAGGAAATACGTAAGACTCTGGGCCTCGATTTTTCGTCACCTGCTTGGCTACCGCATCAGAGACTTTTAACTCTTTAACTAAAAAATCTGATGTAGCATTAGTATGTTGATTTAACCATTCACTATCCTCACTCAAAGCAGTGAGAGCAGCTTTCACTGCTACAGGATTTTCTTTAGCTGCATCACTACGAACAACTATAATGCCGTAGGTAGGAGCAGGATGTGTAGTGGTGATTCTTCGCGCTTTATGCTCTAATTGGGCAATGGAAATATAAGGTTCCCAAACTGCCCACGCATCAACAGAACCTTGATATAGAGCAGGTGCAGCGTCATTCGGTGATAAATAAACTCGCTGGACTTTTTCTTTAGGAATATTTTCTTTTTCCAAAACTTTTAATAATAGATATTCGCCCGCACCACCTTGATTAACAGCAACTTTTTTACCTGCTAAATCAGCCGGGTTACGAATGGGAGAATCACCACGAACTAAGATGGCACTACTCAAAGAATCTGGGCTAGGACGCTGTACAGAACCAATGCAAAGAGGTTGTCCAGCAGCCATTCCAGAAATCGAAGGAATATCACCACAGCCGCCAATATCCGCTCGATTACCATTGAGAGAACTTAAGAGCGTAGCGCAACGGTCAAATGGCCCACTCCATTCGACTTTAATCTTTTGTGTTGCTAACTGACGTTCTAGCTCACCTCGTTGACGTGCAATGGGAATAATCCCGCCTTTTTGGTAGCCCAAGCGAATCACATTGTTTTTCTCTGTAGTTTTGGTAGTGAGAGTTTTTGAAGAAGAATCTGAGTTAGCTGCGGCATTGATAGCTGTTTGTTGACTACAACTAGAAGCTATTAATGCAAGAAAAAACGTTGCGATCGCAAAGATTATACTGGCAGAACATTTTTGTTTGTACTGAAAGCGGTCTTCTTTTAAAGAATTCACCACAATTGACTCCTTGATATCAATTTTTAGGAGTTTAAGCAGCCATATCTATAATGATAATGAGCAAAATACACTAAACCGATTGATTTACCGTAATATCTTGCATAAGATACCACTTTTTGATGTGGTATTCAAATCTAATCAATATTTCTTTATCTTTGACGAGAATTTAGTGCACGTATTTTTATGGGAATCTACATTTAAGTAGTGAGAAAATAAACTGTAAAAAGACCATAGACACAAATATCAAAATAATTCTTCGGTTTAAGGGACAATCTCTAAAAAACTGGTAGAATTATTTGTTGATATTTTTTATTGATAAAATCCTTGACGTTTGGATGGACGAGTAGTTTATTTAACTTTTGTTGAAGAGACAGTCAGGGGACCTAAAACTGTTAAGAAAAAGCTGCATCTATTCATAAAGATTGTAATTAGTGTAAATTGGAAATGATGAATTCTGAGTAAGATATTTCTCCTCTGCCTGCTTGCTTTCGTTCAACGTTTTCTCATACGCTGTGCAATTAAATCACCTATAAATTAAAAAATTTGTACTAGTAGTCTGCCAAGCTAAGTTTGCTAAGTAATACCTCTAATTGGTAAACTAGCCAAAAAGGGGTATAACATGGCGAAAAAGTAGATTGTAGACTTAACTTCTGATGAAAATTATCAACTACAATCAATCATTAAGAAAGGTAAGCACAAGGCAAGAACTGTAACCCTTGCAAACATTCTTTGATAGCTTCTGAGGATGAAACAGATCAGGCGATCGCTGATGTATTTAGAGTCCATGTTGCGACAGTACAACGGACGCAAGAAAAATTTGTCATTGGTGGACTAGATTTTGCTTTAAAAGACGAATCACATCCACCAAAACCTAAAAAATTAGATGAAAAACAAGAAGCATTCCTAATTGCAACAGCTTGTTATAACCCAGCAACTGGAAGAGTGCGTTGGACAATGCAATTATTAGCAAACCACTAGTGAGCATTGGTATAGTAGACTCAATTTCAGATGAAACAGTGTGTCAGACTCTAAAAAAAATGAAATCAAACCGTCGTTAAAAGAACAGTGGTGTATTCCCGAAGTTAACGTAGAATATATTTTCCGAATGGAAGATGTGCTGGATTTATATAATGAGCTGTATAATCCTAAACGTCCCGTACTCTGCTTTGATGAGCGTCCATATCAATTAGTAGAAGAAGTTAGAAAACCTTTGCCACCAGAACCAGAACAGCCTGAGCGTTATGATTATGAATATAAACGCAACGGCACAGTAAATTTATTTGCCTGTTTTGAACCTTTAGCAGGGTGACGACATATCGAAGTTACACAGCGACGTACAAAGATAGACTTTGCTAAAAAATTGAAAGAGTTAGTAGATGTTGATTATCGAGATGCTGATCTAATTCGTTTAGTCGTTGATAACCTAAATATTCACACTCCAAGTGCATTATATGAAGTTTTTCAGCCACAAGAAGCGCGTCGAATTATCCAAAAACAAGAGTTTCATTATACACCAAAACACGCGAGTTGGTTAAATCAGGTAGAGATTGAACTATCCGTTTTATCCCGCCAATGTTTAGAACGGCGCATCAGTAATGCAGAAACATTATCTTCTGAAATTGCCGTTTGGGAGAAACAACGTAACCAACAAAAAGCGAGTGTTTATTGGGGTTTTAAGACTAAAGATGCACGTCAGAAAATGCAACGTTTATATCCGAGCATTTAACTTAGCAAAGTTTCCTTGGCAGACTACTAGCAGTACTGACTGCCAGAGAGCGTGGGATAATGGGCTTTGGGAATAGTCTGTTGGAGAGGCGATCGCCTCTTTACTTGCTCTCAAATAAGTAGTATCAATTGCACTCATAGTTCCTCTCAACGGTTTCGGTTAGCTGCGAAATCCCCGACTTCTGAATAAATACTTATAAAGGAATGGCACTAAGAAAAACCGAAACACTTGTGGGTTAAGCAGTTTGCAATTGCTTGCGTAATTCGTGGCGGGGTTTGGTCATTAAGGGGTAA
>NZ_JBALDE010000016.1:0-28864 GCF_036917515.1 Nostoc sp. | reverse complement strand
ACAAATGCTCTGAATGCGGTAACTAAAAAAGACATTATTGGATGGTTCACCCACTGCTGTTACTATATTGCACCCAACTGAGAACCGCTATAATTCCACTGCAAAGTCAGGACACAAAGGGAGAAATTTCTTTCTTTGTTCTGGAGTAAAAGCATCCCATCTTTTTATCCTTACCCAAGAAGCATCAGGTGAACGAGTTGCCCCATTTAGCAGTTTAAATTCAGTAGAAGAATCGAAAGCTTTTCCCAAATTATTTTGATTGCTCCAAAACTATATCTGACCTAATAAATCAAAATTACGGTTTCCTGTTTCTCCCCCAGTAGGTAACATGATAATTAATTTCCCTTCAGCAGTTAATTCTAGTCGTAATTCTTTGTTCACGGCTACAATTTGTGCAAATTCCTTATCACTAAATTGCAAATTAGGAGGTAATTGTAAGGTTAAAGCAGTCATAATTAATTGCGCTCCACAAAAATCCTAGTTGCATCAAACCCATGCGCTGCTAAATAGGGAAAATTTAGCCTCTACCTCTACTTTAGGTATTCTCCCCAACAAATGCGACGTTGTTTTATCTTTTAAAAAGTTTAGGGTAGGTATAGGTGTGAGAGACTGAATGAGTTAAAAAAATTGTAAGTTGGATTAAGCAAAGCGCAACTCAACAAAGCCCCGGAAATGTTGGGTTTCGTTCCTCAACCAAACTTTATACAGTTTAAAGTTTTTGGCTAATTTTTGTATTCCAGACTATCCATTCCCGTTCTGTCTAATCGGGTAAATTAAGTTTATCCCATGAGAGAAAATAAGCTCTCGATTTTGTGGTTAGTCTTGTAAAGGTAACGAGCGCGGAGGGATTTGAACCCCCGACCCACAGAACCGGAATCTGTTGCTCTATCCACTGAGCCACGCGCCCTTATTCTTCAATATTATAGCACGTCTGTGATAAAATTGGCAGCTTTAAAGATAATTAGCTGGGTCTACGGGTGTACCATTCCGACGAACTTCAAAGTGGAGATGGGGACCAGTTGAGAAACCTGTGGAACCGACAGCAGCGATCGCTTGTCCGCGTTCAACTGCTTGTCCCTCAGAAACATATAACTCGCTGGTATGCCCGTAGAGTGTAGTCATGCCATTACCGTGATCGATAATTACTGCTCTGCCATAACCACCATACCACCCAGCAAAAATTACTGTTCCAGAATCGGCTGCTCGAATTTTACTACCATAGCTGGCGGCAAAATCTAACCCGGCATGAAAGCGACGATAGCCAAGAATAGGGTGTATCCGCCAGCCGAAGGGACTGCTAGTAGAAGCATCGCTAGGATATGCCATTATACCAGTTCCCCTCATGATACTTCGGCTGTTGGTTTTTGCTTGGGCTTCTGCTACCTTTTGTTGAATTAAGACTTCTAGATTTTTGGATTCTCTTTCTAGCTGATTTTGCGCTGCTTCTAAGGCGAGGCGATCGCTATTCAGGCGTTGAATCAATTCTGATTGTGATTGCGCTTGGGTTTGATAATCGGCTTTTTGTGCCAGCAGTTGCTCGCGAATTAAAGCGATTTCATTTTTTTGCTGTTCTACTTCCGTTTTTTGTTTATCGATGGAGCTTGCTTGGGTGTTGAGTTTTGTTAAAATTTGTTGGTCTGCCTGAAACACTAACTTCAACTGATGACGACGGCTGAAAAAGTCGCTGATATTTTCACTTTCAAGCAAAACCGCCCATCCAGCAAAAGCAGGCGATCGCTGGAGGTAACGCAATCGTGCTACTGTTGCAATTTGCCGCTCCTGATATGAACGTTCTGCAACATCTAAATCAGCTTCTAACTGCTGGAGGCGTTGGGTAGCCACTTGTAATCGTGATTCGCTCTCTTGAAGATAGCTATCTGTAGTTTGCAGATTTTGCTTTAAACCAGTGAGGTGTTTTTGGGCCTCTTGTTGAAGATTAGTTAAGCGATCGCGATCATCAACCACACTCTGACGCTGCTGGTTCATTTGTTGCTGCTGTTGTCGCAGAGTATCAATAGACTCTGTAGATGTTGCATGGACCGGAATTAACGCCAAACAAATCCACAAAATACAGCAAAATGCAATAGATAAGCAGCAATAAATCTGCTTTTTTTCTAGAAATCGCCCTCTCATAGTGCGAACCTAATCAAAAGGATACTTTCAAACACTATGAGGATTATTCCCAAAATCTAATTCACCCACACCACAACACATTATTAAAAAGCAGGGAAAGATGAAGCAGTGAGGGAGAAGAATTAATACCAATGCCCCATGCCCCATGCCCCATGCCCATTAATTATGATTAGCTTTCCAGCTTGCCAAATCAGCTAAAGAGCGATCGCGGTAACGTCCATAACGCTCTGGTTTACTTTTGATTTTCATTCCTAAATCGGGAAAAATCCCAAAATTAGGCGGCATTGGTTGGAAATGCTTCGGTGAAGCGGAACTAATAAATTCTAATAACGCACCGATCATTGTTGTTGGTGGTAAAACCAAAGCTTCTTTACCCAAGGCTAATCGCGCTGCATTAATTCCCGCCAAGCAACCACCCGCAGCCGCAGCAGTGTAACCTTCAGTACCAATCAATTGTCCAGCGGCTAACAATGTCGGACGCTCTTTAAATTGCAAGGTAGGATACATTAACTGGGGAGCATTAATAAAAGTGTTACGGTGCATTACTCCCAGTCTGACAAACTCTGCTTTTTCCAAACTTGGAATTAACTGAAAGATTCGCTTTTGCTCGCCCCAACGCAGATTAGTTTGAAATCCTACCATGTTCCACAATTGACCAGCTTTATCTTCTTGTCGTAACTGCACCACAGCATAAGGGCGTTCTCCTGTGCGAGTATCTGACAATCCCACTGGCTTCAGGGGACCGTAGCGCATGGTATCTTCCCCGCGCTGTGCTAGTTCTTCTATGGGTAAACAGGCTTCAAAAAATTTTGCCGTTTCCCGTTCAAAACCCTTGAGTTCTGTTTGTTCCGCTTTACAGAGTTCTTCGTGAAAGTGCAAGTACTGCTCTTTATTCATTGGGCAGTTAAGATAAGCGGCTTCACCTTTGTCATAACGTGATGCCATAAAAGCAATGTCACGATTAATCGATTCTCCTACGATAATCGGACTAGCTGCATCAAAAAAGCTGAGGTATTCCATCCCCGTAAAGCGGTGCAAATCTTCTGCTAGATCGGGACTGGTTAAAGGCCCGGTTGCCAAAACCACAATCCCTTCGGGAATTGCAGACACTTCACCCCGACAGAATTCAACTAAAGGATGACTCGCTAAAGTTTCAGTTAAATCTTGGCCAAATTGTCCCCTGTCTACGGCTAGCGCCCCACCAGCAGGAACGGCGTGTTCATCAGCTTTTGAGATGACGATCGAACCGAGTTGGCGTAACTCTTCGTGCAATAATCCCGCCGCGCGATCGCTTGCCATTGCCCCAAAGGAATTACTACACACTAATTCTGCTAAATGTTCTGTATGATGAGCAGGACTAAATCGTTTTGGACGCATTTCATGCAGAATTACTGGCACTCCAGCTTGCGCTATTTGCCAAGCTGCTTCTGTTCCAGCTAGTCCACCTCCAATGACTTGTATTGGTTGTATTTCCATAGTTAAATTTTTAATCCTTATATTATAAGTGTCCATCAGCGTTACAGAAGTAAAATTAAATAACAAGTTAGGTTAAACCACAACAAGTGCAAATAAAGTATTGGGTTAATTGTAACGTTAAGACTATACCTCAAGGTTTTTTACAATCAATTTTGCTGTCAGGCAAAAAGCCACCATCAACGGTGGGCTTAACATTTTCCAACTGGCACACCGCCAAAAAGTGCGATCGCGTCCTCAGCCCTTGCCTAACTGCATTAATTAAAAAAGTAGCAAAATTAGTCATCAAACTAGGATATTTTGTATAAACCCTTGATTTCTTCTTTTTCGAGGTGATACATTAAGTAGGTATTCAATAATTAGTTAACAATAAGTTAATTTAAACGTAAGTTATGACTAAAAACAAAATAAAATATAGTGTCGATTTAAATCAAGCTACAGTTACGTTTATTGAGGAAATAACAGATGATGAGGTATTAAAAAGTGTATACGGTGGCGCAACGCCTCCTATTTCACGACTTAGCCCTGAGATTATTGCTGCTCTTGAAAAGCGCGGTATTATATTGACTAACTATCCTAACAACCCAAATACATTAACAGAAGAGGCGTTGTCTGCTTTAAAAGAAGTTTTGGGTAATTAGAAGTAGTAGATATAAACGATTTCTATTAAATGTAGCGATATGCAATACTAAAAGATTGTTTTAAAAGTGATCGGCTGTGATTTTAATTGCGTTGTTACCCCCTTTGTAAAGGGAGGAAACAAGAAAAACTCGGTTCCCTCCCCAATACATTGGGGAGGGTTAAGGAGGAGTAAAAAAATATCTTATACATCAATCATGACTTTTCAAACATCCTCTAAAACGTGTATTCCAACACGCTGGATTTTAAAAATAGGCTAATCTCAGTAATCTTGGAATTATTCTAATGGCTTATCAAAGTTATTTAATATTGTAATAGCATTTTAGGCACTATCAAATAACAGCAGTTTTCACGAGTCCATGCTTAGGAGCGTGTTCAACTCTGGCAACAGACTAATCAACCCAACAAATGAATAAGTACAAGCTTGTCTAAAAGAAAAGTGATCGCTATCCCCAAAAAAACTTAACATTAACCTTAGAAGTGTTAATTTTTCATCATATAAACTCATGGGTTACTACATCGCTCCCCGCTTTTTGGACAAACTTGCTGTCCATATCACCAAAAACTTTCTGAAGCTTCCTGGTGTGCGAGTTCCCGTGATATTGGGTATTCATGGACGCAAAGGAGAAGGCAAAACATTTCAATGTCAATTAGTCTTCGAGAAAATGGGTATCGAAGTCACTAACATATCTGGTGGCGAATTGGAAAGTCCAGATGCTGGAGATCCAGCGCGGTTGATTCGGTTGCGCTATCGGGAAACAGCAGAACTGATCAAAGTACGCGGCAAAATGTGTGTACTGATGATTAACGATTTAGATGCTGGTGCTGGACGCTTTGATGAAGGGACTCAATATACTGTAAACACCCAGTTGGTGAATGCCACACTGATGAATATTGCTGATAATCCCACAGATGTGCAGTTGCCGGGAAGCTATGATGCCACACCTTTACATCGCGTGCCGATTATTGTCACAGGTAATGATTTTTCCACTCTCTATGCACCGTTAATTCGGGATGGACGAATGGAGAAATTCTACTGGGAACCAGATAGAGATGACAAAGTGGGAATTGTCAAGGGGATTTTTGAATCGGATGGACTATCACAGAAGGAAGTTGAACAGCTAGTTGATACTTTTGTCAATCAGTCCATTGACTTTTTTAGCGCTTTGCGATCGCGCATTTATGACGAACAAATCCGCAACTACATTCATAAAGTAGGTTTTGAGCAGATATCCTTGAGTGTGGTTAACAGTGCTAAAGGGCCGCCAGAATTTCAAAAGCCAGATTTCAGGCTGTCTCACTTAATCGAGTCTGGTAACTTCCTGGTTGGCGAACAAAAACGGGTAGAAAATTCCCATTTGGTTGATGATTACAATCGACTAAATCGAGGTAGAAATTCTCAATATGCACCACCTGCTGTTGTAACACCAATTAGTCAGCCGTCAAATGGCGCAACCCAACAAGCAAAAACTAATGGATTCCAAAAACAGGAAGCATCCAGTCCACATTTGACTCTAGATACACAAGCTCAAATTAGGGAATTATTATCTCAAGGTTACAAAATTAGTATTGAACACGTAGATGAGCGCCGCTTCCGCATAGGTTCTTGGCAAACTTGTGTTCATAGCCACATTGATGCCGAGTCTGATGCTATCTCAAATCTGGAGGCAACTTTGACAGAATATAGCGGTGAGTATGTGCGCTTAGTAGGTATCGATCCCAAAGCCAAGCGGCGGGTAGTGGAGACAATTATTCAGCGTCCAAATGGGAACAATTAGGGGCAGCTACAGCAGAATCCGGGAGTTAGGAATTGGAAGTTAAATCGACGGTTAGAAACTGCGTCTAAACAGATAAAACCCGCGCGGGCGGGTTTAAAAAAGCTTTATTTTCTATCTTAAATAGAGCAAGAGGACTGCCGGTACAACGAAGTTTACCGGGAGATGAATTGCGACCAATATAAAACTGAGCTACATCGAAACATTGTAATGGTTGTTTTTGATTCTCAACGTAATGCTTTAACTGCTCAACTGTAACTTCACCACAACTAGCAACAAAATAAACACCAGTCCAAGAATATGACTTGTTGTAAAAGTATTTTTTAGTCAACCAAGCAAACTTACGCAGTTCTTACTGAGAGCAGAGGAAAGAGGCTTTTGGGATTTTTGCACAGATGCGCTAATTATACCGCAGATTGCAACTTGGTGAAGCAGCGCGGTCTTCTCCCAAAGGGAGAGGCTAACGCCTTCTCTACAAGACGCTTCACGAACGCGGAGCGTCTCGTAGAGATGGGGGTTTCCACGCCAGTTGCTTCAAGTTGGCAGAGCCGCCCAACGCACTGGCTCCCCATGAGCGACTGCTGTTAGCGTAGCGTAAAGCCTTCTCTTCGAGAGGCTTGTCTGCGACACGCTGCGCGAACGCCAACGGCATGGCTTCTCTTCGAGACGCTGCGCGAACGCTTAGAGCGACGCAGGAGCGTCACCCGCAGGGTGAGGTACAGATAATCGTAGGGGCACAACATATTGTGCCCTTACCCATGTACTTCATTTACCTTTAGAGAAGTCGGGTATCTGAAGCTGCGAATTCGAGTCGCCAGGGTTTTTGTTAATTCTCAAACAACCAGAAACAATATGCTTCCTCAATTTGGTAGCTGAATTTTTCCCTTTTAATTACAAGTATTTGCTGAAGCTGAGTTCATATTTCTTAAATCACCTGTAAATGTGGCTGTGTATTGATAAGGTGATGAACCAGTGCAATTCATGGAATTTGTATAAGTGTTACGGGGATTCCACCATGACGTTGCATTCACAGTCAAATTTCTACCATTCCATGATAGATAATTGACAAGTAAAGAGTTAGTTTGTCCATTATCTGGCTTTTTAGAAGATAAAAATGTGGCATAATCAACCTGGCCATTAGCTGGATTAATCCGGGCTATAACTGCGGCTTTTGCCCCACCTCCACTACCATAGCTAGGCAACCACCGACCACTGGCAAAGCGGCGAAAATCATTACCTGTCTGAGTGCCTGTGGAAGAGTAAATACCATATAAAACATCACTTCCATTCCAATACAATCCGTAACCTGTACCATCGTCATTTGTTGTCTCGTAATCATTACGACACCATGCTTTTATCCCATTATTGAAGCGGATAGTTACAGGGTTTTTGTTATTTGAGAGTTGCTGATAACCAATGTAAATTCTTGCTGTTCCATTAACGACTTTGGGACCATTTTTAGCTGCGATCGTCGCTTCACTATCATTGCAACTGAATGTCACAGCATCACCGATCGATGTATTTATAGTTTCGGCTAAAACTGGAGCAGTTTTTTGTGTGAAAACTAAGTCACCTACTAAAATTACAGACAAAGGAATGCCCGCAAAATACTTTTGTAATTTGCCAGAATAAATCATATTATGAATCTGCCGAGACAAGGAACGGAAAACACCGTATCACTATAAACTCTAATTAGTATTTAGACAAGCAAAATGGTTGAAAACACTATGCTGCAATACTCTCAGTATTCTAAAATATTAGGTATGACTACAAAAACCATGATCTAATATGCATGACGATGCATGATACTAACTGTATATAATTGTTATTTATCAAAGAGTATTAGTAAATATAAAAAATTGCAATATATTATGCTTTACCATAAACAATTGCAATAGTTAAAAAAATAATTTTAATTAGCAAACTAGCCTTTGTTTGTTCCCTACATCCCTTGCAAGAAGATTACTTTGGCTCTGTCTTATACTTTTATCTGGGCTATATTAGGTAGTTTTAGGATTTTCATCTGATGCTTCTCCAGCAGTAGCTTTCAAGCGGCTTAATCTGCTTTTGCGAACTCGTTCACTATCGCGAACCCCACTCGCCATTTCATATTCGCTGCTATCTTTGCCATATTTAAAAGCAACCCCTTTTACCATCTTGTCTGTAAGATTACTTAGAGTTTTTTCCATCGTATCGATTTTAATTTTGGAAGAATCAATTACAGTTAAAGCAGTGTTATAAGCATCAAGCATAGTTCTTAGCTGCTCAATTGCTTGACTTAAGTTTTGCAAATCGCAATTATCACCAAAATTCATATTTGAATCAATTGCTTTTAGTCCAGCGGATCTCAACTCAGCTTTTTCGATAATATGGGATGTACGTTTTTTACGAGACATCAATATATTCCTTAGAGAGGTTTCTAAAATTACTTTGCCTTCCTAAAGCTATTTTTTGGTTCAGTAAAATTAGTGAATAATTATATTTGTTAAAATAATCCAAACCAAGCTGAGTAATTTCTCTTGATTTTCAGTTTTTACCTGTTTTTGTTTGCAATTGCTTTAATGTTGGTGAGGAATATTGCAATATTGATGAGGAACATTTCAATATTGATGAAAAACATTTCAATATTGACAAGAAATATTGCAATTTTGATCAAGAACGTTGCAATGTTGATGAGAAATATTACAATATTGATGAAGAATATTGCAATGTTGATGCGAATAACAACTAAGGCAAGCTAAAGGTATCGGTAATTACAACAGTCGTTACACCCTTCCCAATGCTTTGAGGAGGAGAGACAAAGCGTAGCTTTGGCGAGGTGGGGTTCTTCGGGTTTACAGCTATTTTCAGGTAAATAGACCACGCGGCAGGGGCGCAAGGCCTTGCGCCCCTACAACAGATAGATGTGGTTCAAACACATAAAAACTGCTGTAATAAGTAATCAAGCAGACATGATATAACGAAGATATAGCTATAACTGCCGTCAAACAACTTGACGTAGAAGTTGTGCTACTGCTAGGAGAAGGCATAGTCTGGGAAATAGAACCTCTTCTCGTAAATTCTGACCGAGAAATAGTCAGATTTTAAACTCTTGTTTGGTTTTTTATAGATAATTACAATGGGGAATTATCTCGTAAATTTACCTACACATAAAAGCCATGAAAGAAAAGCCTAAACAACAAATGCGTATATGGGCGATGTTGTGTCATTTCTCAGCTTTGGTAGGATGGATATTATTATGTTTTTTGGTATTTCTTGGCATTCCTTTATATTTACCTTTAAATATTTTACCTCCACTCATAATTTGGCGCTTTAAAAAATCTCAATATTCCTGGATTGATTTACAAGGTAAGGAATCATTAAATTTTCAAATGTCTTTAACTTTTTACACTTTTATTGTTCTAACAATATCTTTAATTTTAGTATTAACTAGCTTGAGTTTGGCAGTGATTAGTAATGGTTCAATTAATGAAATAAAAAATACTTTAGATAACTTATTAATTATACTTATGTCATTAATTGTATTTAAACTAGTACTACAATCTTTTTTAGTGACTTCTGCCGCTCTTAAAGCTTACAATGGTGAGCATTATCGTTACCCTTTTACAATTAGAGTCTTACGATAATACTATCTGATAGTATACTAGATTCCAAAGAGGGATCGCTAGATGTTATAAAGTCAATAGCAACTGCCAAGCAGTAAAAAAATATTTTGTCTAATAAGTTTGATATAACTACATATTAGATATGATTTATCAAAGAATATTAAACAAAGAATGAGTCGCATAAATTGGGGATAATAATTATATGATTGGAGTTGCGATCGCAGGCACTGGATTTGGTCAAAAAGTCCACATACCCGGATTCCAAGCACATCCTCGTACTGAGGTACTTGCTGTTTATCACCGAGATATAAATAAAGCCAAAGCTATAGCACAATCCCATAATATTCGTTACGCTTACAACTCACTTGTAGATATTGTGGCATTACCAGAAGTGCAAGCCGTCAGCATTTCAACACCGCCCTTTTTGCACTATGAAATGGCAAAAACCGTATTGCAAGCTGGAAAACATTTATTACTAGAAAAACCGACAACTCTAAATGCAGTTGAAGCGAAAGAACTTTATCAATTAGCTAAAGTAAAAAGCGTTATTGCAACTGTAGACTTTGAATTTCGCTTTGTACCAGCATGGCAATTGTTTGCGGAATTATTGTCAGAAAACTATGTAGGTGAGTTACGCTTAATTAAAATTGATTGGTTAGGTTCTTCTCGTGCAGATGTTTCACGCCCTTGGAATTGGTATTCTGATAAAGAGAAAGGAGGCGGTGCATTGGGATCTTTGGGTTCTCACGCCTTCGATTATATTCACTGGTTATTTGGACCAGTGCGTAGATTAAACGCCTATCTGAGTACTGCTATTCCTACACGAGTTGACCCTATTAGTGGGGAATCTAAAGCAGTGAATACAGATGACAACTGTATATTAACCCTGGAATTAGCCAATGGTACACCTTGCCAACTTTCTATCAGTGCAGTTGTTCATGCAACAAGAACTCATTGGATAGAAGTATATGGCGATCGCGGTACATTAATAGTGGGCAGTGAAAATCAAAAAGATTATATACATGGTTTTCGTGTTTGGGGTTCCCAGCCAGGTAAATCTCTAACAGAAATAGAAATACCGAATCGGTTAATTTTTCCCAAAAATTATGCTGATGGTCGCATTTCGGCATTTATCCGCGTAGTCGACCAATGGGTGCAAGGAATTGACCACAATCAGGAAATTACACCATCACTACGCGAAGGAATTTATTCTCAGTTGTTGATGGATTTGTCTCATGAATCGCATCAAAAAGCAAGTTGGGTAGATGTACCCAGTTTGGAAGGATTTCTTAATAACTAGAAAACAAATGAGCAAAACTCCCCGCATTCGTATCCCGCCGGAAGTCAAAAAATATGTTTTTCAACGCGACCAATATCAATGCCGAAGCTGCGGTAAAACTAATGTAGAAACAAATCTCAGTATTGACCATATCATTCCCATTGCTCGTGGGGGACAAAATGATATTAGCAATCTTCAAACTCTCTGTTTTACCTGTAATCAGCAGAAAACAGATAATATCGATTCGCGTTTTTGGCGATATTTTCAACTTTAGGTTACGATGGGATGAGCTATTAGTTTCTCTCTCATTTCTATGCCTCAAAATAAAAATAGCAATTTCCTAATATTTTTTAATATTAGAACTACGCTTTTTTACTTCTTCTCTGTTATAGCTATTTTAGTAGTAGCCTTTCCCTGGCTATATGAGATTAAAACGAAAGCTGGGATCGACATATCACCTGGACGCCATGCAGGAACATTTTTTGAAAAACATACCCGTGGACTTTTCAAGTGTGAGTGGCTTTATCCTTACCATTGCGATCGCTCTCATATTAAGTAAAGGAAATTACAGCAAAATTTAGGAGTAAAATAGGCTGCATTACCTGGACTTGAGACAATCGTTGTGTACTTCACTAACTTGACATTTAGGGTAACTGAAACTTTAATTTAGTTATGGTTAATGCACTTGTAGTAAGTTGGACAAACCCAGTCTTCACCAGTAAACTTAAGTACCGAGTACTTACAACACTGGAAGCAGTTCGCAAGTTTTAAATTACGCATACGTAGAATAATAAAAAGTGTCTGTGATGCTTATCAGTCATACCATATAGACACTATATTGCTGCTAAAAAGTTATAGAAATTTTGAGCATTTTGGCACAAAAGTTCAGGTGTTTAAGATATTCTATTGAACGTAGCTAAATTTAAGAATTTTTGCAACAGTTATTCACTGGGAAATTTCACTCGCTACAAGTGCTAGCTTTTATTTATTGTTCATTATGCACATAAATTCTCAAGTAGTGAGAAATTTGTAACAAAAATAAAATTAACATAATGAAAAAATAATCTTCCTGGCTAATCTTCTAAAAAAAGCTTCAAATTTATCTACCAAATTCGTTTTAAAAGAAATAAAATAACAATGATGGCTTTGAAAGTAATCCTAATTATAAATATTAAAAACTATTTGAAATCTAGTCATCAACTTTATTATGGAACATATTTCTCAACTCACAGCCGAAATTAGAGACAAAGCTGCATACCCAGATATCCTAGTCATATCCCGGATCTTTCTACCGAAAGAAGCTGTAATTGGGGAATATATCTACAATCGTTGTCTGCAAGATCCAGAACGGATCATTGTGCTGGCAGCTAATTGCTCAGAAGATCGAGTATTTGATAAGAGTCAACAGTTTCCTGTATATCGCTGGTATTATCCTAAATATTGGCGTAGTGGTTATGTGGGAAATATCCTGAAGCCTTTGGTCAATATCGTCTGCTCATTTGTCTTGGCAATTAAACTCTATTTTCGCTATCACTATCGTTACATAGAGTGGGGCCACGGCTATGATTTTCCTTCACTGTTGCTATTGAGCTATTTGTTACCTATTCGCTTTTTTATCTATCTGCACGGCAACGATCTTCTTTGTACTTTACACAATCCTGTGCTGCGATCGCTATTTAAATTAACACTCAAACGCGCTGAAGGTATTGTTTGTAACAGTTATTATACAAGAGACTACCTTAGAACTGCTTTCCGATTAGATACTCCTACCCACGTCATTAACCCAGTAATCAGACCAGAAAAATTTGGTAATAATGTAGTCAGTCCTAGTAGCCTTGATGATTTACGGGTTCACGTGCGTCAGACGTACAACATTCCTAAAACAGCAATAGTTATTCTCTCTATCGGCAGGCTAGAAAAACATAAAGGTTTCGACCGAGTAATTGATAATATCCCAATACTCCTGACTTTTGGGGTTGATGTCCACTATATACTTTGCGGTCAAGGTCCAAGTGAATCTGAACTGAAATCTCTGGCACATCGTTTGCGGGTAGATAAGCGCGTCCACTTTGTTGGATATGTACCAGAGCGAGAATTAGCAGGTTATTATGCAGCTTGCGACATATTTGCCATGCTGACTTTATCGGATACTAAACCTAATAATATGGAAGGTTTTGGTATGGCTTATTTAGAAGCAAGTTACTTCGGGAAGCCCATAATTGCTCCTCGTTTAGGCGGTGTCCTAGACACAGTTCAGCATGAAGAAAATGGAATACTAGTTAATCCCAATTCTGGTTATGAAGTGTTTCAAGCTTTCAATCGGTTATGCAAAGACCAGCAATTACGCGAGCAACTCGGTCGTAAAGGTAAAGAATTAGCCAAGCGTAAAACTCTTCATCGATCACTTTATAAATCAGAGGGGAAAAACGCAATTTTTTGAAATGAATGCACATTGAGAAATCACCAAAATCTAATTTCAATAATCTATAGTGATCTTAAATAATTCGTGATACATAACCTCTAACCAATTGCTTCACAAATGAGCAAGATTGCAGTGTAAAATCACGCTTGTGATGTGATTAAGTGTGCAATGAAAAATATCGGGTTTAATATAAAGCAATTTCTTTGGCATTACGCAAAGCGCCGAATGCAATTTTTTGTGTTTACAGTCATTGGATGTCTTGCTGTAGTTAGTGTGATTACCTTTGGGGCAATGTATGTTGTGGCTCAACCTGCTTCAACTTCATCTGAACGTCCCGCTGTTAAAGCGCCAAATTTCGGGCGACACTTTCAAGAATTTGGGCGTGAAGGCTCTATCTTGATTTACGACTCAAAAAACAACCGCATCTATGAACACAATCCTCAACGTAATGCAACTGCAATTGCTCCAGCTTCAACATTCAAAATTTTTAACGCGCTGGTGGCATTAGAAATAGGTGTAGTTCCTGATGATGTGGCAGTTTTCACTTGGGATGGAATTCACCGAGAGATTGATGCCTGGAATCATGATACAAATTTACGTCAAGCCTTTAAGGATTCAACTGTTTGGTTCTATCAAGTATTGGCACGTAGGGCTGGATATGAACGGATGCGGCAATTTATTAATAAAGTAGGCTACGGGAACCGTCAGATTGGTACTGTCGCAGACATTGATCGTTTTTGGTTACAACAGCCTTTGCAAATTACACCCAAAGAGCAAATTAAATTTTTGCAACGGTTATATCAAGGCGATTTGCCTTTCTCGCAACGGACAATAAATCTTGTCAAAGATATTATGGTACGCGAACAAACTCCAGACTACACACTCCGAGGAAAGACGGGATGGTTAACGAGTACCAAACCAAACGTTGGTTGGTTTGTGGGTTATTTAGAGCAAAACAAAAACGTCTACTTTTTCGCGACAACCCTTGATATGCAAAAATCGGAAGATGCACCCGCCCGCATTGAGATTACACGACGTAGCCTCAAGGATTTGGGCTTGCTAACTCAAATCAACTAACCACCACCGACAATAGTTACCACTTCTAAGCGATCGCCTGGCTGCACTGTTGTTTGCGGCCAAAACTGGCGGTGTAAAATTTCGCCATTATATTCTACAGCTACCAAACGGGGATTGAAACCCAACTGTTGAAGCAAATCGGGTAAAGAAGTTTGAAATGAGCAGCTATGGGTTTCCCCATTTATCTGAACCGTAATCTCATTAGACATAAATGTGAAGAATGGGAAATTGGGTATTGGTTACTCACTTTGGGCTAATGACAAATAACAAATGACAAATGACTCTTTTAAAGTTCTGGTTTAATGCGATTGAGTTGGGAGAGCAAATATTGAGTCACTAGGGTAGGCTGTTCGGCTTGCATGAGCGATCGCACCACTGCTACACGTTCGGCTCCCGCATCAATCACATCATTGATATTATTTGCATCTATTCCTCCAATGGCAAACCAGGGAATTGAGCAGTTTTTGGCAACATGGCTGACATATTCTAAACCTGTTGCTACTTTACCTAGTTTCGTGGGAGTTTCATAAACTGGCCCCACGCCTATGTAATCTACACCTTCAGCAATTGCTGCTTGCATTTCATCTTTATTTGTGGTAGAAAGCCCTATCAGACGTTGCGAACCTAATAATTGCCGAGCAACAGCAATGGGCATATCTTGTTGTCCCAGATGCACCCCATCGGCATCGACAGCTAAAGCTACATCCAGGCGATCGTTAACAATAAACAAAGCGCCGTAGATGTGGCATAACTGTCGTAATTTTCTCGCTTGTTCCAGACGCAAAGAATCATCGGTGGTTTTGTCGCGGTATTGTAATAGCGTTAATCCCCCTTTGAGTGCAGCTTCGACAGTGTTCAACAAATTTTCACTAGGGGAAGTCACAAGATATAAACGCGACCGCCACAACAATTGATGGCGCTGATGACCCATTAAACTACTTTCTAGGGTATAAACTTGATAGCGCATCTGTTTACAAGCTTTAGCCATATTTGGCAGGGTTAGCTTGCTGTATTCTTCCAACACCCGTAATGCTTCTTCTATCCGGCAAAAGTTAGCTTGCAAGAGCGATTTTATACTAGCTCGTTGTTCTTCTTGAGGATGAGTTAACTCAGTCCCCGGATCGCCTGGTGTATCTCGCGCCGCCCGTAATTCTGAGGTATGCCACTTGGCTACCTCTTGTCGCAGCCGCTTGCATTCAAGAGCTAATTGGGCATTATTCAACCCAAACCGACACCATTCCTCAATAATTCGCAAGCCCTCACGAGCACGGTCTAAATTGGCATCTAAAATGCGGTAAACAACTTGCTGTATTTGCTCTTTTTGGCTGTATGGCTCGACCATCACAACAACCCCATTAGTGCTTTCATCGAAGTGTGAATTATCATAAGTCCTAGTAACCATAAGTTAATTAATTTGCTTTTTTTACTAATTTTTGCGGAATTTACGTAAAACAACGCATTAGTGAGGGTTACGGTAAATTATCCCATGTTCCTATAGACAGTGATAAGGGTAGTTTGAGGCTACAGTTTCGCACTAAGCTTAGTCAAGTATTTTACGGTAGACGACAAGCTGACAAGGACTGGCAAAAGGCAATACACCAGAAAATCTACAATAGATATATTAGTGAAAAAGTATGTAGAGACTAGCAGTGTTACGTCTCTACAAGGGTTTTGGATAACGCATATTTAATTTAGCTCTTATATCTATTTAGATATGGGAGTGAAATTGACGTAGGCACAATTCATGAATTATGCCTATCAAGGATTTTGGGCAACGCACAATTAATTTCTGGAGATATCTAATATCATTTATTACTATGTATTAAATATCGCCAATCGGTCAATATATGAGTAATATTATCGACATAATATTCTTTAGAGAGTATAAGAATTTATGATTACTTATAAGGAGTCGTGTTGTCGTGTTAAATATGATTCTCCCTCGTGTGTTTCCTGAGTACAGTAGAGTAGATGTTCTGTATGCAAAGCTGAAGTTTCTGAAATCAGCAAGGCTTTTATTTTTTAGTTTTTCAGTATTATCTTTTACTGTAAGTATGGGGGCGGCAAGTATAGCGTTCCTGGGTACAAGCCTAGATAGTGCGTCAGCGAAGCTCGCCGAAGGCATCGCTCAGATTCCATCGACACCAAATTCAGCGCCTCTGAATCAGAAAACACCTCCTCAGACTAATATGCTGTTTGTCAACCCTAATGTCGGAGATGACAAGGCAGGGAATGGCAGCAAATCCGCTCCTGTAAAGACGATTACCCAAGCCTTGCGATTAGCTAACGCTAATACTGTAATTATGCTTTCCACTGGTACTTATAGCGCCGAGACAGGAGAGGATTTTCCCTTAATACTGAAACCGGGTATTTCAATTCAAGGCAACCCTAGCAATCAAGGTAAGGATATTGTAATTCAGGGAGGTGGTGATTACCTGAGCCGGAGCTTTGCCGGTCAAAATGTCACAATCGTTGGAGCAAACCAAGTCTTGCTGACTGGGGTAACAGTGACAAACCCTAATCGTCGTGGTTACGGTTTATGGATTGAATCTAGCAATCCGATAGTTGCAGAAAATACATTTATTGGTAATACCCAAGATGGTATTTCTGTCAATGGTAATGCTGCACCCACCATTAGCAAGAATTACTTTGATCACAATGGAGCTAATGGCATCACAATTGCTGGTAATTCCAGTCCCCAAGTGAAGGAAAATGTCTTTCAGCAAACGGGTTTTGGGATTAATATTGCCCAAAACGCGGCTCCTATAGTTATAAGTAATCAAATTCAGAACAATAGATCGGGAATTGTCGTGCAAGCAAATGCCCACCCGATTTTACGGAATAATATTATTCAAGATAATAAAGAAGATGGTTTAGTTGCGATCGCTCAAGCAATGCCAGATTTGGGTAGTGCATCCGAACCTGGGGGTAATACGTTTCAAAATAATGCCCGCTACGACATTAACGCCAGCGCTGCTAAACAAGTGATTTCTGCTGCTGGTAACAACCTTGCCAGCGATCGCATCACTGGTAAGGTAGATATTAACGGTACAACAGCACTAGTAACCGAAAATTCTCAACCCGCTCCCAACAACGTATTACGACAAATACCACCAAGTGGAGAAATCACCTTCTCGGCTCCCGAAATCTCTGAAACTACTAATGGGCAAACCAGCAACAGCATTTCAGCAAATAATCCTGTTTCTGGGCAATTAAACAGTCAACAGCTGCCATTAGTGCCAGCCAATAATGTACCGCTTTCTCTACCTATATCCAATCAACAACCACCCACTTCTAATGTCGCTGGATTTCCTACTCCTAGCAGCTTGTCAAGTAGACAAGTATCAACTAACACTTCAAGAGTTACAACTTCCAGTCCAGCACAGCCGCGTGAGACACTACAGTTGAATTATGTGCGGATTGATCCTAATACGATTGAGTTTACTGCCCCTGAGTCCCCATCCAATTCAGTTGCACAGCCACCAGTTCCAAGTATGAAGGAGCAAACACAGCAGCCATTACCAATACTAGAAACTGCTGCCCCAGGTGCTACAGAACTTTTACCACTTCCTGATCGCAATATTCCCATTGTTAATACTCGTAATCTGCAAACAAGTTCTGCAAATATTCCCGATAGTGGTAACTTTGCAAGACAATTTGGTGTACGTTATCGCATAGTAGTGCCACTTGCAACTGATAAGGATCGAGATTTAGTAAGACTCCTTGCTCCTGGTGCGTTTCCCACAGTTTGGCAAGGTCAAAAAGTTATGCAAGCAGGAGTATTTAGTAGTGAATATAACGCTAAAGAAATGCTCAAAACACTCTCTAGCAAAGGTTTAAGAGTCATTATGGAGCCGTTGAATTAATTGGGTATTGGGTATTGGGCATTGGGCAAAAAATATGGAATTAGTGAGAAAAACACCTCAAAATGAATATTGATCCATCTGAGAGAGTGATCACTATCAGTCCCAAGGAGAATTGACGACTTGTATTTATTCGTTCGTTGCAGTCAGCCTGGCAAATATGAAGGTCAGATCCTTTTCATTCCTTTTTTTGATTGTTATTGGCGATCGCGGGTCAAAATGAAATCAATCAACTTGAGAGAGCGATCGCTTTCCTACTGTGGGGAGGCATCGCTCTTTTAGTCATCATCATTCACTTTTCTGCTTAAGCTAAGTACTAAACTTAATTTGATACTTTATTCTCTCTTCACTTTTCAACAGAATTTATAATTGACAAAAGCAATGTTATCCTAACTTGTCACGAATGAACCGATTTAATTTTATTCAATGGTAAAAGGTATAGAACCGACCATCGAACAACTTAAAGCATTCTTTGACTTTTGTGTTCGGGATAGTAATTTGCTTAGAGATATAGCATTGGTTAGATTTGATCAGAGGACAAGCCGAATCGTAATTTTAATAGGCGAAACCATCCAAGAAGAAATTCTTAGTAATGGGGAGAACATTATCCGATGACAGACTATTTAACTCTTAATGAGCAAGAATTAAGACAATATGTGATATCAAACCCCCAGAATGAGGAGGCATTTCAGCATTACCTCAGCATCATGAGAGGGAAACCGGGGGTAGTGGTCAGCACTCCAGAACAATTAGAGGCTGAGTTAAAACGGCCTATTAATCAAGCTAGTTAACATAGAACCCGTTACTGACATTCCAGTAACGGGGTTTTTTCAATTTAGCAGCTTGACTCAATGTGAATTTTGGGACTTGCCTTCAGCCATCATCTTCTTGGATATTCCCGCGATCGCACACCCTTATATCTGCGCTGATTTGGCGACTTCCGTCTGGATACAGCAGGCTGAGTTTTTTCCGTTTTACCAACTTTCGGTGATTGGCGATCGGCTAAGATATCCAGGGCAGACAAATTATGAAACTCGACGGAACAAGGGGTAGCGTTACTGTCAGTATGCCAGATTTTTATCGTTTTACCAACATTCGGTTAAAAGTTGGTATTCTTCATAAAGTTAGAGTAGTTGTCACCTTATGGGGTGGACGCCGAGATACGGACACTGTTGGCGAATTCATTTAAGCGGTTCAAAAAAGGGTAGGATCAGATTTAAACTTTAGTTAAGGACATGATGTCAGCATGTCGATGTGTCCCCAAAATATTTCAGACATATACCATTGAAACTGTACAGGTGGCTCGTGCTGCGTTTCCAAAGGGAAATATGTGTTTACAGATACGTGATACATTAGGTAGCATTTATGATGATGAAGCTTTTGTGGAATTATTTTCTCAAAGGGGACAACCAGCAGAATCCCCTTAGCGACTTTCGATCTACTGAATTTCTCTGTTAACAGGAATAAACATGATTGAATTGTTATCTATGGTAGCTGGGGTAGTTACAACGATTATTCTGCCTAAAGCATTGGAGAAAGTAGGCGAGAAAGTCGGTGAAACCGCCTGGGATAAAAGTGGAGAAGCCGTCCAGACTGTACGCGAAACAGTTCAAGCAAAACTGCAAGCCGCAGGAACAGATGGTTTGCTGACACGAGCAGAAGTAAATCCAACTGAGGCAAATACTCAGGTACTGCAAGCAGAAATCATAACTCACATGCAACAAGACCAAGATTTTGCAACTAAGTTACAAGAACTAGTCCAGCAAATACAGTCGCAGTCTCCTACTGTACAAGTAATTTTGGATGAGCTTCGAGTAAGGGGCAAAGTAGAAATCGGGAATGTTAAGCAAGCTAATGAGGGGCAAAATAATGCCCAACAGACTTTTGGTAAAAACTTGCAGATTGGTGGTGATTTTAAGGCTGGTGACGTAACCCAGGAAAACAGAAGTAGCAAATAATTCAATCTGGAGAAAATCAAATGAGATGAAGGTTATTGGAAATCTCAAAATTGGTAATGTCACTTAAATACAAAGTGATGATGAAAAATAACAACTCAGGGGGAAAGAAAAACCCAAAAGATAGGCAGAATCTACAGTCAATACTGTCAAACCTGCGTGTAAAAGGAGACTTGACAGTTGGAAATATCACGCAGATTTCTCTTCAGTTCATCTTTGGCGGCGATTCCTCTACAAAACAAGACTTCAATCGCCAAGAGTTAGCTCAGATAAAGAAGTTACTCAATCAACATAATCGTTCATGGGTTAAATTTGGGCAGAGTTCGTTGGAGTATAAAGGAGAGCTTCGAGATTTTAATATTCAATTAGAAGAACTACCAAACGCAGTAAAGCAAAACCCCGGCTTTGATGGAGCAGTTTACACTCCTCAACAAATATTGAGTGAAAATTTCACTAATGTATTCGAGATGGGAGAAGAACGAAGCTTACTGATTTTGGGAGAGCCAGGTTCAGGAAAAACAACAATACTTCTGAAGCTGCTAGCAAAACTGATTAATAATTTTGGAGAAGACAATAACAAACCAATGCCAGTTTATTTCAACTTATCTTCTTGGACGAGAGGGCAGGAAAATTTTGCTGATTGGCTGGCTGAGAGACTGAAAAAAGAATACCTTTTCCTTCCTCAGATTGCTAATCAGTTGATTGAAAGACAACTGTTGCTGCTACTTGATGGTCTTGACGAGTTAAAGCTGGAAGATCGAAAAGACTGCGTGCAAAAGTTGAATAAATTTATAGAAGGGCATGCTGTAATCGATATTGTGGTATGTAGTCGTCTTCGAGAATATGAAGAAGTTTTGGGTTCGGATTGTCATCTTCTGGAAAAAAATAAAAAAAGTTCTTACTCTGACAACCGAAAGTTAAAGTTACAAGAAGCCTTTTATCTTCACCCTATAACGATGGAGGAAATTGATTCTTATTTAAGTCTGCTTGAGCAACCAGTAGACTATTTACAAAGGATACTAAGAAGATTTCCAACATGGAGAAATCCTCTATTAATTTTTTTGATAATCAAAGCAAAAATTGACGTTAAAAAGATACCAGAGACAGGTTCTTTCAACCAAGTTTTGAACTACTTAATGGAGAGGTATGTTGAGTTAATGTTGGCACGGCGAGAAGAAAGTACTAAATTGACTTATGAAGATTTTTATGGAACAGATAAAAAAGATGAAAGAACTAAATACTGGCTATATTGGTTAGCAACGAAATTGAAAGAAGTCCCATCTGAGGAAACCGGATTTCAAGGAGGTAGATTTCAAATCGAAAGAATGCAACCCTACTGGTTGCCTTCAGAAAAGGATAAATTTGCATATCATATTGCTACAGAATTAATAATAGGTTCAATTCTTGGGTTAATTGCGGGATTTTACTTCGTATATTTGTTAGAAGCGATGAGGGAGTCTAAGATAATCACAATAGCCATAACTAATACTTTAAGAGTAAAATTAATAACTATTGGATTGTTGCCTGGATTAATATCCATCTTAATTGCAGGGCAACTTCCTACATCTTCTAATAGATGGATACACGGAGGTGTGTATGGAATCATGTTTATATCATTTCTTTTTCTTGTCTTTAATTTGTTCGAGCCACAACTATTGCGTGTTTATGTACCTCCAATATACTTAGCCGGCATCTTTGGCGGAGCTTGTTTTACTTTAATACGTAGAGAAATTCAACCAGCAGAAATCTGGCAACCTGAGTGGCAGCAAATTAGAAATTTTTCATTAATTTTCGGAGTACTTGGCATATTCTATATGCTGGCACGTCGTTTCTTTATAATGCCTGAATTTTATAAAGACAAGCCTTTTTACGTTATCTATGATGTTATAGCAGTTACGATATTTGGTGCAGTTTTTAGTGGATTGAGAATAAAAAAGCAGGGTGACCCTCCAAAAGAAGGAGAACCCAATCAGGGAATTAAAAGGTCAGCAACCTACACAGTCAGATCTTTTGTAATTTGCGCAATGATTGCTATTCTATGTGCTTCTATTTTTGATCAAGTCAGAAATTCAATTTTAATATTTATTGCCTTGTGTCTGGGTTTGCTTGGTGGACTAGGTGCTAATCAAGGTTCAGGTATAGTTTGTATTCAACATTTTATACTACGTGTTATTCTTTGCTATCGAGGCTATATTCCTTGGAATTATTCTCACTTTCTCGATTACGCTAGTGAGCGCGTCTTTTTACGCAAATCTGGTGGTGCTTACTTGTTTATTCATGGCAAGCTAATGGACTATTTTGCTAACATGAAGCAGAGTTCCGCTACAGTCTCAAGAAAGTAATTTAAAAAAAATACTCATAAATAATAAAGTAAAAAGCAGGTAATATAGTTAAATAAACACTGTTGGCGAATTCCCCAAATAGCTAAACTGAACCAATTAGTTTAGAAATAAAAAGTTTTTTTACGCAATCAAATAGGAGTTTTATAATTAGTCACTATACAATAAAAATCCGGTTTGATTACTGAACTTACTTATGTGGTGCGCGAAGCGCAGCGTAAGCGCAATAAGCAAGAGGTACTCTTGCAAAAGGATTCTAGAAGATTAAGGTATACTGAGTTTTTTCAAAAATCAAATAGGACTCCTATAGTTGAATTATATTTATGATACTTTTCAGCGCGATCGCCTTCACCGTAAATCGGGTTAAGGCAAGAAAACTCATCATCTAATACTTCAATACGATTTCAAAGTACCTCAACACGACTTTGAAGTACCTCAACACGATGTTGAAGTACCTCAACACGACTTTGAAGTACCTCAACACGATTTCAAAGTACCTCAACACGACTTTGAAGTACCTCAACACGATTTCAAAGTACCTCAACACGACTTTGAAGTACCTCAACACGATGTTGAAGTACCTCAACACGACTTTGAGGTATCTATTGCTTATTTAATGTTACTTTTTTGACAAATTTAATAAATCCCTCAGTACAATCCACTAAAAATAATTAGGTCGATCTTAATTTGCTTTAATTTTTCCGAATTATCTCTCAGAGAAGTTTATGGTTGCATTGGCTAGTGTACATGCAGTAATCCCATAACTTCCTTCAGGAGCGCATCTCATGGCACGATTAAAACGCAGTTCACCGACTCTCGAAAAGGCTCTCCGTCGAATTGCAGGAATGCGATCAATTAGCCCGACGCTAGAATTTGGCAACGGATTAAATTTGACAGACTACGACAGCCGCATCCAAAACTTGCAAACCCAGCTATCTACATACAACACTTTACTCTCTAGCATAGATGAAATGGCAGGTCGCCTCTCTCTAATTGAAGAAGAATTGGGCGGCTATTCTGAAAAGATGTTAATGAGTGTGGCAACGCATTATGGCAAAGACAGTTTGCAATATGTCCAGGCGGGAGGCAAGTCACGCAAGAAATTATCACGCCGTTCGAGCAACACCCAATCCCCATCTGAGAGTTAAATTAAATCAGTCAATTCTTGCCTAAATCTCCTCAAAGTTGATCATCAAGATGTCAGGAAAGTCTTGCTACATCTAGGTTTCTTAATTGTGAATCACGTTAGCGTACCCTTCGGGAAGCAAGCTACGCGTAGCGTCTGGTAGAGAAGCGGGGCGTTTGGTTTTAGCGTCTCTAAGAGTTGCCCATTGCAAATTGCGAATTGGTATTATCTCCCCACTCCCTATCCTGGCTTATGATCCAAACGAGTCGCTTGCTCTAGGGCAGCTTTTTCTTTAGCTCGGCGGACATAGGGTTGTAATTGGGTGCGATCGCAAGCAGTGAAAATACTTAGGTTTTCCAAGGTAATCCCTCGCATTAACATTTCTACGCGCCAAGTTTGTTGTGCTTGGGCAATAGTTGGCGTTTGTCCTTGGGGAGTTAATAGTGCTTCACTCCATACTTGCCAACGTGTCTCAAGTTCTGATTCTGAGATGGGTGTACCTGTATCATTCATAAACATGGCTGTTTGAGCATCTTTACGACTTTTCAGCCATTTGATTAAGGGATTATTAGTAAAGGAGCCGTAGCGTTTGCCCAAAATCCACTGATTCACAGGCACTTGACGAACAAATCCAGGAATTGTGATTTGCAGGAAGTGCCCTTGACTATCATAAATTTGGTGTGATCGCTCTAAGCTAGTTATTTCTGTGGCGGATAACCCAGCCCCAAATAATACGTAAGCCAAGGCATAATCTCGTACTCCAAATTTCCTGGACTGTTGCAGAATTTCGTGAACTAAACTAGCTGGCAAATCAGCTACTTCTGTGGTGGTGAATCCTCCTTGTAAAGAGTTGATCGCTGATTCTGCTGAGGGTGACATGGCTCCATGTAAAAACAACTCCACCAAATTTTCGAGAAAATCATTCCGATCCTCCCAAAGTTCGTGAAATTCGCTGGTGAACTCAATTACTGCATATCCCAAAATCATTCCATTGAGCAAACTTGCTAATTTTTCTGCGGGTAAATAGGTATTTAGGTGTCCTTGCTGGATTACAGTAGCTAAATACTGAGCTACATAACGGTTTGCCTCAGTTACTCCCCTGCCTAGTGCACGGCGATTTTCTGCCGGGAATTGGTCGGCTTCACCTACCACAGATCGGACAAACTCTGGTACTCGTTCTAATGCATGTAAGCTATCACTTGCATAATCTTTCAGAGCTTGGTAAACATTGCCGGGAGGTGTTGCCCGCCGCACCAGCGATTCACCTAAATCCTTGAAGGCTGCGGACTCTTCCAGCACAGCTAAAAGTAATCCATGCTTATTGCCAAAATTCCGAAATAGAGTCACTTCGTTGACTTCGGCTTTTTCAGCAATTTGGCGGGTTGTGGTAGCGCTAACTCCCTGAGCAGAAAACAATTCAAGTGCAGCTTGAATCAGGCGTTGACGAGTAGAAATGAGTTGAGACGACATAGAAAAATGCAAGTGGCACTTGCAGAAAGTATCAGAGTCCTGCTAGCATAACAAATGTAAGTGATACTTGCTTTACTCTACCCTATGAGTGAGGCTCCTTTGTCGCTAGCGCTGCGAAGGCAGCCAGTCGCTAATGGGGAAACCCCCATTGCCCTTTGGCGTCTCCCCTTCTCCCAAAGGAGAAGACCGCGCTGGCTCACTGTAACTAACTGGTGAGAGGGTGGATAAATCCTTAGTCGGATTATGCCCAATAAAAAGTAAATCACTTCATCATCCATCAACAGGAATTTTTATGACCGCAAATTTTGGGGCGATCGCTCCTGAGAGAGGCAACTCACCTCAACTCAGTTGGACAAATGTAGTATTTTTTACTACATTTCATGCTTTAGCACTTCTGGCTCCTTGGTTTTTCTCCTGGCCAGCATTAGGTTTGCTAGTGTTTCTCCACTGGTTATTCGGGAGTATTGGTATTTGCCTGGGATATCACCGACTACTGAGCCATAAAAGTTTCCAGGTTCCTAAGTGGTTAGAGTATGCGATCGCCCTGATTGGAGCGTTGGCTTTGCAAGGAGGGCCAATTTTTTGGGTAGGTGGACACCGCCAGCATCACGCTCACACAGAAGATATCAATTTAGATCCCTATTCTGCTCAAAGAGGATTTTGGTGGAGCCATATATTGTGGATTTTTTACCCACGTCCAGAATTTTTTGATTATGAAACCTATAAAAAATATGCCCCCGATCTAGCAAGACAAACCTTTTATTGTTGGCTAGATCGCTACTTCTTGCTGTTGCAAATACCCTTCGGGCTGCTGCTTTATGCTTTAGGAGGATGGTCTTTTGTATTCTACGGAGTGTTTCTCAGGTGTGTCTTGCTTTGGCACTCAACCTGGTTTGTGAACTCAGCATCACACCTATGGGGTTATCGCACCTTTGATGCTAATGATGGCGCTCGTAATCTATGGTGGGTATCCCTCGTCACTTATGGAGAAGGATGGCACAATAACCATCATACTTATCCCCACATGGCGAAATCTGGGTTTTCTTGGTGGGAGATTGATGTTACTTGGTGGAGCATCCTAGTGTTGCAGACTTTAGGTTTAGCTAAAAAAGTTGTCTCGCGTCCTCCTCAAGGTGCAACTCACGGCTAAATTGCAACTAAATTATCATGAATTAGTAAGCCGATTGCTTTTTGCAGTCAGCTTACTAATTTTTATCAGTAGAATTTCAGTTTATGATTGATCTTTTCCCATGTGCTATCAATCCGCCATTTGCGAAAGTAGTAATATGTTGTTTGCCATTTGGGAAAATCATCAGATAGCATCCGCCACGCGCAACTAGCACAAAGTATATAGAAAATTGCGCTAATGACTGCACGTAGGTCAACAGAACGTAGACAACTTGTTGAGCTTTCCAGTGAGATTAAACTCGATGGTAATTCCCATTATTCCAAAGTCAGGTTGCTTGAGTAAGATTTAGACATTGGTTTCGTAACGCTGTTGCATTTGTTTCTGCTGACACAGTAGCGTTACGCGAGCTTTTTTTTTACTTTCCAAACATCCTCTCAGAATAATTGCGGTTGAAATAGTTGTATGTGTTACTTAGAATGCAAAAATGGTTAATTTCAACTTGCCTCTGCTTCAACCAAAGTTTTCTTATATATTGGTAATTTTTCTATTTTCCAGGCTTGCTCTAGCGATTATTTAAGGCTTAGTCTGCCACAATGGAGAAAAATGTGGATAATTCTTGCTGCTAAATTAAGGTGTTAATCCAGGTAATGCGCTATAAATTTTTTCCAGATTTTTTCAGACACCCTTAGTGTAACTAATCAGTAATTTGCTGACTTTTTGGTAATCTTAACAAATGCTTTATCTCCGAAATGTAAATTATCATCCTACAGCGTGTCCAACAGCGATTCTCAAATCGATCAATTTAGAATTAGCACCCCAGCAGCTAGGTCTGATTATTGGCCCGAGTGGTTCCGGTAAAAGTACCTTACTAGAAATTTTGTCGGGACTAGCCGAACCCACTACTGGCGCACTCTTCTGGCGAGAACAAGAACTTATAGCCGAACAGCTACAACAATTAGCTGGGTTAGTATTTCAGTTTCCAGAGCGGCACTTTTGTGGTGGTTCGATTTTAGAAGAATTACGTTTAGGACATCCTGAGTTAGGGTCAGAACGAGTCAGACAGGCGCTGAGTGAGGTGGGATTAGAGCACTTATCGCTTTCCGCTGCTCCCCATGCTTTGAGTGGTGGTCAGCAACGACGTTTAGCTTTAGCAGTGCAATTAATTCGCCAGCCAAATTTACTGTTATTAGATGAACCCACTGCTGGTTTAGATTGGTCAATGCGTCGGCAACTGGTAAATTTATTAGCAAAACTAAAACAAGATTGGACATTGTTGATAGTGACCCACGATGCTGGGGATCTATTGGCGATCGCAGACCGTTGCTGGACACTCAACCACGGTGAACTAGAATCAGTAGACCCAAAGACACTAGAATCAAAAGTTAAAGAACCTCTACCAACGGTGTGAGAGGAGACAAGGGGACAAGGAGAATAAACTATGCCCCATGACAAATGACAAATGACAAATTTATTGCCTGAGATGACAGAAATCTGGCGGCAAACTCTTAATTGGCAACCAACTGTCCAACAGCAAACGCAATTTCAAAAGCTTTATGAGTTAATTCTAGAAGGTAATCGCCAACAAAATTTAACTCGGATCGTTGAACCCCAAGAGTTTTGGGAAAAACATCTCTGGGATTCTCTGCGGGGAATCGTGCCCTTGTTATCAGCAAATTTTTATCCTGCTTCTCCCGCTATCATCGATATTGGTACAGGTGCGGGTTTTCCGGGTGTTCCAGTAGCAATTACTGTACTTAATTGCACAATTACTCTTCTCGATTCCACTCGGAAAAAAATTACTTTCCTCGACAATATATCAAGTGAACTTGCCCTGACCAATGCCAAAACCATTGTTGGTAGAGCGGAAGAAATCGGTCAGCACTTCCAGTATCGACAAGCGTATGATATCGCATTGATCCGTGCTGTAGGGGCAGCCTCTGTCTGTGCAGAATATACCCTACCATTGCTCAAACAGGGAGGTTTAGCTATAATTTATCGCGGTAATTGGACAGAGGATGAAACAACTACTTTGCAGAATGCTGTGAACCAGTTGGGTGGAGTGGTTGAATCAATCGAACAATTTACAACACCCTTGAGTCACAGCATTCGCCACTGTGTGTATTTGCGTAAGGTAGCTAACACACCAGCTAATTTTCCTCGTGCTGTAGGTGTACCTACTCAAAAGCCTCTTTAAATGAGGAGTGCGAGAAAAAGGGTGTTGTTGGCTGAAAGTGTGAATTAGCCTAAATATTAGCCCTAATTCCCAAAAATATACCAAGTGCCATTATTCGGTCGCCAGACTGCGAAGTCATTCCTAATAGAAAAATCATAATTGCCAGGGGCAGGAACATCACCACCTACGCCCCATTGTCTAGTAACTGCTACACCTGTAGAACTGTTAATTACATACCAAGTACCATCACTCGGTCGCCAGACTGCAAAATCAGTTCTACCATCATTATCGTATTTGCCAGGGGCAGGAATATCACCACCTACGCCCCATTGTCTAGTAACTGCTACACCTGTAGAACTGTTAATTACATACCAAGTACCATCACTCGGTCGCCAGACTGCAAAAT
>NZ_JBALDE010000015.1:0-83887 GCF_036917515.1 Nostoc sp. | reverse complement strand
TGCTGAAGTATTCAATTCGATTATTACTTCATTACTTGAAGTACGGGAAAATACCCGTGTTAACCTGATTCATCCCGCACTTATGCAACGCCAGAAAATCAAACGGTAGATGGTGGTAAGGGTGACGATTTGTTGTCCGTTGATTACAGTTATTACAGCCCTGCTACAGGAGGGATTACAACAATTTACAATACCACTACTAACACTGGCTCAATTAGGTCAGGTACGAATCAGGTTAATTACAAGAATATCGAACGATTAAATATCTCAGGTACAGACTACAATGACAACATTGTGGGGAACAGTGGCAACGATACCCTCTCTACGGGCTATGCTGGCAATGATACCATAGATGGGGGTAAAGGTGACGATGTACTGTCCGTCAATTACGACAATGTTAAAAAGGGAATTACAACGACATTCAATCCTACTACTAACATTGGTTTAATTAAAGCGGATACGAATCAGGTTAGTTACAAGAATATCGAACGATTAAATATCTCAGGTACAGACTACAATGACAACATTGTGGGGAACAGTGGCAACGATACCCTCTCCACTGGCTATGCTGGCAATGATACCATAGATGGGGGTGAGGGTGACGATGTACTGTCCGTCAATTACAACAGTTACAACGGTAGTGCGGCGATCGCAACAACTTACAATGCCACTACTAACACTGGCTCAATTAGGTCGGGTACGGATCAGGTTAATTACAAGAATATCGAACGATTAAATATCTTAGGTACAGACTACAATGACCGAATTGTGGGAAACAGTGGCAACGATACGCTCTCCGGGGGCGCTGGTAATGATACTCTAACTGGTGGCGCTGGTAATGATGAATTTGTTTACAACAACGGTACTGATACTATTACCGATTTCATTGGTGTGGGTAAAGGCTCAAATCCCTCAGCAACAGTGATTGCCTCTTTAGACACCTTGCAATTTATAAGTTCTGGATACACTGCTGAAAATCTGCAATTAACTCAAAATGGCAACAACTTAGAAATTGGTTTTGAAAATCCCGCTAATATCGAAGTCATTCTGCAAAACTTCAAATTAGAAAACTTGGATAATTTGCCAGCAACTTCTTCACGACCTGCTATTGGCAATATCCTCTTTTATGGACAAACTAGTGTCACTGACAGTTTTGATGTGTTTGATGCAAATTCCACTCAAGCTAACCTGTTCAATAAGAACACTGTTACTTTCCTCAATAACCTCGATAACAATATTACAGGTTTTGACAACTCTAATGATGTCATTAATGGTCAAGGCGGTAATGACATCATCGACGGATTGAGTGGTAATGACATACTCAGAGGTGGTGCAGGCAATAATACTTTGATTGGTGGTACAGGTAATGATACTCTGATTGGCGGTACAGGCAATGATACTTTGATTGGTGGTACAGGCAATGATACTCTGATTGGCGGTGCAGGCAATAATATCCTTACTGGAGATGCCGATGACGATATATTGAATATTAGCGGTTCAATAGGTAATAATACTTTAGAAGGAGGTGCCGATGACGATCGCTTGAGTGTTAACGCTTCAACAGGCGATAATCTGCTCTCTGGGAGTGATGGCAATGATTCTCTTGATATTTCTGGCAGCTACATTAACAGATCTAGCTACTCCTCTGACTCTCGCTCTACAGGTAATAACACCCTACAAGGAAGTGCAGGTAACGATACCTTGAATGGTAGCGGTTCAACAGGCGATAATCTGCTCTCTGGGGGCGATGGCAATGATTCTCTTAACATCTCTGGCTACTACTACTCCTCCTTTTCTGACTACTCCGAAGATTCTCGCTCCACAGGTAATAACACCCTACAAGGAGGTGCAGGTAACGATACCTTGTCTGGTAGGAGTTCAAAAGGCAATAATCTCCTCTCTGGGGGCGATGGTAATGATTATCTTGACATCTCTGGTAGCGACCCTACTCTTTCCATAGTTAATAATACCCTCAACGGTGGCGCTGGTGATGATACCTTAGATGCTACCGATACAAAAGGTAATAACCTCCTTTCTGGGGGTGATGGCAATGATTCCTTCAATTTAGGCATCACATACTCAGGTGGTGTCTCCTCTGATTTAGCGACTCAAACGGTAAATGGGGGTAATGGTAACGATTTGTTGTCCATGCGTTGCTATGGTGCTACAAAAGGGATCGCTTCGACTTTTAATGCTACTACTAACACTGGATCAGTTACGCCAGATACGTATTTAGTTAATTACAACAATATCGAAAGATTAAATATCTCAGGTACAGACTACAATGACTTAATTGTAGGGAGCAACGGCAATGATACCCTGACAGGTGGAAAAGGTAATGACAGCCTAATTGGAGGGAATGGGACCGATACCTTTGTTTTCGATAATTACAATCAAGGTGTTGACAATCTTTATGATTTCAACGCCACTAATGACTTGATTCAGATATCAGCTTTTTCTTTTGCTGGTTTTTCTTTTGCTGGCGGGTTATCAAAAGGTTCACTTTCAGCTAATCAGTTTACCCTGGGAACATCTGCAACGACAAGCAATCAACGATTTATCTATGACGATATTACAGGTGGACTGTACTTTGACCAAGATGGTAGTAAATCTGGGTTTAGTCAGGTAAAAATTGCCCAACTTTTGAGTGGATTGTCACTAACCAACAACAATTTTTTTGTCGGTTAATCGAAATTAGCGCTCTCTTGTCATCAACCGCTACGGTTTGTGAAGTGCTATTTTTAGCATCTCGTATTTCATTGCTGAATGCAAGTCATAATGGATAAGCGATCGCTAAGAGCAACTTTTTACACCATCCACTCAGTCCACTGGGGCGCATCTGTCACCAGTTGAGCAAACTTCTCTGGGCTAGTATCCTCGAATTCCAGTATCACGCCGCACCACTCATCACTGGTTAGGGTACTCGTTCAGTAGCGATCGCCCCTTGCTATAGAGATTTTGGTCAAATCTTTGTAGAAGATCCAACAGCTAAACTCCGAAAAATTCAACAAACTCACAAGTTTCATTAACAAAATCACGATTTTCATCAACAAAATCATGATTTTCATTAACAAAATCATAATTTTTGCGTTAAATAATCAGATGGCGGGTGCTGTTCGCAAAAGCGATCGCATCCGTAAAAGCAGAGCAACCCGCTTGAAAGCGACTTCAGAAGAAGCAACTATTAAAGATGCTATAACTGCATAAAAGCGCCTCAGACTTAAGTCTGCACTCTTGAAACAAAACTTGTTTTTAGCAGGTTTTTAGGCACAAACAGAAGTTATGCAAAGTAGAACAAGAACTGCTAATTGTTGCCATACTTGAATTTTATATTGTTCTGTTGTCTAAAACAGCAAAGAAGGCAAAACTTATAGTGATTTTTTCTACTGTGCATTTGACTTTAGTCATCAGAAACTTTACGTAACTCTATTGATGTAACTATAAGTGCTGGTTTTTATTGGAAACGATTAAACACATATTCAACTGAAGAATTAATTACCTGTAGATTAGATGGTGCGATCGCAAAACAAATTGTAGCCGAAAGGAAACAACGAGGTGAGTATAAATTATTGATTGATGTCAAGCAGCACACTGGATTACCGTTTACTACTTATCATCACATAGCTTAGTACAGCCCGTCATAAGGGACTTCCAATTAAAAAAATATTCTATCGCTTTGAGGGTAGGGGAGCAGGGGGAGAGAAAGTCGTTTTGATGGATGTGAAATGGGATAATTTATTTCTGGAAGTCCCTAAAAAAGGGTCAGCCCCTTCGGGGAATTCAAAATTCAAAATTAATAATCTCCATAAATTTAGGGGTTTGTAATAATGACCGGAGGCGGAGCGGTTCGCCTGGGCATAGTATTTTTCGACGGCAGGCAGTCCGTTCAAGTTGGGAAACCTGCCCACACGGCTGCCTCTGCTTTGCGTCTCTTCAGTACATTTTTTCTGTTCTCCATAAATAAATTTCAAGACTTGTATCCTTTTGTTTTTCGGTCAAAAATAGGAGAAGATAATTATTTGTAAGAAAACACAGAGAATATATCTGTTAAAGATAATTAATATGAGTAGATTGCAGAGATTTGGTTATTGGACTTATATCTTCTTAACTATTGCTATAAGTTTACTTGTATTCCGAGTTAATTTTTGCCTGTTAACAGTGTCAGCCAAAGATTATCCACCTGAACAACTTAGTCCTGATGCACTAATGCAATTAAAGAACATCAAACGACGGTTGAATGCAGGTGAAGGAAAAACGATGCAGGCGTTTTTCCCAGAAGGATGGTTTTTTAGCCATATAATTTATGGTTACAGTTGGGTGAATATTGCTTTGGCTTCAAAGTCCGAACCTCTTCGCCAACAAGCAATTAAAGAGGTGCGTTGGGTTTTATCTCAAATAGATACACCCGAAGGACGCGCACCTTTTACAGCAGATACCCAAGTTGCCAATGGTGTATTTTATTTAGGTTGGAGTAATCGATTGTTGGGTGGACTATTAAAAATTCAGTCACCAAAAGAGCGATCGCTCCAAGATATTACTCAATTTCATGCCCAATCTCAAGAGTTAGCCCAGGCGTTTACAAAAAGTCCCACTGTAACCATTGATGCTTATCCTGGACAGGCTTGGCCTTGTGACCAAACTGTAGCTTTAGCATCTTTAGCTTTGCACGATGAATTGTTTGATAGTAATTATCAACCAGTAATTCAGCGTTGGGTTAGCTATACTCGCCAGCATCTTGACCCACAAACAAATTTAATTCCTCACAAAATTGACGCTGTGACTGGTGAAATTGAGATTGGCACACGAGGTACCAGTCAAGTCTATCTTTTGCCGTTTCTATTAGAATTAGATTCCAATTTTGCAAAACAGCAGTATGCTCAGTTTCGTAAACAGTTTGTTCCCTCAGTCTTAGGCTTTTTCCCCGTGAGAGAGTATCCCGTCAACGCTGATGGCCACGCAGATGTTGACTCTGGACCAATTATCTTTGGCATTGGTCCAACCAGTACAATTGTCAGCATTGCTCCAGCACACGCTTATCAAGATACTCAGTTGTTTGAAAGTACGCTCGCTATCACTGAAATTTTAGGATTACCACTAGTATGGGGTGAGGAAAAGTCGTATGCTTTGGGGTCATTCTTAGTAATTGATGATTTTTTGGTTTGGGGCAAAACTTTAGTACCTTGGACGCAGGTTAATAATTCTCTCTACACCGAACAAAGACTTGCAAACAACATTCAGTTTTTAATTTTAGGTTTTGGAGTTGTGCTGCTTGTGCTTTGGACTCCAATTGTTGCCAAACAGTTTTTAAACAAATGTGCTTAAAATTGTTGACTAAATATAACCTGATAACTGCGGCTTGATTTTTATCCCTTTTTAATGACGAGCTGTACTTAGTTCGTAGCTAAAATAGATAGACTAGCTGATATCAAAAAACCGCTATCATTTGACTGGATTTGCAATTATAGGGAGCGAGACGGTAAGTGTGGTGATATCAATTGAACTACACCACTTATTAGTTTCTCAGTCACAACAAAAACAGGATAAAATTATGGCTAATTCATCATTTAATCTCTCTGACCTCAATGCTAGCAATGGCTTCATTATCAACGGTGTTGCTGCTTATGACAACTTAGGCTTTTCCGTCAGCTATGTGGGGGATATTAACAACGATGGCATCGACGACCTGATTATTGGGGCACCAGATGTCTACTCCAACGGCATAACTTTTGCTGGCCAAAGCTACGTAATATTTGGAGGGACGAATGTAGCCAATAGCGGCACTTTTGACCCCTCCTCTCTGAATGGTACTAATGGTTTTGCAATTAACGGTATTGGTGAGTTTGATGGCTCAGGCAGTTCCGTCAGCTATGCCGGAGACATCAATAACGATGGAATTGATGACCTAATTATTGGGGCACCTACCGCGTCGTTGAAAGGTAACAGTTATATTGGGGAAAGTTATGTGGTGTTTGGAGGGAAAAATGTCGGTAGTAACGGCATCCTTAATCTCTCTTCTCTAAATGGCAATAATGGCTTTTTAATTACTAACTTTGGCATCGGGAGCGATGCAGGAGACATTAACGCAGATGGCATTGACGATCTGATTGTCTGGCAGTATGACGCTGGGCAAAGCTATGTGGTGTTTGGGGGAGCAAATGTGGGGAGTAGCGGCATTGTTGACCTCTCATCACCAAATAGCAACAATGGCTTTTTCATTAACGCCCCATTTGCCAAGAAAGTCGGGGACATTAACAACGATGGCATTGACGACCTGATTTTTGCAAAATTTATTCCCTACCCCAACAGAGGACAAGGTGCGGTGCAAACTTATGTAGTGTTTGGGGGGAGAAATGTCGGGAGTAGTGGTAACTTTAACCTCTCGTCCCTCAATGGCACTAATGGTTTCACTATTAATGGCATTAGTGCTGCTGAAGCAGGCTTTTCAGTCAGTAGTGCAGGGGACATTAATGGTGATGGCATTGACGACCTGATTATTGGGGCAGCAGGTGTCGCTCTCAATGGTGATGCTGGCGATCCTTTCGACTGGAGTACTTGGGTTGGGCAAAGCTATGTGGTGTTTGGGGGTACAAACGTTGGGAATAGTGGTAACTTTAACGTCTCGTCCCTTAATGGCAGCAATGGTTTTACTATTAAAGGCATTACTGGGGGTGGACGCTCTGGCCTCTCGGTTAGCAATGTAGGAGACCTCAACAATGATGGCTTTGACGACCTGATTATTGGCGCACCGAATTCCTCTCCTAACCGCATAACTGATTCTGGGCGAAGCTATGTAGTGTTTGGGGGAAGAAATGTAGGCAGTGGCGGCACTCTCAATCTATCTGACCTGAATGGCACTAATGGCTTCGCTATTAACGGTATTGCTCCTGGTGACGAAATAGGCTGGTCAGTCAGCGATGCGGGAGATATCAACAACGATGGCATTGACGACGCGATTATTGGTACATCTTTTGCTTCCCCTAACGGTAACACTCAAGCTGGGCAAAGCTATGTCTTGTTTGGGGGAACAAATGTAGGCACTAGCGTTACACGTATGCTTAATTTTACGGGAACTCCTGGTGCAGATACTCTTGTAGGCACTGTTGCCAACAACATTATCGATGGATTAGCTGGTAGCGATACCTTGACGGGCAACGGCGGTCAAGATCAGTTTATCTTTTACTCTGAAGATGGTAATGACATCATCACTGATTTTGGTGGTGTAGGCACTGGGTCAAATCCATCGCCAGAAGTGATTGCCAATGTTGACACACTAAAATTTACAGGTCATGGCTTGACTGCCCGAAACTTGCAACTGACTCCTCAAGGCAACAACTTGGAAATCACCTTTGAAAATCTGGCTAACCCCAAAGTTACTCTGCAAAACTTCAAATTAGAAAATCTGGATAATCTGCCAGCAACTTCTTCACGACCTGGACTTGGCAATATCCTATTTGATGGGCAAACCAGCATCGCCGACAGTTTTGATGTAATTGATTCTAATTCCACTCAAACTAGCATTTTCAACAAAAATACTGTCACTTTTCTCAATGACTTAAACAATAACATCACGGGTTTTGACAACTCCAATGATGTGATTAATGGTCAAGCTGGGAACGATCGCATCGACGCCTTGAGTGGCAACGACTTGCTCCGCGGTGGTACTGGTGATGATTCTCTAATTGGTGGTACTGGTGATGATTCTCTGATTGGTGATACTGGCAATGATTATCTGATTGGTGATACTGGCAATGATTCTCTGATTGGTGGTACTGGCAATGATTCTTTGATTGGTGGTACTGGTGATGATTTTCTGATTGGTGGTACTGGTGATGATTCTCTGATTGGTGATACTGGTGATGATTCTCTGATTGGTGGTACTGGCAATAATTCTCTGATTGGTGGTACTGGTAATGATTCTCTGATTGGTGGTACTGGCAAAAATTCTCTGATTGGTGGTGCTGGTGATGATAGCTTGACTGTTAATAATTCACTAGGCAATAATCTGCTCTCTGGTGGCAATGGCAATGATTCTTTAGATTTTTCTTCCGATGGCAATAACACCCTTAACGGTGGCGCTGGTGACGATCTTTTCTATGATGTTTCTTCACCAGGCGATAATCTGCTCTCTGGTGACGATGGCAATGATTCTTTCACCATCGGGAGCAACTACAACGACTCTCACTCATATGGCAATAACACCCTTAATGGTGGTGCTGGTGACGATAATTTCGATGCTTTATATTTATTAGGCAATAATCTGTTCTCTGGGGGCGATGGCAATGACTCATTCTTGTTCAACACCCAGTTTACTGACTCCTTATTTACTACAACTGTAGATGGAGGGACAAGTGACAATACATTGCAGTCTATCTTAGTGACTACAACTGTAGATGGAGGGACAGGTGACGATATATTGCAGTCTATCTATTGGGATACCAGTCTTGTTAATGGAATCACTTCAGCTTTTAATGCTACTACTAACATTGGCTCGATAACAGTAGGTACAAATCCGTTTAACTACAATAATAATCGGCTTAACTACAAGAATATTGAACGATTAGACATTACAGGCACACCCTACAACGATAACATTGTGGGGAGCAATGGCAACGATACACTCGTTGGCAAGGATGGCAATGACACCCTCAACGGCGGTGCAGGTAACGATTACTTAAGTGCTAACAATTTAAAGGGTAGTAGCCTGGTGGATGGTGGTGATGGCAATGATTCTCTTAGTGCCTCTGGCTCCTACGACGACTACCGCGGCAATTTCGCTGTCAATGCTAACTCTGGGAATAGCACCCTCAATGGTGGAGCTGGTGATGATAACTTAGTTATTAACTATTCATCAGGCAACAACCTACTCTCTGGGGGTAATGGGAATGATTCTCTTAATGCCTCCGGGTCAGACTCCTTATACTCTTTCTACAAAGTTTATACTGTCTCTGGCAATAATACGCTCGACGGTGGTGCTGGTGATGATCACTTGATTGTTGATTATTCATCAGGTGCTAATCTCCTCTGGGGGGGGGATGGCAATGATTCTCTTAGTGCCTCTAACGCCTCTGGTAATAATACCCTTTATGGTGGTAATGGCAATGATTACCTCACAGGTGGCAATGGCAATGATAGCCTAATTGGAGGATCTGGTACTGATACCTTTGCTTTCAATAATTACAATGAAGGTGTAGATAGACTTGATGACTTCAACGCCAGCAATGAATTGATTCAGGTATCAGCTAGTGGTTTTGGTGGCGGGTTATCAAAAGGTTCACTTTCTGCAAATCAGTTTACCCTGGGAACATCTGCAACGACAACCAATCAACGATTTATCTATGACAATATCACAGGTGGACTCTACTTTGACCAAGATGGTAGTGCGGCTGGGTTTACACAAGTAAAATTTGCTTTAGTTACTACTGGATTGTCACTAACCGAAAAGAATTTTGTGGTTGTTTAATCGGTATTAGTATTCTGCCATCATCAAGCGCTACGGTTTGCAAGTTGGTATTTAAAGCATCTCGTATTCTATTTTTTGAAAATCTAGTTTTTTCCAATGAATATAGTATTGAACTACTAAAACTAATATTTAAAAACTTTTAGTAGTTCTGACTATAATCTTGTCCTCTTGAAAACATCGTATGTATCAAGAGCCAAAGCCGGAATTTCTCACAAACTGTAAAGAAATTAGGTTCAAAAACTGCTAACATCTATATATGGTAAGCATTTTAGCAGTTATGAAGTATGACCCAACAAGCATTGCGATCGCCAAAGCGAACGCATCATCTCAACGCCTCAAGACGCAGATAAGGCATTTTATCAGGTATAAATAAATAAAAAGTTCTTTAGAGAAATTTTCCTCCTTTTTATTGAGTATATAATCACACAAAAGATAGAGGTGTTAAACAACTTAATTTGATTATTATCAACAATGCATAAAGAAAGATTATACAAAGGAGTCGGTTATTAGCATCCAACTACCACAGAATGTCGTCATTCCAAAATGGCATGATTCCAATATGGCTCTGGATCTCAAACGTGCCACAGAAATTGCTGATTATTGTGCAAATAATGCCAGTGTAATAGATTACAATGGTGCTTTTCCCAAGCACGAATTTGAGTTAATTGCTAAAGCTGGGTTGTTGGCTGCACCATTAGCGAAAGAATTAGGCGGATGGGGTGCAGGAATAGATGCTAATGTTACCTACGAGCTTCTAATACTATTAAAACAGATAGGGCATGGCAATCTAGCAGTTGGGCGAATTTATGAAGGACATATCAACGCCCTGCAACTGATTCAGACCTTTGGTACTAAAGAACAAATCACCAGCTACGCTTGTGATGCCCGCGAACATCATAAAATATTTGGCGTTTGGAATGCCGAAGCCTCTGATGGTGTGAAGGTAATTCCTTGTGAAAATGGACGTTATCGGTTGGAAGGTTCTAAAACTTTTTGTACTGGTGCAGGTTATGTGGAACGTCCTTTCGTTAATGGAGTATTGTCAGACGGCGGTTGGCAAATATGCATTGTGCCGATGGAGGAAGTGACAACAGTTAGCGATCCAGGTTGGTGGCAACCTTCAGGGATGCGAGCTACAGCTAGTTATAAAGTAGATTTTAGCGGTGTAGAGTTAGATCAAAGCGATTTAATCGGACAGCCAGGAGATTACTATCGACAGCCTTGGTTATCTGTTGGGGTGATTCGGTTTGCGGCTGTGCAACTAGGTGGGGCAGAAGCACTGTTTAACCTGACTCGCCAGTATCTCCAAGACTTGAAATATACAAACGATCCATATCAAAAAGAACGGCTGGGGAGAATGGCGATCGCCATTGAAAGTGGTAATCTCTGGCTGCGGGGGGCTGCGGATAAGGTAGCAGTTTATGCACCTATATTTGGTGGCTATCCCACAGTTCCTCACCCGCAAGCAGACCAACTTGTTGCTTATGCAAACATGGTGAGGACAGCAATTGAACAGATTTGCATTGATGTAATGCAGTTGTGCGAACGTTCTGTTGGCACTCGTGGCTTAATGCCACCAAATCCGATGGAACGCATCATCCGAGATTTGACTCTGTATCTGCGTCAACCTGCTTTTGATGCATCCTTGGCAAATGTCGGGCAGTATGTCCTGAGTGAAAGTAAGCCTGCTGATTTGCTTTGGAATGATGAATAAATCTGGCTTGATTGGACTACCACTAAACAATCCGAGCGTTTTGCCTTGGCGTTCAATTAACGAGATCGCTTGTAGTTCTGCACTAATTGTCGCACCCCATCCTGATGATGAGACATTAGGTTGTGGGGGTGCGATCGCGCTGTTACGCTCTTTAAATTGTCATGTGCAAGTATTAGTTGTCAGTGATGGTACACTTTCACACCCTCGTTCTCTGAAATATCCCGCAGATAAACTCTCACGCTTGCGGAAAGCGGAAACCCTATCAGCAATGAAATTGCTAGGTTTAGAGGGAAATGTTGTTACATTCTGGGGAATGCAAGATGGGTCAATTACAACACAGTATGAAAGTGTAGTAGCTAGTTGTCGTGCATATATCACAAAAGTCGCCCCAGAAATTATTTTTTTACCGTGGCGATATGACCCGCACGCAGACCATCGAGCAACGTCGAAGTTAATTAAAGCTGCGCTGGATGATTTGCCCTTATCCCCGCGATTGATTGAATATCCTATTTGGGATTGGGACTGGAAGCAACGCGGGAGTTTGCCAGCATCTGTTGAAGTGACAACCTGGCGATTGGATATTAGCACGGTAGTGGAGTTGAAACAACAAGCGATCGCTGCTTATCGTTCCCAAATTACAGATTTAATTGACGATGATCCAGAAGGCTTTCGCCTAACTCCCGAAATGTTAGCAAACTTCACTCATCCTTGGGAAGTTTATATAGAGGAAAACCTATGAACCCGTTACAATCCGACTCTTTACCACCCAGCTACTTCGATAAACTCTACAGCGAAAACATCGACCCGTGGAGATTTGAGACAAGCGAATACGAAGCTAACAAATATGTTGCTACAATCGCAGCTTTACCTAAAGAGCGCTATCGGTCTGCCTTTGAAATGGGCGGTTCCATTGGGGTTTTAACTGAGAAACTCCAAAAGCGTTGTGACTCACTCCTCTCGATTGACGTATCAACAATAGCTCAAAGTAGAGCAAAAGAGCGCTGTCAGCATCTTTCCAATGTCAGCTTCCAAATTATGCGTGTTCCAGAGGAATATCCTGATGAAATGTTTGATTTGACCTTAATTTCGGAAGTTGGCTATTACTTGAGCTGGGAAGACCTGAAAAAAGCGCAACAGTACATTTTAGAACATCTAGAACCTGGAGGACATCTACTTTTAGTTCATTGGACACTCTATGCTCGTGATTATCCGTTGAGTGGAGATGAAGTTCATGACTCGTTTTTTGAGTTGACCCCAAATCAATTGCGGCATTTAAAAGGTCAACGCGAGGAAGAATATCGACTTGATTTATTCGAGCGAGTCTGAGTTCTACTTTATCCATTTTTTCCCAACGCGATACTCCTGCAGAGTCGTTGCACGAACGCTTAAACTGAAACTTTTATAGGACAGTAGTTTTACTTTTTTAATTTCATCGCTAATCTGTGATGTGGAAAAAGTATTTGCCAAAAAGCTAGGGTTTTTGCCGGATAAAGAAAATCGGCGTTGCTCAATCAAGAGATGATTCTTGTGGGGCGGGCATCCTGCCCGCCTGGAAATACAAGGGACGGGCTTTTCGGCCCATCCCACAAAACTAGTAAAATCATCCCGCAATTATGCAACGCCAGAAAACCCATGAAAGTAGGGCAATTCCTCTTAGCAATTACCTACGCAAACTCTCAAGACGCAAGCGCAAATCCTCAATTGCTTGTTTAATATCCACGTATTTCCAGCGTGAAGCCCAAGTTTGTTCTTCTTGCTGGCGTTCTTCAACTTGTTCAAACAACTTACCAAAGAAATAAGGTTGCGTTAATTTCTCGATAAGCCATTGGGGTGAAATTCCCAGCATCTCTGCCAAAGACGTGACACTGGGATAACATGGCTGATAGCCATTGAGAGCGCACCACCACATCAGTCGTAATTGGCGACGTGCAATAAAACGAGTTTCAATAGCCGCTGCTGGTTCGACTACAAATGCTTGCTGTTGCCGTCCCATTTCTTTCCATTTACTCAGTTGATTTGCTAAACCAACATCAGTACGTCCAATTTGTCTTGCCGAAGTTACTACCCGCACTAGCAAACTATGGCGGAAACGGGCATTTACCCGTAGCAAGGCACGGTAAAAAGCCACATCTTCAGGAGTCCGCACTGGTGGTAAGCCTCCTGCCAGTGCATACATTTCTGCTGTTACTGCTAAACTTGCTCCATAGTGTTGATAGTGGCGGGGAAAGCTATCATAGGGGTCGGGATCGAGATAAGTTTCTAATTCGCTAATTAAATAGCGATAGCCTACTTCACGCAGAAAGCAAGCTCTAGCGTAAGGGTCGAGATCGGCACGACTTGTAGGCTCAGTGATAATTCGCCCACCGACAGCATCAGCACCACAGTTAATTTCGTACAGGTTGGCAGCAATCCAAGTTGGACTTACTTGTGAGTCTCCATCAGTTGAAGCAATTACCCCCTTTATACGTCCTAAACTAGACAACCGGCGATATGCTTCATCCATCAAAATCTGCCGCACTCGACCAATATATGCTTCGGTAGGTGGCAGAGTTTTTTCAACTACATGCAGTGCTATATCTGGATGTTGCCCCGCGAAACTCCGGGCTATAGCTGCGGAATCATCGCTACAATTATTTGCCAACAAAATTATTTCGTAGTGTTTGGGATCTAAAATCTGTCCTTCTAGATCAACTTGATGTATTAAGGCAGTAAGGGTTGCTACCAATGTCTGAGCTTCATTGCAAACTGGAACAATTACACAAACTTCACAATGCGGTGAAGGCGGTATTTGAACTAAAGTTTGAGAAGAGTCTTTATCAAGTTGGACAGATGGAAAGTCAGCAACGAGGCGTAAGCGCTTACTTTCCCTAAAAACCATTTTTCCATCTCCAGGAACAGCGATACAAGATATTCATGTACAATTGGAAATTATTAGTATTTGTAATCTTATTTTGAATGTTCTTTGATTTACTTGAAATCTACCTACAGTAAGTAGATCAAAAACTTTTGCAGTTTGACGAAATCACAAAGGTTTGGGTCTATGCTTTTGGGGTGACAAAAGCGTTTGTTTGCGATCGCATAAGAGTCCATTCACAACAGAGTATAAGGTGGCGTAAATCGAGCAACCATTTAAAATCCCTAAAAAACCCATTTCATAATACTTTTGACTTCCGCCTTGTGGTAAGAGTTATATCATGTCCGATTAAAGACTTATCATTAAGAACGCAGGGAAGCAGGGAGCAGGGAGCAGGGGGAAAGAGGTTTTTCTGATTTTTGCACAGATGCGAAATTATAACTAACTAGGCAGACATAATATTACTCGAAAAGTAGATTCTAAATATATTTAAATTAATATTAATTCTCAGGTAACTCCAAAAATTAAATTACTCAATTCCTCTATCCAAGCGACTATTCAGATATTTTCTTGCCATGCTCAAGAACAGCTTAACAACAGCTCATGCTGATTAATTATTTTTTATTTGGAAGTCCCTAACTCCTTATTCTCCCGCCTTTTTCCAAGGAAGTTTGACAGTAAATCGACTACCTTTGCCTAACTGACTTTCGGCGTGGACAGTCCCACCGTGCATCTCGACAATTTTTTGTACTATTACTAATCCTAAACCCGTGCCTGGAGAACGAGGGTTAGAGGCATTTTCAACTTGCACAAAAGGTTGAAATAATTTAAAAAGGTCATCGGAAAGCATCCCAATACCTGTATCTACGACGCTGATAAAGATATATTCATTGGTAGAACTTGGCTGGACTTCAATCCAAACTTCGCCTCCTTCTCTAGTAAACTTGATTGCGTTAGTCAATAAGTTGATAAATACTTGACGGATGCGGGGTTCATCAACTTGGATGGGTTCGAGTTCTTTAGGTATTTGTGCCCTTAGTCGAATATTTTTCTGGAACGCCAGATGTTTGACAAAACTTAGGCTGGAATCACATAATCCCTGAATCGAAGTAGCAGCTAGTTGCATCTCTATCTTGCTGGATTCGGTGTCGGTAAAGTCAAGGATTTGGTTAATTAATTCTAGTAAGTTTTTACCATTAGATTCGAGCATATTTAGAGACTGGCGCTGTTCTTCACTCACAGGGCCGTACACTTGCTCTTTGAGTGCCTCTGTGATTCCCAGAATCGAGTTTAAAGGAGTCCTCAGATCGTGGTTGATGTTTCCTAAAAAGGTACTTTTGGCACGATTTGCCACTTTGGCAGCTTCTTTAGCCTCACACAGAGCGGATTCTGCACGTTTGCGATCGCATACTTCTAAAGTTAGGGCGACAATTTCCGCGATTGAGCTAACAAAGTTTTGCTCGCTCAGTTCCCATTTTCGGGGAATATCAACCTGCTCGTACAATACTGTTCCCGCCATTTGGCCTCCAAGCCAAAGGCTGGTATCAATTAGGGAGACAATATTATTTGGTTCGAGCATATCCCATAATTCTTGTACTCGGGGATCGGTGCGAGTGTCAGAAACAGCAATGGTACGAGAAACCACCAGAGCTTTAAAGTAGATTAAATAATCTGTAAGGTTGCGTTCTAAACCTGCCGAATGTGTCTGATTGCTACGTTCGTAAAGACTTATGCATTGTAGCTTGGTGCGCTCGCTATTGAATAACCACACACTCACTCGCTCTACTTCTAAAGCATTAGCCACTTTTTCTGTGATGACTTTGAATGCTATTTCTAAATTTCCTTCAAAAACTGCTTTGTGATTTGCCAGTTCTGCTAGTACTTGATGATGCTGTCTCAGTTTTCGTTCGCTGTTAATGCGTTCTTGAATCTCTTGCTGTAATTCTTGAGTTTGCTGCTTAACTTGCAGTTCTAAATCCTCATTTTTGCTAATCAGTGCAGCAAAGGTTTTGCGTAAATCTTGAGCCATTTCATTAAAAGATCCACCCAGCATCTCTAGTTCTTGAATGCCTTGTACTTTCACCACTGAATCATCGCTGTTGCTAAAATCAGTTAAATCTTTTGTTGCCCTGCAAAAGTGCAAAATTGGTACAGTAACCCACTGGGCGGTGACAATTCCCAATATAATAGCTAGTGCCAACGCTCCTAAACAGACAAAAATTGTAGTTTGAATGTTGCGATTATGTCCCATAAAGTCTGCTTCTGGGACAGCTACGATCATTAACCAGTTGATATTTGGTTCGCCCTCAAAGGGTCTAACTTCTAAAAATTGCCGTTTGCCGTCCAAAGAAAAATCTAGTTGCTGTAAACTTTGAATTTGGTCAAAGTTACTAAATTTAGTGGCTAAATATTTAGCGGTTGCTTGAGTCAAAGAATTCCCGCTTTGGGAAGCTGCCAATCTAATGGGTTTACCATTTTGTAAGCGGAATGGTTCTTCGCTTGTGGAACTTGCAACTAATAGCCCCGATCGCTCGATAATAAAAATTTGCCCAGACTTGCCAACTTTGATGTTTTGCAACAAATCCCCAATTTGTGATATGTGAGTGAGAGTGCTGTTGACTCCAAGTAATTCACCTTGGGAGTTATAAATGGGTTGAGATGCACTAATTAGGAGGGTTGGTTCAGTGCGGGGTGTAAAAATCTGACTAAAGCTGAATTTTTTGGCGGTAACAGCTGTTTGATAATCAGGACGCGATCGCGCATCATAATTTTTGATTACTTCTGGTAGTTGAGTACGTTGACCTTGAGAGTCAATGATGTAGGTATAGAGATCGTACCCAGTTGACTTATCGGCTTTTCTGAGTAAAAATTGGCGATCGTTGAACTTCTCCACCGCTAAATATTCTTGCTCATTGCTTGCAGTTATTGCCAACGCATCTGGAAAAATCTTTAACTGCTCTATTAAGTATGACTCCCAGGTTGCCAGATTCTCTATCTTCAGCAACCCCATGTTAATGAGATTTTGATTACTGCGTAGTACCTGACGCGGAGTTGCCAAATAAGTTTGTAAATTCTGCTCGACTCGATTGACAACTTCATGACGTAATTCGTTAGCCACCTGATTAACTGCTTTTTGTCCGTTTCCGATTGATAAGTATGCAGTCAATCCCACAGCTAGCAAGATTTGCAGCACAAACAACGCTACCAAGATGCGACTTAGAGGTACGCCTCGAAACAGGGAAAAAACACTACCTAGCCCGGTATTTTTGCTCATTTGCCCACTTTCCCTTCCTATTCTGTAGTATTGAGTACAACACCTCTTTGCTGTCCTGTGGGCTTATGCATAGTTTATACTCGGTCGGGTCAAGTGCCAATATACCACTTCTGGTAAAAGAACAAAACGTTACTTAACTGCACCTGTAAATTTTACCAGCCAAAATTTGACGATATGATATCCTGTCCGGTTAAAGATTTATCATTTGTAGCAGTTTGCTTTTGAAGTGAGGTACAAAACGCAAGACTTATGCATCAGATATAAAGAGTTTCTACCTCCTGCCTCCTGTTGACGAAACAAATTGATGAAAAGCTGAATCAATTCGTAGTTAGTTGAGATTTATGAGTTATAACTGGCATTTTTCAATAAATCTAACTCTAGACAGATGAAATTTGAAACGCTACTCTTATCAAAAGCGTATTTTTTAGCGTTCAGACTATTTTTTAATCTACGCGCTAAAGAAAAGGAGTTAATCACTTCAAGATTGCTCCTAATTTTACTGTATCCTGCCCACAGCTACCCCCAAGACAGAGGTTTGATCGCTCATGCTTAACGTATCCACTCACGATTCTCAGCAAAATCAGCAATTAATTGACAATACTGACTGGAACGTTATTGAAACGGAGTTTAATCCGACGCAGTTACATCACAAAGAAACTGTCTTCACTCTTGGTAATGGGTTATTAGGAGTGCGGGGTACGTTTGAGGAAGGGTATTCCCAAGATTTTCCAGCTACACTCATCCACGGTGTTTATGATGATGTGACAATTGCTCATACCGAATTGGTAAACTGTCCCAACTGGCTGCCATTAGTGGTAAAAGTAGCTGGGGAACGGTTTACTATGGACAGTGGTGAAATTCTTAACTACGAACGTCGGCTCGATTTACGTTTAGGCTTAGTTAGCCGTGATGTGCGGTGGCGTAGTCCTAGTGGTCATACCCTAGATTTTCACTTCGAGCGTTTCACCAGTTTAGCAGACCAACACGTTTTGGCGATTCGCGCTCAAATCATATCGGTAGACTTTGAGGGTGAAATTACCGTTGAAGCTGGATTTGACAGCGAACCAGATACTCAAGGCATCAAACATTGGCGAACCTTAAACCAAGGTGGTATAGAGCGAATTATCTGGTTAAACAGTCAAACTCTCCACTCAGATATTCAACTTGGGATGGCAGCTAAGTTAGTGGTAGATGGTGACGAGACTAGACTAGTGAGCCTTGAAAATGCTTCTAGTTCTCCCACTTTGACAACCACCCTAGAGTTATATCCCGGAAAAACGGTAACTGTAGAAAAGATTGTCACCGTGTTTACTTCACGACAGACAGAAATCCCCATTGCCGCCGCCTTACAAAGACTCGCTGATGAACCCAGATATACTACTCTGTTAGCAGCTCACATTACTGCATGGGAGCAAGTCTGGCAAGACAGTGACATTATTATAGAAGGCGATCGCTTGGCTCAATTGAGCGTCCGTTACAATCTCTTCCAATTACTAGCGGTGACACCGCGTCACGACAACCGCGTAAGCATTCCTCCCAAAACCCTTTCTGGTTTTGCCTATAGCGGACATATTTTTTGGGATACAGAAATATTTATCCTGCCCTTCCTCACTTTAACTCAACCAGCCCTAGCGCGTAACTTGCTCACCTACCGCTATCACACCCTACCAGGAGCGAGACGCAAAGCTCAAGAAGCAGGTTATCAAGGAGCTATGTTTGCTTGGGAAAGTGCCACTACTGGCGATGAAGTCACTCCGCGCTGGGTTCCGGCTCCTAACGGTGAATTAATGCGTATCTGGTGCGGTGACATTGAAGTGCATATTACCGCAGATATCGCTTATGCAATTTTACACTACTGGCAGACTACTAATGATGATGAGTGGATGCGAGATTATGGCGCAGAAATTATCCTTGATACGGCTGTTTTCTGGGAAAGTCGGGTGCAGTGGAACCAAGAGCGCCACAGCTATGACATCCTAGATGTAATTGGCCCGGATGAAAATCACGATCGCGTCGATAATAATGCCTTCACCAATCTCATGGTACAGTGGCATTTGCAGTCAGCTTTGCGACTGTGGGATTGGCTCAAACGAGCTTATCCAGAAACCTCAGCCCAACTAGAGCAAAAACTCAACTTAACTACAGAGCGTCTGCACCATTGGGCGGAAATCCAAGAGCGTCTATTTGTCAATGAAGATACTCAAACGGGTTTAATTGAGCAATTTGAAGGCTTTTTCCAGCTAGAAGACGTTAACCTCGCTGATTACGAACCGCGTAGCAAATCTCTGCAAAGTTTGTTGGGAGTTGAAGCTACAAACCAAAAGCAGATTCTCAAGCAGCCAGATGTATTGATGCTCTTGTATTTATTGCGCGATCGCTACGACTATAACACTCTCGTCACCAACTGGAACTATTACAACCAACGCACCGACCACAGTTATGGTTCTTCACTAGGCCCAGCCATTCATGCCATTTTAGCTTGCGACCTCAATCAACCAACCGAAGCCTATACACACTTTCTGCGATCGGCCTTGGTAGACTTAGATGATGTCAGACTGAACGCAGCCGAAGGAATTCATGCTGCCAGTGCTGGAGGAGTATGGCAAGCAGTAGTTTTCGGGTTTGCTGGCATTCGCATGACTCAATTTGGTCCCATTGCCTGTCCCAATCTACCACCTAACTGGACGCGTTTGAAGTTTCGTCTGCAATGGCGTAACGAGTGGTATGACTTCGACTTACAAGCCGAAACAGAAGTCAAAGTTCCCACCTTGGCAGAATACACGCTCGGAAATTAGTCAGGTTATCTTCGACTTGGATGAAGTTTTAACCGATAGCTAAGAGTTTACCTGCGATCGCTTCCCCAAAAGAAACCTCTCCCTGGTTTTATTACGCAAAACTGTCCCTCTTTGACTCCCACAGGGACAGACTTGAACTTGAGTTCAAGACAGGGAGAGGTTCTTTTACCGAAGGAGTGCTGCTTCATTGATTTTTTCGCAGATATCTACCCAAGCTTTATCTCGTCTTCCTGCCGCAATGGTGTTTAATGGGCGATCGGTAGCGTATGTTGCTTGATATTGTTCAATTGCTGTTGCCTTGTAGTTGCAATCACGCAAAGGTATCCAGAGAATTTTGACTCCCTTAGCTTTAGCTGCTTCTAACAGAGGTGGTAACTCATTTTTACTAATAAAGCTTGATGCTAGGAAGTTTGGACTCACCAGCAACACTGCTACTTTTGCGGCTGCCAAAGCTATCTGGATTTCATCTCGCCACACAGCACCAGGCTTGATTTTGGTATCATCCCAGAGGTTGAGATTTTGTTCTCTAATTAATGGTTCTAAATGAATTTTGAGGTCATCGAACCACTTTTTATCTTTGTGACTATAGCTAATGAAAACTAGATTTCTGGTTACAGGTTCAGACATGGGTACTTCCAAATTTGGTAGAGTCGGTAAAACATCGTCAATTAGTCTGCGGACATATACCATATCACCGCTATCTTGGCACTGGATTTGGTCGCGATTATTTTCTCGGAATTTGTACAACACGTCTCGGCGGTAAAAATGAGGTGTTTGACTATCCTTACAGCTTTCACAGTTGCAGGGAACAAGTGTTTGATATTGCAGACGTTCGTAAGAGTTATGAATTTTTTCTAGTTCATGGTTGATAACTGCTAGCAGTTCTTTCTTGTGGTTTCCTGCTACGCGGACTTTAATTTCTCGTTGATTGTAGTGTTCAATCACTTCAGCACGGGTTTGGTCTTTAGCAAGAACAACGCCTGTTTTCCAAACTAGGGTTTGTTGTTCAATATCGGAGTGCATTTCGACTATAAAGCGGGTGAGAATACCTTTCGGCATGAAGTCATATTTATAACGCAGGATTAGGTTATTGGATTCATCCCAATTGAAATCAGGTTGGTTGATAGAAAGTAATTGAGGTGCGATATAAGTGCCGGGACGACTAGGTATTTCGTAACACAGTTTAAATTTCATCATTAGCCGCAATAGTTCTGGTCGCATATTGGCATATTTGTTTTCGTGCCAAATATTTTTTAAATCATTGCGATCAAATTTACCCAGGTTTTGAATTACTTGTGGATTATCTAACACTTTGTAAACGGCATCTGTACCCCAAGCGGGCTTGAGAATCACGGTTTTTCTTAAAAAGTCATCATCTTGGAAGTGAAGGCATACGCCTAAATCATGCAGATAGTCACTGAGTTGGAGTTTATCCTCCTGTTTAGTAAAACCATGTTGATCACAGATGTTTAGATATTCTTCCAGGCTAATATATTCGTGAGAGTTACCTTCTAAAGCTTCTCGCACTTTGACCCATGTTTTAGGGAGTTCTATTCCTACATGAGGTAGGTTAGTAATATAATGCTTAATTTTATTTAAGATTTCTGGCAGACCGCGATCAGTCGCCAGGTTTGTAGTAAGTGTTTCCTTAAAATTAGTGAATTCACGCCGTAACTCCCGCTCGTTTATTTCTCGTTTGCGCTCCTGCTTTTCATTTTTGATAATTAACAAAGGACTATTACCGCTCAGTAATTCAACTACATTTAACCAGTAGTAGAAATCTGTGTCTTCTTTGCGAGTATCAGCAACCAAGGCATAAAGAGAGCGTTTTGTGAGGAAAAATTGGTGGGTAGCATGGTAAATTTCTTGGCCACCAAAGTCCCAAATGTTGACCTGAAATTCTCTGTTATTATTGTCAAGCAAGAACTTCCATTGAATAACATCAATGCCTTCGGTGGTATTTTCATCTTGTTGTAACGTATATTGATTGTCTTGAATTTTTTTGGCTAGCGTAGTTTTACCTGCACCACCTTCTCCTACAATGATTAATTTAGCTTCATAAAGGCGATCGGTTTCTTGTTCTAGTTGTTGCCTGCAAAAGTCAAGAATTGCTCTGAACCCTTTTGTGATAATTTCTGGTGGAGGTGATTCTAAAGGATTACTGCTGAGGTTGAGGGATTGCAGGTTGGTGAGTTGGACAATTTCCGGTGGCAGACTGCTCAGTTGATTACTGTCGAGGTTGAGCGTTTGCAGGTTGGTGAGTTGGACAATTTCCGGTGGCAGACTGCTCAGTTGATTACTGCCCAGGTCGAGCGTTTGCAGGTTGGTGAGTTGTCCAAATTCCGGTAGCAGACTGCTCAGTTGATTACTGTCGAGGTTGAGGGATTGCAGGTTGGTGAGTTGGCCAAATTCCGGTGGCAGACTGCTCAGTTGATTACTGCTGAGGTTGAGGGATTGCAGGTTGGTGAGTTGGCCAAATTCTGGTGGCAGACTGCTCAGTTGATTCCATCTGAGGTCGAGCGTTTGCAGGTTGGTGAGTTGGACAAATTCCGGTGGCAGACTGCTCAGTTGATTACTGCCCAGCTTGAGGGTTTGCAGGTTTGTGAGTTGGACAAATTCCGGTGGCAGACTGCTCAGTTGATTCCAGCTGAGGTCGAGCGTTCGCAGGTTTGTGAGTTGGACAAATTCCGGTGGCAGACTGCTCAGTTGATTACTGTCCAGGTTGAGCGTTTGCAGGTTGGTGAGTTGGACAAATTCTGGTGGTAGACTGCTTAGTTTATTACTGCCCAGGTTGAGCGTTTGCAGGTTGGTGAGTTGGGCAAATTCCGGTGGTAGACTGCTTAGTTGATTACTGCCCAGGTTGAGCGTTTGCAGGTTGGTGAGTTGGACAAATTCCGGTGGCAGACTGCTTAGTTGATTACTGCCCAGGTTGAGCGTTTGCAGGTTAGTGAGTTGGACAAATTCCGGTGGCAGACTGCTTAGTTGATTCCAGCTGAGGTCGAGCGTTCCCAGGTTGGTGAGTTGGACTATTTTTAGTGGCAGGGTTGTTAAGCCTTTGCCAGAAAGGTCTAATTTTGTCAGCTTTACTCTGGCAGCTTGTTCAATAATTTGCAGCAGTTCTTCGTTAGTCATTTCGGGTTTTACAGAGGCGATGCCTGACGACAAGTTGCTGCTTGGACGCGCAGCAGAGAAATTGAGGTAATTAATAATGTAGCCCGTATCAAGGATTGTATTAGGGCAATGTACGTTAGCGTAGCTCGTCGTAGACATCGCAGGCTCCTACACCTCTAGACTTGACCTCAAAACCTCACCATTCCACCTTTGAACAGCAACTCTCGAGCAAAAAGGGCGATCGCTCCACCTTTGAACAGCAACTCTCGAGCAAAAAGGGCGATCGCTCCACCTTTGAACAGCAACTCTCGAGCAAAAAGGGCGATCGCTTCACCTTTGAACAGCAACTGTCGAGCAAAAAGGGCGATCGTTCCACCTTTGAACAGCAACTCTCGAGCAAAAAGGGCGATCGTTCCACCTCTGAACAGCAACTGTCGAGTCAAAAGGGCGTAGGTGTAGCCTGTCGTAGACATCGCACCTTTAAGCTAAATTATGGTGTTAGAGGATGTTTTAAAAGTCCTATTGTCGGTATCAAAACGTTCTAGATTCTCTTAAATCCACGCCACTTGCTCATAGGGGTCTCCCCAAGTGGAGCGACTGGCGTGGGTTAGGGAGGCTCAATAAGTGCCTAAAATCACAGCTAAACACTTTTAAAACATCCTCGTTAATAAATGCTTGTGTTGTGAAGGTAATTTTCTCTAGTGATATACTCAACATCTAAGTATGATTCCGTACAGAAAGTTTTTGTTCAGAACATTTACGAGATGGGAACTCTAGGTAATAAGCTTAATTACAGTATCCCATCTAACACTGCCAATCATGTCCCATCCTGCTCACTCCACATTGAGCCAATCTTCTTACCCTCGCTTGACTAGAAGCCTAAGTGCTGTTGAAAGTTGGGGCTTTGGTTTGACAGCTCATATTTCTTGGACAGCATTGGTTCCAGCGATTCATGCTGCTCTCGGTTCCCAAGCTATTTTTGTTTGGATACCTGCGGTGATTTTTGGAATGCTGCTCAACTATCAGGTAAAACGCTTAGGTATGCATTTCATCAATGTAGCTGGAGGAACACCTAACTATGCTACCAAGCTACTGCAACACTACCCCGGACTAGCTCGCTATGCAGCAATTGGATACCTCCTCAATTGGGTTTCTTACTTGTCAGTGAATACAATCGTACTCAGAGATTTAATTAAAGTAAATTTAGAGACACTGGGTATTACCTGTCCAGACATATTTCTGGATATTAGCTTTACACTGTTGCCCTTTATTGTGGCGTTTAGTGGAACCCGTGCCCTGAGTATTTTACATTTGTTTTTTATAATTCCAGCCTTTGCACTGCTAATGACCTTCTGTGTTCAAGGTCTTAGCTGGTTAACGTTTTCTCCCGTTAGTCCTGGGTTTTTTCCTAGCAGTTGGTCATCTTTAAGCTTTGTGGATTGGGCAAAGTGGTTCTTTTTCGTCACTTATGCAACCTACAGCTGTGAAACGGCTTCTTCATTTGTCGCCGATAGCCGTCACCCCACCCAGACGCTACGTTTTCTAGACATTGCCGCCTGGATGATGCCACCCATCTTTTTGGGAGGGTCTTGGGTAGTGATGCGGTTAGCAACGAATCCCAACCTTAAAGACAATGCTTTCCTGAATCTGGTGGCAGCTTCTCGGCCCTTTTGGGGAAGATTCGCTGGTGTAAGTGTTTCTTTTTTGCTAGTAGCTGCTTGTCTGCTAGGTTCGGCAACGGTGGTTTCTAATTGCCCACGAATTTTGTATCAACTGGCCTTAGATAACCACATTTCACCAGTATTTTCCGTTGTCTCGCGTCGGGGTGTGTTTGTCCCAGCATTGACATTAACACTGGTGTTGTGCTTAATCTATCTAATTTGGGGAGATGTAGCGCGAATCGTGGCTGTTGGTAACATCGGTTGGTTTGTCTCTTTTATGTTACTGCATCTGGGGCTTTGGCTGCGGCGCGATCGCCCGGAAGTTTTGTTTCCTGGCATATCTCTGGCCATTCTGCTGTTAGAAGTTGTGGTGCTGTTGGTGGGCGGATTTGCCTGGGGTTGGCTTAACTTGGTGATTGGGTTATTATTTCCTATTGGTGTTATAGGAATAAACGCGGTAATTCGCCGTGTAAATTTCCCTGCTTTTAATCCTGATTGGTGGATGCGGCGATATCGCACTCGCCCTGTGGTAATTATCAAAGACTCAGTCATTCTTCAGGTAAGCATCCTGATTTTTTTACTGTGCAGCGCTGTGGCAGTTGGCTGGTTATTTGGCGTCAAACTTAATAAAGTGGCAACTGCGGGCGGTGAAAATATATTTGTGGTGCTACTAATGAGTGTGGCATTTGTGGGAGTAGCGATCGCTTGTTGGACAAGTTTACCGCAAGTGGTAGCGATCGCGGAAGCAAGAGTTGCTGCTGAACACCTGTTTACTGTCGCTCAGGATGGTATTTTAGTCGTAGATAATCAAGGCATTATTCGGCAAGCTAACCCAGCTACCGAATCATTCTTTGGTGTCAACCCATCAGAGTTGCTGGGAAATCACCTCAATAAATGGCTACCCGCATTAGTCTACTATCCAGAGCAATGGACAAAGCGTAGCGAACAAATTTTAATCAGTAATGGGAAAAACAGAACTCTGGAAGTTTCCATCTCAGATAGACCCCATCAGGATTTTCAAGAATATGTTGTGATTCTCCATGACATTACCCAGCGCAAACAAGCAGAGCAGATATTGCGATACTCAGAAGCACAATTGCGCCAAGAGGCAAAGCAGCTAGTATCTCAATTGGTGCATAGTGAAAAAATGTCGAGTTTGGGACAGTTGGTAGCAGGTGTAGCGCACGAAATCAATAACCCAATCAATTTTATTTCTGGCAATGTCAGCTATGCCAATCAATATATCCAAGATTTATTAAGATTGCTGCAATTATACCAGAAAAACTATCCTAATCCAGTAAAGGAAATTCAACAAGAAACAGAAGCGATCGACTTAGATTTTCTGATTGCAGACTTGCCCAACTTGCTAACTTCTATGACAGTTGGTACAGAACGAATCACAGAAATTGTCTTATCTCTGCGAAACTTTTCTCGGTTAGATAATGCAGAAATGAAAGCTGTGAATATCCATGAGGGTATAGATAATACATTGATGATTTTGGAACATCGCCTCAAACCTAAATCTAACAATCTAGCAATTGAGGTGATTAAAGAGTACGGCGACCTGCCATTAGTAGAATGTTATGCAGGACAGCTGAATCAAGTATTTATGAATCTTCTCGCAAATGCGATCGATGCTTTAGAAGAGTCATTAGTCATTAGTCATTCATCATTTGCAACCGACATAGACGTGCCAGCGGCTTCCCGCAGGGTAGGACAAATTCGCATTCACACTCAACTCACTAACCAAAAGCAAGTAGTTATTCGCATTGGCGACAATGGTTTGGGTATTCCAGAAGATGTACAAAAACGTTTATTTGAACCATTCTTTACTACTAAACCAATTGGTAAAGGTACTGGATTAGGTTTATCTATTAGTTACCAGATTATCACTCAAAAACATCGGGGAAAATTACAATGTATTTCTGCTCCTGGTCAGGGGACAGAATTTGTAATTGTAATTCCGTTAAACCAGCAAGCTGTCTAATTGTTAACATCATCTTACGTAGTGAAATTTTTAACCGAAGTAAAATGACTAACTTTGGTCGAAAGGGGAAAAAGTCGCTCCTCAAAATTAGTAATAGTGATATAGCTTATACTAATCGACTGCAAAGATTGCCACCAGAACATCAACTAATTTTTGCATTTACTACTGTTGCTATTTCCCTTGGATACAATACTTCTACAGATTTGATTATCCAATTGACTATTGCTTCATCTTCGGGTGTCAAATTTCCCCACCTGTCAGTGTAAGGATATCGTCCCAGAGTCACCAAAGTGTAGGCTGATAGCATTCCTACATCAACTTTCTCGGTAAGTACCAAACTCAGACGTTTGGCTAATTCTTGTGGTGCTAACTTGTAAATATTTTCTCCCAAGAGTCGCACTACACCTGATATTGGGAATCGCATTCCGGTAAGCGATCGCAGTAATGTAGATTTACTCGCACCATTGGGGTCAAGTAAGCAAACCAGTTCCCCAGCTTGCAGAGATACAGAAATATCTGATGCAACACACCGAACAGTTTTTCGGGATGTTTTATAACCAATAGTCAAATTGTGAGTTGTTAAAATCGCATCATTCATGACGGAAAAGATTTTTGGGAATTACGCCGCAGAATTACCCAAGTGACAACAGGAGTTCCTATCAAAGCGGTGACAGCATTTAAAGGTAAAACCATCTGACTTACCGCAAGTTGGGAAAACAAATCTGCAAACAATGCTAAGATTGCACCCATCATTGTTACACTAGGAATTAATATCCGATGATCGGAAGTATTGAATAGACCACGGCATAGATGAGGAATTGCTACACCTAAAAATGCGATGGGACCACAAAACGCAGTAATTGCTCCAGCTAATATAGATGCACTGGTAATAATTGAAAATCTGGTTTTTTGCACAGTTAAACCTAGACTACGTGCATAAGATTCACCAAGTAAAAGTGTATTCAAAGATTTTGATTGCAACACTGCTCCTAATAAACTCAAAACTATCACTGGAATTAAAACAACTAACTGTTTCCAAGTCACCCCAGCAAAACTACCAAAAGTCCACATAATATAACTTTGAATACGTTCTTTTGAGCTAAACTGCAACAAAATACTGACTATTGCACTAGTAGCATAGCCAAATAATAAACCTAAGATTAATAGTGTCATTGTGTCTTGCACTCGGCGAGAAACAACTAACATCATCCCTAAAACTGACGCTGCACCGAGACTTGCTGCTATGACTAAACCAAAATCACTAATTATTCCCAAATCTGCTAATAATGTTGGTGTTGTAACACTTGCTGTCAACACAACTAACGCTACACCTAAACTTGCACCAGAACTAATACCCAATACAAAAGGCCCCGCTAAGGGATTTTTAAATAGGGTTTGCATTTGTAAGCCACTCACACCTAAAGCCGCACCCGCTAAAATTGCAGTTAAAGCTTTAGGTAGGCGAAATTTGAGAATAATATGAGTCCATGCCACTTTTTCTGCTTCTTGTCCGAGCAAAATCTTTATTACTTCATTAACAGGGATATCAACTGAACCTAAAGCCAAGTCTAATAAAAAAGCCAAGATTAAACTTATAAGTATAATTAAAAAAATAATGGTTTTGAAAACTGGAGCTTTTTGGGTTAATAGGAGATTTTTAAATTTATATTTTTCCTTTAACATAATTAAATAAGTTTGTGGTAGTAAAATAATTTATCGTTAGGTAATATCTCTGGATACAATATTTTAATCAAATCAGATAAAACTATATCTGGATTACTGATTCCACCTTCCCAGTAATCATTACCTCCACTTTCAAACCCGCCTCTGTGAGTTTAGTCTAACTATCAGTCTGGGAATTTTCAGTACCAAAAGTTGTTACCAAGTCAGGATTTAATTCTAGTACTTTCTCTATATTCACATTGGAATTATCACCTACTTGTGTTACATTCCCGGCTTTGATTCTCTCAACTATGTCAGAAGTATTGACTTGTTTACTATTAATAATACCAATCAGTTTATCAACTAAACCTAATTTGGTTAGGTGGGATAAATGAGTAGTAGATAGAGAAACTATGGAATTAATGGGAACTGTAATTACCTGTGCTTGATTAAATCCTTTTGGCATGGGAGTTCCACATTGGACTAAAACATATTGAAACTTAGTAGTGGTATTCTGCCAAGGATTTTTTATTGTGACGATTTTGTAATGTTTATGATACTCTACTGCAAAGCCTATTGCATGAGAAATCTTAACCGTATTTTAGCATGGATTGTAGTCTGTCTGGGATAGTCCAGTTACGATGCCTACGGTGGGCTACGCCTACGCAAGCTGACTCACACCGGGAGCATCCCAGGCTTCGGGCTTCGATTGCTGCCCAAATACGCCGTGTTTTCTCGTTCAAATAGGGCTTTAATGAATCATACTTGTCTTGAATGCTTTTTACTACATGATTATCAGACATATAAGCCTTTGATTCGGTTACATTCTGATGAACTAACCATTTGTTCAGAAGGTGTAGGGTCTAGGGAACCCACCTTTGAAAACGTGAGATTGAAGCAATGACTCTGTATTTCTCGCGCTGCGCTACTGGTTATACATCTTTTTTTTACTGGGCTTTAGACCCTGCAACTGAAGTTTTTTATTTCTGTACTCCACACCCTACACCCTATACCCTTTTTTTGTAAATTGTTCAATTTATTTTTACATGATGCCATAGCAACAAATTAAAAATTTAGAAAATTGAAGCAAATTGTTAGATTTTTCGATCAATCCATTAACTGACAGTTTAATAACATCCATCTTTGGGATACTCTTTCTATTGATTAAGTATTAACTCTCTAAAGATTAAGTATTAACTCCCTGGAGATAGAGCCATTTGTTTGAGGGCAGAGGTTATTCTGAGATTACCAACAGTTGAGTAGCAAATAAGACTCAAGATTTATCAGCAACATATATTTTCAGTTCATTAAAACCTTTTGTTTTTACAAAGCTTTAGTTCATCAATATCTTAATCTGAGGAGTTAAATCAACGGCTATGTCTATTCCCAATGAACGCGAAATCAAAAACAGTGAAGTCAAGCAAGAATCTTACACTGATATTAATGGTAATACTCATACTGACTTGACACGAACTACTGAAACAGTCAAGAATAACACCGCTAATCCCAACTCTTATAGTAACGGTTACGTACATGGTCGAAATGTTGAACGTAACTACCAGCAAGCAGATTTAGCCCAGCGTGATGAAAACAATGCTAGTGGTGGTTTGCTGTTGGGTATTATCATTACTTCCGTGCTTGGTTTAGTTATAGGTGGGGTTTGGTACTTCAACCAGCAGAATAACGCAGCGGTTAACAATACTGTGCCGATCGCGGTTCCTGTACCGAGTAAGAGTAATCCAACTCCCAGTGCATCTCCTCAACCACAAACGAAAATAATCGAAACAACTAAGGAAGTCCCTGTTCCTGTTCCTGTTCCTGTTCCTGTTCCCCAACAGCAAGCTACACCTCCGTCTACACCTCGCCAACCGGATATTAACATTACTATTCCACCCCAGCAGCCTGCGGCAGAAAAAGCACCTTCTGTAACCCAGCCAGCCCCTAAAGCAGCACAAAGTCCGGCGACGAGTTCAACTACTAATACTCCGGCTTCGCAGAACGATAGTTCTATTAATACTGTTGCTCCTGGTACGAAAAGTGACACTTCTAAAACTACTACGCCTCAAGGAGTAGACAAGTCAAACAGTACATCTAATAGCGATTCTTCTACCACAGGCGATTCTGCTCAATAACGGGTTCTAAACTTTCAGTCCACTTGGTAATGTTGGCGTAAATGCCAACATTACCAAGTGGGGCAATTTTTAAGGAATATTTCTGAATTATTGCGATAAATTAATGGTCTTCAAGTTTAGTAAAGGTGTCTTGTAGCTCAATAAACACAATGCTAGATTAAGACCAAGGTACAAACAGGTTAAAAGTTAAACAAAAACTTTCAAGTTAGAGCCTGTGCCTCCTGCTCTAATCTTATCGTGATCGCTCTTTTGGTTGTGGCATCCGTTGAATGAATGTGTTTTTGCCTTAAGTTCAATGAGTTGTTTTGGAGGTTTTAGAACGCACAGCCAGAAAATGCCTGCCTAGTTGGAATATAAGGATGTGCAATTCTGAGTAAAGCGATCGCGAATACTGTCCACCAAATATTAAGTTAGTTATTTCTGAATTCTTCAATCTTCAAGGAACCGCCCCAAGCTATTGAGATTTATCTATCGTAGCTTCAGGCGGTTTCTGCTTTGAGTTTATGTATTTAAATTGCACTTTGACTAGTGAAGGCTGTCATTTGTCCTTTGTCCTACCCTGCGGGAAGCCGCTGGCGCGTCTATGTCAGTTATTTAGACCAATGACCAATGACTAATGACGAATTAAAGTAATTACAGTCACTTCAGGTGGACAAAATAAACGTCCTGGTTTATAAGTTCCTAAACCACGATTAACATATAGTTGATTTTCTTCTATCTTGTGAAACCCTTGTGCCCACTGCCAATATCGGACTACTTTCGAGCAGTCTCCTAAGAAAAATATTACCCAACGCCGCAATTTTTTGGGAATTTGTTTGAGGAGCTTTTTATAATAAAGTACTACAGGGCCAATGCCCGGAATAACGATGTGACCACCGTGGGTATGACCAGATAGTTGCAAATCTACGCGCCATTGTTGCAATATCTTGGCTGTATCTGGGTTATGAGATAAAACGATGCGCGGTGTAAGCGAGTCTAGTTGATTGATGACTGGTGCGGGGTAAAATTCCTGTGACCAATAATCAGCTAGTCCTACCAGTGGTAATTCTTTTCCTAGTGGATAGGCGATTTCATTCCAAAGTACGTGAACCCCAATGCTGGTTAACGCTTGTGTAACTTCTGCTTTGGAGTGACTGTAATAGATATCGTGGTTCCCAAGTACGGCGTAGATACCACAGCGACTTTGCAGATGTTTGAGTCGAAGCACCAATTGATGGATTGGTGTGGGATCGTCAGTTACGTAGTCACCAGTTAGTAGAATTAAATCTGGTTCAGCTTCATTAGTAAGTGCGATCGCTTTTTCTAACATCTCTTCCGACAGTCGCAAACCATCATAGTGAAAATCTGACAACTGTACTAACGTTGTACCTTGTAAAGATGCAGGAAGTTCCGCAATCTTAACCGTTATTTTATCTACTCTTAAATGTCCTGTAAATAACCAATGCATAAGTCAACCGATACTCCTCATACCAGCGCTTACAGCTTACCAAAAATCAAAATGTAACTTGATAAAATGCAATAATTTATGTCATCTACTCCAGATACAAATTAATTCATTGATTTTAAATTATCCGATGAAAGTAAGTAGGTTATGACTGAGTTTGCAAACACTCATTAACCAAAATACCTGCTGTGATTGCGTTCTTTTATTTTGAATTTGGAATTACCTACTCATCTTGTAAAGTGATTATAGTAACTTCTGGGCGGCAAAATAAGCGTCCTGGGAGGTAAGTTCCCAAACCACGATTGATATATAGCTGGTTTTTACCTAGCCGATGCAAACCCTGCACCCATTCCCAATGCTTGACTACAGAAACATTTACTTGTAAAAATGGGAATCGACGCCGCACTTTTCTGGGTATTTTTTTTACAAGCTTTTCGTACAACAACGCCGCAGGACCAATTCCGGGAATCACGATTTGACCACCGTGAGTATGACCAGATAATTGTAAATCAACTCGCCATGCTTGTAATATCTCGGCAGTATCTGGGTTATGAGATAAAACGATGCAGGGTGTGTCAGAGTTTAGCTGGTTCATAACTGGTGCAGGGTGGAATTCCCGTGACCAATAATCAGCAAGTCCAACGAGTGGTAATTCTTTTCCTAATGGATAGGCAATTTCATTCCAAAGGACGTGAATTCCAATACTAGTAAGGGCTTCTGTAACTTCGGCTTTTGCCTGTTTATAATAAATATCGTGATTGCCAAGAATAGCATAGATACCACTGCGACTTTGCAGATTTTTGAGTCGAAGTACCAGTTGGTGAATTGGCGTCGGTTCGTCAGTTACGTAGTCACCAGTTAATAAAATTAAATCTGGTTCAGCTTCGTTAGTAACTGCGATCGCTTTTTCTAACATCTCTTCCGACAGCCGCAAACCATCATAGTGAAAATCTGACAACTGCACCAGCTTTTTACCTTGTAACGATGCAGGCAACCCTGCAATGTTAACCGTCAATTTCTCTATACTCAACGGTCCAGATAACAACCAATGCATAAAACGTTTAATAAAGCTCAATCATAGCGTTTACAGCTTAACTGAACATTGTTGGTTTGTGTGTAGCGACCAGAGCAACTTATTGAAAATTTTATGAAAGCTGTATATTTTAGTGTATTTATACTTAGTTAAAATCAGACGTAACTTTGCTGTTAATTATGTCAGTTTATTTGGGTAAAGTATATTGTATTACATACTACCACGTTGAACCAAAACATTTAAAGCTGTTTATGTCGTCATTATTAGAGCCACAATTTATCCAGGATTTTACCCACTTTGAGCAGCACGTAGCAAAATTGCTCCATAAAGCAGATTGGACAGTTGAAACCGCAAAGACCAATCAACCTGGCTATGATTTAGTAGTTAAAAAAGGAAACCTAGTTGGTGTTGTTCAGGTAAAATGGCTAAGAAGTAATGTCACAGCACCACAGCTTTTAAAGTTTGCTGACTTTTTAGATTCTGATGAAGGCAAAAAATTTAATTTTGGTTGGTTCATAACTACAAAAGGATTTGGCGGCCCAGCATTGGCATTAATGAGAACCTGGGGTAAAGATACTAAAATTCGCTGTGGGATTGCCCATGAAAATAAGCTGGTTGGGATTGATGGTGATGACGTCATTGGGGGCAGAGGGAATCCTGAATGTTCCAGAGGAACTACGCCAAAAAAAGTTTACTTTGGAGTTTTTACCTGTAAAGGCGGAGTAGGAAAAACAACTGTAGCAGGTCATTTAGCAGGAGCATTAGCACTGCAAGGATTTAATGTAGCACTGGTGGATTTAGACCCAGAACAAAATCTGCAAAAATTAGTAGGTGATGGGGTTTTTGTTCCCAATCCTAAAGGGGTAGGTACAACTATTCAAGTATTTGATGGAAATGATTGGAATGAAGATGCTGCCCGTGACTGTCAAATAGTAATTTGCGATTGCTCACCAGCATTAGAGCGTAATCCCTCAGACCTAGTTAAGCGATTAGATTATTGTATTATCCCAACAACCTTCAATCCATTGGGAATAAGTAAGCACGGTAAGGTTATTCAAAATACAGTTAAAGAAATACGTGAAATCAATAAGTTAGCTCATTTATTTGTATTAGTTAATAACTTTAAAGACCCTGGTATTAAGCGCTTAAGGCTGATAAAAGAAGTTTATTCTAATGCTTATAAAGAAACTAGTAAAATAGATAAAAAATTTCATTGTATAGATCCAGAAGAAGTTTGTATTCGGAGTAGCGACTTACTTTACTACTGGGGTATACATATACTCGAAAATCCAGAAAATCCTGCCAGTAGATTAGCCTTTGATCTAGTTGGCGGAAGATGTTACCCGCGTGAAGATTTTATCAACTTAGCAGATTATATTGAAAGAGAAGCTGGTATAGGAATTCTTAGAGCTAATTAAGACTTGTTAAGATAAGTTTGCATTTAGCGATCGCTAGTCTTCCTATATAATTTTTAGCAATACCTATGCTGAAACTGAGGGCTTTTCTTACTACCTAATGGATTTTTCAAACCCCTTTTAAGCCACAATACCCCTTATTAATGCTAAGTTTGACTATTTGATTGCAAAATAATCAAAAAAATAACGCCTACCTGTAATTTTCTGGTGACGTTATTTTTTAATTTAATTCACAGTTAAAAACAGTTAAATGAATGTGCTAAATCTATCTCTTTGATTCACCACAATTTTTTATACAGTGCTGTGGTTGGTTAACAAGTTCTACAAGAAAACTGCGACAATTGCACCAAGTACGGCTACTGCAATACCCGGAATAGTAAAACTAGTAGCGGTTAGGGTTAAGGTTCGTGTACTGAAAAATACACCTAAATTACCGCCAACAAAAGCACCGATGATTCCTAACAATATGGTTCCTATAATTCCGCCACCTTGATGACCAGGATAGATAGCTTTTACGATCGCATTGAGACTGCGCTGATGAAGTTGCTTGCAAAAGCTGGTGGTGCAGGGATTCACATACTTTTGTACACCCAGCGACCTGACAAGAACATAATTGGCATAGAGCCGACTTGAGGATATAAAGACTAACTTTGATTACTTTCATCATTTTTTCAACTGTTCTAAATAAACAGCAACCATCATCATAATGCTGTTACATCTTTGTTAAGAATAGTTACAACTTCTTAACACAAGGAAATATTGATTATGGTAGTCTCACTTGAAAAGAATGCACCACATCGGGTTGTTATCGTTGGTGGCGGCTTTGGTGGACTGTATACAGCAAAAGCTTTGAAGACAGCAAATGTAAATGTGACTCTCATTGATAAACGTAACTTTCACCTATTTCAGCCGCTTTTATATCAAGTTGCCACAGGTACGCTATCACCTGCTGATATTTCTGCACCATTGCGATCTGTATTCAGCAAAAGCAAGAATACAAAAGTGTTGTTAGGAGAAGTAAATGATATCGATCCAAAAGCGCAAGAAGTTATTCTGGGTGATGAAGTAGTACCTTATGATACATTAATTGTCGCCACAGGTGCTAACCATTCCTATTTTGGTAAAGATAACTGGAAAGAATTTGCTCCTGGCTTGAAAACTGTTGAAGATGCCATAGAAATGCGTCGTCAGATATTTTCGGCATTTGAAGCGGCAGAAAAAGAAACCGATCCAGAAATTCGCCGTGCTTTGTTGACTTTTGTGATTGTGGGAGGTGGCCCCACCGGTGTAGAATTATCGGGGGCGATCGCGGAATTGGCATACCAAACTCTCACAGAAGATTTCCGCAGCATCAACACCTCAGAAGCGAGAATTTTACTATTGCAAGGGGGCGATCGCATCCTGCCACACATTGCGCCAGAGTTATCGAAAGTAGGAGCAGAATCTTTGCAAAAGTTGGGTGTGGCTGTCTACACTAACACCAGAGTCACAAATATTGAAAATAACATCGTTACTTTCAAGCAAGGCGATGAATTAACAGAAATTACCGCAAAAACTATATTGTGGGCAGCCGGTGTTCAAGGTTCGCCTATGGGGAAAGCCCTAGCAAAAAGCACAGGTGTAGAGTGCGATCGCGACGGACGGGTGATTGTAGAACCAGACTTGTCTATCAAGGGTTATAAAAACATTTTTGTAGTGGGAGATTTAGGTAACTTTTCCCATCAAAATGGTAAACCCTTACCTGGTGTTGCACCTGTAGCCAAACAACAAGGAGAGTATGTAGCTAAACTCATTAAACGCAGGCTTCAAGGTGAGACATTACCACAATTTCGTTACAATGACGTGGGTACTTTGGCGATGATTGGGCAAAATTTAGCTGTTGTAGATTTAGGCTTAATCAAACTCAAAGGTTTCATTGCTTGGGCCTTTTGGCTAGTAATTCACATCTATTTCTTAATCGAGTTTGACACTAAAATAGTAGTAGCAATTCAGTGGGGGTGGAATTATATCACTCGTAATCGTCGCTCTAGATTGATTACAGGTCGAGAAGCTTTTGTAGAAACAAAAACTATCAACAATAGGGTGCAACAGCCTTCTGGGACAGCTCTGTAACTTCAGGGATCAGCTAAGTAATTTCTATACTTGCAAACTGCTGTCATTTAGTGCGATCGCGATCGCACTACATAAAATGGGACTTGGTTGAAAATCCCTATTTTGTTGGTGTAGCGAACGCCATAAACCCTGTAAATTATTTACTGTCGTAGCTGGCGATCGCCACAATCGTAGATAAAGGAACTTCCGCAAAATACTGTTGCTGAAATTGTTCTTCTCGGACAGCAGCTAAAAATCTTGCAACTGCTTCATCAGCAAGGTTTTCGGCACTATCGCTTGGATGCCAGGTAATTTGTAAAGAACGGTCTTGTCGTTGAACTGTGAACCCTAAGTATTTTAAAGCTTTGATTCCGACAAGTAAGGTTTGGTCGCTGATGCCGATTTTCTCTAAAAGTTGTCCACGGGTAACTAGTTGATTTGTGCGACTGAGATATTTAGCAATTCCAACAAGCGTCAGCCAAATTTGATTGGGTGGTTGGTGCTGAGGTTTAGACCATGCGAGCGCTAATTGTTGCTGATTGTCAAGCCCAGACTTAGAGCGGCTTGTCGCCAAACATCGCCGCAACCACATGCGTAAATCATCCCAATTCGTGGGACAATCTTCAATAATTAGTGCTGAAGGCTGAGTGCTGGGTGCTGAGTGTTCCTGATTCCTTAAGTCTAGAATAAATGGTGTTAGCGATAGCGGGGCGTTGAGCCACTGCTGAGTGTTAAGTGCTGAGTTAACAGAAGAACGCACGGCAATTAATCTAATCTCATAACGTTTTTTGAAGGTGTTGTAGTCTAATTCTGCTATGCAATCACATCTTCCTATGGGCAATTCATCTTTATAGTGTCCCCACCATAAGCCAGGAAAAGCACTTCTGGTGGAATCATCCCGAGTATCAAACTCAGTTTTAATGTACTGTACCTTTTTCCCTTGCCAATCCTGCTGATTGCGATGCCAAGAATTTTCAAACCAACAGTTTTGAATTAGCAATTTTGGAACAGGATTACCCATTCCACAAGGTTCTAGCAGTTTCAGTTCCAAAAATAACTCTTTCCCCAAGTCTGCAACTGTTACTGTCAAGTCTGCTTGCACGGTTGGCGTTAGAGTTGTACTACCTAAAGATTGCCGCAACTGCTGATTAATCGCCACTGTAAATAAAGGAATGTTCTCCACCAACAAACTTAAACCCGCTGCAAAGGGATGTCCCCCAAAGCGATGTAATAAATGTGCTTGGTCTTTCACCAATTGATATAAATCGACAGAATTCACCGAACGGGCGGAACCCCTTGCAAGCAAAGAAGAAAAATTGCTCCCCTGCTCCTCTGCTCCTTCTGTACTCAACAAAATCGTCGGGCGACCTGTTTCTTGTGCTATCTGTCCGGCGACTAAGCCCAATACTCCCGTGGGCCATTGGGCATCTTCTAAGACAATGACGCTGGTGGTTGATAAGTCTAATTGAGTAAGTTTTTGCGCCACTTGTGCTTGCACATCTTTTTGTAAAGATTTGCGACGGGCGTTGGCGAGTTCTGTAACTTCGGCTAGTTCGTTACAACGTTTGACATCCCGACTAGTTAATAATTCCACGCAGAAACAGGCATCACCTTGGATGCGGCTAACGGCGTTAATTCTTGGGCCCAAACCAAAAGAAATATCTGTGGGGCGATCGCCACTTTTCTGGCATAATTCTAATAATCTTCCTACCCCTGGCCGCCGCCGCGCTGCTGCTGGCTGTTTAAAATCTTCTTGCAATCGTTGAATTCCCATCTGTGCCAAGTAGCGGCAATCTCCACTTAACTGCACTAAGTCGGCAATTAATCCGACTGCGACTAAATCTAATAAATCTTCTAAGGGATATTTGGCAACATTGGGCAGGCTTTGATATAGTGCTTCCACCAACTTATAAGCTACCGCCACCCCAGAAAGATTAAATAACTGATGTTCCTTTAGTAAATAACGGGGATTGATAATCGCTGCGAGGGGTGGGCGTTCAGGTGGTAAGGTGTGATGGTCTGTAACTATTACATCTATGCCTAACTGTTTAGCATAAATAATTTCCTCAATATTTGTACTACCCGTATCGCAAGTAACTATTAATTTGCAACCTTGTTTTGCTAAATTATCAATGCCTTGATTATTAAGTCCGTGGGATTCTTTCAGGCGATTGGGAATATAGTAAATTAACTGAGTATTTTGAGCGAAAAACTGCCCCAATCCATCCCAAAGTACTGATGTAGCGGTAATCCCATCGGCATCGAAATCTCCCCAAATGGCAATTTTTTCTTTAGTATTATATGCTAGTCGCAAGCGTGCGATCGCCAGATGCATTTCTTGCCCAAACTCAAAGGGACTTGCTGGTTGATAAGCTTCATAATTGATAAAAGCTGTTAATTTTTGGCGATCTTTAATACCTCGTTGCCACAATAACTGTGCTGCATATAGTCCACTTGATGCAGGTGTATACTGTTTTACTGCTTGGATAAACCACTCTGGTGGTTGTTCAGTTGTTGCTATAATCCACTGTTGTTCTGACATATAAATAAAGTGAGGAGTTAGGAGTGAAAACTATTAAAATATAAAGCTGTGTTAAAGCATTGAAGATGGCTAATACGGAATTAAAAATATCTTCAGAAAGTAAAATCATTAAAATCATCTGACTTAAATTTAATCGTACTAATGAATTTTAGTTTTAGAAAAGTGGTATAAATTACTTACTTTTTTGCATTTTTAATATCACCAACTAATTCATCAATCCTTGATTGAGTAGTATTCCAAGAACACATAAAACGTACTCCTCCCACACCAATAAATGTATAAAACTGCCAGTTCTTTGCTTTTAAGCTGTGAATGACTTCTTCAGGTAGTTTTACAAATACGGCGTTTGCTTCTCTAGGAAACATCAAGTCAACGCCTTCTATGTTTAATAGTTGATTTTCTAAATATTCAGCACATTGATTAGCGTGTCTGGCATTTTTTAGCCAAGCACCAGTTTCTAATAAACCCAACCAGGGAGCAGAAATAAACCGCATTTTTGAAGCTAGCTGGCCTGCTTGCTTGCATCGATAATCAAAATCCTCTGCTAGCGCTTTGTTGAAGAAAAGAATGGCTTCACCTAATGCCATTCCATTCTTAGTACCACAAAAGCATAATACATCCACTCCAGTTTTCCAAGTAATTTCAGCAGGGCTTTTATTCATAGCAGCAACTGCATTTGCAAAACGAGCGCCGTCCATGTGAATCTTTAAGTTATATTTGTTTGCAACTTCTTTAATACTTAAAAGTTCTTCAATAGAATATAAAGTTCCTAATTCAGTTGATTGTGTAATGCTAATAACTTTAGGTTTAGGATAATGAATATCAGTGCGTTTAGTGACAATTGCCTTTATAGCTTCTGATGTTAATTTGCCATTTTTGCCTTGAGCAAGTAGTAGTTTTGAGCCATTAGATGCAAATTCAGGTGCGCCACATTCATCTGTTTCGATGTGAGATGTCTCATGGCAAATGACGCTGTGATATGACTGACAAAGAGCAGCTAAAGATAAAGAATTTGCAGCTGTACCGTTAAAGGTAAAAAATACTTCACAATCAATTTCAAAGAGTTCACGAAAATAATCTGTTGCTTTTTGAGTCCATTCATCATTTCCATAAGCTGGAACACTACCTTGATTTGCCCTAATCATGTATTCCAGTGCTTCAGGACAAATACCAGAGGAATTATCACTTGCAAACTGTTCTAATTGGCTACTCATAATTTAGATTTTTATTTTTAACAGTTATTATTCCAATAATAGTAAATAATTTGTAAGTTTGCCAACTATCAGATTGACAAATAATACTATTAATCTCTCACTTGATCTAGTAGTTATGCTAATTCCAATAACTTTGGATGAGAGCAAAATAATTTTTTATAGCCATCTTAATCATTTATAAAAATATATTTTTGAGTTAATATAAAAAATTAAAAATTTGAATATTTTGATTTTTATAAATTAAATTTGATTGTTACACCTTGTATTAACTTACTTAATGATTTTTTTTGCTGTAACTTTTCTCTGAAGTAGTTATAAATTCAAGTAGTATAGTAATAGTATTAAATGAGTTTACTGACGTCTCGAGAAAACTGAAATCTTATTTTCACATCACTGAGATGTTTAATTACTACGGTGTCTTGGTCAGCCTTGCGTTGAGGGTATTTTGAGACGTTAAACATCGCAAATAACTAAATATTATGCTAAAAAAATAAAGTTTGCTAATCAAAATGCTAATTATGTATTTATAATACACTATACAATGTCCTACCAATAACTATGAAATCACTATTTGGCATATTTGTCCTTTGTTAGTTCTCAGTAATCATTTGTTTATTTTCTACTGACTAATGACCAATGACCAATGACCAATGACTAATAACTAATGACTGAACCATTGATTGAACTGAAAGGTGTTTCTAAGTCCTTTGGTAACCATAAAGTTCTAGATAATATAGACTTGACTATTAACCGGGGAGAATCACTGGGGATTATTGGGCCATCAGGGACTGGGAAATCAACTATCTTACGAGTAATAGCAGGGTTAACTAATCCCGATGAAGGAGAAATTTATGTCAAAGGAGTGCGGCGAGAGGGTTTGATTGAGGATGACGGTCAGCAGGTTGGCATTAGTATGGTGTTTCAGCAGGCGGCACTATTTGATTCGCTGACAGTGGACGAGAATGTAGGATTTTTACTTTATGAAAATTCAAAGCTGCCGCGATCGCGCATCCGAGATTTGGTACAAGAAAAATTGGAGATGGTAGGTTTGCCAGAAGTAGGCGACCAATACCCAGCCGAACTTTCCGGGGGAATGCGAAAACGGGTGAGTTTTGCCCGTGCGATTATCTCTAATCCCGATATTCCCAGTGAAGCCCCAGAAGTTCTACTATACGACGAGCCAACAGCCGGACTCGATCCCATTGCCTCAACGGTAATCGAAGATTTAATCCGTAACTTGCAATGTTTACATGGAGTTTGTGGTACTTATGCCGTTGTTACCCACCAGGACAGCACTATCCGCCGTACATCTGATAGACTTATATTTCTTTATGAAGGTAAAGTGCAGTGGCAAGGTACAGTTACTGAAATATACAACACAGAACATCCCTTGATCAGACAATTTATGAGTGGAACTGTTGAAGGCCCGATTAAAGTCGCCGGCTAGAAACTTAAAAATGAGGAGTAAAGAGTTACTAACTCCTAACTTTTAACTCCTAATTGGTTATTGGTTGTTGGTGGAGGCAAAACAATGCGAGGTCTTATGACAAGCCGCTTCGCCTCTGGGCGAACATTTAGAGAAGGTTCTGTGGGGTTATTACTCCTGCTAGGACTAGGGGTATTTGGATTACTCTTTTTGTGGTTAAATAGATTGACTGCTGCTGGTCGTTCATACAAAATTATTGTAGAATTTGCTAATGCTGGCGGAATGCAAAAGGGATCACCAGTTCGCTATCGTGGCTTTAAGGTAGGAACTATTTTCCAAGTTCGACCAGGGCCAAATGCCATTGATGTAGAGATTGAAATTCCCCAACCTAACCTAATTATCCCTCGCGATGTAGTGGTGGAAGCTAATCAAAGCGGATTAATCAGCGAAAGTATTATCGACATTACACCAAAAGCAACATTACCTGCTGGGGTTGTGCTTGCTAAACCCCTAGATAAAAATTGTGATACCAGCCTCATCGTCTGCAATGGCTCTCGGTTAAAAGGTCAGCTTGGCATCAGTGTTGATGATCTAATTCGCAGTTCAACTGAACTAGCCAGTGCATACAATGACCCCAAATTTTATCGAAATGTCAATAGGGTTCTAGAGACTACCACAGGCGCAGCATCTAGTTTTACTCAGCTAAGTCAGGATTTACAAGGTTTGACCAAAAGCTTACGATTACAACTTAATACCTTTTCTGCCACGGCTAATTCAGTGCAACGGGCGACAAATCAACTTAATGCATCCGCAAATCAAACACTAAACAAATTTGATGCAACTGCAACTCAAGCAAATCGATTGCTGAATAACCTGGATAATCTGTTGACAACAAATCGTTCGGCCCTGGTTGGTACTTTGAATAATATCACCGAAACCAGTAACCAATTGCGGGTTACAGTCAGTAGCTTATCACCATCTGTGAATCGATTGACTAAAGGAGAATTACTCAACAATTTAGAAACGCTTTCAGCAAATGCAGCCCAAGCTTCAGCTAATTTACGCGATGCTTCTAAAACCTTAAAAGATCCCAAGAATGTGCTGCTGTTGCAACAAACTTTAGATTCAGCACGAGTCACCTTTGAAAATACCCAAAAAATTACATCTGATTTAGATGAATTGACAGGCGATCCTAATTTCCGTAAAAATCTGCGGCAATTGGTAAATGGTCTAAGTGGTTTAGTATCTTCTACACAACAGATGCAGCAACAAGTGCAAGTTGCTACTACTCTAGACTCGGTAAAAGCTGCTGTGAGTAAACCAAAGAATCTAATTTTTACCTCAGCACCAAACCAACAGGCGATGTTTAATGACAAGTCGCTACCAGTCAACGAAATTAATCCCTCAGCGGCTAATTTTGCAAGTACCGACACTGACCTTCAACCAAGTCCCAGTCCGTCTATCTCGAACTCATCCCAAGAAAACCTTTTGAAGCAGCTGCGTGAGTATAGCAAGCAACGACAGCAACTGGAGACGGAGAAAGAGTCAATACAGCTTGACCCTTCAGCTTCGCTCACTGCTGACCCTGAGCGAAGCCGAACTGTTGAGAATTTTAAGTAAGATATTTTACTGTCAGGTAAATATGTTGAAGCTCATCGACACCATTCGCCATAACCTTGAAAACCGCATTATTTTGTTGACTGGTGTCGATTATTTGCACAGTAAGGTTTTCAGGCTGCAAAACCCATTGCTTATTGATAATTAGTTGATGGTTGTTGACAATTTTAAAAGTGGCGTCGATTTGGATATCTCAAAGCCTTGCTTAATAAGGGTTACAGAAGGCAACTTTTTCCATAACCACTTCCCCTAAAGGGGATGGAAAATATAGTAAATTTAGTTAGTAGGTGGAATACCACTTATATTTTGGTAGGTGGACAGCAGCGAAATTAGCTACCTACATGATGGAGGAAACAGGAATTAAGTTAAAAGGTAACGCTGTTATGGTAAGTTAAATGTGGAACAGCTTATCTTCCAAAACTTAAATAAGTTTGCTCCCATTAATGACAGCACCCGCTTTTAAGAACGAATTAACATTGGGTCATAAATTTGACACTCTTGAACCCCATAATTGCACAGAATAGAGCTAGCTATATCTTGCTCATTATCTGTCCCACTAACGATAAGTATGTAATTGCCTTGCTCTATTTGCTCATTGTAAAAGCGTGCCCACTCATCTGCTATTCCTAACCTCATAGCGTCAAAGCGTTCACTTAAATTAATGCCTGTTGACCCAACCAATTGAGAAAAGTCTTTGCAAATTAAGGAAATCTGGTTTAATGAAAAACCTGCAATACACATATCCTTAATTGCCGTTTCAGCATTCTCTATGCTATTAAAGCAACTAACACCATACTTAGACATCATCCCACTTTTATTAGGAATGGCAGTAGCAGAAGTCGTTGTGGTCAGATAATTTGTAGTTTCATATTCACTGTTGAGATGCTCGTAAATGCCAAACTCTTCAATACCCCAACGCCGTAGTATTTCTTCTACTTTAGCAATTTCAAAAGATGTACAATCTACGATTATTAAATAGTGTCCATCCTCTACTCGCTCGTTATATGCTCTAGCTTGTTCTGACGACATTCCCCAACCAACTAATGCACCAGCAAAAGTCCCAGTGGCAGCACCAATACTTGCTCCAACAAGGGTTGTAACCAAAGCAGTTGCTGCTGCCCCAGCCAGCATTATTGGGCCAACTCCAGGGATTGCTAAAGTCCCAAGACCCACTAATAAACCAGTTAACCCACCAACAGCGCCCCCTGAAAGCCCTCCTACTGTTGCACCTTCATCAGCTTTATCACCAGTGTCCTCTTTAATTTCATTATCGGCAATCTCATGATTGTGATCTGAATTCTGTACAACTACAGATACTTTCTCCATCGCCAAGCCAGAATCTCTCAACTCATGTATTGCCTGCTCTGCATCTATCCGATGAGTAAATACGCCTACAGCGCGTTGATATTGACTTAAAACCATTATTACTCCTTGGTTATAGGGAAAAGATTAATCACTGACAAAGTTGATTCTTCAGTATTTGTTATATTAAATACGAGTTGGTTCCACTGAAAACTATCCTTAGTAATAAAATATATTCTCTCGCTCATTAGGTAGGCAAGAACACCCTCAACGGTACAAGTCATTTTGCTAAACAATAACCATTCTTATACAGATATTAAATGTAGCGGGTAGCAGTATTCGTAACATTTCTTTGAATGCTGCATTTATTGCTGCCCAAGCAGGGCAAGCGATACAGGTGGAATAATTATTATAATTAATAGATCTCTTGCACGAATGCAAAACTTGCCCTCATCCCCCAACCCCTTCTCCCAATTTTGGGAGAAGAGGAGTCAATTTTAAAGTCCCTCTCCCAAGCTTGGGAGAGGGATTTAGGGTGACGGTAAGGATTCATGCAAGAAGTCTAATTATAAGTAGCAAAAAGTGAATACACCAAGACGAAAAGACCTCTAACTGATACAGAGTTATTATTTAGTGGGACTTAGACAAAAAACAACCAGAAAAAAGCATTAAATCTATATACAGAGAGACTTTGACATCGTTAGGCTTAGTTTATTGATATATCTGGGTTTAGCCCCTTTTTGAGTATTTGGTGTATTTCCCTTACCCTGCATGGGTTTGAAGCTTGTTTCTCTCTCAAAAATGTTTAAGTTCCGTTAGTGAGTGACAAGGGACAGCCTCAACTACATGTGTGTGTCCAACGCAGACATAATGATATTCCCCTGTGTTGATATCCTAAATTCTCATGGCTTTGTCAGCTTGTGGATTTGCACGTTCAGCAGTTCAACCGTTTTATTGTCCGCGCGATCAAAAGGTGTATATTGACTTGAGTTTTTATCGCGATTTGAAGACTCAATATCAGGCACTTAGAGATTTTGCTCAAGCATACGTGATTGCTCATAAAATTGGGCATCATATCCAAAATTTACTTGGGATTTTGCAGCAAGTTCAAACCTTGCAGAACTAAGTAAATTTCTGGAAACAAAATAGCGATCGCAAGATTTATTTTAAGATTACAAAAACTATTTGGTTATTTATTTATTACTAAACCAGTAAGTAAAGGTACTATTTTAGGATTAGCCACTTTCCGATAGATTGTAGACAACTCACAGTAAAATCTGAATTAGGCAAAGGCGCAGAATTAGCGATCGCCATTCCAGGGCTGAGTCAGGAATTAGGAATGCAAAAGAACCCAATACCCAATGCCCTATTCCCCATAACTAATTCCAATCCTGTTCATCTTTCTTGCCACGGCTTTTGTAAATTCCACCCAAATCATGAATTTGACGAGTTTTCTCAAAAAGCTCAGCTTCGGTCAAACCCCACTGTTGCAAGACTTTATCTAGGTCTTTTTGGATGTCTCTCGCCCCTGGAAACCCTTGATAGCGCATTCGTAGTCTAGCCAATTCTGCTAAGTTATAGTCTGTCGCCTCTTGAGCGAGTAAAATATCAATAAGGGGGCGATCGCGGTTATAAAGTGGATGTTGTTGGTCTTTACCGGCCGTTGCTTCAGTCATTGTCAGTCCTGAGTTTAGAGTGCTAAGTCCTGAATTTTAAGTTTAGCTGACAGTGCAAAACAAAACAGACAAAAGAAAATTGTCAAATACCGAAAGCTTAACTGTCAACTTTGCAACTCTTGTACAGACGTAATTAATCGCGTCACTCCTAGTAGACGGCAAGTACACCTGATGTCTTACGGCTCTCACCACTGCCACTTAACTTTAAATAAAGTTACATTGTTCTTAAGAAAATACAAAAAACTTTAGATGAGGGTGAATTTTATTTCACCCAAAGTCCAAGCAGCGAGGGAGCAAGAACCCATTATGTTTGAACACTTCACTTCCGAAGCCATTAGAGTAATTATGTTAGCTCAGGAGGAAGCACGTCGCCTGGGACACAATTTCGTAGGAACTGAACAAATTCTCCTGGGTTTGATGGGAGAAGGAACTGGGGTTGCTGCTAAAGTGCTGGCCGAGTTAGGCGTTACCCTCAAAGACGCACGTCGCGAGGTAGAAAAAATTATTGGTAGGGGTTCTGGCTTTGTACCACCAGAAATTCCTTTTACTCCGAAGGTGAAAAGCCTCTTCGAGCAATCGTTTAAAGAAGCTCATAGTTTGGGACAGAATTACATTAACACTGAACACTTACTCTTAGGATTAACCGAGGCTGGTGAAGGTGTCGCCGCCAAAGTACTGCAAAATCTAGGGGTTGACTTCAAGAGTGTCCGTAGTGCCATAGTTCGCCGTTTGGGTGAAAATGCACCAGCTTTTGCTGGTAGTGGTAGTCAAAAGCGCACCCAACCGCTAACAATGGAAGAGTTTGGCAGAAATTTGACCAGATTAGCCCAAGAAGGTAGACTTGACCCCGTAGTTGGTCGCCAGCAGGAAATTGAGCGGGCGATCCAAATTCTCGGTCGCCGCACTAAGAATAACCCAGTGTTGATTGGGGAACCAGGAGTTGGCAAAACCGCGATTGCCGAAGGTCTAGCTCAACGGATTGTCAACCAGGATGTTCCCGAAAGTTTGCAAGACAAACAAGTTGTCAGTCTCGATATGGGGTCATTGGTAGCTGGAACTCGCTTCCGTGGCGATTTTGAAGAACGTATCAAAAAAGTTGTGGAAGAAGTCCGCACTGTGGGCAATATCATCTTGGTGATTGATGAGATTCACACCCTAGTTGGCGCTGGTGGAACAGAAGGTGGCTTGGATGCAGCCAACATTCTTAAACCTGCCTTAGCACGAGGTGAACTCCAGTGCATCGGTGCAACTACCCTTGATGAGTATCGTAAGCATATCGAGCGTGATGCCGCCCTAGAGCGTCGTTTCCAACCGATTATGGTCGGTGAACCCTCAGTTGAGGAAACCGTACAAATTCTTTACGGCTTGCGCGGCGCTTATGAACAACACCACAAAGTCACAATTTTGGATGCGGCACTTGTTGCAGCAGCACAATTATCAGACCGCTATATTAGTGATCGCTTCTTGCCAGATAAGGCAATAGATTTGATTGATGAAGCTGGTTCTCGCGTTCGTCTGCGGAACTCCCAAAGTTCTCCGAATAAAGAACTCAAGCGCGAACTCGCTGGCGTTACTAAAGAAAAAGAAGCAGCAGTCAGAGTCCAAGATTTTGACAAAGCTACACAACTGCGCGACCAAGAGTTAAAACTTGCAGAACAACTGCAAGCAACGTCTACGCAAAACGATCAACCTGTCAACTCGACTGTAGTTGACGAAGAAGACATCGCCCAAATCGTTGCCTCTTGGACTGGCGTACCAGTCAACAAGCTAACTGAATCTGAGTCAGAGTTGCTCCTGCACCTAGAAGACACTCTGCACCAACGGCTCATCGGTCAAGAGCAAGCAGTCTCGGCTGTATCTCGCGGTATCCGTCGCGCTCGTGTTGGATTAAAAAATCCCAATCGTCCCATTGCTAGCTTTATCTTCTCTGGACCGACTGGCGTTGGTAAAACAGAATTGGCGAAGGCACTAGCTGCCTACTTCTTCGGTTCGGAAGACTCGATGATTCGGCTAGATATGTCTGAATACATGGAAAGCCACACCGTCGCCAAGCTGATTGGTTCACCTCCTGGTTATGTCGGATACGACGAAGGTGGACAACTTACAGAAGCTGTGCGCCGGAAACCTTACACAGTGCTGCTATTCGACGAAATCGAAAAAGCACACCCCGATGTATTCAATATGCTGCTACAACTTTTGGATGACGGTCAACTTACTGATTCCAAAGGCCGGAAAGTGGACTTCAAGAACACGCTGATCATTTTGACTTCAAACATCGGTTCCAAGGTGATTGAAAAAGGTGGTAGTGGTTTAGGCTTTGACTTCGATACTCAAGCCGACGCTAGTTATAACCGCATCCGCACCTTGGTAAATGAGGAATTGAAAGCTTACTTCCGTCCTGAGTTCCTCAACCGTCTTGATGAGATTATCGTCTTCACCCAGCTTTCCAAGGATGAAGTTAAGCAAATCGCTGAAATTATGCTCCGCGATGTTGCTAACCGCTTGACAGAAAAGGGAATTATCTTAGAAGTTAGTGATCGCTTCAAAGAGCTTGTGGTACAAGAAGGTTATAACCCCAGCTACGGCGCTAGGCCATTACGTCGGGCAATTATGCGCCTCCTAGAAGATTCTCTTGCCGAGGCAATGCTGTCTGGTGAAATTACAGATGGAGATACAGCCCTTATTGATGTTGATGATGACTCTCAAGTGAGAGTACAAAAATCAGAAAAACGAGAATTGCTCTTGGCAAATGTTGGCTAATTTTATACCTGATCGCTTTTTACTGTAATATTTGAGAAACACTCTAGCCTCTTGCGTCGTAGAGCAGAGACACAAACAGGGTCATCTCAGACAAACATCAAGTGAAATGGTATTATTTATCACCCCTAGCATTTATACTAGGGGTTTTTTATGTGATTCTTTGTTGAATAATTTATTCTCACTTGATGTGCCACTTAATAAACTATCAACGATAGTGGAATATAAGGCTTGATAATCTGAAACTATTGCTATAAGTAGGTGAAGGATAATGCTTGTTTATAATTATTTGATTGGTTTTCAGTTTTAAAAAGGTGAAGGTGTTAGTATGAACCGAATTATTTCAGGTGCATTGATTTCCAGCATGATGGCTGTAAGCTTAGTCAGTGTCAGCTTAGTTCCGGCAGGGCAAGCATCTGCGGATGAACACATCCTGCGAGATGTGGGTATTGGAGCAGGTGCAGGAGTATTATCTGGGACAGTAAGGAGACGTGGTTCGTTACTGAATAATGCCGTAAAAGGAGCTGCTGCTGGGGCAGCTGTTAATGCTGTCAATGGTACGAGGTCTAGGTATCATAGAAAGCATCGAAATTTAGGCCAAGATGTTGGAGTCGGGGCAGCAGCCAGCACAGTTACAGGTGCTGTGACTCGTGGTCGCAAAGATACCCTGGGGGATGCAGTCGATGGTGCAGTCGCAGGAGCAGCTATTCATATTCTGACCAATGGCAAAAATTAATAATCGCTAGATTTACGGATAATATCTGATTTTTATTGCGTGCAATAAAAACTGCCCTGGACTTGTGCCAGGGCATTGCTTGAAAAAGGAGATTAAATAAGGGATTTTTAAAATCTTGTCTGTGTTTTACATATACTAAGTTTGGTATGTAACATTCTTCAGCTAAAGTCTTGTGTTTTATGCAAAAATAACTAAAAATTTTGAAAGTGCCATCATATAAGGAAGCGTGGATTTAGGTAGAAATTTCCCTGTATACATCGAATCTCAGTCTGATAAAGATAAGCCAAGGACATTTTGCGATCGCTGTTCTTGAAGGCATTCCAGAGTGAATACCAAATTTTCTGGCTTCGTAACTAGCTGCTGTAAGCACACCTGTTTGATTGGGGCTACCATCGACTACTAACGGTTTGGCTCAGTAACTAGGATTGTTTCGCTGCTCTACTAATGCATAAAAGGCATCCATATCAATATAGATAATCTTTTATCACCTGCTTTATTGAGGCATCAGACATTTAATAGCCTGCAACTACTCTTCAGAAAAATCAGTGATTCGGCTTTATATTTTAAAAATCTCCAACCAATAAGGTATTGACTTTATTGAGAATATGCTTTGTTTATTGACATGATGCGGCTGCCTGGGGTGGAGTTATCTGTCGTAAACATTTTTTGAATTGATATTAGTTAACAAAAATTAGAATGCACAAATGCTCAAATTTGAAAAACTTTGCCAGAGTAGAAATAAGGGTTTTGACATTTACCTATGTGTAATTAAATGACCGAAAACGAAAAGGATACAAGCCCCTGAATTTATTTATGGGGATGATTAATTTTGAATTTTGAATTTTGAATTTTGAATTTGGAGCGAAGCGACGTGACTCAAATATTTGAAGATGCGACGAAAACAGACAATTATATCCGTGTTGCTAAACTTGCAGAAGTTCAGGCAGCAGGCAGTTTGTTAGTCCACAAGGAAAAGCATACGATTGCTTTGTTTTACTCAAATAATACTGTTTACGCAATTGATAACCGTTGTCCTCACATGGGCTTTCCCTTACAAGGAAGCACTTGCAAAGATGGTATTGTTACCTGTCCTTGGCATTATGCCCGCTTTGATCTTGCTAGTGGTGGAACGTTTGACTCGTGGGCAGATGATGTTCCTTGTTTCCCAGTAGAAATCCGTGATGGTGAAGTTTGGATAAATTTAGCACCACCAGTTAACCCTTATGCTCACCACCGCCAACGTCTGCTAGACGGTTTAGAGCAGAATATTTCTTTAGTGATTGCGAAATCAACGCTGGCACTTTTAGATATAGGAGTGAAAGCGACAGAACCATTTCTTATGGGGCTAGAATTTGGCACTCGTTATAACAAAGCGGGTTGGAGTTCAGGTTTGACTATCCACACCTGTATGATGAATCTACTACCTTATCTTGATGTCGAAGACAAACCTCGTGCTTTATTTCACGGACTGTCGGCAGTAGCTAATGATAGTGCGGGTGCGCCACCAGAGTTTGTCGTTCACCCATTACCCAATGCTAAAGTAGATTTTGCAACTCTCAAAAACTGGTTTCGCCAATTTATTCAGGTACGGGATGCGGAAGCAGCACAAAGATGTTTAGTATCTGCTATTCGTTCTGGAGCTAATTCAAAGCAAATAGCAGATATGCTGTTCTGTGCTGCTACAGATCGTCGCTATCTTGATGTTGGGCATACAGTTGATTTCATCAATAAAGCATTAGAAGCACTTGATACTATAGCTTGGCAAGCAGCAGAATCAATTCTGGCTAGCCTAGTTTCGGGTTTAGCCAATGCTTCCCGGATGGAAGAATCCAATTCCTGGCGCTACCCTGTAGATTTGGTGGCAATATTAGAGTCAGCTTTTGAGCAATTACCGACTGTATTAAGTGTAGGAAAATCTCGACAAGGAAATTGGTCACAAACAGATGAACTAGTACCAATCTTATTGGGTGAAGACCCACAAGCGATCGCAGACTCGCTATTGAATGCACTGAAAGCAGGTTGTACTGAAGAACAATTAGCTGGTGTAGTTACTTATACAGCAGCATTACGAGTAGCTCGTTTCCACACGATTAATGACTTTGGAGATTGGAATTCAGCCCACCATCCATTTACGTATGCAAATGCCGTACATCAAGCTTTACGAAGAGTACCAACAGTCGAACTACTAAGAGGTGTGTTTGATGCGGCGATGAGTGTATATTTAAATCGTTTTTTGAATGTCCCACCAGCAAGGCTGCCAGAACCCAAAGACATCGTAGAAAATCCCGAACAATTGCTCCAGCAGCTACCAGATTTATTAAACCGTCAGCAGCAAGTAAACCAGACAGGGCAATTAGTTGCTAATTATTTATACAGTGGTGGTAGTCCTGAAAGACTGATGGCAAAACTGGGGAAATTGATGCTGCGAGAAAACCGTGATTTTCATGTCGTTCAAGAAATGGAAGCCGCTTTTCGTCAGTATTCTTTCCTTGGTAAAACTTCGGCTGGAATTCATGTACTAGTGGCCGCATCTCGGTATTTAGCTGCTCATTCTCCGACAATGCGATCTCAAGGACAAACTTATCAAATTGCGGAACGTTTACATCAAGGCGATCGCTTATTTGAGGAATCATGACCGGAAAGTGGAGAATTTGAACTGTATCTTATTACATCCCAAGGTGTAGATCGTTGGTCTTTCAAGACGCGATTTATCGCGTCTCTAGATCAGGATTTTGTTGTTGATTCTGAACTGTATTGAGATATAAAGCGTGTTTGAAGTAGAACAGCGTAAATATTTGTAGTTGGGATGAGGCAGGAGGCAAGAGGTAGAAACTCTTTTTATCAAAAAAAATAGGTTCAAAACCTCGCCCCTTGTGGGCGAAAGAATCCTTGTCTCATAAGGCTCTTAGATACCCCACCCGCAAGTGGCGTGGCTGTATTTAATGCGTGAATTTTGAATGCGTGAATTTTGAATTGATTCATCTGATGTTGAGTCTTGCAAACTGCTGTATAATCAAGTAAAAAACTTGAGTCATGGCTAGTGCGACTATCACGAGCAAAGGACAAATAACTATCCCTCAAGAAATTAGGGATTATCTTAATTTGGATACTGGTAGCAAGGTTGATTTTGTCATCGATGAAAATGGAATTGTCAAACTGATTCCTTTAAATGTTCCTATTCAAAGCTTATCAGGACTTTTACACCGTCCGGGAATGAAAAGCGCAACTTTAGAAGAAATGGAAGTAGCAATCCAAGAAGGTTCAAGTGATTGGACTTGATACAAATATTTTAGTACGTTACTTGACAAAAGATGATAAAAGCAGTGGAAGCAAGCTGCTGAAATTATCGAAAGGGAAGAGCAATGTTTTGTTGCTAATATAGTTCTTTGTGAATTAGTCTGGGTTTTGCGCGGGAACCCTTATCAATTTAGTAAAGAAGAAATTAGTAACACCATAGACTTGATGCTGCAATGTTCAGTGTTTGAGTTAGAAAATCGTTCTGTAATTTATCAAGCATTACAACGATTTAAGCAGGGAAGTGCAGATTTTTCTGATTATTTAATTGGTACGATTGCTCAAGATTATGGTTGTAGTTTAACAGCAACTTTTGACAGAAAGCTGAGAAACGAAAAGGGATTTGATTTATTTGAGTAATGCTCATTTCTAAACCAAGCGATCGCTTGTCGATTTAGACTTGAAAGTAGAGCGTAGACGCTTCATCGGCGAAACACCATCATTTAACATAAGATTAAACTGGTAGTACAACGTGAGATTTCATGGCGATAAGGTTTATTTTGAGCGACTATGTTGATCGAGCGATGTCTGACGACAAGCCGCTTTGCGTCTACGCTCAAGCAATTTATGACAAGTTAGAAGATGGTACATTTGCAGGTAGAATTCCTGTTTGCAAAGGAGTGATAGCTTTTGCATCAACTTTGCGCGAGTGTGAGGATGAATTACGCTCAACACTGGAAGACTGGATTTTGCTTGGGCTAAAGCTGGGACATTCTCTACCAGTAATTGATAATATTGACCTCAACAAGGAGCCGACTCTTGAGCTGATGGATACCCTGTAAGCGTCGGGATTTTGTGAACAAATTACGATGGCTTGGCTTTGATGGCCCTTTTTCTGGAACAAGACATCAGTTTATGGTTTACGGGGCAATATCGCCTAACTTATTCTTTCTAATGATGAGTATTCTGTACCGCAATTGCGGATGATGAGTCAGGAAGTTGAGGTTATTCTAGAGCGGGAAATCACGCTAGAAGAATGGAATAGCGTTTAAGATTTGCCGACAAGCGATTTCTACGACGGCTTTCGGCTCAATGATATACCAAAAATAATGCGTGAATTACTCAAATGAGTAAGCAAACTGGAGTTTGAGAAAGTAAAAGCTGATTTTACTTGCGGAAAACACCAAAATGAGAAAGCAAACTGGGGTTTGAGTAAGTAAAAGCTGCTTTTGAGAAAGTAAAAGCTGATTTTACTTGCGGAAAACACTAAAATGAGAAAGCAAACTGGGGTTTGAGTAAGTAAAAGCTGCTTTTGCTTGCGGAAAACACCAAAATGAGAAAGTAAAAGCTGCTTTTGAGAAAGCAAAAGCTGATTTTGAATAAGTCAAATGCCATTTTGAGTAAGTAATCAGGCATTTTTACTTAGTTTAATATGAATTTTAGTTTAGGCGATCGCACTTTTCAGTTTTATCACGGTACGCTTTGCACAAAACCGTCTATTCTTGATTTGAGGGGAGGCGATCGCGTAGATATGCTAAACCATTACGGACATGAACAGTATCGGGATGATTCACCCCTAACTGTCGCTCAAGAATATCCAAAGCTTGGATGTAAAGGGGTTCGGCTTCGCTGTATCTGCCTTGGTCATGATAGAGTACCGCTAGGTTGTTGAGGATATTGGCGACATCAGGATGTTCTTCTCCCAGCAGTTTACGCCTGAGTGCTAAAGCTTGGATGTAAAGGGGTTCGGCTTCGCTGTACCTGCCTTGGGAACGGTAGAGTGACGCTAGGTTGTTGAGGCTAAATGCAACATCTGGATGTTCTTCTCCCAGCAGCTTGCGCCTGATTACCAAAGCTTGGATGCAAAGAGGTTCGGCTTCGCTGTATCTGCCTTGGGAACGGTAGAGTACTGCTAGGTTGTTGAGGCTAAATGCAACATCTGGATGTTCTTCTCCCAGCAGCTTGCGCCTGAGTGCCAAAGCTTGGATGCAAAGAGGTTCGGCTTCGCTGTATCTGCCTTGGGAACGGTAGAGTAACGCTAGGTTGTTGAGGCTAAATGCAACATCTGGATGTTCTTCTCCCAGTAGTTTACGGCTGAGTGCTAAAGCTTGGATGCAAAGAGGTTCGGCTTCGCTGTATCTGCCTTGGGAACGGTAGAGTAACGCTAGGTTGTTGAGGCTAAATGCAATATCTGGATGTTCTTCTCCCAGCAGCTTGCGCCTGATTACCAAAGCTTGGATGCAAAGAGGTTCGGCTTCGCTGTATCTGCCTTGGGAGTAGTAGAGTTGCGCTAGGTTGTTGAGGCTTTGGGCGACAGATGGATGTTCTTCTCCCAAGCACTTTTTAGTGACTTCTAGACACTTCTCATACCAAGGTAAAGCTTGGTTATATAAACCTTGACCATCATAAAATGTAGCGTTACCGAGGAAAGCCCAAATTAAATCATCATCGCTAACGCATTGAATGAGATTGTTCGCTACTTCAGCTATATGAGGAATGGCGGGAGAAACATTGGTGATTTTCTTAAGGGTAGGTGTTTCAGGAATATCTTTGGCAACTGCTACCATTACCCGACAAAGCGATCGCTTTAATTCTTCTGCCTGCTCTAAACCTGTAAGCTTATATTGGAAAAACTCCCTTAACAGTGGATGCAGTTGGTAAATTCCCTCACCTTTACGCTGTAGCAAATGCAGTTTTAGCAAGGTATCATCTCTAATTTCCTCTAACTCTTCCTCGTCTTCCTTTGGTAAACACTGTTCCACCAACTTCCAAGATATAGGTGCGGCGGCAAATAAACTCAGCAAACAGCCAAGCTGCTTATCGCTGTCTTGTAATTCCTGCCAACTCAACTCAAAGGCTGCTAACACACCCCGTTGTGCTGTCATGTCGCCTTCTGGTTTAATAAGGGCGGGTTGTTCTAGTCGCTTTTTCTCCAACCGCCGCAACATTTCTGTGAAAGAAAGGTCTTGTTTTCGCGCCAAATATCGCCCGACTAATTCCAAACCCAAAGGCAAATATCCCAACCACTCACACAATTGATTTGCAACAGCCAATTCTTGCTCAATTCGCTGTGGTGTTTCTTTAAAAAATGACTTTAATAACTCCAGCGCTGCTTTTGGTTGCAATACATCTAAAGATAATTCCTTTATAGATGCTCCTAAGTGTTGGCGCGTGGTAATCAACACTTTAAATCGAGAAGATGGCGAAGGTAGATAAGGCTTAACTTGTTGATATTCTCCAACATCGTCTAATACTAGCAGCACATTACCTTCGCGCCAAAGCCGAAAGCAGTATTGCACTTGCGCGGGTAAATCCAAATCTTCTGGTGGGTTTAAGTCAAGCTGCGTTCTGGCAAACTGCACAACTTGAATACCCACATCTCCAGCCTTTGCCAGCAACCAGCAAATTCCACCTTTGTAAATTTCACGGTGAGCCTTTGCATATTGTAAGGCCAGTTCTGTTTTACCCAGTCCACCCATGCCAGCAACAGCAGCTATACTCACCTGTTCATTTTCCTGTAACATTTGGTGGAGATTTCGCAATTCAACTTCACGTCCAACAAACTTCACCACCCCACTTAAGGGCAAATTTTGCGGTATTTCGCTAGCGAGATTTGACTTTACCTGTTCTCCTCCAGGCGAATGCAATCAGAAAATATTAGTACCAGTGAAAACATTTCCTTGAAAGACGTTTTTAATAGAGTCAGCTAACTTTGTAGAATTAATGATAGTTGCTGGTTGCGAGTTCAGCCCATTTGCTAAAACTTGGACTTTTGGCGCTACTTGAGGATCGGCGTTTACTGCTGCTTCAACGTCCCGCACTGATTGAGCAATTTCGGTATCTGCGTCTGCTGCGGCTTTCAACTCTAGTACAGCTTTGCCATAATCTAACGGCGGCTGTGTATTTTCTGGTGTTGCCTCTGCTAACAAAGGCAATTTATTTTTATTACGTAGCTGTACGATTAATTTACCGCTTGCTTCTAACCCTGCTTCCCCAAGCTTTTCGCCAGTTTTTTCTAAAGCTTTAGTTAAAACTATAGTAGCGATCGCTGTTGCAACTGCTGTTAATGTTACAGGTTCCATAATTTAGTAATAAAATACGACATCATACTGGGAAATACAAATGCAGTTCTGTCTATTTCGGAAATATATCACACACATTAAAGTCAACACACCAACTGATGCATGATACCCAACTGCTACCACGTATTAATGCCACATCCAAGAGAGAAAATGGTAAACAATATTATGTAGATGCCAAGGGAAATCGCTTTCCCAGCGTGACTACAATACTTAATGCCACCAAATCACAAGCAGATAGAGACAGATTATTAAACTGGAAAGCGCGTGTTGGTACAGAAGAAGCTACCCGCATTACTACATCTGCTAGTCGTCGGGGAACCCATACACACAAGCAAATTGAGCGCTACCTCCTTGGTCAAAACCCTGTTTGTCCCGAAGCAAGTCGCCCTTATTGGGAGAGTATCAAGCCAGTTTTAAAACAAATCGACACAGTTAGACTCGTGGAAGGCTCAGTTTTCCATAATAATTTGGGTTATTCTGGCAAAGTTGATTGTATTGCCAGCTATCAAGGTATTCCCTGTATTTGCGAGTGGAAAACAGCAGATAAACCTAAAGGTTCAATTGAGCATTTATATGAACATCCACTGCAACTTACGGCGTACATAGGAGCAGCTAACGAGTATTATCAAGATTATGGCATTCAGCTAAAGCACGCTCTCTTGGTTGTAGCGATTCCAGAAATGCCAGCAGAGGTATTTTGGTTTGAATCAGCAGTCATCAAAGATTATTGGGAGCAGTGGGAAAAAAGAGTCACCCAGTTTTGGGAACACAGAAGTGTTTGGGGTTAATCAGCCCCTTTGGGAAAGTCAAAAGTCAAAAGTCAAAAGTCAAACATTTTTAATCCCCATAAATAAATTTAGTCAAAAACCTTAAAGAGCGTAGGTTGGGTTGAGGAACGAAACCCAACATTCTTCGCGATTTGTTGGGTTTCACTTCGTTTAACCCAACCTACAATTTTCTTCTACAGCAAGCAGTCTAATTTTGTAACGGCAACACAGTAATTAACCCAGAAAATCTCGCAAAATCACCTGTGTTGTGAGTTAGTAATTGAGGAATACCATAAACTAGCATCGTGGCGACAATATTTGCATCATGAACTTGCTTACCACCAATAGTAATTTGCTCCATTAGAGATAAAAGTCTTTCTGTCACTTGAGCGGTATCGTCAGCTACTTGAAATTGAGCTTGAAAAAATCGGGTACGGTCAATTATGAGCGCAACAGGTCGGGGATTCATCAATGCTTGTGGACGACTGAGAGTCATTAAGAATTCCCGCAATACCTGGCGACTAATCCATAATTCAATTCCTGCGTCATAAAGGCTTTCAATAGCCTGTAGTGCTGCTTGGTGAAAGGGAGATTCGGACACATTTGCATAAACTAAAATATTCGTATCCAGAAATACAGAGTTAGCGACCCCAATCACCATACATATCCTCACGTCTCAGAGAAAGATTCTCAGGCCAATAACCATAATTATCTACAGGAAAGTTTAGAGGAGGACGCTTTTCTTTATTCTCTACTTTCTGTGCCAATGGCTTTTCATCAATTACTATTACCACCTGATGTTCACCCTCTGGAATATCCAATGGTATTTGCGCTGTAATTTTACCATCTTTAGTAACTATTGCAATTGTTTCTATACTTTTCATCTTATTTCTCCTTAATTAATCCATTACAGCTAACACAGCTTTCGGCAATAACTTATCTTTAAACCAAACAATTCTGGCGGGAACATCATTTAATTTTACTCCCGCCTTTTCTAAATTAAGTCGCTCGGAAATTGCCAAAATTAAGTCGTCACGTCCAGCCCGCCGCACCTGAGAAAACTTCTTTTGTAAATATTCAGGTCGCCAATAACCAACAATTTCTAATAAGAAGGTGCGTCCATCAGGATGCACTAAGCGAAAATCAGGGATCATCACACTACCAGGAATTGGGATCAAATCAACTTCTCGCTCTAACGCCCAACCACTTTTTAACGCATCCCACTTATCAGCAAAGGATGCTTCTAACATACTATCGTAGGGCTTTCCTGGTGGATAGTGGGATACCAAACCACATTCAGAATTGAGAGTAAAACGCCCAGTTTTCCAAGTATTTGTATAAGCATCACGAGTTTGGAGAATCGAAGAAAGACTCCATTTAGTAACGTGAAGTAAAGCCGGAATAAGTTTAGCGATCGCTAACCCATATCGCGTACTAGGATTAAACAAACTCGTCGGCCCATCTATCGTAATTGTAAACCCGTGGTCAGCATCGCCCTCAATATAAGCCATCAATTGAAACAATTTCAGATAGCGAAATAACAACTTATACTCTCCCGGAACATTCCGGTGAGCATTTAATACAAGTTGACTGGCTTTATAAAACACACCCTGTACTTGAGATAAGTTATACCTATTTAATAAATCTGGCGCTGTTGGTGCATCAAAAACAGTCAAAATTTTATTTTCAGATAAATCAGCATATAGTCCATTGCGAACCTGTTCCAATAAAACTTCCCGTTCAAGTTCTTGAGTTAACTCATCAGCAATTTTACTCAAAGTAACTTGTGTTGATTCTCGACTAGAAACAGACTTTGCAGCCAACGAAAACACTCGTTCTCTTAACATTTGTGGTTCCAGAGGACTTACCACCTCAAAAGTACAAAAACTGCTTTTGAGAATATAAGCTAACCCTCGCTTCAGCCGATAATCTGTAGAATCTCCTTCAAAATCAGTCAGTTGTCGCTCAAGCACACCTTGAGTTTTCCCCACTGCTGATAGAAAATAATTAATTAACTCAATCGCCAACTCTGAAGTTTTATTATCAATCTTCAGTCTCTTCGGAATGATCTCCTCCCCGTTTTGGCGATGCATCAGTAAATCTGTCGGTAACATCTAAATTTTGGATTTTAAATTTTGTTCCGGTTGAATAATTAATTTCTAACTGTTCTGCAGCTTTCAAACTCCTTTCCTTCCCACTCCCATACACAACCTGTAACTTCCCTTTCCTTTCCCCTTGCCCCTTTGTCCCCTTGTCCCCTTGTCCTCTTCTCCTAGCCGAAGTCCCCTCCTCACTCGTATCCTCCGCTACTACCTCATATAAAATCGCCTGCTTATTCTCGATATTCCCCTTCCGTAAAACCCTCCCCAAGCGCTGAGTATACTCCCTAGCCGAACCCGTCCCCGATAAAATAATTGCCACAGAAGCCGCAGGCACATCAACCCCTTCATTCAACACATGAGAAGCAACTAAAGTATTATATTTACCCTCCCGAAACTTGGTTAATATCTCATGCCGTTCTTTTACAGGAGTTTGATGAGTAATTGCCGGAATTAACAACTCTTGAGAAATGCGGTAAACTGTTGCATTATCTGCTGTAAAAATCAAAATTCGTGATGGATAATGTTCTGCCAATAAATCAATTAGAATTCGTAATTTTCCATCAGTACCCAAAGCGATATCTTTCGCTTCTCGATGCGCTAACATTGCTCTACGTCCAAATTGTGATCGCGCACTCATTTGCACGAACATTTGCCAACCTTGCAAACTCCTCAAAGAAATCTTTGATTGCTTCAAAAAATCATTGCGAGTTTGAATGAGCTGATTGTATCTTTCCCGCTCAAGTTGCGATAACTTAACCTTAATTTGAACAATTTCATGTTCTGCTAACGCTTTCCCCGCCAAATCTTCAGCGCGTTTGCGATATACTTCTTGACCAATGAGGATATTTAAGTCAGCGTGTTTACCATCGGTGCGTTCTGGTGTCGCGGAGAGTCCCAAGCGATAAGGTGCGATCGCATATTCAGCAATTACCCGATTAAAATCTGTCGGTAAATGATGACATTCATCAAAAACAATCAAGCCATATTGATTTCCCAACGTCTCAGCATGGATTGCGGCACTATCATAAGTTGCAACTAAAATGGCTGTTCTATCCCGCGAACCACCCCCTAGCAATCCCACCTCAGCATCGGGGAAAGCCGCTACTAAATGTGCATACCACTGATGCATTAAATCCAAAGTTGGGACTACAATCAGCGTCGTGCGTGGCGTTGACTGCATCGCCATTTGCGCTAAATAAGTTTTTCCCGCTGCCGTCGGAAGTACAACCACCCCTTGTCTACCCGCTAGTTTCCAAGCCGCTAACGCCTCCGTCTGGTGGGGATAGGGTTCCATTTCCAGAGTAGGAACCAAATCTACAGGATAAAATTGCTTTGCCTCATCGATAAAATTCACATCTTCCGCTTGTAGTGCTTCCACTAGCGATCGATATCTAATTGCTGGAATGCGGAATTTTTCAACTCTATCATCCCACGTAGCATAGTCCATCCAACCTTTGCCGCGTGGTGGTGGATGCAAAATTAATGTGCCACGATCAAAATTTAATGTAGGAGTACGAGCCATGATTATTGGGCATTGGGCATTGGGGAAGGTGGGGCCCCCTCTGGGGATAAGGGGTAATGGGCACTGAAGATTGGGCATTGGTAATTATTTCTATTTGCCATGTCCCATGCACTATGCCTATTCCCTAGTCTATTGATTACTAATAACGCAAAAAGTGCATGATTGATCCAACTAATTCCGACAAAACCCAACTAGATGGCAATTCCAGACGTAGATTATATTGATAGCTGGCTTGAGTTGAATTGCTTTTTTTCTTTGGATAAGTTCACAATTAGAAGGCAAGTTATACGCTTTTAAAATTAGTATTGTAGTAGAAACTTTTTGACAAAGACTTAAAAATAAAACATATATAATTAGAGCGATAATTATCAGTTTATTGAAGATTGGCTAAATCTAAACTTGACTATTTTAGATATCGCAGCAAGTAACTGCTTAAGTGTGTATTTTTCCGATGCATAATAAATGTTGATGAGCGATGTCTACGAAGGGCTACACCTACGTATTTTGTAGCTGATTTTGGGAATAATCCTTTAGCTAGCTGCATAAAAGGAGAAGCTACATTGAAAGGAATACGTTCCCTTCTAGCGCCCTATGCTGTGGCACTATTGACTGTTGGTAGCGTATTGCTACTAACACTATTGCTACAGCCACTACTGAACCAAACTATTTTCCTGCTGTTTTTCGCTGCTGTGGCGGTTAGTGCCTGGTATGGCGGCATGGAAGCAGGGTTACTGGCTACTGCTTTGTCTACTTTTGCCGTCAGCTACTTTTTCTTAGAACCAGTGTTTTCGCTCTTGGTTGCGAGTCTAGACAATATAGTGCGCTTAGGCTTGTTTGTGCTGGTGACAACAATTATTAACTTGCTGAACTTAGAATTACGCACTGCCAAACAACATCTTCAAACGAGTTTGCAGAAACTACAGGTGAGCGAAGGCAGGTTTAAAAGGTTGGTAGAGTCCAACATTATTGGGGTAATTGTAGCCAATATGGACGGGGCGATCGCAGAAGCTAATGATGCTTTTTTAGAAATGGTAGGTTATTCACAGGAGGATTTGCTAGCAGGGCGAGTCAGATGGCGCGACATGATTCCACCAGAATATATTGAAACTAACAACAGTGCGATGCCTACGGCGGGCTACGCCTACGCAGAACTCACAGCTAAAGGTGTGTGTCAACCCTTTGAGAACGAATACATCCGCAAAGATCACAGCCGCGTTCCTATCCTGTTAAGTTCTGCTTTGTTAGAAAATAACCAAGGTGATATTATCTCTTTTGTAATTGATTTAAGCAAACGCAAACAAGCAGAGCTTGCCCTTTCCAAAAGCGAAGAACGCTACCGCACTTTTTTAGAGCAGAGTTCAGAAGGTATTTGGTGCATCGAACTGGAAGTACCAATTTCAGCAGATTGTCCAGAAGATGAACAAATTCAACATTTTTACCAATATGTTTACCTGGCAGAATGCAACAATGTTATGGCGCAGATGTATGGCTGTTCTCGTGCCGAAGATATTATCGGTGTCAGACTAGGAGACTTTCTTGTTGCCTCCGATCCACATAATATTGCATACCTGCGTAACTTTATCCGTTCTAACTACCGACTAATTGATGCCGAGTCTCATGAAATAGATAAGCAAGGTAATTCCAAATATTTTTTGAATAATCTGGTGGGAATTGTTGAAAATGGGCTTTTAGTGAGAGCGTGGGGAACTCAACGCGACATCACAGAAGACAAACGAGCAGAAACAGCACTGCGCCAACAAGAAGATGAACTGCGCTTAATTACAAATGCTGTGCCCGTACGGATTTGCTATGTTGATGGGAAGCAGCGTTATCGTTTTAATAACAAAGAATATGAAGACTGGTTTGGGCTTCCTGCTTGCGAAATTTCTGGTAAACACATTAGAGAAATTTTGGGAGAGTCGGTTTATCAGTCGATTCTTCCTCATGTAGAAGCGGTACTTTCAGGAGAGCAAGTAACTTACGAAACTCAGTTACCCCATAAAGATGGTACAAATCATTACGTGAATGTCACTTACATTCCCCAGTTCAGTCAGGAGGGGAAAGTTGAAGGATTTGTTGCTTTAATCACAGATATTACACTTCACAAGTTAGCAGAAGTAGCGCTCAGACAAAGCGAGAAACGCTTAAAGACACTCACTGAAAAAGTCCGCGTCATTCCTTGGGAAGTAAATGCCACTACTGGGAATTTTACCTACGTAGGGCCACAAACTGTTGAGATTCTCGGCTATCCATTGTCAGACTGGTACACCGATAATTTCTGGGCAAAATACATGCATCCAGAAGATCAGCTGTGGGCTATCGAGTATTGCCAAGAATCTTCTCTATCACTGAATAATTACGAATTTGAATACAGAATGTTGGCTGCTGATGGCAGAGTTGTCTGGCTGTATGACATTGTGAATGTGGTGCGGGATGAACATGGACCGCAGCTACTACACGGATTCATGATTGACATTACCGATCGCAAGCAAGCAGAGCAAGAACGCGAAGAACTGCTTAAACGCGAACAAGCAGCACGCGCTGATGCCGAAACTGCAAACCGCATGAAGGATGAGTTTCTCGCCACACTTTCCCACGAACTCCGTACACCCCTCAACGCTATACTGGGCTGGACGCAGTTACTTAGAACTCGCAAGTTTGATCAGGCTACTACTGGCCAGGCACTAGAGATAATTGAGCGTAATACTAGATCCCTGGCGCAACTGATTGAAGATGTCCTCGATGTCTCGCGGATTATTAGAGGCACACTTCATTTAAGTATGGAGCAGATAGAACTTGTATCAGTTGTCGAGGCGGCAATCGATACTATGTACCTAGCAGCCCAGGCTAAAGAGATTAGCATCAAATGTAAATTCGACCTGAAAGTAGAGGTAGTTGTGGGTGATGCCAACCGCTTGCAACAGGTTGTGTGGAATTTGCTCTCCAACGCTGTCAGGTTTACACCCAAGGGCGGCAGAGTTGATGTGCAATTAGAATGCATTGAATCTTACGTGCAAATTCGGGTGAGTGATACGGGAGCGGGAATTGCTGCCGAATTCCTACCCCATGTATTTGAACGCTTTCGTCAAGCTGACAGTTCCAGCACGCGATCGCATGGCGGACTAGGATTAGGGTTAGCGATCGTCCGTCACTTGGTAGAATTACACGGTGGCACAGTCTCGGTCGAAAGTCCAGGAATTGGAAAGGGGGCGACATTTGTTGTTAGTCTGCCAATGAAAGCTATTTAGGATGGAGGCAGGAGGCAGAGGGGCAGAGGAGGAAAGGGGCGGAGGGGAAAAACTTACTGCAACTTCTCCCCTGCTCCCCTGCTCCCTTGCTCTCTCATCTCCCCCAATCCCCATCGATAAAATACTCAAGATTAAGTGTCCGAGCTTGCTTCGTTGGAGAGGATTGTAATGATTTCATCCAAGGGGCGATCGCGATTAGACTCTTCTGGTGTTTCCTTACCCAAGGAGGTGTCTTTTACCAAACGGTAAACGTCAGCTACTCCGTCAAAAATGCGCTCAGTTAGACCCAACTCTTTAAAGGTTTCGGCAATTTCTTCCATTTCTCCTATCCACCGATGCGCTTTCGGTGTCATCGATGGAATGGAACGGGTTAAGATGCTAGCAAGTTCTTTTTGACTACTAGATACTTCATCCCATAGTTCCTTATCCAAACCTAGACGATGGGCTGCAATTAGTAATTCTGTGCCGATTGCTGTAAGTCCTTTTGTCAAAGCGGCGTAGGACATTTTCAACCCGGAAGCCTGACCAATTTCATCACTAATTACCAGCACATCTAAGCCATGATCTCGCAGTTGTAGGAGTTGACTTGCTTGTTTTCCGGAAGTGTAAATGCGGGTGCGATTGGGAACTCGTGGTGGTGGGCCAATAATTGATGCATCTACGAATGTTCCCCCAACTGATTCAATGAGTTGACCGATATTTATCACTTTTTGGGGTGCGATCGCATTACAGTCAACGTAGAGAATAGATTTACCCACATTGCCGATCGCCTCAGCTACTTGCTTCGCCGCTTGAGTAGCCGCTGCGGGGACTAGAACTGACAGCACCACATCAGATTCAATTACCAATTGTGTGAGGGAACCCACATCTTGGATGTTGGCTGCGGCTGCTAATTGTCGAGTTCGTTCGCTGCGATCATTTAGGGTGGCAATAGTTTTTAATCCATGTTGATTGAGAACAGCTGCGATCGCTTGTCCCATATCACCCGGACTTAAAATACCAATAGTTTGGATAGGCATGGAAAGTTTTATATTTAAGACTTATGCATTGACAGGAAACTGACTATGTGTATTCAAATCCATCTTCTATTTTAGATGTTCGAGGATAAAGTCACCGACAGAAAGCTTACTAAGCAATACTTACTGTACAGCATATCCGTCTATTTTATATGCATTGGGATGCTCTCTCGGTATTATTATTACGAATAAGAAAATATTTTAGTTTTTGCCAAAGCACTTGTTAGAAAAACGTATGCCATTCCTGTTAAAATCTCATAATGTTTTCGAGTATTTAGTTGAGCATAACTTATGCAATAATTCCGAACGAGCAACCAGTAAGATAGAGCCAGTTTTCGCTAAGAACTTTAACTTATTAGTAAGTTTTCATAACAGTAGTAAACTTCTGGTTAAGCAAGAGCGACATAAACAGGGGAAAGCAGCAGGTGAGTTTTTGGGTGAGTGGCTGCTGAAAGAATTTTTACAGCAATTTTCAAAACTGAATCACCTACGCTTATTTTTGCCAGAGGTACTGCATTTTGACAGAGAGAATTCCATTATTGTCCAAACCTACAGAGATGACTATCGCGATTTAATTGATTTTTACCAAAAGGAAAATAGCTTCAACAGTGAAATCGGTACGGCAATTGGTACAATTCTTGCAACTATTCATCGTGATACTTTCAACCGCTCAGAATATGAAGATTTTTTCGAGCAAAATTCTCAAAAATCTGCTTTTGACTTTGTAAAAAGTTTTATCGAGAGGTTGGAAAGGATTTCGCCGGAAATTTTTGGTTCAGTGCCAGATGACGGGTTGAGGTTTTTTGCCCTCTATCAGCGGTATGATGATTTGGGACAAGCGATCGCCCAATTAGGTAGCACTTTTACTTCCTCTTGTCTTACCCACAATGACCTGAAGCTGAATAATATCCTTTTGCACAGCAAGTGGCAGCAACACGGTACAAATATTATACAGTTGATTGATTGGGAACGTTGTGCTTGGGGAGATCCAGCAATGGATTTAGGAACTCTCATTTGTAGCTATGTAATTATCTGGCTGGGTAGCTTAGTTATCAGTAAGTCTTTGAGTCTTGAGGAATCTTTAGGCTTGGCGATAACGCCTTTGGAACAGCTTCAGCCTTCAATTGTTGCATTAGCTAGTGCTTATGAGAAGACGTTTCCCGAAATTTTTGAACATCGCCCCGATTTCTGGCAGCGAGTTGTGCAATTTGTGGGTTTTGCTTTGATTCAACAGATTCAGGCCAGAATTCAGCATCAAAAATCTTTTAACAATACGGGTATTGCTATGATGCAGGTTGCAAAGACGTTATTATGCAATCCACAACAGTCAATGTCAACGATTTTTGGTACTGCTGTTGAATTAACTTGAACTTGCGTGCTTTTTGAGAAAATTCTGCCAATAATTATGCATCCTGATTCTACTCAAACTTTAATTCAGGCTGGCGTCAGTGGGCAATTACTGTCTGTTCTAGAAGATATTGTTCATAAAGTGGAAGTGAGCGCGGATTTTTCGATTCGCCATCCCGATTACAAACCATTGGAATTGCCAGTTGATGCAGTTGCCCGTTTTCAGAAACTCAATCCGCAAATGCAGCAAAAATATCTGAGTTTGCAATTGCGGGGTTTTCTCTACGGCATATATTACAACGGTTCTCTGCGACGATTTTTGGCACTAGATGCAGAGAAAAATAATTTACCCCTAGATTTGGAGAATAATACTTATTTGGGGGTAGATATGGACTTTTATGAGCAATTGCATCAAAGTAATTTTGGAGAAGGCTACTTTGACTATGGTTGGTCTGTTGTTAGAGAAGAAACTGATGGTACATTAGCAGTCACTAAGAATAATTTGAGGCTGCATATCGAGAAATCGCGCCATCTTCAACCGAATGAACACGCGGCGAGTGTGGGTGATGCAGTTGCTGTCCTTTTACCTAAGAATCGAGTGCAAAATGGCTTTTACATGGCGGTTGGCAATCAGGGGTTAAAAAGTCGGTCAGATCAAGGTAAACTCTCATTAGTGCGAATTTATTTCAATTTGACTTTAACTGGTGCTGTTGCGGTGATGGAAAGTCTCACGCAGCAGCTAAATCAGATGGCGATTCCTTTTAGTTTTAAGGTTTTATACAATCCAAAAGACTACCATCGCTATGATTCCGGAGTTTTGTATTTTGAGAAAAATTATTATGACCGAATTAGGCAAGTAATCACAACTGTTTACAAACAGAACGAATCGCATTTTAAGTCAGAAGTGCCGCTATTCACCTTGCAGCTAGCACCAGGGTTGGGATTGGCTGAAGAACCAGATCAAAAATTTGCTGTCAAAGAAAGCTTTGGAATGAATCGCTGTCAAATTGTCGCCAATGGGTTGCTAGAAGCTACTGAGCAAAGGATTGATACAGCAAGTGGGCGTATAAAAGCTGTCTTAGAGCAGTTTTCTCGTTTGAATATCGACTTATCGCATGTGCATTTGAATGCCAACTCAACTGATATCTATACAAGCTTGTTCTAATCGTAGTTGAAAGTTTTTCACTGTCTTTGGGTGGAAAAAACTATGTAATTAATTACCAACGAAGATAGATAGAAATGCAGTGTCTACCCACTAGACTTTAATTAGGAATAAAAAAGATACAAAATTTAACCAAAGAAACACAGGAGAACTCACATGTTGTTTAATAACTAACAAAAGGCTGTATCCAATACAACTGCAAGCAACAAGGGACAAGAGCTTTTTGGAGATTTGGAATTATTTGAGGAACTGGACGATGCGGGTTCAATGGCAATTGTTGGTGGAGTTTCGGTAGATACGACCAAGTCACCAGTACCTTTGCCTGTGGATGGTAAATTGGATTTGCATGGAGAGATATCGGTCGTTCAGTTTTAAGAATTGAGATGTCAGAAAAAGGAATAAGCGAAGCATACACAATCTCGTAACTAGAGTGTGCTTTACATTGCTTTTTATGGGTAATTTTTGTACATTGTTTGTGTAGATGCTCGTAGTATAAACTTATTAAATTTACAACGCTTTATTGGCTTAGACAAACTTCTGTGCCTATAAAGCGTTGTTTAACTTTTGGTTTTTATCGCTTCATCCATTACCAAAAATTGATTTATAGCAGGAGGCAGAAGGCAGCTTTGCTGGAGGCAGGAGGTAAAACATTACTATTCCTAACATCCACGCTTGTCATTATGTCCTAACCTTTAATTCGCTTACTATATAGGGTTACTTTTGATACAATTAATGGTTATTATCCCTCTGACAAAGCTTTTGGTGAGAGCACAATTACGAATTCTTCTCTACAAAATAATTACTCTTAGTGGGAGTTTGACCAATTTGTAGTACACAAACTGCGGCAATCAGACAGAGAACGCCTGATAAAATAAACGCTTGTAAATAACTACCTGTCCAAGTTCTCAACACTCCGGCTCCGAATGCTGCTGTCGCTGCACCAAGCTGGTGTCCTGCGACAATCCAACCGAACATCACGCCGACATTTTCTTTACCAAAGACATTGGCAACAAGACGTACTGTCGGTGGTACGGTAGCAATCCAATCAAGTCCATAGAAGACGGCGAAAATGGAAAGTCCATAGAAGGAAAAGTTAAAACTGAAGGGCAAGAAAATCAAAGATAGACCCCGCAACCCGTAGTACCAAAACAATAAGTAGCGATTGTTCCAACGGTCAGATAGCCAGCCGGACATAGTAGTTCCAAAAAAATCGAATAGTCCCATAATTGCTAAAAGCCCAGCAGCTTTGACTTCAGGTATATTGTGGTCAATACAAGCAGGAATTAGATGAGTTCCAATTAACCCATTTGTGCTTGCGCCACAGATAAAAAAGCTACCAAATAACAGCCAGAAGTCTCGATTACGCATTCCTAGCCAGAGAGCGTTAAGAGTGGAGGTAATGGAATTGACTTTCGGCTGTAACACTTCTACAGTTTCGCTGTTGTCGCCAAAGGCTCGCAAACCGACATCTACCGGACGATCGCGCATAAAGGCTGCGATCGCAGGAATAACTAGAAGTGCTGCACCAGTCAGAGCCAGAGCCGCAGCTCGCCATCCAAAGCGATCGGCTATTGAGGCCAGCATCGGCAGAAATACCAGTTGCCCCGTGGCTGTACTGGCAGTTAAGATGCCCAAAACTAAACCCCGCTTCTCAAAAAACCAGCGATTGACGACAATAGCACCCAAAACTAGGGCAATAACTCCGCTACCAGAACCGACAACTACACCCCACAACAAAACTAGCTGCCAGGAAGCTGACATGAAAGTGGTTAAACCGACACCAAGCGCAATGACAGCAAGTGAGAACACCATCATCCAGCGAATGCCAAACCGCTCCATTACTGTGGCGGCAAAAGGCCCAATCAACCCGTAGAGTACTAAGTTAATCGAGATTGCCAAAGATATAGTTGCTCTACTCCAGCCAAACTCGTGTTCCAGAGGCACTATAAAAACTCCAGGAGCAGAGCGGATTCCGGCTGCCACCAGCAAGGCTAGGAATGTTAAACCCGCGACGATCCAGCCATAGTGGAACGAACGACGCGCTAGGAAGGAGGGTAAGGACATGGTTTGGAGGGGGGAGTGGGGGAGCAGGGAGCAGGGAGCAGGGGGCAGAGGAGCAGGGGAGCAGGGGAGTGGAGTTCAAAGACTCATTCACGAGTATCAAAGACTCGTCGGCGAGTATCAAAGACTTGTTCACTAGTATCAAAGACTCATGCCCAATGCCCAATGCCCTATTCGCAATTTAGAGAAAGCTACCCTGCATAAAAATTACCAATTCTGTCTACAGAGACGTTGGAGGAGAATGGCAAACGACCTGGATTTAAGCGTGATTCTGCTGCATAGCCAACAGGAACTAAAACAGCGATCGCTAAATCTGAATTCTCCCCAGCACCAATCACTTGTTTTACCTGATCCTCAATCCAACCGTTCATAAAACAAGTAGATAATCCCAGACTTTCTGCCGCTAACACCAAATGGGTAGCGGCAATGATCGCATCTTTGATCGCATATTCGCGTCGCTTGTCGCCTAGCGTTGCTTGAAATTGTGGAACGGCGGTTTTAAAGTAGTTTACTGTGCCTTCATTCCATGCCCCAGTTTCCAGTCCCCGCTCTAGAATTGGGGCCAAGTTTTGTTCGCCTGCGTTAGGATCGGCGGCAAAGACAAAGGTTACAGGTGCTTGGACAATTTGCTGTTGATTAAAAGATGCTGCTGAGAGTGCTGTCTTTTGCGCTTCATCTTGCACAAGAATAATTTGCCAGTCCTGGAGATTATAGCTGCTGGGTGCAGCCACGGTTAACTCTACCAGTTGCTTGAGCAGTTCTGGGGTGATGGGGTCTGTTTTAAAAGTTTTGATGGCACGACGTTTAGCGATCGCACTGGGTACATCTAAAGGTTGGGTTTGAGTGATGGAACTCATGAGATTCTCCTGATAGTTGAGTTATAAGAGGGTTTCGGATTTTATGTCTAAAGTGATTGAGAACTTTAAAGAGCAGGGCAATGTAATTATGTTCCTCTCTAATTGGCAATGTTAACCGGGTTAGAGATATGCTCGTGGATAATGCGCCATTGTCCCTCTCGCTTTTGCCATACAAGCGTCGCATGAGCCGTAATTCCAACCGCCTCATTCCCTGTGGTGGTTACTGTACTATGAAAAATCAAAGCAGAGACGGTAATGTTATCACTTGTGAAAATCTGAATATCCCCAACTGATTTAACTTGCCACTGGGTTATTGCTGTCATGAAGGGCTTCCATATTTCCTCATAGGATTGCCATCCTTGAATTCGAGTGGTCTGCGGTGAGAGGGTATCGAAGGCGAGCAATTGTTCATCTTGCCAGTAAAGATTGTCTAAAACAGAAAAATCAAAGGGTTTGTCGCCTGCACTAAACGCAGCTAGCCAATCGTTAACGCGTTCTTTGATTTCCGCTTCTTCTAAAGTATCTTTCATAGTTCACAACCAATTTACACAACCATTTTGTTGTATCTTGGAAAAATCTCAAACTTCTAAGTTAGATTTGATACTTTAAAGTGCGGAAAATGGGTTTTAATTATTTAGATGAAAAGAATTACGCCTTAGCTACAGGCTCATTAGCAGTTGACCAAAATGGATAGTCTGTATATCCCTTTTCATCGCCACCATAAAAGCTTGCTGGATCTGCTTGATTTAGTGGTGCATTCAAAGCCAAGCGTCGCGGTAAATCCGGGTTTGATATAAATAACGTGCCAAAGGCAACTAAATCTGCTGCTTTGTTTGCCAGTACTGCATCGCCTTTTTCACGAGTATAACCACCATTGACGATCAGTGTACCTGTAAAGCGATCGCGTATATGACTAGTGGGTACAATTATCGCGCCATGTCTAATGTCTGCCTCTATTGCCTCAAAAATATGCAGATATGCCAAATTAAACTGGTTCAACGCTTGAGCCGCATAACCGAATGTCTCCAGGGGATTGGAGTCATGCATATCGTTAAAAGTCCCACTAGGAGATAAACGTACCCCAACTCGGTTAGAATCCCACACACTAGTTACCGCCTCTGTCACCTCCAACAGGAATTGGGTACGATTTTCAATGTCACCGCCATATTTATCTGTGCGCTGATTCGCACCATCCCGGAGAAACTGATCTATTAAATAACCATTAGCTGCGTGAATTTCCACGCCATCAAACCCAGCCGCTAGGGCATTTGCTGCTCCCTGACGGTACTGTTCGACTATCTGCGGTATTTCCGAAGTTTCTAAAGCACGAGGAGTAATAAAGGGTTTTGGCCCCTCATAAGTTGCAGCCTCACCTTTAGGAGCAATCGCAGAAGGTGCCACAGGTAAAGCTCCATTCGGTTGTAAATCAGGGTGAGAAATCCTGCCTACGTGCCATAGTTGCAGAAAAATTCTTCCTCCCTGCTGATGCACGGCATCGGTTACTAACTTCCATCCCTCCACTTGTTCTGGTGAATGAATTCCTGGTGTAGCAGGATAGCCCTGTCCTTCAGGAGTTACCTGTGTTGCTTCAGCAATAATCAGTCCGGCAGAAGCACGTTGGACGTAGTAGGTAGCATTCAGTTGATATGGTACGTTTTCCTTACCTGCCCTATTTCGGGTTAAGGGTGCCATCACTATCCGGTTAGGTAATTCCAGATTCCCTAATTGGTAAGGAGAGAATAAGTTCATATCAGTACTCATTGGTTTTTATCTCCAAATTATTTTAGTCATTGGTCATTGGGCATTGGGGAGCCAGCGCTGTGGTGAGGCAACGCGGTCTTGGGGGTTTCCCCCATGAGCGATTGCCGAAAGGGTTTCCCGACTTGAGGCGACTGGCGTCATTAATTATTTCTCTCCAGCCCCCAATCCCCACCCCCGTACAAACTAAACAATCGACCGAATAACGCCACCATCTACCCGCAAAGCTGCACCATTAGTTGCTGAAGCTACGGGGCTAGAAAGATAAACTACGATCGCTGCTACTTCTTCATTAGTTGCAAAGCGTTTGATTAGGGAACTTGGACGCACATTTTGAAAAAATTCCGCCTCAACGTCAGTGCGAGTAATACCGCGTTCCTGCGCCAGGTTGTTGATAAAATCTTCAACTCCTTCTGAACGAGTTGGCCCTGGTAGGACTGAGTTTACTGTGACTCCAGTCCCGATAGTCATTTCTGCTAGACCTCGGGCAATGGCAAGTTGCGCTGTCTTAGTTGTGCCGTAGTGAATCATTTCCACTGGGATCTGAATAGCAGATTCGCTGGAGATAAAAATTATCCGCCCCCAGTTTTGCTCTAACTGCTTTTGCAGATATTGCCGACTCAAACGGACTCCACTGAGGACGTTAACCTCAAATATGTTTAACCAGTCTTTATCAGTAATATCAAAGAAGGTTTTTGGCTCATAAATACCCACATTGTTGATCAGTATATTAACGTCAGGAACTTCTTGAATGAGTTTCTCTACCCCTGATGCAGTGCCTGCGTCAGCAACAACACCAGAAACTTTCGCGTCGGGTGTAGAATGCTTAATTTTGGCGATCGCTTGAGCTACTCGTTCTTCAGAACGACCGTTGACAATTACTGATGCACCCTCTTGAGCTAACCCAAGAGCGATCGCCAAACCAATACCTGCGGTTGAGCCAGTTACCAAGGCGGATTTACCATGCAATTTCAAGTCCATTTCGCTCTTTCCCCTCCCCGTTAATTGAAACAAAACGATCTGGAATTTGGGACTGGGGAGCAGAAGGGCAAGGGAGCAGAGGCGAAATAACCAATGCCTGATGCCCGATGCCCAATTCCCCATGCCCATGACTTAAATTAAAGATGCTGTGCTAAGGTCTTATTCAAGGTAGTTTTTGGAACCGCCCCGACGACAGTATCGACCTGCCGACCTCCTTTAAAAACCATCAGCGTCGGAATGCTGCGAATTCCATAGTGGCTAGCGACAGTAGGATTTTGATCTGTGTTCAACTTCACAAATTTCACCTGTCCTTCGTATTCAGTAGCAACTTCATCGACGACTGGGCCGACCATCCGGCAAGGGCCACACCACGGGGCCCAAAAGTCCACTAATACCGGAATATCACTTTCCAAGACTTCTTGCTTGAATGTGGCTTCTGTGACGTTTGTAATGGATGACATAAATTGCCTTCCTACTTAATTCTATTATTCGATAATATCGAATAATAAAAATATATGCCACTTGATGAGATAATGCAACTATGAGATTCCTTTATCATCCAGATAGAAAAAATATTTCTTTACCAAGCGTGTTGTATGCATTGGGCGATCCGGTGCGGCTAGAGATTGTGCGCCTGTTGGCGACTGAGGGGGAACACTGCTGTGCGAGGTTTGATTTTGCGATCGCTAAGTCTACTATGTCCAATCACTTCAAGATTTTGCGGGAGTCGGGGATAGTCTTGACACGTAGAGAAGGGACACACCACATTAACATCCTGCGGCGTGAAGATTTAGAGGTACTGTTTCCAGGGTTGTTGGATGTGGTATTGAAAGCTGCTCAACCATTATCTGTTGAACCTGCCAGTACTAAACAAACAGCCTCAAGGATTTAGGGGTATTGAGTATAGGGCATGGGGCGATCGCTATTTGTTTAAGAATCTTCTCTTTTTTCAATTAGTGTTTCTAAATCAGCAAAGATATCATGTTGTTCTCGAAAAGTCCTTGGAGTGTGAGATAAACCTAAATCTGTAGAGAGTAAATCAATACCGTCAATAATTTTGGGTATCTGAGCTCGATCAACTTGTAGACCGAGAAAGCATTTCTCCCTGTAATCTGGTCTTTCTTGAAATACTGCGATCGCTCTTTTCAAAGGGCGCATAACCTGATATGCTTTTTCAGCTTTCTCAATTGATGCTTGAGGGATTGGAGATTGCAGCCGAAGAATTGCTAGATCGATTAAATCTCTTGCCTCAACGCTGTCATCGGCATAACGGTCAGAATTTGACAGCAACTTAGAGGTAAAACAGTCATTGAAGCTTAAGCAGGGAACGAGTGACCACTTTGGATATCTTGGTGGGTCTAGTTGAAAACGAGTTTCGGCAATAATTTCCGTTTTAATCGGTACATTATCTACAAAAACGATCATCCGAATTCCATATTGATCAGTTGTGCTACGTCCAACTTGGATTTTACTTAAATCATGAAATAATGCTTCATGCCCACCTTCAAATACCACTGTCCGCAGGTATTTGTAGCCTTCTGTACCGACAGAAGCGATAAAATCGATATCTCTACTCCAGCGATATTCTTCAAAATCAAGTGCAAGAAGGGTTCCGCCACCGAAGTAAGCAGAACCCTTTCTAAGTATGTCAGAATCTAAGGATTCAAGAACTGTGAGAATTTGATTATAGTGTTCTAACCTCAAGGTCATAAGCAAACTTGTAACCAGGATTTATAGCGTCTGGCGAGTTCCTTAAGGAAATTCAGTTCTTCACCCTCAAGATTATTAAATAGACTGCGATATTGCCAACCACGCTCGTAGCGACTCAGCATTTGTTCTGAAGTAAACCGATATACATCAGTAGTTTGCCAACAAATTGACTCCAGAAAAGGCAGTTTTTTGGGGATAATAACAGGATTATTTGTTGGTGTTGCGGTTGTCATAACTCTTTTAATTAACCACTTGAGGCATACTTTAATTTTAGATTAGCACTACCGATTTTGAAATTTGATTTTATCTCACAATACCCTAGCCAATTTTAAACAACTCTCATCCGGATTCTCCCTTTATCGATGTGCCATAATTGTTTTAGACTTCTGTTGTTTTTATCAATTCAGACAAAGTATGGGATCTTACAGAATAACTTAGATATCAGACTGGTATTAGAAGATGGCGAAAAAGTCGATGGTGGAATAATTAAAGGGACAGTCAAAGCTTGGTAGAGTATTCATGAAAAACTGTTTTTGGTGATGCACAACTGCAAAGTAATACTCTATGAGAATGACATAGGACGAGCGCTCCTTGAAGCACCTTGATTGAAAGATTTATTTTCTGCACCTATTCTCCTTCTTTTCTCAACCGTTGCCGAAGAGATTCTTGTCGTCCTCTCATTCTATATTCTTCAATTGCTTGTTGATAAAGTAGTGACCCCTGTATTATAAAATTAGCTCTGAGGAAAATATTTTTTTGTCCACAGGCATTATCTATAAACTTCATTTTTCTTACTTGCGTCAATACAGCATTATCAAGTTCAGTATTACCGCTTGAACGACCCAAGCTCATTTGAGTGACATTACCTTGTTCATCAATATCTAAAACCACCTCGGCTATCCCTTCAATACCTTTTTTTCTTAATTCTTCTGTATATTGAAAACTGCATTTGATGCAATCAATTTTTGCTTGACTTATAGATACTATAACTTTTGGTAAGCTTTTTTCACCCTGCACCACAACACTGACTTGGTTAGTATTCTCAGAAGTTACACTAATAGATTGAACTCCTTGAACTGGATTTTCTCGACGAAAAAATTTGCCACAAGGTAAAGATAATTGAGCTTCGGGAATATTAAATATACGTGTCTTAGCTTGTCTTGTGGGAAAACTCAGTAGATTTTTGGGACTAGGAGTAACTAAAATAATTTCCAAACCTTTCTCAGTTAATCTATATTTAATTCCAGTAATTTGGGTGACTTGTGCAAATGTAGGTTGAGCAAATAATAGTGGTAAGCTAGAGCCAAAAAAAAGCAAATACAATAGACGATATTTCATGTCTAATTACCTAATGCAGCAAATAAACAGTATTGTATAAATATTGACGCTTATTTGCTTGATTATACAATAAATGCTATTTGTCAAAGTTTTGTTACTCATCTCTGCTGCCTTTGATACTGTGATCGCCTTTATAAGCCCCCACATCCCAACTATAAATTATTTGGGTTGGTGTACACTCTTCCTTTCCAAGCGCCGCCGCGCCCTTGCCAGTGACGTATTGCTGAGTCTAGAGTCATCAGGGTATAGAGAAAAGCGATCGCAGGTAAGCTCAACGCGAACCAGACAGAACATTTATAAAAGCGGATCGTCGGATAGTAAGCGAAAGTCATTAACAGCCATCCTAATAAACCTGTAAATGCGATCGCCCAATTGCTCCAAACTACACCTAGAATCACACATACAGGTGGAGTTAAATAAATTAGAGGCATTCCTATCAAAGTTCCCAATAGTATTAATGGCGAATAATTCAGTTGGGTATAGGCAGTACGAGCAACCATATCCCAAATCGTCGCTAGCGAGTTATATGGACGCAAACTACGAGTCAAGCTACTCAATCCCAGCCAGATACGCCCTTGACTGGGGATTAGGTATTGAGCATGGTTTTTTTTGTCCCCCTTGTCTTTCCTGCTCTTCTTAACAGCCTGAGCTAAGGCGCAATCGTCAATTAAAGCTTGATAAATCACTTGAATTCCCCCAATTCGTTCTAAAGCTTCTCTACGAATCAAAATAGATCCCCCAGCGGCTGCGGCTATGGGATTGTTGGGATTATTTACCCAGCGAAAAGGATAGAGTTTTTGGAAGAAAAAGACGAAAGCTGGAATCAACAATTTTTCCCAAAAGCTCTCACACCTGAGTCGCACCATTACCGAAACCAAATCTAAATCTTCCTGCATAGCTTTTTTCACAAGTCGGCGGAGATTAGCAGGATCGTGTTCGATATCTGCGTCAGTCAGCAAAAAATAATCGGGTGCAAATAAACTTGCGCTCTTTATGCCTTGCTCAACTGCCCAAAGTTTACCCGACCAACCGGGAGGCAGTGATTCACCTGAGATAATATGCAATTGTTGGGGTTTACCGACAGCGTGAGCAATCCCTTCAGCAAAATTTGCTGTTTGGTCTGTGCTGCGATCGTCTACCAAAAACACGTTGAAAGAACCAGGATAATCTTGGAGTAGGAGCGATCGCAGTGTAGTTGGTAGCAATTGGGCTTCGTTACGGGCTGGAACTACAGCACAAACTACAGGTAACGATTCTAGCTGAGTTTCTGTAAACTCCAATTGCTGGTCTGTCCGCCAAAACTGTCCCCAAAAACCCAGTAATCCCAACCAAATTGTCAAGGATAAGAGCATAAATCCTAATACAATTACATCCATGACCTATTGCAAATTATCAGTGACTCAGACAGAATACTATGTCTATTGATAGAGGAAAAAAAATTTTTTTGTTGTAACACAGTATTCATATCTAGAGTTGGGTGTTGAGGTTAAATAGTTTTTCATGCAAACACAAGATAGAGTAAAAGTCAATCAAGTCGCAGATGCGATCGCAGCTAGCCAAGAATATCTGCTTTCGATTCAAAATCCCGCAGGTTATTGGTGGGCAGAGTTAGAATCTAATGTCACAATTACTGCTGAAGTTGTCCTCCTGCATAAAATTTGGGGAACAGACCAAACCAGACCTTTACACAAAGTTGAAACATATTTGCGTCAAGAGCAACGGCAGCATGGCGGCTGGGAACTTTACTACGGTGATGGCGGAGAACTTAGCACCTCGGTTGAAGCCTACATGGCGCTAAGACTGCTAGGTGTACCAGCAACCGATCCGGCGATGATTCGGGCGCAAGCTTTTATTCTCCAACGAGGTGGTATCAGCAAAACTCGGATTTTTACCAAGTTACACTTAGCCTTGATTGGCTGCTACAACTGGCGCGGTATTCCCTCACTACCAGCTTGGGTGATGTTGTTGCCAAATGCTTTCCCTGTGAATATCTACGAGATGTCTAGCTGGGCACGTTCCAGCACCGTACCATTATTGATTGTATGCGATCGCAAACCTGTTTATATCACCAACCCAACTATCAACCTAGATGAGCTATACACTGAAGGTATCGATCAAGTCCGGTGGGAATTACCGCAAAGTGGCGATTGGACAGATTTATTCCTCACTCTAGATCGGGGGTTCAAGTTAGCAGAAAGCCTGAATTTAGTACCCTTCCGCCAAGAAGGCATCAAAGCTGCCGAAAAATGGATTTTAGAGCGCCAAGAAGCTACAGGCGACTGGGGCGGCATTATTCCGGCGATGTTGAATTCGATGCTGGCTTTGCGGTCTCTAGATTATGACCAAAGCGATCCCATTGTAGAACGTGGTTTGCAAGCAATTGATAACTTTGCCATTGAAACAGAGGATAGTTATCGAATTCAGCCTTGTATTTCACCCATTTGGGATACAGCTTGGGCGATGCGTGCTTTGATAGAATCTGGCTTTACAGCAGATCATCCATCTGTGGTAAAAGCTGGAGAATGGTTGTTGCAAAAACAAATTTTAGATTACGGAGATTGGGCTGTCAAAAATCGTCAAGGAAAACCAGGGGCTTGGGCGTTTGAGTTTGAGAATCGCTTTTATCCCGATGTAGACGACTCGGCGGTGGTGGTGATGGCTCTACATTTGGTAAAACTCCCGAATGAAAAAATTAAGCAGGCTGCGATCGCGCGTGCCTTAAATTGGATTGCATCTATGCAATGTAAACCAGGCGGTTGGGCTGCTTTTGATTTAGATAACGATCAAGATTGGCTCAACTCGATTCCTTATGGCGATTTGAAAGCAATGATCGATCCTAACACCGCAGATGTTACGGCTAGAGTACTAGAAATGCTGGGTGCTTGTGATTTGACAATTGATAGTGATAATTTAGAGCGATCGCTTACTTATCTTTTGCGCGAACAAGAAACTGAAGGCTGTTGGTTTGGTCGTTGGGGTGTAAATTATATTTACGGCACCAGTGGCGTTTTATCAGCTTTGGCGTTAATCGATCCTCAAAGACATAAACTCAGTATAGAACGGGGAGCAGCTTGGTTAGTTGGATGTCAAAACCCAGATGGTGGTTGGGGCGAGACTTGCCGTAGCTACAACGATCCTAGTCTCAAAGGAAAAGGAAATAGTACTGCATCTCAAACTGCTTGGGCTTTAATTGGGTTAATAGCAGCAGCTGAAGCAACAGGTAAATTAGCTCTTGAGGGCGTTGAACGGGGAATTGGCTACCTAGTGGCAACTCAAAAGCCAGATGGTACTTGGTTTGAGGCTGACTTTACAGGTACTGGCTTCCCTTGCCATTTTTATCTTAAGTATCATCTGTATCAACAATACTTTCCTTTAATTGCGCTAGGTCGCTATCAAGCAGCGATTCAAAAAGGTTAAGAGTAATTATGCGTTTGCCCTACCTCCCTAACCCTCCCCTTGGTAAGAGCTACGGTTAACACACAAGTTCTAAAAATCTAGCTTGATAAGGCTTGACTCATTCTCATACAAAGTATGGGAACGAGAGAAATAACATTGTCAGTCGATGTAATGCTATTGTTAGTCGATGCAATGCCATTGTCAATCGATACAATGCCATTGTTAGTCGATGCAATGCCATTGTCAATCGATGCAATGCCATTGTTAGTCGATGCAATGCCATTGCAGGGCAAGAGATTTGTGTGTTGTACACCGTAGTTGGTAAAGGGAGGGTGCGTGTTAGCGCAGGTGGGGTATCTGTCGCAAACATTTTTAAACTAGTATTATTACAGAATGTTTTTTGTATAGATAATGTATATTGTTTTCATAAAGTTATGAAAAAGCTGATTGTAACAGTTGGAAAAGCGATATAAACTAATCAGCGGAAATATAGCTAGTAGATAATTAGCGTCACCAATAGCATAGCGTTAGGGACGCAAAAGCGTCATAGCCTGTCATAGACATCGCACTTATCCTGATTAAGAAATTTCATATAAAAGTGCGCATTGACGATTTAATTATTGGGGGATATGGGACAAGTTATGTGGTGTTTGGAGGGACGAATATCGGCATTGGTGGCAGCCTCAAACCCTCATCTCTAGATGGCACTAATAGCTTTGTCATTAATAATGACACATTCAACAGCTTAGTCAGCAATAAGCGACTGCTGTTAGCGCAGCCTCTTCGACGCAGGAGCGTCACTCGGAGGGCTTGCCGTAGGCTATCGCAAAGGCGCAGAGAAGACAGTGCGCCCTTGTGGTTCCCCGACTTGTACCCCTCCGGGGAAGCAAGCTAGCAAGAGCGTCACCCCTTGGGAGAAGCAACTGGCACGAAACAGAAAGAAAAGAAAAAATGCTTAACTCAAATGTATTGGGCTATGGAGGACAATTATCTGTGTCAACTTCAGTAGGTCAGCACAGCTATGATATCCTATGCTGTATTACATTTACACAAAAATAGCTATTACATCAGCGATCGCATCAACTATATATACTCAATTCTTCAAAATCTTAGTAAAAAAAACTTATTCTCTTAATATTTAACACCCAAAATCAATGTATTTCTATTCTCTAGCAATAACAATATCGTTAGATTTAATAACTGCATAAGCTTCTTTTCCTTCAGATAATTCCAATTCTTCTGCGGAAGCTCTGGTGATAATCGAAGTTAATTCTACTTTGTGAATAATTTCCAAAGTAACCTCACTATTAACTGCTCCATAAACAACTCGTTTAACCACACCTTTAAGAATATTGCGAGAGCTAACTTTTAATGATTTCTTTTGAATACTACTTTCTATATTAAGCTTTTGAGTGTAGTCAATATCTTCCTGTTGTTCCTGCTGAGTTGCTGGTGATATTGATGTTGAGGAATGCTGAGTGAGACTACGCACAAGTTCCCGCAGAATCTCAGTCTTAGTGCGTTGAGACTGTTCGCAGAACTCCTCTAGAATCTTCCGCTCGTCCTCTGAGGTTTGAAATGTAACCCATCCTTGTTCTTTTCTTGGCATAATAATATTATCAATTTTGGTTATCTTGGTAAAATTCTACCAAGTATCAATTCGTTACGTCGTTTTAGTAATAACATTTTTTTGTCAGGGTTTTCGGCATTTTAATCGCAAATTAATCAATTAATCTCATATAGTAAACTACATATATATTTATTTTTTTCTATATGCGAAATATTTTGTTACTTGAAATTGTCTAAATCATCACTAAATTATTACCAACTAAGATGGTATAACGTGAAGTTTATGGTATTTGTTGGGATAGCGATGGCTATGCAAGGATAATCTAGCAGAAAATTCCACTGGTGATCGCGTCAGTGCCATAGGATTATTTAACGTGAGTTCACATCTGGGGGATGAAACACCTAAAATCACGTTCTCAAGACCTGCGGAGTTTATTTGAGAACAATATCACCATTGAATACGTGGCAGAACCCCTGAAAGCTATGTCAGCTGATGCGGAGGCGAAAGAAGTGCTGCATTGGATGCAAGCACAAAATTTTGATGTTATCGGCATTGAGACGGGAGATATTATTAGCGGTTATGTAGAACGCTCTAGTTTGATTCCAGACAAAAAAGGTAAATGTAGCGACTATCAACGGGTGTTTCATCCCAAAGAACTAATTACCATTTCCACCCCACTGATAAAGTTGCTACCCATTTTGCAACAAACTCCGCGATTGTTTGTCTTAGATTGCAATCAGGTCAGTGGTATTGTTACTTGTGGTGATTTGCAGAAAGCACCCGTGCGAATGCTACTGTTTGGCTTAGTAACGCTGCTAGAAATGAATTTGCTGCGGCTGGTGCGGATTTACTATCCCCAAGATTCTTGGCAAAAAGTCCTTAAACCTGAGCGCTTAGAAGTTGCTCAACGACTATGGCGAGAAAGTCAGGAAAGAAACGAAGCCACCGATTTGTTAGATTATCTGCAATTCTGTGATAAGCGAGAGTTGATTTTAAATCAACCAGAACTTCTCCAGCAACTAGGACTAAAATCAAAGCGATTTGGCGAACGTTTCCTCAAGTCTGCTGAACAGTTGCGAAACCGATTAGCTCACGCCCAAAATTTAGTTAGTGGTTCCTCTTGGACAGAATTGATTTCTCTAGCAGAAGCGATGGAAAAGCTGTTAATTCATTGTGAAGAAGTTGAGTAAATTGGTCAGCTTTCTTTAACACTATTGAACCAGCCGATCAAATCCGCTACTGTCGATAAATCTAATAGCGCCTCACTTAGCTTAACTTTATCCATTTTTTTCGCAACGCGATACCCCTGCGGAGTCGTTGCACGAACGCTAAGGCTAAAACCTGTATGGAGTCTTAGTTTTACTTTTTCGATTTCACCATGAATCAGTGACATAGAAAAAGTTTTTGCTAAAAAGCTAGGGTTTTTACTCTATAAGGAGAACCAAGTTCTTAATTTTGAATAAAGTCGAGCTTAGAGGATGTTTGAAAAGTTCTGTTGTCGTTATCAAAAGTTTTAGCTCTCTAAATCCCATTTAAAAAGGGGAACTTTGATTCTGGTTCGCCCCTTTTTAAAGTGGGTTAGGGGGAATCTAAAAGTGCCTAAAGTCACAGAAAGCACTTTTCAAACAACCTCTTAAATCCTCTAATTGACTCAGAGACAATACTTCAATCTGCAATGTCTACGACTGGCAACTCTTGGAGACGCACTCGCGTTCGCCTACGCAATTTTGAAGCAACTATTGGTTCTTGGCAACTTTTGGTGATCTAGGTTAGGGGAAGGCAGAGGGCAGAAGGCAGAAGGCAGAAGAAAGAAAGGAATAAGTAGTAAATTCA
>NZ_JBALDE010000014.1:0-26348 GCF_036917515.1 Nostoc sp. | reverse complement strand
GCAAATTAACCAAACCAATTATTGCATCTATTGCCCGAAGGCAATATATTTTAGAGGCACTATCTGTAGCCAGCTTTTAGAGAATTGGTATAAATACCTATAATTAATAATTCATAACACCACAAACGGTAGAATGGGCAGCCCTTCAGTCGGCATCAAGCGTCATTTCCAGCGTAGAAATCAGAAACTCATAAATTTACCGTATAAAAAAACAACTCCCTGAAGATGTGGGAGCTGTTTTTTATATTCAAGCAGTTTTTAAAACATTTAGAATGGAGCGATCGCTAAACAAATTGCAGCCAAAATCGCAGCTATTATATAAAATACTCCCACTACTTGCAATTCTGACCAGCCAGTAAGTTCTAAATGATGGTGTAAGGGTGCCATTTTGAAGAGACGTTTGCCTTTGCCATCGGGGCCCTTCGTGGCTTTGTAATAACTTACCTGTGCCATCACCGAAAGAGTTTCTACAAAGAAGATACCACTGAGAATAAACAGACCTACTAAGCTGTTTGTCAATAGTGCTACAGCAGCTAAAGCTCCTCCCAGTGCAAGGGAACCAGTATCTCCCATGAAAACGCGGGCTGGGTTACGATTATGGGCTAAGAAACCTAAGCACCCACCACTTAAAGCAGCACAAAAAACCATCAATCCTGGTGCTGTAGGCGCAACTAAAGCACCTAATGCCAAAAGTGCGATCGCAACTGTTCCTGCTGCCAAGCCATCAATACCATCTGTTAAATTAGTCGCATTACTTTCTGCAACTAGCACAAAACCTGCTAAAGGCCAAAATAGAAATCCTAAGGGTAGTGTGAAGCTCACCCAAGGTAAAGCAATATTTGTAATATTAGAAGGTTGATTAAACATCAGCCATAGACAAAACATAGCCGCAAAACTCACCTGCAAAACCAGTTTTGTTCCGGGAGATATACCTTTATTTGATTTCCGGCGCAGAATTTGCCAATCGTCGAGCCAGCCAATCAATCCGTAACTGAGTGTCATAGCCGAAACGGCAAGGACATCTGTAGCAAAGTTAGACAATATGCAGGCAATTATCACACCTACAGGTATAAAAAATATACCGCCCATTGTAGGAGTGCCTGCCTTTTTTAGATGAGCTTGGGGTCCATCTTCGCGAATTATTTGTCCAGTTTTGAGTGTTTGAAGTAAAGGTATTACCCAATAGCCCGCGACACCTGAACCAAGCGCACACAACAGTAGTGGCAGGGTTAACGACATACTTTGCCAGGGTAGCCTATTGGCCATCGAATCTAAGAAAAATGCTGTTGTACCTAATCCAATGGCTAATAAAGAGGCTAGCGCGATTCCAGAAATATTTAATCCTTGCTCAGGAGATAGTTTAGCGTCCACAGAAGTTTCCCTTCACTCCACACTTATAAAATTGAATATCAGTAGCTAGGGATACTACCAAGTCCCTAACCTCAAAAGGCTAATCCTCGGCGATTCCTATATCATCATCTTCATCATCATCAAGGTCGTAGCCAATTCCATCTTCTACACCCATTAGGGAGTCTATTCCTTCTTCGTCAGCTTGAAAATCCGCTTCGTGAACGTCACGCGTTATGATCCGACCTTTATTTTCCAACCAATCTAATAAAGAGGATTCTGGCTTTAGGGGGATGACATGGGCTCGTTGGTTACGGGGTTCTTCACGTAATGGAGAGTTCAACATATCAAAGAAGACAAGAAAAGGTTTACGTAAGTTGACATTTAGAGTCTATCACTTGACACGGATTAATTTAGTTATCTTTTCAACCCTTTGGTTAATAAATCCGTATTCAGATAGAAATTTTTTATTTAATAGGCATAAGGCTTAAGTCAAGCGATTCTTAGTAATTTTTATGGTTCTACACATAGGTTATGAATATCTTGTTTATGCTGATGGAAAGTGACTGATTTTAGAGGTGACAGGCGATGATGCCAAAAGCGGCTCTTATGGATGCGATCGCACTTACTAATCGCGGTCTACTGGCGACTGAAGAACAGAAACAGGCTATCTTAATCGCGATCGCCAACTTAGAAGACTTTAATCCTACACCCTGTCCGGTGGAAGCTAGTAATTTGCTAGATGGCAATTGGCGATTACTATACACCACTAGCAAAGCTCTTTTAAACTTAGATCGTTTACCTTTGTGCAAACTAGGTCAAATCTATCAGTGTATCCGGGTAGAGACAACCAGTGTTTACAACATAGCTGAGATTTATGGCTTACCTTATTTAGAAGGTTTAGTCAGCGTTGCTGCTAAATTTGAGCCAGTTTCAGATCGGCGTGTCCAAGTGAAATTTGAGCGTTCTATTATCGGCTTACAACGTTTAATAGAATACAATTCTCCGGTAACTTTTATCCAACAAATTGAAGCAGGTAGAAAATTTCCCGGAATTGATGTTGCTATAAACAGTGACAAACAGCAAGGCTGGTTAGATATCACTTATATAGATAACGACCTGCGGATCGGCAGAGGTAATGAGGGAAGTGTGTTTGTCTTAACTAAAACATAAGCTTCTACAAAATAACTGTTTGCGAACGAAGGTACACTATAACGTATGCCTTGTCAAGTACGATCTAATACAATTTTAAATTTAGGGAGTGGGTAGGGAAAGATAAAGGAGCAGGGGAAGCAGAGGGAGAAGAATTAATAACCAATGCCCAATGCCCAATTCAGACAAATAACTTAACAAAGACTCTTGCTGCGACCTTGAGGTTGTAGAGTGAAATCAATTAGCCCTCTAGATTGGCGATTGATAACTAAAAGGGAAAATAATCATGGTTCAACGTGGTTCTAAAGTACGTATTCTCCGCCCTGAGTCCTACTGGTTTCAGGATCTAGGAACTGTGGCTTCCATCGACCAAAGCGGCATCAAATACCCAGTAATTGTCCGCTTTGACAAGGTAAATTACTCTGGTATCAATACCAACAACTTTGCCCAGGATGAATTAGTCGAGGTTGAAGCACCAAAGGCTAAAGCACCGAAAAAATAGCAGCAAAGCTACAAGAGGGTTGTTTGATGCGATGATGAAGGGAAGTCTAAAAGTCTAAAGTATGAAGTCTGAAAATTTCAGTTCATTCATTCTTTGTTTAAGCCTACCCTAATCTATGAAAAGCCGCCCTGCGGGTATTTACGGTTTATTTTGGGTAGTAATAGACCCAATTACGGGTATATAAATTACTACCCCCATCTTTTCTTCTTCGATTCCTCAAATAAATCACAATTGCCTGCTTAACTCAGCTTGAATGCCCGAACTGCCTGAAGTTGAAACAGTCCGAAGAGGTCTAAATCAATTGACCCTCAACCAAGAAATCACGGGTGCAGATGTGTTGCTTAATGGCACCATTGCCTATCCGTTTTCTATTGGTGAGTTTGTTGATGGAATTGAAAAAAATGCGATCGCTACTTGGCATCGTCGCGGTAAGTATCTCATTGCTAAACTCTCCTCAACTTCCCCTCCATCAACCAGTTGGTTAGGAGTTCATCTGCGAATGACCGGTCAATTACTATGGCTGCATCGAGATGAACCATTACACAAGCACACGCGGGTTAGATTATTCTTTGGAGAACAGCAGGAATTACGCTTTGTCGATCAGCGTACTTTCGGTAAAATATGGTGGGTTCCGCCTGGTGTTGCTGTAGAAAGTATTATGACTGGTTTGGCAAAACTGGCAGCAGATCCATTTTCACCCGAATTCACTGTTGAATATCTAGCAAGCAAACTCCAAAACCGTCGCCGTCCAATTAAGACTGCGCTACTAGATCAATCGGTGGTGGCAGGATTAGGTAACATCTATGCCGATGAAGCATTGTTTAAGAGTGGAATTTTACCTGAAACTTTGTGTATAGATTTGCAGCTAAAGCAAATTGAGCGTTTGCGAACAGCCATCATTCAAGTGTTAGAAACTAGCATTGAGGCTGGTGGTACAACATTTAGTAATTTCTTAGATGTCAAAGGTACTAACGGCAATTATGGTGGTGTAGCCTGGGTTTATAACCGCGTTGGAGAACCCTGTCGAGTTTGTGGTACATCAATTCAACGGATTAGGTTAGCTGGGCGGTCTAGTCATTTTTGCTCCGAGTGTCAAACGCTACGGGGAGTTATGAGACGCGATTAATCGCGTCTTTACAAGAGTTAGGAATTCTAACTCGAAACTCTTTTAAAATGCAGGTGAAAGACGTTAGAAATTTGAGAGAGGAACTCATGGCAGTCAAAAAAGGAGATATGGTTCGCGCTGTACGCGAAAAACTAGAAAACAGTCTGGAGGCTAAAGCTAGTGATACTCGCTTTCCTTCTTATTTGTTTGAAAGCAAAGGCGAAATTGTAGATATCAAAGGTGATTACGCCCTGATTAAGTTTGGAAAAGTGCCAACACCTAATATTTGGTTACGTGTAGATCAACTTGAAGAGTTTAAATAATAAAAAAGAATTTAGGAGTCAGAATTCAGGATTCAGCATTTATTTGGACTCCTGAGATTACCGCCGGACTTCCTCACAAACCAGGGATGAGTCGGGATGATTTGTTGAAAATCAATGCCAAGATTTTAGTGGAAGCGGCAAAAAATGCATAGGCGTAGTCCGTTGTAGATATCACTGATTCTCCCAATGCTATTTTTCTTGTCGTTACCAATCCGGTGGAGGTGATGACTTGTTTAGCTTGGCAAGCAACAGGTTTACCACGCGTAGACCCGTTTGCCGAGCGTCTGGTCTGGTAGAGAAGGGGCTTGTCGCTAGACATTGCATTATTGGTATGTTAGATTCCGCCCGTTTTGAAACCTTCATTGCCCTAGAATTGGGCGTTTTACCCGCGATGTCAAAGCAATAGTGTTGAGTAGCCACGGCGATTTAATGGTTCCCTTATTTGGTTATGCTACCGTTAACGGTATTCCCATCACTGAATTGCTGGATGCAACCACGATTGAACGTTTGATAGAAACAACTTCCAACAGTGGCGCTGCTCGATCTGTGCGTCAAAATATTAAGCGATCGCAGGGAATTTTGGGTAAAAAATAATTCGTAATTTGTAGGAATAGCAGCAAAAATAAAAGGCAGTAGGTTTTAATCCCGCTGCCTTATTTTTATTCCGAAATTTATCACCCTATAGATTAAATCTGTAAATCCCTCTGTAAACCTCTCCCCTAGAAGAGAAGAGGCTTTGAATTATCTCCATTTTTGGTTTAAAAGGAGGCTGGAGGGTTGGGTGTTGCGTTAACGGCGGGAATCCTGATCTGCGGGGTCGCCGTAGGGGTCTTCGCTGGCTGGGCGAACATCACCAAACTCCCCTGTGTCTGCGGGGTCGCCGTAAGGGTCTTCGCTAGCTGGGCGAACATTGCCATAAGACGAGATATCTCCGGGGTCGCCATAAGGGTCTTCGCTAGCTGGGCGAACATTGCCGTAAGACGAGATATCTCCGGGGTCGCCGTAGGGATCTTCACTGGCTGGGCGAACATTGCCGTAAGACGCCGGATCTGCGGGGTCGCCGTAGGGATCTTCGCTGGCTGGACGTACATTGCGATCGCGGAATTCGGCGTCTTGATCGGCTTGATCGTTGTTCGACCCCAAAAGCAACTCCTTCGCCTTTCGGAAAAATTCATCTACCATAATCTGTCTCCTGATTTAAGTTCGTGTTTCCGACGTGCGCGATCAGCGTTATCCTCCGGGAAACCCGCTTTCTTAATTTACACACGCTTCGCTGATCTAGAGTGCTGGAGCTGCGGATGAAGTTAGACCAGAGAGATCGCGACCTGTGGTACTCCGGTTATAGCCTTGGAATTCCCGATACTTTTGTGCTTCAGATTCCGGTACTCGAATTCCTTCTGATGGTGGCGTTACCCAGTGAGCGCGATGTTCAGCATCACGGTAATATACACGCCCGTTCTTGGAAAGATAGTACTTACCTTGCGCTCCATCTTGGGAAGCATTCTTATGCTGATTGTAGAGATAATAAAGTCCCGCAGCACCAGCCAAAATAGCAACTTTCTGCCCTGTAGACAAGCCCTTCTTCGCTTCGGTTTGGCGATCGCTCACTGTTCTACCGGCGGTATCATCAACAGGTGGTGGAACTGAAGCGTTTTTAGAACCGCCTCCGCAGCTACTCAGCAAGGGCACCATTAGCAATGCCGAAAGCAGCACTGCAAATAGACGCGAAACTATTTTACGTTCTTTAAATATTGTGTTCATTGGATTTCGTTCTCACCTGTATTTGCTAAAAGCCTTGCTGTTGCAAAAACAAAGCCGGAATTCCTGTTATTTCGCTGGGAATTGAAAAAACATATACCACTAAATTCACAACTGCACAGCTACAGCGTTTCTCTGTCATATTCGTCAATTTTCTCAAGCATTCCATCTTGCCTTTGAGAGAAACTGCATTCATCCCAAGGAAATATATTGTTGATTATTTATAAATCTATTTAGCTGAAATATTCAGCAATTTCTCGGTTATTTTTTCCATGTAAATATTTTAGAAAGATACAGTTACTATGATACTTTTTGTCAAAAAGTACACTCAATATGACATCTAAAAATACTAGTACTCGTCTTCTTTTGGCTTTGTGGGATTTGGGAGGAACGCAGCAGGAAGTTAAGAAGGGTCAACTCACTAAGCGAATTGTAGCCAAAAGCCAGAAGGTGGCAGATTATCAGAGCATATTCGAGGAATTACAGAAGCAGGGTGCGATCGCAATTTCAAAAAAAGGATATTCTCTGACATCTCCTAAGGGTTTAGAGGTATTGGGTAAGGGTTTGAGGAGTGGCAAGTTTAAGTTTGAAGGGACGATTGTCGGAACTTGGGCGGCGAATGCGTTGGTGAAATGGATTAGTCAGATTGATGTTGCAGTTAGTGGTGCAGATGTACCAGTTAATGGGAAGGGTGCGTTAGCGGAGCTTTCCAAAGGAATCGCATCTTATGACGAGTTTAAGTCAGTGGCGTTGGAAGTCTACGACAAGTTGAACTATGAATACAACTTTAATAATCTAGTGCCAATTTATCGTATCAGGAGAGTAATAGGCGATCGCGTGAGTCGTACAGAGTTTAATGATTGGCTGCTAGAAACACAAGCTAACGATATTTTGCAACTACAGGGTGGAACTGTAGAAGATAACGCACCTGACAAAATAGAAGATTCCATCACCACGGTATTAGATGGATTACGCTGCTACGCCAAGCTTCTCAAAGCCTAAACTTCCTTGTACTCCTCACTAAATTAATTTCACAATATTATGATTGCCACTACATCTACCATTGATGAACTAGTTAGAAATCAAAACCCATTTGCAGGACATATTGTTGTCAGACCTCAACAGATATGGGGAAAAAGTTATCCCGATGTTTCTATAATTAATTCTCACGCTTCTAATGCAGTATTTGATGCAGTTGAACAAATTCGTAAAGGGAAGCGTGAAACAGTAGGTATCACAATAACGGCTGAAAAAGGGTTAGGTAAAAGTCATCTTATCAGCCGTGTTCGCCATCACTTAGAAACAGAAGATGATGCCTTATTTATTTATATGGGTAAGTATAACAGTCTGAATCAGATTAAGTATCAATTCCTGCAAGCCGTTGCTTCTAGCCTTAGAGCCTTTGGTGGTCAACAAGTAATGCAGTGGCAAGAAATAGCTGCTGCTTTAATTAATGAAGCTAAAAATTGTAACTATACACCACAGCAGTACATCAGTAATATTTACCCCAATTGGTTAAGTAGATACTCAACTAAGACAATTGATACTTTAACAGAAGCTGTGTTGAAAATTAAGCCTGACATTAATAATCCTTATATAATTAGAGCGATTTTGTGGACACTTTCTACAGTACACGCTCACTATGCAAATTATTGGCTATCAGGTTTAGATATTACACAAACACAAGCTGATACACTAGGTTTACCAAATCCTAAAAATTTAGATAAAGAAGCTGAAGCATTAAATAATGTACGCCAGATTTTAGATATAATCAGCCATTATAGAGTTCCGGTGATTTGCTTTGATGAATTAGATATTGCAGAAATTTCCGACACAGGTTTTACAGCAGCACAGGTTATTGCAAACTTAGTTAAGGATTTATATAACAATCTCAAAAGAGGCGTTTTCCTTTTGGCTATGTATCCTGAAACTTGGAATGAGCAAATCAGGACATTACCACAAGCTGAAGCAGTTGTTGATAGATTAGCAAGCGAACAAGGTGACAGGCAACCAATTGCATTAAAATATCTAAATTCTGATGATATTGTGGCTTTAGTTAGTCAATGGTTACAAAGTTTTTATCAGGAACAGAAACAAACACCTCCTCGTTCTCTTTACCCATTTAATGAAACTCAACTCAGAGAACTCGGTAAAAGTAGACCTACTGTTAGGTCAGTTTTAAAATGGTGTGCAGAGAATTTCGTACCTCCTTTACCTTCAGTTGGAAAAATATTGCCTCCTTTGCCACCATGTGTACTACCGCCACCACCACATCCGGTTAAACCGTGTTTCGATAATGAATTAGCAAATGTTGAGGCTTCTATTGATGCATTAATGGAAGAGGAAGCAACAATTACTGATGCTCTTTTGCTTGCTTTCAATAATTTAATAGGTAAAACTGTTGAGGGAGTAACAATCGAATCAATTGAAAAAGTAGAGCCTAGTGCAGCCAATAATGGCTTCATGGATTTCAAAATTATCGGCAATAAGAAAAGAGTGAGGATTGGAGTAGATGTAGTTCAGCAAGACCACAATGTTATAGGTGCTGCCTTAAAACGACTAATTGATTACAGAACATTTAATCTAACTCGCGGTTGCTTGGTGCGTTCAAAGAAAATTAATTCAACTGCGATACAAGCTAGAGAGAATTTGAGAATACTTTTAAGACAAAAGGGTGGAGAATGGGTAGGTTTGCAAAGCCAAGACATTAAACCTCTGTTGGCGATATTATTCGTTTACTATAACCGTGAAAGTTATGAACTGACAGAAGAAAAGATTTGTGATTTTATTGAACAAAAGCAAATAGCAATAAATAATCCTTTGATTCGAGAAATTCTCAGCGATCCTTCTGGTCAAGAACCTACTAATTTAACTGATGATGGATTACCTATTAATATTCCTAAAAGTGTTGCTAATGCTGATTACACCGAACTAAACATATAGCTAACTATAAATGAATCAGCAGTTTTCAATTCCAACAGCGTTGTGTCTACTTGTCCCTGATATTGAAGCCTTAATACAGGGGCGAACAATAGCAGCTTTACCCAAGATGTTTATTCGTCCTGGACAGAGATTTGCACTTTATCCTGCTGACTCTTCAGTTTCAATTAAAGCTTGGGCTAAATGTGAACTTTGCCAAATTTTAGATGAGACTAAGCCATTAGATATTTTGTCTAAATTAACAATATGGACACCAAAAGTCTTAAAGGAGATACTACAAAAACAACAGTATCTTTTTCTAGCTTACTTGCGTATTTATCAATTACCTCAGTTACAAGAAATATCAGTCAATCCCAATATTCAGGAAAAGCTAGGAAAATTTGTTAGTTTACCTAATTCTCTAACGGTTTCTGAAGCCACTCCAGTATTAAACGATCGCACCTTCGCCCAACGCAAACGCCAATTAGAAAAACTAGAACCTCCACTGCATCCTGAATTGGAAGAATTGCAGAGTGCGATCACATCCCTAACCATTAGCCAACCAGCCGCGAAACAATTAGACGAAGACATCAAAGTATTTTTAGGTTGGAGTAGTGACAAGCTAATTAAGCAAGCCGATCTGAATTTAGTTTGGATAAATGATATTGTAAAATTGGGCGATCGCAGCATAGAAAAAGATGAGGGTAAAAGCAACTATCAAGCTGGTACAGATTTTGAAATCATCGCACGCCGTAGCCTTGATTTTTTAGGATTCAAAGTTGAAGAAAACTACAAAGGCGGTGCAGGTGGCTTAGACTTATTTTGCTCACAACCTTATCCTCTCGTTTGCGAATGTAAAGCAGGAAAAACCATTCCTGATCGTGCAGTAGAAGAATTAGATAGGATTGGTAGAAGGCATCTAAAAGAAAATTATCTTCAAGCTGTAAGGTTAATTATTGGCCCAGGTAAACCGACTAAAAATTTGAAAGAATCTGCTGAGATATCTAAAATTAGTATTATAAATGTAATGACTTTACAAAAGCTAGTTGAATTCAAAGCAAAATATCCAGGTGCTATTAACTTAGTAGAATTACAACAATATCTACAAGCTGGGCAAATTGACTATAAAATTGATGAGTATATTGATAAAGCTGAGAGAGAGATTAAATTGCGATCGCACATTATCCATCTCGTCAAAAATTACTTAGAAAACTCAGGTATAGAATCTGCTGGTGTAGAAGCTTTACATGGTGCGTATTTCGGCTCACATCCACCACAGCCAATAAAAATAGCAGAAATGCACGAAATTCTGATAGAACTTTCCTCACCCTTAACAGGCTATTTGGGGCGAATTAAAGGTAGTAATTGGAATAGCGATCGCTTTTACTTTCTCCGCGACTTACTTATTAATTAAAGATAGTAAAATATATCTCTTTTCTTCCCTCTGGGTTCTCTGCGTCTTCTCTACGAGACGCAGCGCGTAGCTTGCTTCTCCGTAAGAGTAGGCGGTTCGTTTCAAAATAACTGAAGTGCGATCACGATTCCATTTATTTCAAAGTTAATATACACAATCGGATAATTCAATAATCCCATTTTTTAATGCTACGTTAACTTTATTTACAGGAAGATAAAGGCGATCGCTAGAATTTTATATGTAATTATACTAAATTAATAGTCTCTAAAAAATACCTCTTTTTGCCTCTTGCCTTCTCTAAAAGACGCTATACGTAGCTTTCTTCTCCGTAGGAGTATGCGATTCGTTTCAAAATAACTAAAGTATAGATTGCTTTACAGTCTTGCCTCATGAATAATTAATACTATCCATTGACTTAATTTTATTTTATGAGAATAAAAATCTTAGTTGCAGCTCAGTCCACCCCAAGCATCGCAATCTTTCATCTTTTCCTCAGTAACTATTATTTATAGTTACAAACTTTACAAATATTTTATATTTACTCACTGTGTAATTTCATTTACATAATATCAAAAATTTAGTACTGTCGAAGAAACACATTATACTTACTACACTGGTGTTTATTAATTACAAACCTCTACCAAGTTTAAAACTTGGCAAGATGACCTATGTATTATCAAATTTGGAATTTCTTTCTTAAAGAAGATAAATACATTTATTGGAAAGAAAAAATAAAAGTTAACAATAAATTTGACAAAGTGACATGGCAAAAGATTATTGATTTCTTGTCACTAGTAGAGCAAACTTTCCAGTTGAAAAGTCAACTATCACAAACCGATAGCCTTGAGCCGTTTCTCAAGTTAGCAAGAGAAAACGGTTACAATTTGACCGCAGAAGAACTTGCCTGGTTTCTAGTTACGAGAAGACAGATTTGGGATCTTTTTGATATTGCACAAAAAACCCCATCTCTCAAAGAAGAATTGCTAATAGCTAAAGATCCACAGCAGTTTATAGATATCGCTGCCGAAAATGGCTATTATTTTTCTGCTGATGAGTTAGCTTGGCTGCTAATTGACATCAAATCATCGTCAGATTTAGTATCTATTAACAACAGTGTTGGAGAGATTTTCACAGTATCAAGCTACGGCAGAATTGAAACAGGATACTGGATTTGGCTAGCAGAACACTGGGGAATTGTGCCACCATTTTGTCATCGGGATAAACCTAGCACTTTCTTATGTCAAAATCTCAACAATCCTTTTTTACCCGATCGCTGTTTCTTACCCAAGAGTTACTTTAATCAACGCCTTATGGCAATTCATAATTAAAATAATTCGTAACTAGGTAAAGGAAGAGAAGAAAGAAGTGCTTAACTCAACAGTATTGAGCTATAAAACTTAATTACGAATTACGAATTATACAGTGAAGCATCCTAGACGGAAGATATATCTTCTATTTAGGATGCTTCACAATAAAAAATTGTTGCTGATACAACAATTATGGACAAAATGTGATATTCAGACTAGAGTTATCAGCTAGCAGAAACAGTCAAAGTATCGGGTTTGTGAAGATCGCCTTGCAAAACTACACCCCGCTGATTGGCATAGATATGACGTAAAATCTTGTAAATTGCCTCAACTTGGTCTGATGCGCCTGCTTTCTCGGCGAGTTCCTCTACAGAAAGGGGAGTTTTTTCTTTTTGTAGCACTGCTACCACTCGTGTTTGCAAATCGAGAATGGAGGCGGCAGCTTTTTTGCCAGCTTCTACACCTGGTTGATGATAGGCGTTGACGTTGACCAAACTACCATATAAACCAACAGCACGTTCGTACAAAGCAATTAATGCCCCTACCATTCGGGGATTAACTTGGGGAATCGTGACTGTAATCGAATCGCGGTGATTTTCATAAAGCGCTTGTCGGGTTCCTTGGAGAAAACCGGAAAGATAATCGCCTGATGTAACTCCTGGATCTATTTCAGTCGATGGGCCTTGACGATCTTCTAACACTTCGATGAAGGTAGCAAAGAAGTTCGCTACACCCTCGCGTAACTGCTGGACGTAAGCGTGTTGATCTGTTGAGCCTTTGTTGCCATAAACGGCGATACCTTGATGGACAACGTTGCCATCTAAGTCTTTTTCCTTGCCCAAGGATTCCATCACCAGCTGTTGTAAATAGCGACTGAATAAAAATAAGCTGTCCTTGTAAGGTAGAACAACCATATCTTTTTCGCCCTTTCCATTGCCTTCAAAGTACCAAGACAAAGCAAGCAAGGCTGCTGGGTTATTTTTCACATCTGGGACGCGGGTAGCGTCATCCATTTCTTTTGCACCGTCTAGCATAGCGCGAACATCAATGCCCTGTAATGCTGCTGGTACTAACCCGACAGCAGACATTTCTGAGGTGCGTCCTCCTACCCAGTCATACATCGGAAATCTCGCCAGCCAGCCTTCATCTTTGGCTAGTTTATCGAGATTGCTATCAACGCTAGTAATTGCTACCGCATACTGAGCAAACTCCAAATTGTGGCCAGCATAAGCTTTTTTAACTTCAATCATGCCGTTACGAGGTTCCGGCGTTCCCCCAGATTTGGAGATCACCAATACCAAAGTGCTGGCGAGGCTATTTCGGAGATGATTGAGAACGCGATCGATACCTGCGGGATCGTTGTTATCGATAAAGTGAATTTTCAGGGGTGGGAAATCAGGAGCAAGAGCTTCCGCAACGAATTGGGGGCCGAGAGCGGAACCACCAATGCCGATGGAGATAATATCCGTGAAGCGGCTTGCTCTAGGAGGATGAATAGCACCTGTTTGGACTTTTTCCGCAAAGGCTTCGATTTGTTCTAGAGTTTGGACTATTTCTTGTGTAAGTTCTGGAGCTGGCGCTAAATCAGGATTTCGCAGCCAGTAGTGTCCAACCATGCGGTTCTCATCAGGATTTGCGATCGCACCCTTCTCTAGTTGAGCCATATCCGCAAACGCCTTGTCAAACTTCGGCTGCAACGATTCCACGAAGGCATCATCGAACCGTATCCGACTCACGTCTAAGTACAGTCCCAATCCCTCGTGGAAATATAACCAATTTTGGTATCGTTGCCAAAGTGCCCTAGCATCCATAGGGAAATCTCAAATAAAATGTTTTTCAAAAACCAGTTTAATGTAAGGTTATAGCGATCCCTGCCTAGCCTTATACAGTTTACAGTTTTAAGTGTTCCCTTAACTCTTTACTTTAAACATCTGGCATAGGGATGACACGCAAAAATTTCACAATTTCACCTCTAATTTCTATACCAATCAAATAATTGTCTAAGGTGAAGCGATGAAAAATGCCTTCACTATCAAGCTGTCGCAGTTCTTTTAAATCAGTCAGTTGCCACTTTTGGGCTAACTCAATAAAAACAAAATCATGCACCCGCTCGTAGGCGGCAGGTTCTAAATTCTTCAGGTCTAGCAAAAAAGACCTGGCATAGCGCATTTCCAAACTCACTGGCGTTACCTTCACCAAAACTTGAGGGGCCACTGGCACAAGAGAAGAAAGCGCTGCTGAACTAAAAAAACATCAACAGTCTTACTGCTTCTTCATGGGTTAAGATATCCCACGGTTGCTGCGATCGCTTGACTTTTTGTATAGCTTTAAGCATATAAAAGTCATAATGTAAACCTTCAAGAACGTTCCAAATGTCTTGCAAATCGTCATCACCTAACTGCTCTATTAAGTGATGCATTCTAAGGCGCAGCAAATTCATACGTCAATTATTCCCTACCAGCAAATACCAACAATAAATAGTATTCCCATAAAATTAGCTTTGCTCAAGCTACGCTAAAATTTATTCGCCAAGCGTTGAGGGCAGAGGAGCAGGAGAGACTTGGGGACAAGGGGACAAGGGGACAAGGAGGACAAGGAGGACAAGGAGAACAACTATGCCCAATGCCCAATGCCCAATTCTCTATGCCCAATTCCCAATTCCCAATTCCCAATTCCCAAATAATTTAATATGGTTGACTATCTAATTTTCTTAGCAATTTCTACAGCACTTTTTGCTCTATTCGCACTAGGACTGAATTTACAGTGGGGCTTTACGGGATTAATTAACTTTGGTCATATTGCTTTCATGACCCTGGGAGCATATACAACAGTATTGTTAAGCTTAAAGGGCGTACCGATACTAGTATCGGCACTGGCTGGGGCAATTGCTGCTGCCTTGTTGGGTTTGATAATTGGTTTTGTAACTCTCCGCTTACGGGAAGATTATCTAGGAATTGTTACCATTGGCACGGGCGAATTAATTCGTTTGGTGGTGAATAATCAAGAATTGCCCGTGGGTGATACTTGGATTTCTGGGGCGTTTGGCGTGCAAAGTTATCCCATACCCCTATCCACAGAGCCAAGTTTGTTTGTCAAATTAGTAATGATTGGGCTTTTGACGCTGCTGGCTGCTGTAACTTTCTTTACTTTGTGGCAATGGATTCGTACCACTCAAATATCTCGGACTACTGATTTAGGTAAAAGGACAACTAGCAAGCAAGAATTTACATCGCGCTTGGGTATAGGAATTGTGTTAGCAATTTTGGCGGCAGCGATTTATATTTCTGGAGTAATCGGACTGTATAATTACAACCCAAAAGCGGGTTTGATGCTGGTGTTGTTGCTGGTTTTAGCATTTGTATACTGGCGGTTAGAAACTTTGGTGCGATCGCCTTGGGGTAGAATTCTCAAAGCCATCCGCGAAGATGAAGAAATTCCCAAAGCATTAGGAAAAAATGTCTTTTGGTATAAATTACAATCTCTGATGTTAGGAGGTGCGATCGCGGGTATCGCTGGTGCTTTCTTCGCTTGGCAACTCAGCGCCATTTACCCTGATAATTTCCAACCGCAGATCACCTTTGACACTTGGATTATGGTGATTTTAGGCGGTTCTGGGAAAAATGTCGGCACAATCGTAGGCGCGATAATTTTCTTTACTTACGATGCGCTAACGCGAGAAGTCTTACCCAGAATCGTTTCTCTTGATGAAGCACGTTTGGGCGCATTTCGCATTATGGTAATCGGACTAATTTTGATGGTACTGATGATTTGGCGTCCTCAAGGTATCTTAGGGAAAAAGGAGGAACTCACCCTTGGTAAATAACTATTCATCCCCACTTCCTCTTTTGGTAGCCACTGGACTTTCTAAAAGCTTTGGTGGTGTCAAAGCAGTTAATGAGGCAAAAATCGAAGTTCCTAAAGGCAGTATTACGGGCTTGATTGGCCCCAATGGTGCTGGTAAAACTACTTTATTTAATTTACTCTCGAACTTCATCCGCCCCGATAAGGGACGAGTGATTTTTGACGGCGAACCGATTCACAATTTGCAACCATATCAAATCGCCCAGCAGGGGGTAATCCGCACCTTTCAGGTTGCACGGACTCTCTCGCGGTTGTCGGTGTTAGAAAATATGCTGCTGGCGGCGCAAAAACAAACGGGCGAAAATTTTTGGCAGGTGCAGTTGCAACCGCACGTTGTCGCTAAGGAAGAAAAGCAACTCCAAGAGCGGGCAATGTTTCTATTAGAATCAGTGGGTTTGGCAAAAAAAGCACACGATTATGCTGGTGGTTTGTCTGGTGGACAACGCAAGTTGCTGGAAATGGGACGGGCGCTGATGACTAACCCCAAGTTAATTTTGTTGGATGAACCGGCGGCTGGGGTGAATCCGAAACTGATTGATGATATTTGCGATCGCATTATCACTTGGAATCGTCAAGATGGCATGACCTTTTTGATTATCGAACACAATATGGATGTGGTTATGTCCTTGTGCGATCGTGTTTGGGTACTTGCGGAAGGGCAGAATTTAGCTGACGGTACACCAGCAGAAATTCAAACTAATCCCAAAGTTTTAGAAGCTTATTTGGGAAAATAGAGTGCATTAGCTTTCTGTGCCAAACTCTCCCTGTGTGGGAGAGAGGCTTTCATTCTTGCTTTTCTTCTCTGGTAAGGAAGGGCTTAGAGTTTAGGTTTAAGAGAAAGTCGCACACGGTGTCAAATCTTTGGAAATTAGGCTCTTGTTAAAATCGAGTTGTATATCTCAATGAAAAAAGCTTTTTATGTCAATGATGACAGTCAGAGATTTAGAGCAAGTTCAAACTGCTTTTACCGAAGCAGGTTTAAATTACCAAGCTGGAACTCGAAAATGGGAAAATTTCAATAATTGTCAGATACAAACCTTAAAGCACCCAATGTTTCCTTTGTTCAATTCTGGCCTCTTATCTTTACTGAGGAATAAACACAAATTTAGTGATAGACTTTGGTAGCGACTGAACCCTATTATTACTATTATGAATTACTTTGGCGAATCCACAAACGTCATTACGAATTATTTTAATCTTCGTTATTTTCTGCAAAATTGACTTGTTCGTAAAGGTCGCACAATTCAATTTGAAAATCAACCGTTTTCAGTGATAAAGTTGCAGACTCATGTTCAAGTTCAGTAAATAACCATTGACTTTCCGCAGTTTTTACATACTGCATCACATGATACTGATATTAGTCAATTAAAATATATTCCTTAAATTCTGGAATAGAGCGATAATAAAGAAACTTATCGCCTTGGTCATAATTTTTAGTCGATTGAGATAAAACTTCAGCAATTAACATCGGATTCATAACTGTTGTTGTGCTGGTTCCTGTATAAATAGGTTGTCCCTCGATCACCATCACATCGGGATACGTATGCTGCCGATAACGGGGTATCTACAAACGCATATCACTAATATAAACATCATAATTTTTACGGCTTAAAGCAATTTTTAAGAATGCAGCTAAATTTAAAGCAATTTTATTATGATTTGTTGTACCACCCGTTATCGGTACAATTTCTCCATCATGGTATTCGCTTTTATATTCAGCCTTCTCTTCAAGTTCTAAATACTCTTCAGGTGTGTAATAGAATTTTTGTATTTATAACTGCATAAATCGACCTATAATTATGCGGTCTGCTCATCTTTCATATCTATGTTGTACGCCAATAAACCCCATTTTCTCGCTGCATTAACTGGCAAGCAATTAACTCTCGTCGCAGGGTCGCACAGTCAATATGGTAGCGTTTGAGAATCTCATTTACCAAGTGTTCAGGGTAGTTGACTCTTACATCAAACTGGTTTGCTAACCACTTAAGAATAACTAGACGCTTTTTCCGACTAGCAGGAATTTCTTTGAGGCGATCGCCCTCAAAATAGTTTTTCAACACTTTACTTTCCCAAGCCTCAGTATCCACATCCTCAATCAAGGATACTATTTTCTCAGGTGTGAAAATTTCCTTGCTAATGCTTTGCAAAGCCTCGCTATCCAACTGGTACAGACGGCTATTACCTTCAGGACGCATTGTCACCAAATTTAGCTCCTTAAGTTTCGCTAAATGATGGGATACCGTCGGTTCCTTGAGTTGCAGTAGCACCGCTAATTCTTCGACGCTGCATTCCTGATTCGCCAGGATACCTACAATCTTCAATCGGCTATCATCCGCTAATGCCTTGAAAAAGCGGAGTAAGATGTTAAATTGCTCTGATTGCATAACTAACTTCTAATTAGATAAATGTCTAATTAGAAGTATATCTAATTTCAAACCGATTGGCTTAGAACCCCAACTTCTCACCAAAAGTCAGGGTTATTGTTGTTTAATTTAACTAAACTGTTCCTCTGCATCGAGGTTGAAAAGCATTTGCAGAGTTTGCATACAGCGCCTTCTGGCTTCCACATCCTGCTGCGATCGCAATTGCACCATTGGGTCATGTAAAATTTTATTGACAATTCCCCGTGTTAATGCCTCAATTACTTCTTGATGTTTGTCAGCGAATTCCGAACCCAATCTCGACAAAGCTTTTTCTAACTCTTGTTCGCGGATGGTTTCGACTTTATTTCGCAGACAGCTAATAGTGGTAACAGTTTCCAGAGAGCGCCACCAAATATCAAAGGCTTCTACTTCTTCTTCTAAAAGTCGCTCGGCTTCCTGTGCAATTTTCCGACGGCTTTCGTAGTTTTGCGCTACAACAGCCTTCAAATCATCCACATTAAACGCCTGCACATTCTCCAATTCATTTACATCCGCATGAACATTACGCGGCACAGAAATATCAAATAACATTAAAGAGCGCTGAACTTCTAAAACCATTTCCAATTTGGCGCGGTCAAGTATTGGTTCTATTGAGGAAGTGCTTGTGAATACTAAATCGCTATCGGCAATTACGCTCATCATTTCCGATAGTAGATGAATTTTGATTGGTTGTTGAGGGAACAGCTTTGCTAATTCTTGGGCGCGATCGCGAGAGCGATTTACAATACTAATTTCCACAGCACCTTTAGAAAGTAGGTGTTGCACCAGCAGCCGCGACATTTTACCAGCGCCGAGAATTACCACTCGACAAGCTGCTAAATTTGCTACTTTTAGCTGTGCTAACTCTACAGCTGCCGAACTGATAGAGACAGCGCCAGTACCAATACTAGTTTCAGTGCGAACCCGCTTACCAGCTGTCAGTGCTTGTTTAAATAATCGATTCAAAATGGTTTTTATACCGTTATATTGCTGTCCCAGTTTGTGAGTAGTCTTCACCTGAGCCAGAATTTGACCTTCTCCGAGTACCAGACTATCTAAACCACCTGCTACCCGCATCACGTGCATCACTGCATCATGATGTAGCAGCATAAATAAGTGTTGTCGCAGAGAAAACACGGGCAATTTACTGTATTCCGCAAGAAACTGCGTTACTTCCCGAATACCTTGGTCTGCTTCACTGGCAACAATGTAAATTTCCAGGCGGTTACAAGTACTAAGAATTGCAACTTCGTCAATATGGGGATAGCTGACCAGTTGAGCGATCGCACTTTCAATTTGTGGTTCTGGAATACTTAGTTTTTCCCGAACTTCTACTGGGGCTGTTTTATGGCTTAACCCCACCACTGCTATATTCATTTGCTAAATCGTAGTTACTAATTGGTAGTTGGCAATCGGGCATTGAGTGAGAATTAGGAGATAGAGAATTATTGTTTATTGGTTAATAAGTTTTCTAACCAACAAACAATAACTAATCACTAAATACTAACTACTAAAAGGATGAAACATTTGGGTGAATATTTTTCCGTTTAATATAAATATTTCTTTCCAAATGTTTTACCCCTACTTTTACCATTCCCATTCCCGACAAATTAGTTCAGTTGGAGACTCTTGGGTTCACCAAGTATGTGAATCGTATCAACAAATCGAGCCGTTTTTGATTGGTTAGAAATTACCAAGCTTTGAGTTCTGGCTCCGCCGTTGAAGAAACGTACACCTTCCATCAGATTACCACTGGTAATGCCGCTAGCAGCGAATAAAACAGTTTGACCAGATGCTAGTTCATGAGCATCATAGACCTTATCAGGGTCATTGATATTCATAGACTTTAAGCGGTCGATGTTGGCTTCTTTGCTTTCTCCAATCAGACCCGTTTTAACGATTGCTGGATCGTAAATCAGTTGACCTTGGAAGTGTCCACCCATAGCACGCATTGCGGCTGCGGAGATTACACCTTCAGGAGCCGCACCAATACCCATCAGCGCGTGGATATTAGTTCCAGCAAAACCGCAGCTTATAGCTGCACCCACATCACCGTCAGAAATTAGTTGTACTCTCGCTCCAGCCTCACGAATTTCTTTAATTAAATCGTTGTGGCGTTCGCGCTTCATGACCACGATCACAAGTTCTTCAATAGAACGTTCTAGACACTCAGCGAGAATTTTGAGGTTTTCTGTTGCTGACTTATTGATGTCTACCTTGCCTTTAGCTGCCGGGGGTGCTGCTAACTTCTTCATGTAAAAGTCAGGAGCAGCAAATAATCCACCCTTTTCAGAAATTGCCAAAACAGCCATCGAACCAGGTTGTCCATAAGCTACCAAGTTCGTGCCTTCACAGGGGTCAACGGCGATGTCAATTTCAATTAGTTCATCGGGGTTACAGAGAGCTTCAGCATTTGGTTGAGTACAAATACCAACTTCTTCCCCGATGTATAACATCGGCGCATCGTCGCGTTCGCCTTCCCCAATCACAATGCGACCACGCATATAGATTTTATTCATCCGCTCCCGCATGGCTTCCACTGCTACCTGGTCAGCAGTGTTCTTTTCGCCTTTACCCATCCACTTTGCGGATGCGATCGCGGCTTGCTCTACTACTTCAATAATCTCTAGCCCAAGTGTATTTTCCACAAAGTTTGCCCTCTCAGCTGCTTGAATTTGCGTCGTTTCATCTGCCTATTTCAGATTTCAAGTCTACCAAAGGGCGGATACACGTGGAAGAAAGTTAAGTTTTACTGCTAACTCGTTAGAAAAGTGCCAGTTAACACATTCTGATTTTTTACTCATAATTACTCCAGTATAAAACTTGTTCACAAGTAACTAAGTTAAAAATTGGCACAAATAGGTAACAGTGTATATCTAGAACATTGCTTTTCTTCTGTATCTATCTTTAGGTATAAAATAACAAAGAAAAAAGCTGGTAAATTCACTAATAACTAAAAAACGAGGTACAGAGCAAATAACTTGTCAAATTCAGAGGTAAATCGTGTTTATCGACTACATCACCCTCATGTTAATCAACATGGTAGCTGGGTTATTTCTACTCGCTGACTATGTGTATCGTGGTATAGATAGTTATAATCAAAGACCGTGGATTCCAGGCTTTGGAATTACGGGTGCGATCGCACTCACAACTGGTTTACACATGAGCTTCACCTGGCCAGTAATGGGTAGCTTTAACATTGCTTACGGTGAAACAAGTGTTCTATTTGGAATCTTGTTTATTGCAGCTGCCATCGCCATAGCTCAAGGTTGGGATTTATTGACAATCGCAATTTACGGCTTCTTTGCTGGTGCAGTTGCGATCGTAGTGGGTATCCGCATCATCAACTTGAATTTGACAAAGCAACCGCTTTTATCGGGAATCGGCTTTATTTTAACTGGATTAGGTGGTGTTTTTGCAGCGCCAACTCTTTATTGGAAAACCAACCGAACTTGGCGATTAATTGGCGTAGCAGTGCTAATAGTAGCCGCTCTAATTTGGGCATTAACTGGATATTTGGCTTATTGGAATCATTTAGAGGGTTTCCAAAAGTGGGTTCCAGCACCGATGCGGTAAGCAATGATTTAGGCTAGAGACATAGTTAAAACCTTGCTTAAGATCAATATGCTGGACTTTCTTAATCCCCTTTTTAATCGCCATCCAGAGCGAGTCAAAGCCAATGTCGAACTTTACACCTGGCAGACTTGTCCTTATTGCATTCGTGCCAAAATACTGCTGTGGTGGAAAGGTGTAAATTTTACTGAATACAAAATCGACGGTGACGAAGCAGCCAGAGCTAAAATGGCAGAACGCGCTAACGGCCGCCGTACTGTACCACAAATTTTTATCAATAACCAGCACATTGGCGGTTGCGATGACCTTTATCAGCTAGATACACAAAGTCAACTCGATCCTCTTTTAGCCCAAGCCGCTATTTAGAAATCAAATTAGCCCCCGACAATTTCTTTGATGATAGCTATGTTGGGAAATTTTGGTTGGGAAATTTTGGATTTTAAATTCCTCGGTGAGCAAGTTTGTAGTAAGGACTTTAATCCTGAATTTTCTAAGCACTAAAGTCCTTACCCAACAAAAAAGTTATACCAATTTGAAAAAAGAATGCGACAGATACATATTCCCAAACCTTTGTTATGTCTGGCTTTCTTAATGCATAAATTTTGAATTTTGAATTTTGAATTTTGAATTGGTATTAGTCTCTCATGAGGAAACCCTCTTCTTTACGAAACGCTATGCGAAGCGTCTCGTAGAAAAGACTGCACTAACTCATTACAAACTCTCGTTATTAGCTTGACAAAGTGCTAGTAAACTGTAGTGCAAATTTGCCCACCTTTAGGGCAAGAATATCGAATTGATAAGAATATGCTAACTAAGTATACAGAATATCTTATACATCAACAATGGATGAGTTATGCCTTAGAATTAGCAAAAACAGCAGGTGATGCAGGTGAAATCCCTGTAGGTGCTGTTATCATTGATTCGACAGGCAAATTGCTGGCGCAAGGAGAAAACAGAAAAGAGCGCGACAAAGATCCTACCGCTCATGCGGAAATTCTCGCTCTCAAGACAGCTGCAATAACTTTACAAAATTGGCATCTTAATGAATGTACCCTCTATGTAACTCTCGAACCTTGCCCGATGTGTGCAGGTGCGATCGTCCAATCACGATTAGGATTACTTGTATATGGAGTAGACGATACAAAAACTGGCGCAATTCGTACAGTTATTAACATACCCGATAGCGCTGCTTCTAATCACCGCTTACAGGTAATTGGAGGCATTCTAGAGTCAGCTTGTCGTCAGCAATTACAGGCTTGGTTTGCTACTAAGCGGCGTAAGGTAAACTAACGGACAGAGGTAAAACTGTCCATCCAGTACGACACAAGTCACACAAGAGAATCTACGGTGTAACTAATCAGGCATTTCATTAAATTTTACCCGTCAATCAGCTGCATCCGTCATGATGGAATTTTACTCTTCATCCGATACCTGCCAGCAAACCCCGGCAAATCCTCAGGTAGATAGCACTACCTCAAGGGTTTCTCCTTGGTTAAGTCCCCTGGCATATTCATTAGGGCGTCACTGCCTATTACCATTCTTCTTTGGACAAATTAGAATAACCGGACAAAAAAATATCCCTAGAACTGGGCCTGTAATCCTTGCGCCTACTCATCGGGCGCGTTGGGATGCCTTGCTCGTACCTTACGCTACCTCTAATTGTCGCAGAGAACAAGACCTGCGGTTTATGGTGACTGTTGACGAATGCCAAGGTTTGCAAGGCTGGTTTGTCCGACGTTTGGGGGGGTTTCCTGTAAATTCTAAGCATCCGTCAATCCGTACGCTGCGACATGGAGTAGAGCTACTTCAGCAGCAAAAAACCTTGGTAATCTTTCCAGAAGGTAACATTTTTCGTGATGGCCAAGTTCACCAGTTAAAGCCGGGAATTGCTCGTCTTGCTTTGAGTGCTGAATCTAGTCATTCCGGGCTAGGAGTGAAAATTATACCCATAGGCATTAACTACAGCCAACCTTATCCCAATTGGGGTACAGATGTGAGTATTGACATTGGCTCTCCAATCAGAATCGCGGATTACATGAATGGCTGTATAAAACAAGATGCAAAAAATATTACAACTGATTTAGCAAAGGCACTGCAACAATTGAGCCATCAAAAAACAAAAATTACTAACCATGCATTTGCAGAAATTACTAATTCTTGCTCCAGTCAAACCTCATAATCATTGACCGTGCATAATACTGCACCTTTTCAATATTTGACACTAATTACTAACTGCTATATTTATCCTGAGTAAGTCACAAAAGATTAGTGGTGTTTTGCAACCTTTGAGTATGTATATATAGATTACCCTCTATTGATCATATATTCAGCCAATTTGGCATTTTTTTGAGCCAATAGCTAATTAATTGCCTGCAAACTACTGAATTTCTTGATGATAAATATTTTCATTATTTAGTCAGACAGTTAAATAAAAAGTTGAGAAACGCGGACTGGGGATATCACTATTCTGAACTGGTTTGGTGCGATGCCTACGGCGGGCTACGCCTACGCAAATACTTCAAGCAGTGCTTTAGAAAAATTCTCCTGCCAAATATTGTAGTTAAGCTGAGATAATTGTTGGGGAAGAAAATCGGTAGTCAGACAGATGGGAACGCACTCCACCGTAGATATCACTGATCGCAGCGATATGAGTTAGTTGATATACAGGGGTAATGGGAACTCTATTAAACTGATTTTTAGTCTAAATCAGGGATACTTAGGATGTAACTTTGCTTTGTCCAAGACCAAAACAGAGTTAAGATACCCGAAGTTTCCGTAACTCTTTTATATAGTTGTCGCACTAATTGATCCCATGAACACTGCTGTCGCTGTTACCTTGATGCACCGTACTGTTTTATCAGTTATAGCAGTCCTCAGCCTGCTATCACCTGTGAATGCTCAGGTATCACAGTCACCAGGCACTACCAGCCAACCACAACTCATTGACCCCAACGCTCCAAATAATCTCCGCCCTATAACCGAAAGTAACAGCCTTTTGAGCATTGCAGGTGGCGATCGCTTAGTAAAAGAGGCAGACCAAGCCGTTTCTGCTCAAAACTACCCCTTAGCTGCCAAGAAACTGCAAGAAGCACGTCAAGTTTATAATCAGCTATCTAATTTTTATCAAGAGTTAAATTCTAGCTTTTCGGGAATTGACAACAGAGTTTCTGATTCTCAGCGTCAAAAAGCTCTATTAACAGCCCAAAAGCGAGATGAAGCTACTTTTCAGCTAGCATTGGTACATCGGGCACAAAATCAGCCAGAACTAGCTGTACCATTGTTGATTCAAATAATTAAAAGTCAAAACCCAACGCGGGATTTAGGCAAGAAAGCCTATAAACAGTTGTTTGAGTTGGGTTTTGTTGATTCTCCCTATCCCAGAGAAGGTGGTAATTCATCCTCCTCATCCCCAAAAAAATAAATTAAATTTTTGTTACCTCTTTTTACCTACATTTTCCTAAGCAGTTGCTTGGGAACTCCCCAGTGCTAGGATAGAGCTATCCGCCGTAACCTTGACCCAGCGTTCTCAAGCAATACACCCTAGAGGCGGCTTTGTCTACAGCTTTGCCAAAGCCTGAAGTTGGCACAGGCATTTGCTCTATATCTGTTAATAATAGAAAAGTAAGTTTTTTCAGGAATTGCGATGATTAGTCCGCAACAGGTTGAGGAAATGATCAAGGCGGAACTGCCAGACGCACAGATTCAGGTGCAAGACTTGACTGGTGGCGGCGACCACTATCAAGTGACAGTAGTTTCATCGCACTTTGCAGGTAAAGGACTAGTGCAACAGCACCAGTTAGTTTATGGTGCGTTGGGTCAAGCTATGTCAACTGAAGCGATTCATGCCTTGGCGGTGAAAACATACACTCCCGAAGCTTGGCAAGCAACAGCATCGTAAATAAGAGTTAGAAGTTAGGAGTTATCAATTTTGACTCCTCACTCTCACTCCTCACTGTTGAATCCAACATAGGAAACATAATTACCATGACACCAGAACTCAAAGACAAAATTGATAGCTTAGTACAAGAAAACAAGATTTTAGTTTTCATGAAGGGAAACAAGTTAATGCCCCAATGTGGTTTCTCCAACAATGTTGTGCAGATTCTCAATACCTTGGGAGTTCCTTTTGAGACGGTTGACGTTCTATCAGACCCGGAAATTCGTCAAGGTATTAAAGAATACTCTAGCTGGCCCACAATTCCCCAAGTGTATCTCGATGGTGAATTCCTTGGCGGTTCTGACATATTAATTGAACTGTACCAAAAAGGTGAATTGCAGCAAAAGGTAGAAGTAGCATTAGCTTCTTAATCTTTGTTTGTGCAAACTAAAGGATATACTGCTGAATTTGCCTTTCGCGATCAAAGCAATGTGCCGTTTTTAATATCCTTGAAAGGAGAGACACTATATTCCCTCCCCTTTCAAGGGTTTTTATAATCGGTTGATCACAAAAATACTCTTTGTTGGACTTAATTTCATCGCTAGCCAACAATCCCCTCAGTCATATTGGCAAAACCAATATAGGACTGAGGGGATGCGTTTAATCAACACAATATCTCCAAAATTTCACACCGCGACAACCCGTTGACCAATACAGTGCGATTCGTTGGTTAGTGAATCCCGGTATCCAGCCCGTATATAACTAACCCAACCATTTGTCATTAAAAGTACAAAAGGTTGAACTCTCA
>NZ_JBALDE010000013.1:0-5188 GCF_036917515.1 Nostoc sp. | reverse complement strand
TTGACAGCAAGAGAACCAATATTTGAACCCTCTATTGAGAAGCAACTCGTCAAGGTTATTCATCTGAGCCATGACAATGACCCACGTTTTTTAGAGGCGCAACTTGGGATTGAGCGACGAAATCGGCTGATGCGTGTACGAACGCTGCTAACAACGGCTGAATCCCTACTTCGCTCTTGCGCCAATACATTGACAGAAGAATCACCAGAGGATAACTCTTTACTCATAAGAGCGTCAGAAGTTGAACTAGTGTTACAAGAGCGCCTTGCGTCAGAGTGATGAATCCATACTCTACCGCCAGTACCTTAAAATGAATCTAAATATCCAAAAATAACAATGGAATTGGTATTCTCTTTATGTTCTAGCTTATAACTAATATTTATTTAGCTAGAACAAAGGGTTGAGCATCCGGCCGCTAAATGCAATGAATTTTCTCATTTACAATTAACTTGTTAGTTTCGTTCATTTAAAGCTTTACCAGAATCACAGCAACCTATAAACTATGGTGAAGTCTAGTAAACTTTACTAGAACATTAGGCAGTTGCTACACTTGGAAACTGTCAAAGCAACTAATCAGAGTTTTGTGCATTTAATTTGACCTTGAAATATTGACGTTTTAGTTTTGAGTCGCCTCGGTTGGCGTAGTGTTGGGAGCTTTCAAAAATAGTTATTAGTCCGCGTTTCTCCATCTCCTTAAAAAACCACTCCCAACGCTCCAAGTCGGATGGTGGTGCAGTGAATCGTAAATCGTTAATCTCACCCATTATCATCACCCCAGCTGATTGCATCTAAAAACTCGACAGCATCACTCCCCCAGGTTTACCCTTGTCTAGACTGTCTAGCCTGACTATCTTCTTCAAGTGTCATTATATTGGGAGGATCGAGAACATCCAAGCGTGACTCAATCAAAGCTAGGGCTTGTGCTAGTGCTGCAATTTGTTTTCTATCCTTCCTAACCTCACTCATCAAACTTATTTGAATATCAACTATTCGCCGCTTCAGTTCGTCTACCTCTGGTTTAGGGAGAGCTGGTTTCGGTTGGGTAGATTGGGTAGCTTGAGGAACTGTCAAGCGATTTTTCAAGGCATCCAAAACAAACTCTTTAAGAGAAATACGTTCATCCTGCGCCCGTGTCTTGACAGTCTCAAGTAATTCTTTCTCCCCCTCACCATCAAACTTGATGTTTAATTGTGGTCGGCTCATGGCTAGACTTGGGTAGCTTTGTCTACCCAAATCATAACTTAATTGCGTTCCTCCTTAGAGTTGCCGTAGGCATCGCTAGTTTGAGTTGTCCTCTAAGTCGTTGCGATTACTTGCATATATTTCATATATCCATTCAGCACACTCTAGATCAAGCGAAAATGCCAAATCTTGCATCTGTTGACTGAGTTGCTTTACTTCCTTTGACTTTGCATCATATCTTTGCAAACAAGCCTCAGCCTCTTCAAATAGTGCCTTGAGTTCTGGATCTACAGGGTCTTTTAAATACTGTTCAAATTCTTCATTAGGATTAATGTTCATAATTGCACTTTATAGACAAAGAAACTTGAGAGCCACAACGGGAGCAACTTCCTTGCGCGATAATGGCTAGCAGCCAAGGGCATAAACTGATTGATAATTATGTCTGGTGCTGTAATTGCTTGCTTGCTTCAATGAGTGTTGAGAAGTTTTCAAGTTGCAGCGTATTCAACTTGATAATTCCAATAATTCCAAGAAATTGGGTATCATTCATAAACGATTGGTCGGCTTGGGCAGTTGCCTTTTGTCCCCACAATAGCCCTAACCGTCGTATTCGCCACAAACCCAAGCGGTGAATTTCTTGCCCAAGAATGAGAAAATCACCGTCATTGGTTCGTAAAACTGTCTGTCTTTGACTGTAGGGTTGAATTGTTCCTGAAAGCATTAAAGTTTCTCTGACACCAATATTTGCTACCATTTTAGACTAACCCACAAAGCGTAATCGCCTGCGGCGAGAGTAGCTCATCAATAGATTTTCTTGTCCAGACTAGTCCTCCACCACTCCTGGTTGCCATTGCCGGGAGACAAGGTTGTAAACTTGTACTGGAGTTCCGATTGCCACATCTGCGATCGCCGTACTCCTTCCCTACGGGACGCTATTGCGAACAAAGAAGCAAGCTACGCTGTCTTCGTATCCTTTGGAGAAGGCTTGAGAAGAGCTTATTGCCGCCGAAACTGCCTTCGGTACAACCGCCCGTCCACAGCCTACGATTGCCAGATAGAGTAATTGCGGGTAAAGTTCGCAATTGAAACGGTAATTTAGATGTATCTTAAACTGTAAGACGCTAGAATATCGCATTCTGGCATGGTGTGTATCAGAATGAACATCAATCTTGAGCTTGATTTCAGAAGCGCTCGGCTATGCTAGGCGCTTGCTTTTCGCAACCATCAATTACAAAAATCATCTACTCGAATATCCCGCTCTTCCATCAGAAACCTGCCAGCCGGAATTACCCACAGATTGTACTGGAAGATTGTCAAGGAATGGAACATAGTTAGGAACTCTAGGCTCTGAAATCGCTACTGGTTTATCATAAACCTCAACCACAGGGGCTGGAGAATTGACAGTATTAGCTTGAAGAAGTTGGTCTTCTGCTTCTTCGATTAACTTCATTTCCTTCAAAGTCAGCTTAGACGGTTTTTTGATGATCTTCTTGGTATCTATATCATTAGAAGTATTCATTGGCTGTTCCCTCGAAGGCATTGGCTTAAAATTTGTCCCTTGTAAAGTTGGGAGAAGATGGGTATAAATAAAAAGCACGAAATTAACAAGATACACCAAATAAGATTGAAAATACGAGTCCCTAATTGTAAGAATTTACCAATTGAGTACAAATTTCTTTTTCGGGTAGATGGCTTAAAGCGATCGCAGTAGCATCATTGTCTAAAAGTCAAAATTATTTTGCGTTTTTGACACTTAAGCCCACAAATCAGTAACTTGAGGTTGAGCAGGGTCACGATCCAATTTGATTGTGAAATCGGCTCCCCAAGCAGATGAGGTGTGGGGAGTTAAGAAGATGTTGAACTCCTTGACGCACTCGTCTTCAGTTTTCTTAAACACTACACCCTACCCCCAACAAGATAGCCCTGACGCTTGTTTCAGATGAATCTTCATGCCATTTGGATATAAAGAAGATTGCTTTTGTCACGGAATTTATAGTCGCAAAGCGATGGCGCAGAGATTGAGAATCTTCATTAGGTGTATTTAAACAGACAAAATATCTGCAATTTGAATGAGGAAAGCTCTGGTGGCTTGAGACAAAGTTTATAAATACGCTAAAAATAGCTTCTTGGAGATTAATAAACATGAAAACAACAGTGAAACGAGAAATACAAATGAAATACAGACAATTGGGAAACAGCAAGTTGAGCGTTTCCGAAATTAGTCTCGGTTCCTGGCTGACTTATGGAGGTGGTGTAGAGCAGCAAAATGCAGAAGCTTGTATACACAAAGCTTTTGAGGTTGGAATTAACTTTATTGACACTGCAAATGTTTACGCTCAGGGAGGGGCTGAATCATTTTTGGGAGATGTATTGCAAGGTACTGAGCGCGAAAGTTATGTCTTAGCGACCAAAGTTTTCTTTCCCATGTCAGCCAATGAGCGAGGACTCTCAGCAGCCCAAATCAGAAAACAAATTGATGCTTCCTTAAAGCGACTGCGTACCGATTACGTTGACCTGTACCAATGCCATCGCTACGATCCAAGTACACCTTTAGAAGAAACCATGACAGCACTGACTGAGGTAGTGCGTCAGGGAAAAGCTCGTTACATCGGCTTTAGTGAATGGAGTCCGCAGCAGATCGAAGCAGCACTAAATCTTCCCGATGTTGAACGCTTTGTTTCCAGCCAGCCCCAGTATTCCATGCTGTGGCGCAAACCGGAAGCACAGGTGTTTCCATTGTGTGCAGCTAATGGCATCAGTCAAATTGTTTGGTCGCCGTTAGCTCAAGGTGTACTTACAGGTAAATACCAGCCAGGGCAAACTCCACCTCCCGATTCTCGTGCTGCTAACGAAAAGATGAATTCGTTTTTGATGGAAGAGTTATTTAACGAGCGCACACTAACAGCAGTAGAAAAGCTCAAACCCATTGCCCAAGACTTAGGGTTGAGTATGCCACAATTAGCTCTAGCTTGGATATTACGAGATGAGCGTGTGTCTTCAGCAATTATTGGTGCTAGCCGTCCAGAACAAATTGTTGATAATGGTGGTGCATCAGGAGTACACCTAGATACAGATGTACTGGCAGCGATTGACCAAATATTAGCATCGGTTGTTCAAAGGTGAGGAAAATAGCTAATTTTCGGTGTGAACCCAAAAGCTTTTTTGTTGTCAAGGATATACCTTGAGATGAGCAGCATTGCGCGTAGCTCATTTCCACACCAACAATAGACTACATTATGGCGATCGCTTATTTGAAGGATCTGAAGCTAGGGATAGCTGAAAAATCAAATGCCCAAGATCGAGGCGAAAGTACTTTTATTGTGAGTAAGTGCCTGACATTAGTAGCCTAGCAAGCAAACTCATCGATAAACAGAAAAAATTAGTTTTAGCTCTCTAAAAGCATTTTAAGCTATTCATCTATTGGTGAGAATTTTGCTTGTAACACAGTTTCTATAGCTGTTTGTATTTGAGGATCTAGTCCTTGGGCATATTCTAGAGGAAATGGAATATTAATGTCTGGTATTACACCTTCACCTTCTAGCCTTTGATTGCCGTTAACAAATACATTCGTAACTGCAACATAAAGCAAGCTACCATCTGGCATTAAATAAGGACGACCTGCAAGTACGGCTCCTGCCGTTTGAGTTCCAATCACTGAGCCAATCTTACTTTGTTGAAACCCAAACGCCAGAATTTCTTTACTACTACGACTGCCTGAGTTCACTAACATCACTACAGGTTTTTTCCATTGATAGTTATAGGTATAACGGCGTTGGTTTCGTAGAATGTTAGTGATGCTAAGATTATGTTTGGCAGTAAAGATGTTGAGATAACTAACATCTCCTCCACCCCATCCATCTCTTAAATCTAAAACTAAACCATCTGCATTTTTTAAGCGACCATAAATTAGTTCATCTTGAAGTTGTTGCTGGTAGGGGTCTGCTGCATTTGACCAGATATGAATATAACCAACTTTCTTGCCATCTTGCTCAATTAGCTTAATACT
>NZ_JBALDE010000012.1:0-17390 GCF_036917515.1 Nostoc sp. | reverse complement strand
ATTTGCTCACAAGGTGCTGATATCTTCAATCTTTCAGCTTAAGCCTTGTGAGTTTTCTTACAATAGCCCCTCACTTTTAAAACATCCTCTTAGATACATTACTATTGGATTTGAACCGCTTAATTGAGTCTGGTAATAGTGCAACTTCTATTAATGCAGTAAAAGCCAAACTGAAGAAATTTGTGCCGATTTCCCAAAAACCAGAACCGATTACCGATGGAAGTCTGGGACAACAGGTTAATGGCAAGCTGCAACGCAGTAGTATTAATGCTGAGATTACAGCCACTTATGAACAAACACAATCGATAATTCGTAACATTGAGCGGTTACAGCCTTTGTTAATAGTTAAAGATTATCAAGCAACTTTAGCTCCAGCAGAGACAAGATCCCCATTAGATAAAACGCCGATGCAGGTAGGCCCCGCAGCGATTAATACATCATTCCAGTTACAGGTATTGATGCCACTTAGTCCAGAAGAAATAGCAGCAGCTAAAGCTGCCCCGAAAAAGTAGTCAAATTAGAGCTAGGACGAATAGAATTAGCGGCTACACAAGCGTAGATAAAGCTTTCCCGCACGCAAACTAAGGAAAAATTGAGGGTTTTGAAACTCACGTTTGCTCTTGGCGTTTTTGCAGGGTAGGTGGGTAAAGTCTCGTGTAGACGAGCCAGCGAACTCTTGAGGGTTTCCCCATAAGCAACTGGTGTCGGCTTTACCGACTTGTTCGCGTAGCGCCTCCGACAGGAGAAGCAACTGGGGTGCGGCTTCTAACTGTCTACTCAAAATTGTATGTAAACAAGGTTTTATAAGGTGAGGAATGAACTGTGAAACAGCTTCACGGTAATAGTTTTATTTTAGGTACTGCCGCTTTTGTATTTTTGGCAGCTCAACCAGTTTGGGCACAAATTAGTCAAGTTACTAATGTCCAGTTAAATCCAGTTAATGGTGGAATTAGCGTTGCTTTGAAAACTTCTTCTGGGTCGCGTGGCCAAGTTTTCACTACAAAAAGAGGCAAGGCTTTAATCGCAGATGTTATCAACACTCAATTACGATTACCACAAGGTAATAGTTTTCGTCAAGATAACCCAGCACCAGGAATTGCCTCTGTTGAGGTTAATCAGCTTGATGCCAATAGCATCCGGGTGACGGTAACTGGCAGCAACAACATACCTGGCAGTCAACCAGTGGTGCGGTCGCCAAATGGAATTACACTCAGCTTTAGCCCTTCAACAGGCACTACAGCATCAGCACCAACGCCAACAGCCCCAATATCCACAGCACCACCTGTTACTACTCCAGCCCAACCTGGTCAAAATTCAGGTGTTCTGGTTCCTAACCCGCAAGTCACCATTGACGGACAACCTGCACAAGCTGCTGGGCCAGGTCAACCTCTGAGTCAGGCTCCACCATTCTTACCTCGAGCCGTCGCCCCACCAGTGGGAGATATTGCTATTTCGGCTACCGATGCTTCTCCTAGTACTGTTGACTTGGGAACTCAGGAACGTGTACCCCGCCTAGTACTACGAGATGCACCGGTGCGTGAGGTTTTGTCATTGCTTGCCCGTGCTGCTAGTTTGAATCTGGCTTATGTGGGAGGTGAGCAAGCTGCTTCTGCTAATGGACAAGCAACCTCTCAAACAATTTCGCTAGATATAGAAAATGAGCCAGTGCAAGATGTGTTTAACTACGTTTTGCGCCTAAGTGGTTTAGAAGCTAACCGCAGTAATCGCACAATTTTTGTTGGGCCTAAACTACCCAATTCTACCCGTGACATGGTTATGCGTAGCCTCCGACTCAATCAGGTATCAGTCGGAGTGGCCCTGAACTTTTTGGTCAGCTTGGGAGCAGAAAGTGCCGTCAGCCGCGAACGACAAGTTACCAGCGTTAGTGCCGTACCTGTTGGGGCTGGAGCTGTGCCTATCACCCAAACTCAGACGACCACAGAAACTAGAGTTGAAACTCAACGTGTTACTTTTACAGACTCTAACCCATTACTTAGAGGTTTACAGGCATTAGGAGATGAGCGTACTAATTCTCTAACCTTGATTGGCCCTCCCAGACTAGTTGAGATGGCGATGGCTCAACTAACTCAGCTTGATATTCGCCGTCGTCAAGTGGTAGTCAACGTCAAGATTATTGATGTTAACCTCTTGAACACCCAAGACTACAACACCAGCTTTTCTTTTGGGATAGGCAATAACTTCTTTAACAGTGAAGGTGGTGCAGCAACTTTTAATTTTGGCGGTTCGAGACCAGCTACAAATGCTGAAGCAAGAAGCAGTGTGACTAGTACACCTGTAACCACTAATCCACTATCTAGCGGAAATATTATAAATGGTACTGCAGGAGCAAACTCTAATCCTCAAACTCCAGGTTTTACACCCGCTGGTACATTAGCCTTACCAAGCTTATACCAGTTCCCCAAACGTCTTCTTGCTAGTTTGCAGGCTCAGGTTACAAATGGCAATGCCAAAATTTTGACTGACCCCACCTTAATTGTGCAAGAAGGTCAACAAGCTACTGTCAAGCTGACTCAGGAAGTGCTAGGAAATATTACGAGCACAATAAGTAGTGCTGATAATCTCGCGACACAAACAATTACAGCTGAGAAAACAGACGTGGGTTTAACCCTAGCTGTCAAAGTAGATCGGATTGATGACAATGGTTTTGTATCCCTATCAGTGGCTCCCGTTGTTAAAGCACCCCAATCGGCAGCTAATCTAAATTTGGGAGGAGGTAATGTCCAACAAATATTTTTGGTGTCTGAGCGATCGCTAAATTCTGGCACAATTCGCTTACGAGATGGTCAAACACTGATTCTTTCAGGTATCATTCAAGACACAGACCGGACAACTATCACCAAGATTCCTATCTTAGGCGATCTTCCACTGATTGGTTCGCTATTTAGAAGTACAAACAGAAATAATCAGCGTAATGAGGTGATTGTGTTGCTCACGCCTCAGATTATGGACGACTCTGAAAACTCATCCTACGGCTATAACTACACCCCCAGTCCAGAAGTGCGGCAAATTCTTGAGCGTCGGGGGTTGAAGGTTCCTGGCAGATAATAAAGATAATAAGCAGGTAAGTCACCTCTGGCAAAAGCTTAGAACCCCGATTTTTTTAAAGAAGTCGGGGTTCTTCTTGTTCACAGAATTCTCCACGCAGAGCAGATAAGTGCTAAGGCGTTGCAGTGAAATGCTGTAAGTTAGTTTTTGTCCCCTTTTATTATGGTGTAAAACAAAATGGATATAGGTTTGTAGCCCAGTCAGCTAACAAAAACGGGAAATACTCTTATGAGAGCACTTACATTAAATCTCAATTCTGTAATTAAATTGACAAAAGAGCAGTTTTATCAATTGTGTGAAGAAAACCCCGATTTAAAATTAGAACGCAATGCCCAAGGAGAGTTGATTATAATGCCACCTACAGGAGGGGAAACAGGAAAAAGTAATTCTACTATTAACGCTCAAATATGGTTCCGGAACGACCAAAATCAATTGGGCGAAGTTTTATGATTCATCAACTGGAATTACTTTGCCTTCAGGGGCTGATCGTTCTCCAGATATTTCTTGGGTGGAAAAACCTCGTTGGGATGCTTTGACTAAAGAACAAAAAGAAAAATTTATTCCCCTATGTCCTGATTTTGTGATTGAGATACTTTCGCCTAATGACAGCTTGAAAAAAACTCAGAATAAAATGTAAGAGTATATCGAAAATAGTTGTCGTCTAGATTGGTTAATCAACCGAAAAAAACAGGAAGTAGAAATTTATCGTCCAGTACAAGACGTGGAAGTTTTAAAATCTCCTCAAACTATTTCCAGGGAAAATGTCTTACCTGGTTTTATACTTGATATACAACGAAGTTGGTAAAAGGTTTGGTCTATAAACTTTCATTTATCACATACTTATAAAACAGCAAGTGGGGTCGTGGCTACGTTGGTAGACCTCCAGCTTGAAAAATCTGTTCGGCGGTTAAATTCAATTCTGGGAAAGTAGGCGAGACGATGGGATTACTGCCTCTAAATTGAGTAACTTGGTATTCACCATCGATTAATTGATAAATAAGATATAGTAGGCTGTTTGGGGTTGCCAGTGAACTTTTTAGCGCCTAGACCAAGATAATCTACAACCCAGTATTCAGGAATTCCAATACCCTCATACTTACCCTGTTTTGTGTAGTAGTCATCATCCCAGTTCGTACAAACTACCTCAACTACTAACGGAATTGATGCTGCAAGGCTTACAGTTGATTCTTTTTTCCATAGCGGCTCATTTATCAAATTAGGGTGATTGAGTAATAGCACATCTAGGGAATAGGCAGATTCCGAATTAGTTGCTTTAATGAGCGCAGTTTTGGGGATTGTATAAGGTAGACCATTACGAACGTACTCAATAGCAATTTTTTCAACCAAAAACTCGACAATATCCTCATGGTCTCCTGCTGGTTGTGCCATTTCAACAATCACGCCATCATGTAATTCGTACCTTCCACCTTCGGGTCGCCACGCTGCACAATCTTCAAAGGTTACTAGTTTGGGTATGGCTTGAGTTATAATCTATCACCCCTAGTAATCGTTTCGATCATATCGCTTTCTTACATTCAGCCTTAACAGTAATATTAAGGGGTGCAGTACTGGAAAAGGTTTGTTGCGGAGAACTGAACTATGGTGGCAATAACAACATCCGCAGAAAATAGGGTTTTACTCCATAACATCAGCTGGCAGACATTTAAAACCATGCTGGCTGAAATGGGTTCAGATCGTAACTCCCGGCTGGCTTATGACAATGGAACCGTAGAAGTTATGACCCCACAAATGCCGCACGAAAACTCAAATCGTTTAATAGAGGTTTTTGTTGGGGTATTGTGCGAAGAGTTGGGCTGGGAAATTAAACGCGCTGGTTCGCTAACTTTAACGCGGGATGATTTGCAGCGGGGAGCCGAGCCAGATAGTAGCTACTATATTCAAAATGAAGCATTAGTTCGAGATAAAGAAAATATTGACCTCGCTACCGACCCGCCTCCTGACCTGGTGCTGGAAGTGGAATATTCCAGGTCTGCAATAGACAAGCTGAGGCTTTATGCTGCAATGGGAGTCCCAGAATTTTGGCGTTATAACGGCAGTGTGTTGCGAGTTTACACACTTGCAAGTGAGCAATACTCAGAAGTCGAAACCAGCCCTACTTTTGTGCCTGTGTCAGTGAAGGAGATTCCTCAATTTATCCAAGAAGCGAAGAAGAATGGGGAAATTGCTACTACCCGTGCTTTTCAAGCTTGGGTGCAACAGAAAATTTCTGCTAGGGATTAACTCATTCCGGCATTTTTCTTATAAGGGACTTGCAAAAAATAAATAATCTCAAAGTACATGGAAACAGATAGGGGTGCAAGGCTTTGCGCCCCTACAATAGGATGTTTTTTAATTAGAGGTTCATTCTTAAGGGTTTGTTGAGTGCCTGCGTTTATCATACTCCTACGGGGAAGCAAGCTACGCCAAACAAACGCACAAGAAAAAGTTGTCACAGCGATCGCTACCACAAATGTTAAGAAAGATGTGACTAATGGATAGCCTTGTAGGGGAGAAGCTTTAATTTTTACCTCTTCCCGACTAGAGAAGCTTGCTAGGTGTTTAAATTCGCATTGGATTTTCCACATTACATGAAAAGTGAGCAAAATCCCCGACTTTTTAGAGAAATTGAGAATCTGAGCCTTCAATTTCCATAAAAATTGGTTAATCTCAGCAATAACTCTTCAACATCGGTAATGAATGCTAACAAACGTTAACCATTTCCCACCTCTCCACTCCCCTGTTTTCTTGGCAATTGCGGGATTTATTAGGTATTTTTTCCTACTTTTGGGGTAGTTTTTATTGAAACAAGTACCCTAAAATTACAAAAAATCCTGAAATCTATATAAATTAATGGTTTCATCTATCCACATCAGGCTACAACGCCTTAGAATGATTCATTGAAAAGTCGAGCCGATGGGATGTACAGCCGTTTTGATAAAAAATACTCCCAAAGGATGATTTTTGTATTTCCGTAAACAAAGATTTCAGTACGGATGTATTAATGTGCATCCGTACTGAAATCTCAAGTAAACCTTCAGGAGTTTGACATGAACAAAGGTGAATTAGTTGATGCCGTAGCTGAAAAAGCTAGTGTTACCAAGAAGCAAGCGGATGCAGTCTTAACTGCTGCTTTGGAAACGATTATTGAAGCGGTTTCCTCTGGTGATAAGGTAACGTTGGTGGGATTTGGCTCATTTGAATCACGGGAACGTAAAGCCCGTGAAGGTCGCAACCCGAAAACAAATGAAAAAATGGAAATTCCAGCAACGAGGGTTCCTGCCTTCTCCGCAGGAAAACTGTTTAGAGAAAAGGTAGCACCCCCAAAAGCATAGGTTCTGTCTTTGGAAACCCTTTTTTAATGCGGCAACCTGCACACGGGGGAAATTTAGCCTGGGCAGCAGCACTGGCTGGCTGTCCCCCTGATGCTATTCTGGATTTTTCTGCTAGCATCAGCCCGTTGGGGCCTCCAAATAGCGCGATCGCTGCTATTAAGTCCCAAATTGGTAATCTTAAGCACTATCCGGACCCGAATTATAGTGAACTGAGACTAGCTCTCAGTCACTTCCATCAATTGCCGTCTGAGTGGATTCTGCCGGGTAACGGCTCCGCAGAATTACTCACTTTAATCGGTAGGGAATTAGCTCAATTAGCCGCAACAATTTTAATCACTCCAGCCTTTGGCGACTACTACCGAACTTTGGCAGCGTACAACGCTAAAGTGCTGGAGTGTCCTTTGTCATTGGTCATTGGTCATTGGTCACTTGTACTGAGCTTTGTTGAAGTATTGGTCATTGACAAAGGACAAAGGACAAAGGATAAAGGACTATTGCTGAATAACCCCCACAACCCAACCGGAAAGCTCTTTTCGCGGGAGTCTATTTTGCCCTACTTGGAGCAATTTGCTTTGGTTGTGGTGGATGAAGCATTTATGGATTTTGTGCCGCCTAATGAGGAACAAAGCCTGATTCCGGTAGTGCAAGAATATCCAAATTTAGTAGTGTTGCGATCGCTGACCAAATTTTACAGTCTCCCAGGACTGCGATTGGGATATGCGATCGCACACCCTGACTGCCTAGCTAAATGGCAACTATGGCGCGATCCTTGGCCTGTAAACACGCTAGCGGCAGCAGCGGCAATTGCGGCACTCCAAGATACGGAGTTTCAGCAGCAAACCTGGGCATGGCTACCACCTGCACGAAACCAACTGTTTCAGGGTTTAGCTGAAATCCCAGGATTGCAACCCCAAGCAAGTGCTGCTAACTTTTTACTGGTTGAGTCTCAAGAATCTACTTCCCAGTTACAGCAACAATTACTTAAGTATCACCAGATTTTAATTCGCGATTGCCTTACTTTTAAAGAACTAGGCGATCGCTTTTTCCGGGTTGCTGTACGTGAAGAGTCTGATAATCAACGCTTACTAACAGCGCTAAAAGAGAGTTAGGAGTTATAAGTTAAAAAAGGTTTTAATTCCTAACTCTTAATTCCTAACTCCTAACACTTAACTCCTAACTCTAATCTAAATTCACGTGACCGTTGACTACGATGTTGTAATTATTGGCGGCAGTCTTACTGGATACTATGCTGCCCTTGCTGCAACCCAACTACGTGCTACAGTTGCCTTGGTACAACCTAAAGTAGACTACGGGTTTACTCATTACCATGCTCTTAGCGAAATTGGTAAACTAGCGCAGAAGTTGAAGGATGCGGCTGGTTTTGGTATTCATGCCACACACACTGATACCTCAGAAGAATGCCACATATCTATAGCGTGGCAAGAAGCGATGCTGTATGCTCAATGCATCGCCTCAAATCTCCAAGAACAGCATTCCCCAGCCATCCTAGCCGCGCAGGGAGTCGATGTCATCGTTGGCAGTGGTCAATTTCAATCTTCACCCCAATTGGCTTTTGCCGTTAACAATCGTCTACTACGCGCTCGTACTTATTTGCTGGCCAGCGGTTCGCTTCCAGAAATTCCTGAGATTGAAGGATTGCAAGCCACTGGCTATTTAACCCTTTCTAATATTTGGCAATCTTTCCAGGGAAGGACATTACCCAAAAATTGGGTAATTATCGGTGGAATTCCCCAAAGCATTGAAATTGCTCAAACTTTAGCAAGGTTTGGTTGCAGTGTGACGCTGGTAGTCAAGCATCCATATATTCTTCCATATCTAGACCCTGAGATAGCTATATTGCTTCAGGCGCAGTTGGAAGTCGAAGGTGTACGCGTCCTCACCAAAAAACCAGTAACTCAGGTGAGGCTAATTGAGAATAAAAAGTGGATTCAAGCAGGAGATAAGGCCATTGAAACTGATGAAATTTTAGTGGCGATTAGACAACAGCCGAATCTTGAATCCCTAAATCTGGCAGCAGTAGGTGTGAAATGGCATCGGCGTAGCTTAGTTGTGAATGATAAGCTGCAAACTACTAACCACCGTATTTATGCTTGTGGTGATGTAATTGGTGGTTACGACTTTACCAATATCGCTAATTATGAAGCAAAAATTGCCCTGAACAATGCACTCTTTTTTCCCAGGTTACGAGTAAATTATCACTCCATTCCTTGGACGATGTTTTCTGTACCGATGCTGGCGCAAGTAGGTTTGACAGAGGCACAGGCAAAACGCCTATTTCGTCGAGAGAAAATTTTAGTTTTGCAACAATATTTTAAAACAGTGGCAGCAGCCCAACTTCGCAACGAAACCACTGGTATGTGTAAATTAATTGTGTTAAGCAACGGTGAAATTTTGGGAGCTTCGATATTGGGGGCAGAGGCTGGAGAATTAATTAATTTAATTGCCTTGGCAATATCACAAAAAATTAAAGTCAAACATCTAGCAAATTTATCTCCTGCCTATCCCAGTTTTTCAGAAATTCTGGAACGAACCGCAAGAGAGTGGAGTAAGCAAAAGTTAAATACTAATATTTCTTTGCAAGAGTTTTTAGAAAGCTTCTTCCATTTTTGCCGCAATTGGAATTAGCATTTAAGCATAAAGTTGTCATTCTAATAACTTTAGAAAGATATTGATATCATTACCGACTTCCACAAGGATACTGACTTTGCAGTTCTCGCTACCTTTGTCAATATTGATGGCGCCTTGATTGCAAACGCAATGTCATCAGAATTGGGGAGCATCCATTAGAAGATGTTTGAAAAGTTCTGTTGTCGGTATCAAAAGTTTTAGCTCTCTTTAAATCCCATTTAAAAAGGGGAACTTTGATTCTGGTTCGCCCCTTTTTAAGGTAGGTTAGGAAGGATCTAAAAGTGCCTAAAGTCACAGCAAAAGACTTTTCAAACAACCTCTTAGACTTGAGCTTATTATTTTTGTTGAAGTGCAAACTTTATATCTGTCACCTCTAGTTCTCCTCCGGTTGTTGTTAATACTAAATTGATGCCTAAAATACTTTTTCCTTTACTTGTATAGTTAGTTAGAAGTATTTTCTTGGTCAAATCAAATTTCAGAGGCGTTCCAGATAACGGACTTTCATATAAGAAACGATTTGGTTGATCGCCAACTACAAATGATGAAATAGCTACTTGTGCTGGTGCTTTCTTTACTTCACCTTTGAAAGCTAAAGGCACAAGCCTAAATTGCTTTCCAGTACTAGAAGTATTAATTCTAATAATACATCTAGCCCTCGAAAATTGTGCATTTACAGCTATCTTAGAGCCGAGTGTCAACTCATTTTTTTTCGGGTCGAAAGTTATATTACATCCCTTATTAACAGTAAATTGTGGTTGATTTGCTATTTCAATAGCAATGCTAGATGAATTATTGGCATCATAAGAAGATAAAAAAAACAAGGGTATTAATATGAAAAAATTACGCGCATCACTTAATCTCAACATAATCTACTCTCCATCTAAAGAAACTTGGAACCTTCAAGAAGAATACATTTGGTAGAAGGGCATTTATACCTATTACTGATTGAAGACCAGAAAATTATGAATTTTGTGAGGTATTTCACCGTCTATTCATTTGCTTTTGCGGTCATAATACTCAACTTAATTCTGCCGAATGTATTCTGTTTTGTTGAAAAATAAAAAGGACAATCAGATGGCACTTTCACTGAGATTTACTTGTAGAATTGGTAGTTTTTAAATTCCCAGATTGAGCAAATTTCTTACCCAATCTTCTTAAATTCCACAAAAATAAGCAAATTAGCAAGGAGCCATCAGTGAGAGGCTAAGATTATAGAACTTTTGTCAATAAGCAATAGTACTTAAAAAGTTGGTGAAATGGAGCTAATTAACAGAATTTTTGGACTAGCGATGCCGTTCGCAGAGCGTCTCGTAGAGAAGGCTGGCTGCGCCTATGCGTCATATTTAAAAGCATCATTCGTTCTTGGATCGAAATCCAGTACAGAGCTAAATTCAATACTCACTATTTCAGTAAACTTCAATTTTATTACTAATTGACAAAAATAATTTTGTCTCAATCTCTCACGAACTGCAAGGAGCTAGGTCTATACGCAATAGCACATCCCCAGCACTTAAATCAGCTGAATCAACAAAAATTGAACTTCCCGATGTGGATTGTGCAATCAGATTAATACCTAATTGTCCTTGTCCACCACATGAAGCAGATGCAACAAAAATATCATCTTGCTCCTGAAAAAGAGGATCGCTAGATTTAAACTGGGTAACTATAGGGCGAGCTGAGGTTATACCACCAAGAGCACCACCATTAAAGATATAGCTTCTGCTTAAGGTTGTACCTTTACTCAGTGATTTAACGTCAACACTTCCTTGGTACAGTATCTCTACATTTTGGACAATGAAACCACTTGGAATTATAGTATCAATACGTAAAATACACCTTTGACGCGCACCCTCTTTTGCATTGAACTTATCCAAGAGGAGCGATAAGCTTCTACCGTCAGATCCAAGAAGCTGATCTGTAACAATACATCCACCACCAGACGCGATCGCCTTTCTAAAAGTAATACTAGGCGATACGTCAGCCAAAGTCTTGGTGGCAATAACGTTTACTCCAAAAATTGTAGATATAGACAGTAATACACCAAATATTTTAATGTTCATGTGGATTGCAGTTATGTTGCTAGAGTTGTTTTTTGATGAAAAATGTATTCAGAAGGCAGAAGGTACGAGGTATGAAGACATCTTTGCTTTAATCCCACGCTTAAAAGCATGAGATTGAAGCAAGGATGCTTTGTGTTTGGTGTCACATATCTCGACACAATTTTGTTCTAGTAATGGGCAATCACCCACAACTAAAGTTTTGATTGATACTTACAGGCTTCTGCCTTCTTCAATTGTGGGAAATCCTTTCAGGTATGCTTTTGACAATTTCTGCTCAATCAGAAAATGAAGCATAACTGTGATCACTGGAGTTAACAGAAAGAAGATGGACATCAAGTTGCAAAATGTATTCTTGCTGTACGTCCATGTGGGGAAGATCATATATTTGTCTTAATTAGAAAATATGTGTTCTTGATCACAGACATATTGTGTTTTTAAACACTGCCAATTTCAAAATAGTAGTATGGAAGTAGTATGAAGGAGCAGTACTCCAAAGTTATACTCAAAATTTAAAATGACGCTCTCTACAAGACGCTAAAAGCGTAGCTTGCTTCTCTGAAAGAGTACGCGGACTTGCTCTAAGCGTTCGCGTAGCGTCTCGTAGAGAAGCTATGCCGTTGGCGTTCGCGCAGCGTGTCGCAGACATCGCAGTGAAATAACTATTTTTATTGAGAATCTATATTATTAAGTGGCTGAAATTCTAGTCGTAGACTGGGAACGAGGTAATTGGGAGTGTTTTAAAAACCCCGCATGAAAATCCAAACTACTCCCGCTGCTGTTAGAGGTACGCTGAGGTTATCTGTGCCGTGGGGCGAGACTGCCTCTGCTAGGGTTGCGAAAGTAGCAGTTACCACCGCTGTCAACAAAGCCCATCCTAAATTTAAAGGCGTTGCGAGGGGACTCAGCAACGAACCAGGTAGTAGTAACAGCACCAAGAAAATCACTACTGTACTCGCCACAAACATTGCTGCTGAACCTTCCCAGGAACGTACAGAATTTCCCACTTGGTATTTATGCTGCCCAAAACGTCTACCAATTAAAGCTGCGAGTGCATCACCCCAGGTCATCGCCATTATCCCTGCTACAGCAATTGGAGCGCTATCTACTGGCCCCTGTGGCCGCCACAGTAGCCCGAACAGCAGTGTGACTGAGATAGCGAAATAAACTGTACCGGGTGAGCTATCCTGGGTATCCATTGCGCTGATAATTCGGTAGCGGTAAAACAAGTAGTTCAGTCCGATAAAGGTAGCAAAAGGTATAATTCCGATTTCCCAGTTTCTAAACAGTAGCAGGACGCCAAAAGCCCACATCCCTGCACCAATATGGATTACTTTGCGAGTCAAATCTGGCTTTACACCAAACAGTTTACGCAATCCCTCACCAATCACAAGCAGACTGGTAGCGTAAATATAAGAAATTAATAGTCCAATAAAATCATTTGTCATTTGTCATTGGGAAAAGAACTAAAGAAAGAGGCTCCCCTGCTTCTTCATTTGGGTCGATCGCTATTTCGTCTCAAGTTTTTTTCTACTGACGAAACGCTACCAATACCTTGAAGAATACCACGACCGATTAAACCTAAACCCCGACCAACTATTTGGGTAAGGATAAAAACTATACCATTACCGACAAAAGCTACTAGCGATTTTAGACGCGGTGCGATCGCATCACTAAACTCTAGAAGCAATGTCACTACTAAAGGAATATTAGAAAGTTTTACTAACTCCTGATTTCGAGGAGCATAAACTGAAGTATTGGCAATGCCACGAGGCGCAATTACAAATAGCTCATACCGACTTTCAAAAACTGCTTTTGGCTCGGTTATATAATTTTTTAATCTATATTTCCACGACAAATCATTTCTAAACCGTTCAATCTCTCTTGTAGAAATCAATTGACGTCCATAAAAGTTTTGCTTAATCTCTTCTATATCTGCTAAATAATTTAGCAGCGGTTGTACTACTCCATTCCCTACCTGAATCAACAAGTTCTCTAAAATCATTAATGCTTGAGATTTGGCTTCAGTACTCACTACTGGATAAGAGATATTATCAATATTCAACTCTGTTTGAAATAATAGATAAGAATACAACTCATAAACTAGCGGAATTTTATTGAGAATATCTTTTTGCACAATTTCTATATTTTGTAGTAATAAATTAACGATTTCTATATTACAATTAACTACTTTTATTCGAGAAAATTTACCAAAGAAATCTGTAACTGCTGCTTGCCATAAATCACTTAACAAAGTATTTTTTAGTTCGTTTAATTGATTTATGTCTATTTTAGAAGTACGTAGTTCATCCAATTGTTTAGCCAATTCTTGCAAAATAAGATAAAGTAATTCCCGTTTTTTATCTTCACGAAATATATCAATTTCTAAAGGTATATCTGTGACATTTATTAAAGGGAATTGGAGTTTGGTAATACAAGATGTAAATAAGGCGGATTGTACAGTTCCTGGACTAAGTAAAGAAGATACAGTTTGCGTTTGTTGAAGGGCACTATTTAATGAAGGAGTCAAAGGCGGCTGATCAGCAACCGGAATCTTTTCCTCTCGCCTTTCTTGTGGTGAAACCAACAATCGATTTAGCAACCAACGAGCCGCTAGTAGTTCTCGCCGCTGTCCGGCTAGAATGGCTCGATCTAGTAGTGGTAGTCCGGGAACTTGTAATTGTACTGTTACTGCGGCTAAGGTAGTGTCAATGTTAGCAATTCCTGACAAACGGAAATTATTTCGCAGTTTAGAGAAAGGGAGTGAGGAGTTAAGAGTGAGGAGTGGAGAATTAGGAGTTATTATTGCTTGCGTGTCCTGGAACCAATAGGAACCACCATCTGCAACTTCTTGCATGGCAGCGACTAACTCAGGAAGTGGTGTACCTTTAGGGCAGTAGCCATTTACACCAATAGATTTTGCAGCTAATAGCAGTCCTTGTTCTTGAACAGAACTGAGGAGCAAAATTGGTAGGTTGGGATATAACGCTCTAAATTGCCGACAGAATTGTAAACCTAGTTGTTGACTAGTGATGGAGCGACTATTACCTAATTCTAAAACTACCAAATTTACCTGATTAGGGTCTTTTTCAGCAATTTCTGCTAAAATCTGCAAGGCAACGGTATCAGTTTCTACAACTGCGATCGCTTCCAGGTTAGGAATCGCTTCCAGAGCTACCCGTAATCCCAGACGAAAAATCGGGTCTTGGTCGATTAACAATAATTTTAGAGGGCGATCGCTCATAGTCCACTAAATTACATAAGCACTGTTTTTTACCAATCAAAAAACAACTTTGATACAAAACTTTGTTTTCCCTATTGTCATCTGTTTTTGCAAACTGATAAATCGATCATAATTGCTTTATACAGCCTTCACTGTGTAATTAAATGAACCTGAATATTCGGCATTGGCTGGCAGAACGCCATATCGCAATCAATCAAATCAGAGGCTTTTCTGAGGGGCAATTGGCAGGTATTGCCTACCGTATTGTTCAGGATATGGAAGTCAAAAGCCTGATGCCTTTTGATATCTGTACCTTGGTAGAGGTTTTAGAACTGCCTTTAAATATTGTTTGGGAAGAAATCAGTGTCATTTCCCAGTTGACAGAAAAACTGTTACGTAGCCTTAGCCAAAAAAAACCCTTAAAACGTAACGAAGGCACATGGTTAGCGTTTCAAATTGCCTATCTCCAGGCTTTGCAAGCAATTCTAGAGCAGGAAGCAAGCCTACAAAAACCGTGGTTAGACCGGGCAATTATATCCATACAACCACACATACTTAAAGAGGATGTGGGTAAACTCATTCTCCAAGATCCGCAACTACAAGGATTGCTGAAAACTCTCAGCCCAGGTAAATTGACTGATACTCAAGCTGAACAAGCACTGTCTTCGGTTGCAGATTCATTACTGGTGCAACAAATAAATAACGCTGTTATAGCTTGGTTAGTTGCCAATGGTGCAGAGGAAGTTGAAGCGAAACTCCTAACACAACGTTTGGTCAACTCACTTCCTGGTGAGATACTGGTAGTCGTCACCGAGAATGCTGCACCTTTAGCCCAACTGCAAAAATTTTTTCGTTTGGGGATTTCATTATCTCCCAGTTTGATCGCCCCAGAAGTTGGTTCTATCAGTGAAAAAATTGATTTGCACCGAGAACATTACCGTGCAAGTTTGATTAAAAACCTCAGTATACCTTTGCTAATGGAATCCTTTGCTCTTAAAGATATCTATGTGCCACAAAAAGGTTTACCAATAGAGGAAAATATTTTTGAGCAAGATAAAAAAACTAGTTTACCAGTTGATTTAAAGATATGGGCGCAGCAACAGCTAACTGATTTAGAAACGATCGCTGTTATTGAGTCGGAACCTGGTTATGGAAAAACTAGTTTTTGCCAACTTTGGGCAGCACAGGTAGCAGAGGAATTATACCCTACTTGGATGCCGATAGTAATTAGGTTGCGAGATGTAAAATACGGTAAAACTCTCATCGAAACTCTAAATTCTGCCTTTTTAGTTAATCTTTCAACTTGGTTAGACCAAGAAAATATCCCTTGTCTGTTGCTGCTGGATGGTCTGGATGAATTGCCTCATTCTGCTGGGGGTATCAGGGCACAAGCAATTTTTATTCAGCAATTACTCAACTTTCAATCTCAGCACCGACACAAAATTGTCTTAACAAGTCGGTCAAAGACGTTACCAGAAATCGTCTCGGAACTACCGCTATTGTTGAGGCGAATTATTATTCAGCCGTCAGATGTGGACGAACTCAAACAATGGTTTCAACAATGGGCAAAAGTGCAATCATTACCCATTACTCAAAATTTATTTACATTTTTAAAACAGGCAGGGTTATTTACCAGCCAATCAAAGTTAAGAGAATTATCTGCCCTTGTCCGTCAACCCCTAATGCTGCATTTGTTGGGCATTTTGCACCGCGAGGGATTGCTAGATGATGAACTGTTGCAGTTAGCTGCTAATACCCAAAAGTCTTTTCTGTTATCGGAAATTCATCATCGCCTGAGTCGATGGTTGTTGAGTTATCCGCTAAGTGGTGGGAGCAAAACAATGCTACTGCGTTCGGGTACGGCTCATATCCACCGGACTCCAGAAGCGATCGCTAATTTACTCGCTGGCCGTCATCCCCAAGATTTACTTGAGCAGATGCAAGCGATCGCTCTCAAAATTTTACACTCGCAACGTTATCAAATTAATCTAGCTAGTGGATTTAATACTTTACCAGCCTTTTATTTTAAAATTTCGGATGTAGAAAGCTCAGGCGAAAGCGCAGCAAAAAGTAGTTTAATTGAGTTTTCCCATCTCAAGTTAGGAGAATCTCTTTGTGCAGATGCGATTGCTGCTCAACTTAAATTTCTGACTCAGTACCAACATGAAGCTTATGGTACACTCACCTTTGTAGTTGATTCTCTCAGTAGCGTAGCCCAGAATATTTATAATTTACTAGGTTACGGGATACTTAGCCAAGAAATTGAAGAACTAGCGATCGCCGGATTGCGTCGCCAACAAAAGCACAAATTTTCGTTTGAAGTTTTGTTTCAACGTCTTTTATCTTTCTGGCGTGCTTACTGTCAAGGACGTTGGTTAGATGAGGGGATAGCCCACAAGGCTTTGACTAATTTTCACGCCCTGCAAAACTTTGTGAATGTTGAACAGGTGAATGCTGCTGTGGGACTGAATATGTTTTTATTGCTTTGTGCTTGCTACCAAGAAACAAAAATTCCATTTTGGCCTTGTGGGAATCCAGTCAATTTGACAGAATTCAATCCAGAGGTGCTGAGTGTGCTAATTGCTAGGACAACGGTTTTACATAAAAGTGCCTTTGCAACCCGAATTAAGTCTCTGTCTGGACTCAATTTATCAGGAGCCTCTTTATCGCAAGTGATGTTAACTGGGGTAAATCTTGAGCAAACAAACTTATCTAACGCGGAGTTAATCGGGGCGAATTTGGCTGGAGCTAATTTGCAACAGGCGAACCTTGCAGGCGCGAACTTGCAACAGGCGAACCTCACGGGCGCAAACCTGCAACAGGCGAACCTCACGGGCGCAAACCTGCAACAGGCAATCCTGATGGAGGTAAATCTTAATACTGTCAATCTCACCAACGCTTGCTTATTTGATGCCATCCTTGCTGAGGCTGACAAAAAACTGGCCACTGATAATGGTGCCTTGTTCTCTAGGTGTTGCATAATAAAGGGATGAGGAGAGGGTTCATACTGTGCATTGTCCATACTGTAAGTCTACGGAGATTAGAAAAAATGGAAAAAGAAGA
>NZ_JBALDE010000011.1:0-38317 GCF_036917515.1 Nostoc sp. | reverse complement strand
GATCACAGGAGTAAGGTTTCATTCTACAGGCACTTAGACGTTGATATACTCCATCATCCCATACTGTATTGCACTCAAGCAGGAACTGCTATATAGCTTAGACTGAGAAAAAAGCTTAGTATCGATGAATCAAAGTGTAAGTGGTACTCCTAGCCTAGAAGAACACACTCATGAAAATCCTGTTGTTACCAAACAACAGCTATTTAGGAAGCAACTAATTGTCCTTGTCTTGGAAATGCTTCTGGCATTACCTCTGGGTTTACTACTCGCAAAGTTCCAAATTGGCACGATTGCCTGGATATTTGGCGGGATTGCCGCTGGTACAGTGGTTCTCCAAGGGTGTCGAATTTTTTATCAATATTTTCCCCAACCTAACCGTACTGCGAGAAAAGTGGGAATGGCACTTGTCGGCTTAACTGTCGGGGCTTCCAATGCCCACGCTAATCTAGCTAGTCTTGCTTCCAGTATTCCCATATTTATTTTTCTTACCTTGTTTTTGCTGCTGAGTGGAGGCTGTATCGGTTACATTTACTCCCGCGTCAGCAAAACCAACCTATTTACAGCTATGCTGGCTACAGTTCCTGGTGGTGTAGGAATTATGGCAGCGATCGCTGCCGATTACAATAAAAATGTTAGCTTGGTTGCCCTAGTTCAGGCGATTCGCGTCACCTGTGTAGTTGTTCTAATTCCCTTCATCGTTAGGACATCAGTTGGTAATGATTATCCGCAAACACTCCCAACTAACACCGCTTGGCTCAATCTCGATCCATCTCAACTAGAATTACTCTTGTTAGTACTCCTAATTACTGGATTAGTAGTTTATCCAGCTATATTATTTAAAATTCCCGCCGGCGATTTCTTTGGTGCATTGTTGATTGGTATCGGGTTTAATCCTTTGCTACATTGGCTGCCTTTTGTGGGTGATATTAGCTTTAGTCCGCCGCCTTTAATTAACTTATTAGGTCAAATGCTTCTGGGAATTAGTATTGGTGAATATTGGGGAGATAAACCTAGCTTTAAAAAGCAGACTGTCGCCTATGCTTTGATGTCTGTAGGGATGACTCTTGTAGCCGGAGCGATCGCTGCTATACTTGCGATGCAATTAACCTCTTGGGACTGGCTAACCTGTCTCTTAGTCACAGCACCAGGAGGATCGGCAGAAATGATCCTGGTTTCCCTGGCATTGAATCATAATGTTGAAATTGTCACAACTGGTCATTTAGTGCGACTAATTGCGATTAATAGTTCTCTACCGCTTTGGCTGTTTTTGTTTCGCCGTCTGGATGAGCAAGTTTCTAAATCAGTTTAATTTTTCTTACAAATAAAGGTCAAATCCACCCAATTTTGCTCGATTGGAACCTTTCTTACTCAAATCTAGGACTATCTAATCTATTTAGGAAAAACGAATTTCTTCAATAAAAGAGATACTATCAAAAATACCATCTTTCAAAGCTTGTGCACTACGAACTCGGTGGTTTTCATCGAGTAAAGTTACTGTTTCTATAAATGTAATCAGCACGTTATCTTGAGCTTTCGTCATCCGAAAGTGAATTGTGTCTTGGCCTGTATCCAAAGCGATCCCAGAAAAATCAGAATAATTGCTAGAAAACAATTTCAGAATCCTATTTTCAAAGTATCCTTCAAAATTAAGCTGGAGATGAGAGCCATCTGAGTATTCATAATTGTTAACCTGTCGGTACTGATTTCCCTCAATCAAGATGGTAATAGTAGCGAAAAAGCTGCCAGAAAAATGTCCGCGTCTATCAGTTTTGATAAACTCACCTTTCCAAGTACCAATATGACGTGTAAAAATTTCCGGAACTTTCTCTAGATCGATAGATATCGCCGGAGTGATGGTATCTTTGCTAATTACAGGATTGTTACTCATTAATTTTAGAGAAAAACTAATTTTATTTTGAGTTTCACTTTGGCTAACGACGACCAATTTTCTGGCTCATTTCACGACTCGTGCGTTGATATTCGTGAACAATGGGTAATCTTTCCGTCTGATAATTTTCTAGAGCTTCGGCAAGACTAGCACTAGAGGTGAGATGTTGTGTTAAAGACAAACCATCTTCCCAACCTGAAGTCATGCCTCTAGCACGAGTCGAACTTTTCGCGTGAGCTGCATCACCAATTAAAATAATACGACCATCATAGAGTTTCGGCAGAGGATCGATGTCATAGGAATAACGACAGATAATATTTTCCACAGGGGTTGACTCAATCACATTTCGTGCATCCTCTGGAAGTTTGGCTAATTCTTGGGGAGGAATAGATATATTAGCCGGTTGTAGTGCGCCTATTTCAGAATCCGTCTGCTCTTTTTCTACAAAGAAACCCCAGTGAGTCAGATTTCCACCAATATGAAAGAAATTTGCATAAATTCCCCGACCGCGTACATAAACAAAAAAGTTTCCTTCTGGACAGAAGTTATTATCTGTCACAATCCCACGCCAAACTAGATCGCCTAAATAGCATAGTTTTACATTCGGAACTATAAACTGCCGAACCTTAGAAAGAATGCCATCAGCACCCACTATAAGATCCCCTTCCCAGTGACTTCCATCTTTAAAGCGTGCGATCGCACTATTCTCAGTCTGCGTTATCGAAGCTAATTGAGCGTTAAAATGAATATTATTAGCGGGTAAAGTATCGAGGATTGCTTCTAAAATCACCTTTCGGTGTACAAGCATTCCTGGTAGTTCATCTTCACCATAGGTGACGGATTCTGAATTGATCAATCCACCTTTAAGGTTGCGAAACTCGAATAATTTAACAGGATCGCCTGAGTTAATAATTTTTTGGCTGATTTGAGGGTTTCCTTGATCAAGTGCTTCCATACCTGATTGGACAATAAGAATGCCACATCCATCGGTACGCACTACGGGAGCTTTTTCAAACAAGTCAACTTGAAACCCTTCTTGAATAAGTAAACTTGCAAGATAAGCCCCTGATGTCCCTGCGCCGATAATACCTATCTTGCTGTTGGAAGAAACCATCTGTGACTCTCTTGATTTAATCTTGTTTAATTTGATGATGCTTGATTGAGATATTATCTTAAATAGTAAGCCAAAAAGTTGTTTATAAAGGGCGATGCCTGCGGCGGGCTACGCCTACGCTAATAGGTAAATCGAGCTTTTTGGACTTGTGTATACTATTGTAGACCAGCCAAGAGGAGCAAGATTCAGCCTCCTCCACCTTTCAATCAAATTTCGCCTCTTGACCTGAACAATCAAATAGATGTAAACCTAACCGTTGGGAAAGTTCTTCACACACCTTTACTCCCCGCACACTATTACCACGCACATCCAACAACGGTGAAAAAACTCCAATGCCCATCTTATTGGGTACAACGGCAATAATCCCACCAGAAATACCGCTTTTCGCCGGAATCCCAATTTTATAAGCCCACTCACCTGCAAAGTTGTACATCCCACAGGTATACATAACACTCAAAATATCTTTAATGTAATGCTTATCTACCGCCTGTTCTTTGGTAATCGGATTAATACCTCTGTTAGCTAGAGTAGCCGCCATCACTGCTAAGTTTTGGCAATTCACCATCACAGCACACTGCTGGAAATAAAGATCCAGCGACTCTTCAATATTCCGGTCAATCATGCCAAAGTTCAGCATCAAATGCGCCATTGCGCGGTTACGATGCCCTGTACTGCGTTCTGAGGTAAAAACTGAAATGTCAACGAATACGTCGCGGCCAATATATCGGCGGAACATATCTAGCATTCGGTTGAGGCGTTCGGTAGGGCCAGAACCTTTGATTAAGCTTGTGGTGGCGATCGCCCCTGCATTTACCATTGGATTTAATGGTCGATTCGATTGCTCATCCAAAATAATTGCGTTGAATGCATCCCCCGTCGGTTCCACGCCTACTCTAGTCAAAACATAATCCAGTCCATGATCTTCTAAGGCAAGTCCATAAGCAAACACCTTAGAAATTGACTGAATAGTAAAAAGTTGTTGGTAATCCCCAACTTTGTAAACTTGACCATCCACTGTCACAATGCAAATGCTGAACAAGTCTGGATTTGCCTTTGCCAATTCCGGAATGTATTTCGCCACTGCACCCTCTTGCAGTAACTTGTACTGGGAATACAACTCTTTAAGAACAGCTAATAATGGCGATGGATCTATTTCTATATCTCCTTGATGTGTCATTAGGCTGATAGCATTTCCCAAAATACCTACTATATATAGTAGAGGTGCTGCTGTATATCCCTACAGCCGCAAAAATTTTTGAAAAGACGACTTACTTTCAAACATTGTACTAGAGCAACTACTTAGGGTTAAAAATATGTGTTGTACTTTTTAATACAAATAAGATTTAATTTACTAGCGATCGCGAAGTTTTATTAATTTTTAAGTCATTAATCCGGACAAATATTAGTTTGAGTATCGTCCTTTTTTTTATACTCAGCAATACTGTATTATCAAGTTATATTTATCACTAAGACTAATCTAGTTATGGAGAATAAAAGTAATCATTGATGTAAGTAGAAAAAACTTTAAAAAAGATATTAGACTCAAACTAATTTGCATAATTATTTAAGATGTAACTCATATCACGACTTATTCATAGTTAAATCTAAATATTCCCTTAAATAAGTAATTTTAGGTATTTATGCCGATGCCAATTAATTAAAGTTACATTATCTTCTGAGAGCAAATAGCCAAAAACTATGTAACCTAAAATACACGAGTAGTTGCGAGCCTTTAGAACCGATGTGAATAGGGTATCGTCACTTTGGTGTGAAATAAATATAAAATTTTTTGAAGAAATTTTTGACTTACACAAAAAAGCGTTACATAGTCAAAGTCCGCTTTTGAGAAAGGTTTCGCCCTTCAAATTGGAATTGGAATTTGAGAAAGCGGGCAATAGTTACGCTAAAACCCTGATCCCCAAGCCAAAAGGTTCGTGTTAGTCTGTTGCAGTTATAAAAAACAAAGTGAAGACGGAACGAGTTCGAGTTTTTCAAATAGGGAAATCACTTTTATTAGTGAAAAATCCCGCAAGTTATAAAACTTAAGTTCTACAGTCGCTTTCAAAAACGGACGCATGAATCAAAGACATTTGTGGATTATTGTTGCCCTGTCTATGGCTGTTTTGGGCATACCCTCAGTCGGTTGCACTCAAACCATCAAGAAAAATGTACTAACTTCCCAAAAATCACCTACCCCTGATGTGGTGAAGGTGGGAGAGTACCAATCAACAGCAGGGAAACAAACCTTGGATGCTGTGATTACAGAAATTCATCCTCATAACATTAAAGGACGTAAGGCGGCAACCCTTTTTATCAGAAATATACCTGTTCTCACCTTTTTAAGTTCTGTATCAAATACAAATCTTGAAAGTAAAAAAGTTGGTGAAATTGGAAATGCTGAGGGCGTACAATCGTACGCCCTTATTAGTAGCAATTCACCAAATGCCTTGAATACCGACAACGTAACAGATGCGAGTAACCAGATTAGCTCCGTTGACAATGACCCGGTTGAGATAGCTAGTGTAATAGCAGCTAAAATTAACCAGTTGAATCGGGAAAGCGTAGACGCGAGTAAGATTACCGTCAGTTGGAAAGCAGGGGAAAAATCTACTGCCAATCAAGCGCAAAACAAAAGCGTCCCAGTCCAAGAAGATGGCGATCGCTATGTAATCAAAGTTAATGACGAAGAGTTGGTAGAAATCAACCAAGGTACGCGATTAGCAGGTACTACCAACGATCTAGCGGAAGATGCATTGCAAGCAACCAATCGCCTGCGGAGGCTATTAGGTAATGCATCTCCCTTAAAAGAAATTGCTAATTTACCAGTACGCCAACCAGTAGTATCGATACCAAAGCTGCCTCAACAAATTGCCGTCGGAGTAGTGCGAGCCACCTTGATAGGCATGGCTTCTTATTACGGTTATGACGGGTCTGGTAATCGTACTGCTAGCGGACAGAGATTTAATCCAGAAGAAATGACTGCCGCCCATCGCAGTTTACCCTTTGGTACGCAAGTGCGTGTAACTAACACCCGCAACGGTCGTTCTGTAGTGTTGCGGATTAATGACCGCGGCCCATACATTCGCGGTCGAATCATTGACGTGTCTGCCGGCGCGGCTCGGATTTTGGGAATGATGGGCAGTGGTGTTGCACCAGTAAATATTGAAGTCTTAGGGAAATAATTGTTAAGGACTGGGGACTAGGGACTGGGAAAAAGTTTTCCTAATACCCAGTACCCAGTACACAATCCCCAATCCCCAATCCCCAATCCCTAATACCCAGTTCCGTATCACTTAATTCTCCTAGTTCAATAAACTCTTCCCTCTATTTCAGATATAAACTAACGGGGGAGGGATCGATAAGAACTAGGGGTATTTTTGTGCGCCTGCTGACAACAGTCGCAGCTTTACGCTGCTATTTAACTAAACACTGCTCAGAAAACAAGCTGATTGCAGTTACTGAGGATCTGAGATTAGATGAGATGACTGCTTGGTATCAGACGGCAGTCGGTCTGGTGCCAACGATGGGGAATTTGCATCAAGGTCATTTAAGCTTGATTCAACGGGCGCGACAAGAAAATTCCACAGTGATTGTGAGTATTTTCGTCAATCCCTTGCAATTTGCTCCTAACGAGGATTATCAACGCTATCCCCGCACTTTAGAGCAAGACCAAAAACTTTGCGAACAAGCTGGGGTTGATGCCATTTTTGCACCGACTCCGGAAGAAATGGCAGTTTCTCAGAAGAGTATACAAGAATCGAAGGTTACACAAGTTATCCCCCCATCTGCTATGATAACAGGCTTGTGTGGTCGTTCTCGGCAAGGTCACTTTCAGGGTGTCGCTACGATTGTTACCAAACTTTTCAACTTGGTACAGCCTGACCGTGCCTACTTTGGTGAAAAGGATGGTCAGCAACTAGCAATTATTAAACGCTTAGTGGCTGACTTAAATTTGCCAGTAGAAATTGTTGCTTGTCCAACAGTACGGGAAGCGTCGGGTCTAGCTTTGAGTTCTCGCAATCAATATTTGACGGCAACGGCAAAAGAGCAAGCAACGGTGTTATATCGAGGCTTGCAACGAGCTCAAGCCGCATTCAAAGCAGGCGATCGCAATAGTAACAAGTTGATAGCAGTGGTACAGCAAGAAGTGGCAATGGTCAGCACGGTCTGTGTGGAATATATTGAATTGGTTGAACCGACTACGTTGATGTCTTTAGAAAAAGTTGAGGAGGAAGGAATGTTGGCGATCGCAGCTCGTCTTGGTGCTACACGTTTGATTGACAATATCATATTGCGCGATCGTCAACCCATTATCGCTATTGATGGCCCAGCTGGTGCTGGAAAATCCACAGTGGCGCGACAAGTGGCAGCAAACCTGAATCTAGTGTATTTAGATACAGGAGCGATGTACCGTGCTGTCACTTGGTTAGTATTGCAAAAGGGGATTGCGATTGAGGATGAGTGTGCGATCGCCGAATTAACTAATCGGTGTAAAATTGAACTTACTCCTACCCAGGATTTACAATCGTCCGTGCGGGTTTGGATTGACGGCACTGATGTTACCCAGGCAATTCGCACCATTGAGGTAACATCTCAAGTATCGGCGATCGCGGCACAAAGCGCAGTCCGTCAAGCACTGGTTAAACAACAGCAAAAATGGGGCAAAAAAGGTGGTTTAGTTGCTGAAGGTCGAGATATTGGTACTCACGTGTTCCCCGATGCTGAAGTGAAAATCTTCTTAACCGCTTCTGTGAGTGAACGCGCCCGTCGCCGCCAGCAAGACTTTAACACCCAAGGTCAACCTGAAGTGAGTTTAGAGCAGCTGGAACACGACATTGCCGAACGTGACTGGAAAGATAGTACACGCAAAGTTTCGCCTTTGCAAAAAGCAGCAGATGCGATCGAATTGCAAACTGATGGTTTAGCCGTGTCACAAGTCACGGCAAAAATAGTTAACTACTACCAGCAACGTCTATCTGAGTAGTAGTCATTAAAGAGAGCAAGGAGACAAGGTAACAACCATTTAATCAATCTCTGCTACTGTCACCTTGTCTCCCACTTTTGTTGTACTCTTCTGGTCACTAATAAAGATAAATACCTGTAATCAGGATTATTGCCCAATACAGTTGAGTTAAGCATTTCTTTCTTCTCTTTGCGTCCTTCTCTAGGAGACGCTGCGCGAACGCGTCCTTAGCAGTAGCCTGCAGCAAGCCCTTTGAGTGACGCTCGTACCTCGCTAACGCTACATTAACAGCAGTCGCTCATGGGGGAAACCCCCTTGGCGCTAGCCTCTCCCAAAGGGAGAAGACCGCGCTGCTTCACCGCTTTGCGTCTACGTTAAAAAAATTGACTTTAGCAAAGAATTTTAGCCTTAACCCAAGCGTATTGGATTATTACCGATTTTGGCTTCTAATTAAGAGTTGTTCTGTACTTGCCAGGATGACCAGTGGCGCGACAGATACTCTGGCGATCGCCTCTATTGCCCAGTTGTGATTCACCAAGTCAGGGATCGCTGTAAAAAGCGTCAATCCAATAATGAGTGAAAGTGGGATCATGAAAAAATTCCGATCCCAAGCAGGTTTATCGCGCAGTCTCTCTTGACGGTCTATTAAGCGTTGTCGCCAAAATCGAAAGGTACTAAGGACAGCGACAAGGTATAACAGTCCAGCATTAATTAGCAGGGTTATTTTATGCTTTGGAGTGATGTCAGGATGCCCAAGTGCGATCGCCGTTAAGCAAACTCCCGCTACTAGATACAGAAAAGTAAACAGGGTAAAGTGTTTCATTAATTTCTTTTTGTGCTTTGTAAAGAGGGCAGACTCTAAGGCAAACGCATCCAAATTATACTTCTTTCTCATAACCAAGGTTAAGAATCAACGAAAAAAACAGCATTTACTGTTTAATTTAATTTTCTAAGCCTCAAGACAATCTCTAAAATCTTTGTCAATAAGCAGAGATTAATCAGATGGTTTTGGAGTTTATTGATAATGAAATAACCTTATTGATATGATGCGACTGTTCTGCCCTGCCTTCTCCTAACTCTAGATTTCCTGCATCCAGAGACAGTGCCAAAATTTAGACAGATATTTGGATAGTTTTTTTTTAATTATTTTATTTAAATAAATTTAGCCAATTATTTTGAGTAATAACTTCTTTAAAATTAAGTCATCCAGCTTTAGACTGATTATCTAAATAGTAATTAATCTTACTAGAGGTAGAAGTTTCAAAGCTTTAATTGCTGCTTTTAATTACTTAATACCAATTGTCATAGAACTCTTGAATTATTTCTGAACTAAGAAGTCTGCCACTTATAAGAGAATTCCAAAATATAAGCTTTGCGATTGATGTGTTTAAAATCAGATTGTAATATTTGTCTTTAGATATGAAATATTAGCCATTTTTATTTATAGTGATTGCATACGAGTGATTTAACTTATTTTACTTATTAGAGAAAGACTTTGTTTTTCGTTTCACTTTGGTAGTAGAATGACGATGTTAAGTTTTATGTTCCACGATCAAAGACGTAAAACTCCTGAAAATAAAAGCTATTAATGTCCCAAGCTTCTGCAATAGCTTAGAACTGGAAACCGGTAAAGAGAGGATTAGACACAATGGCATTTGTACAGCCCCCACTACCCTTTGAAAAGGATGCTCTAGAGCCTTATGGCATGAAAGCTGAAACTTTCGAGTATCACTATGGCAAGCATCATAAAGCTTATGTAGACAATCTCAACAAGCTCACTGAAGGTACAGAACTTGCTGACAAGTCTCTGGAAGAAGTGATCAAAATTTCCTTTAAAGACTCCTCGAAAACAGGAATCTTCAACAATGCTGCCCAAGTTTGGAACCACACTTTCTTCTGGAACTCCTTAAAACCACAAGGTGGTGGTACACCCACTGGTGAACTTGCAGCCAAAATTGATAAAGATTTTGGTAGCTTTGACAAATTTAAAGAAGAGTTTTCTAACGCGGCTGCAACTCAATTCGGCAGCGGGTGGTCTTGGCTGATCGATGATGGTGGTACGCTGAAAGTGATCAAAACACCAAATGCAGAAAATCCCCTAGCTCATGGTCAGAAAGCACTCCTAACCTTGGATGTTTGGGAACACGCCTACTACATTGATTTTAAAAACGCCCGTCCAGCGTTCATCAAGAATTTCCTAGACAACTTGGCCAACTGGGACTTTGCTGCTGAAAACTTGGCTAAAGCTTAATTAATTGGCAGTTTTGAACTGGCTGCGATGTCTTTTAGCCAGCTACTTTGCAGCTACGTAGCTTGTGCCAGATATCTAAAATAAAGATAATTCAGTTAACACTTTTATCAGCAGTCACGACAGTAGTCAGTCAAGTTTAAATTGATGGGTAAGCGATTTCGTAGTAGGGACTTTAGTCCGTATTTTCTAAGCACTAAAGTACTTCCTACAAACCCTGAAAACTAGCTTGACATTGTACTAGTATCGTGACTGTTTTTGCTTTGGAGTTAAGAGGATAAAAGAGATGAGGGAGAAATCAATTCAAAATTCAAAATTCAAAATTAAAGAACTTCTGCCTCCTCTTCCCTAATCCCAATCCGCGTTGTGACATGATAAATCAAAATATAAAATATATGGATAGCAAAGAACTAGCGCAATACATTGAAGCAACGAATAGCATCTCTAAACCTTGGGTATTGATACAACTGCGCCTCAAAAAATTGCAAGAGCGTCGAGCTACCTTGACTAATGATGTCTACATCAAAGAATTAGAAGATATTTACCAAGACTTGATGAATTTGGGGGAATGGTGGCGTGGTATTGAAGATGAGGTATTTTAAAGTGAGGAGTTATGAGTTTTCTTAACTCCTAACTTCTAACTTCTAACTTAAAACTCAACTGATGGCTCAAGCTCTCGATCAAGTCGATTACGATACTCTCGATGCTGCAAAACAACGCTTCATCGATGCCGCAAAACGCACACTTGGCTTTGCAAGTACTTATGGCATCGTGCCCGCGTCAGGTCTGGGAGCAAGCGCTAACGCTTTCAGTTTTAACCTCGCTCCGTTTCTGGAGGCAGGGGCTAGAGAACTTTCGATGACGCTTGTCCCCGAAGGACTGGGCACCGCAGATGATACTCGCCCTGACGACCTTTCTGAAGAAGAACTTCGACGATTCTGGTGGAATATTGGTATCAAGATCATCTCGTGTTTGACGAACGATGCTGCAACTTCAGGTATGCAGACTATACTTCTCGGTCTTTATCTACCGTCAAGTACTCCTGAAACAATTTTTACCCCCGCTTTCCTTGATGGGTTTCTGGATGGAGTTGTTGAGGGGTGCAAACGTGTGGGATGTGTCTATCTTTCAGGAGAAACTCCTCAACTAAAAACTAAGATGATTCCAGGGCGGCTCGACATCGCCGGCTCGGTTTTTGGGGTTATGCCGGCTGGTGTCGCTCCCATCGATAGTTCGCGTCTGGATGTCGGTAATACTATTGTTCTCGTTGAAAGTTCGGGGCCCCATGAGAACGGCTTTACCCCATTGCGAAAGCTTGCTGAGTCGCTCCCTGATGGTTATAGAACAAAACTCCCAAGTGGGCAGGAGTTCTGGGAAGCAATGAATGCTGCGTCGTATCTTTATACGCCCCTTGTACAGTCCGTACTTAGTGAGGGAATTCGTCCCACAGCGATGGAGAATATCACTGGTCATGGCTGGCAAAAGCTGATGAGGTCAGTAAAGCCGCTTCGGTATGTGATTGAAACGATACTGCCAGTACCAGAAATATTTACATTTGTTGAAAGTCATCTTGAGGGCGGGGCCGAGACGATGCTTTCAGTGTTCAATTACGGTGCAGGATTCGCATTCTATACAGAGTCACAGCAGGATGCAGAGAGAATTGTCCTACTTGCAAGAGAACATCAACTTTCGGCTGTGATTGCAGGAAGAGTTGAAGCGTCTGTTTCCCGCAAGGTTGTGGTAGAACCCCTTGGAGTCACCTTGAAGGGAGATTCTTTTGGAATTGCACGAGGGGTATAATGGGCGGTAAGCGATCGCTAGTTTTCTCCAAGTGGAGACTCACTTAGCCGATGCCTGCGGTTTTTGCTAGCCTACCCTAAAGTCATTATAGGTAAGAATAAATCCGTAATTATCTAAATAAATAGCACTTTTTATACTTAAATCCCTTTGGTATTTCCAACTTATTAGATATAATTACTATATTAAAGCTTTATTTTATAAGTCATTTACCATAGATGCTAGAAGCATATTTATGAAATTTTAGATGTAATATTTGCAACTACTTAAATACAAAGTAGTTCAAACTACCCATGACTACTGAGATTAAGATTTGCTAACGTAGTCTTAACATATTGAAAAATTTGCTAAGAAAGCTGAGAAAGTAGCAGCCGATACTAATTTTTAGTGTTGGTTCTTTCTCATCTAGATATGTGGCATTTTGGTGTGTTAAGAAAATATATTTTTCTTCAGAGGGGGTTATGGTTGTAAATTTGGCCCGTACTACAGCTTCAGCAGAACTTTTGAAGCAAGTATTCCGTAACATTGATGCACATAGTTGTCCAAGGTTATTCAACTTTCACATGCACACTGTCCACTCGGATGGAAGGTTGCAGCCAAGTGCATTGATCGAGCAGGCGCTCGCCATTGGGCTAAAAGGTTTAGCCATCACCGATCATCATGGTATTATCGGCTATCAAGCGGCCCTTGCTTGGTTAGAAGATTGGAAGTGGAATAATCCTAATGCAAGCATTCCTCACCTGTGGAGTGGCGTAGAAATCAATGCCAACCTTTTAAATATAGAAGTTCACATTTTGGCTTATGCTTTTGCAACAGAACATCCTAGTATGAAACCCTATCTGCAAAGAAGGGCGACTACAGGCGAAGAATATCAGGCAAGTAACGTGATTGCTGCGATTCATGAAGCTGGAGGATTGGCAGTTCTGGCTCATCCAGCTCGTTACAAGCGATCGCTTTTCGATTTAATTCCAGCTGCGGCGCAAAATGGTATCGATGGTGTGGAAACTTTCTACGCTTACAATAACCCTAACCCCTGGAAACCCAGCACCTTGGAATCAGAACAAGTGCAAAAGTTAGCTGATGAATACTTTCTTTTCAATACCTGTGGTACTGATAGCCACGGTTTAAGCCTGCTACAACGTTTGTAAAGATGAATCCATTTTTTTCAACTCTCCTGGTTCAATCTGCCAGGAGGTTATTACACTTTGGATTTTAGCTAATCAAGCCTGATATTAACCCACATTCCGCAGGTTAGTTTGAAAATCATGATGCTAACTAAGCAAAGAAACTGTTCACTGCAATATTTCCCAACGTAGGTAAAGTACCCGTTAATTCTGTTAAATTGACTAACAAATCACTATTCGACTGAAAACCAGCAGTGCTATTATTGATCGCGAGATAAGTTCCAGCGATCGCTCAGGGCGACCGCATTATGTCAATAAGCAAACTACATTCTCAATAGATTTAAGAAAATGTCATTAACTCTTGCTTATTGCGAAATTTTTAGGCGTAGGCGTAGCCCGCCGCAGGCATCACTTTGGCACTTAAAAAATAATCAAACGTGAAATCCTAATTTTTTCGTTGCTTCTTAACGTTCGTTGCGATCAAGAGTAATTTAGATGCGTTTACCCTGCAAATATGATTCCTATATCACTCTCCATGTTATCTTTAATTATTTACTTTAAAGATACTTTGTTTTTGATTTTATCGCTAGTTTCGCACTCCTGACTATTCTAAACTCCAGTTTACATTCGTTGGCTTAAAAGTAACAGGGAGAGCCTTTAAGCTGCGAAAAGAAACCTTTTTTCGCCACTCAACCTTATCTTGTGATAGCTTCAGGTCAGGCAATTGTTGCACAAGAGCATTAATAGCAATTTCACCTTCAATCCGCGTCAATGCTGCACCCAAACAATAGTGGATACCATCAATAAAAGCTAAGTGACTATTATTAGCTCGTGTAATATCGAAGCGATCCGGCTCAGGAAATTGTGCAGGATCGCGATTTGCAGCGCCTAAAAGAACAAGAACTTTATCACCAACTCGAATAGTGATACCATCTATATCAACGTCTTCAGTCGCTACTCGTGTAATGATTTGGATTGGGCTATCATAACGTAGCATTTCTTCCACAGCACTTTGGATGAGTGTTGGTTGTGTCTTGAGTTGTTGCATCTGCTGTGGGTGACGCAATAGAGCAAGCATACCGTTACTTATGAGATTCACTGTGGTTTCTTCACCAGCAAAGAACAACAACATACAGACAGATATAATTTCTTCTTCATTTAGCTTGTTATCTTGTTCTTTAACTGTAATCAAGGCACTTAGCAAATCTTGTTGTGGGCTTTTTTGACGTTGGGCAATCAAGCTTTTAAAGTAATCTGTAAATTCTAGCGCCACTTTATTCATCTGCTCATAGTTTTCCAGAGATATGAGCGGGTCTAAAATATTAGACAGTTCATCTGACCAATGATATAGCTTAAACCAATCTTCAAGAGGTACCCCTAGTATTGCAGCAATGACATTGCAAGGTAATGGACAAGCAAAATCGGATATAATGTCCATAAAGCCTTTGTATCGAACTTTGCTAATCAGTTCATCTGCAATTTGTTGAATTTGGGGACGCATAAATTTGATGCTTGTAGAAGAAAAAGCTTTACTAATTAACCCTCGCAACCTAGTATGTTCAGGCGGGTCTAAAAATATTAACCATTTGTCGATCGCTTGTGCAAGTGTATTGAAATCTCGCTGCTCCAGAGAATTGCTCTTATTTTTAACATTTTTTTGCATTTTATTGACGCAAAAGCGAGGGTTGCGCAAAACAGCCTTAGCATCAGCATAGCGAGTAAGTACCCACATACCCAGAAAGCTCTTGTGTATTGGTTCAACAGAGCGAAGACTGTGATAGATAGGATAGGGATTCGTCCGAAACGCTGGGTCATACGGATTGAATTTGGGAGCTTTTGCAATCCCTGCTTTTTGAGTTTGAGATGAACTAATAGCCTTTTGGTTTGTATTGGCACTTGGCTCCATTTTCCTATCTCCTGTAATTATCCAAACTTGATATAAATGACTTATTTTGTAAAAGTTATAGGTAGAGCTTTTAAGCCACGTATGACTATACTCTTTTTCCACTCAAGCTTGTTTGAAGCTAACTTTAAATCAGGAAATTGTTGAATTAGTGTGTTAATAGCAATTTGAGCTTCCACCCGTGCTAATGCTGCTCCTAAACAATAATGAATACTATCAGCAAAAGCAACGTGCTGATTCTGTTCTCGATTAATATTTAACTCGTCGGGTTCTGGAAACTGGGCTGGATCTCGATTAGCAGCTCCCAAGCAAAGAACTATCTTTTCACCTGCTTTTATTGTTCGGTTGCCTATTTCTAAATTATCGGTAGCAATACGGGTTAACATTTGAATTGCACTATCGTAGCGAATTATTTCTTCTACAGCACTTTGGATTTTTGTTGGTTCTCTTTTGAGTTGTTCTATTTGGTGAGGGTGTTGTAGCAATGCCAGCATTCCATTGCCTATTGTATTACCTGTAGTTTCTTCACCAGCCGCGAATAACAATGTGCAAACTGCTAATATTTCTTTTTGACTTAACCTATCATTTTGCTCTTTAGCTGCAATCAAATTACTAATCAAGTCTGCTTGTGGATTTTTTTCTCGTTCGGCAATTAGAGTACGTAAATATTCCTGAATTTCTTCTGTAGCTTTATTCATCGCTTCATATTCTTGTAGTGACACCAGTGGATCTAAAATACGAGATAAAACATTAATCCACTGATGAAGCTGCTGTTGAGCTTCTTTTGGTATTCCCAACAGCTTACTGATTACAGTAATAGAAAGTGGACTGGCAAGATCGGCAACAATGTCCATACTCCCCTTGTGCCGAACTTTGTCAAGCAATTCATCCACAATTTCTTGAATATGGGGACGCAGACGCTCAACAACTACAGGAGAAAAACCTTTACCCACCAATGCACGTAATCTAGTATGGTCTGGCGGGTTCATATAAAATAAAAATCGGCTGGTGGTAAAAGCAAGAGTATTTAGATTCTTTTCCTTGTCTTGGAGATATTTATTTCTTTCTTGTATTGATTTTGGTCTATCATCAGTACGAACACGACCACTTTTTAAAACTGCTTTGACATCGGCATAGCGGGTAAGAATCCAATCACCTCCTACAAAGTATTTATGTACCGGATCTGACTCTCGCAGGCGATGGTAAGTTGGATAAGGATTAGCGTTAAACTTAGGATCAAAAAGATAGAATTTTAAAGCTTTTGCTGACTTTCGTTTTTCGTTGTTTTTAGTATTAATGGCTTCTTGGCTCATATTTAGAATTTTGGCGAAATTTCCATTTTGTTCAAACAGTAACTGAAGTTTTTATCTCTGGCGATGAATGATATTCTTCTGCTAAATATTGTGCTAGTGTTTCGATGTCGGGATACTCCCAGAAAAGAGTAATTTCTAGTTCACAGCCAATCCATTCGCCTAATTCACCTGTCATACTGACCACCACTGCTGAATCCAAACCGTATGCAGCAAAAGATTCTTGAATATCTATCTCATCAGGAGGTATTTTCAAGTACATAGCGAGATGAGAAATTAGCCAAGCTTCGATTTCTTTTTCTGTCAAATTTGGCTTAAAAGATTTCTGGTTATCCTCAGATTGATTAACATCTAAAGAATGCACTTGTTCCCAAAGGTCTTCTACTTCTGCTTGAAGTTGTTGTAAGTCTGTTTCCGCAAGATTCGCAGTCCAATCTCCGACAATATCCAAACTTTTATCCAGAAATCCAACTCGACAAGCGTGACGCTGAATTTTACCACTAGAAGTTTTCGGGATGCTCGCTGTCTTCAGTAGCACGATCGCATAAACTTGTAACTGGTGCTGCTCTGACACTGCCTGACGAATAGACTTAACTACTTCATCTACATCCAACTGACGTAAGTAAGTACGCTCTATCTCTTGAGTAATAACTAGCTGTTCAACACCGTCTACCTCCACAGAAAATACTGCCCCGCAATTAGGTCGTAATCCGGGATGACTATTCTCAACTGTGAATTCAATATCCTGGGGATAATGATTTTGCCCTCGAATGATCATCATATCTTTGAGGCGACCTGTAACAAATAGTTCGCCATTGAGTAAAAATCCTAAATCTCCAGTGCGTAGAAATGGTTCTTCTTTTGTGTCTTGCAGTTGTGGATTAAATATCTGTTGAGTTTCTTCGGGTTTATTCCAGTAGCCACCAGCTACACTCTGCCCTGCAACCCAAATTTCTCCGATTTGTCCATCCAGACAGCGAGTTAATGATTCTGGGTTGGCGATCGCAATTTTTTGGTCTAAGCTAGTATGACCAACACCAACAATCGCTCTTGCATCTTCGTCCTCGCTTGTAGTAGTTACAATTAGATTCTGCTTAAACGCTTGATCTTGCACAAAGCGAATCACTGGTGGCTCTTTTTTCAAACCCCCAGACACAATTAAAGTCGTTTCAGCCATTCCATAGCAGGGGTAAAAAGCACTTCTTTTAAAGCCACAATCTGCAAAGGTTGCTGAAAACCTCTCAATGGTTTCCGCTCTTACAGGTTCAGCACCATTGAAAGCAACTTCCCAACTACTCAAATCAAGCTGTTGGCGTTGTTCGGGAGTAATCTTATCAACACACAAATCATAAGCAAAATTAGGCCCCCCACTAGTAGTTGCTTGATAGTCGGAAATAGCTTTTAGCCAGCGAAAAGGTTTTTGTAGGAAAGACTCTGGCGACATCAGCATAACCGAGAAACCACCATATATAGGCTGCAGGACTCCACCAATCAACCCCATATCGTGGTAAGGAGGCAGCCAAATGACACCTCGACTGTCAGGTGTATGCTCAAAAGACTGATAAATTAAAGCAGAATTATACAGTAAATTTTCATGATTCACCATTACCCCTTTGGGGTTTCCTGTCGTACCAGACGTGTACTGAAGAAGTGCTAGTGAGTTGTTGGTAATCTCAGGAAAAAACCAATCATCTGCTAAATTCTCGGCAATATTATCAGTCGCTATAGATTGCAAAGCTGCTAATTCTGGTTCTTCTTTGAATCTTTCTCCCAATTTAGTCATTACAGATGAGGTGGTGAGTGCAAAAGTTGCTTGTGCGTCTTTTGCAATAGCTTGCAACCTTGTCATCCGCTGTTTACCTCGTGGTGGATACACAGGCACAACAGTTACACCTGCATACAAACCTCCAAAAAAAGCAGCAATGAATTCCAGTCCAGGTGGATAGAGAAGTAGTACTCTTTCTCCAAAAGCTTTCATGCTTTGAAGCAATGCGGCAATGGCGCGTGCTTTTTGGTCTAATGTTTCATAAGTCAAGCTAAGTTTTTCTGTTTCTCCATTTACCAAAAAGGTATATGGCACTTGGTTTGGTTGTTGTAGCGTTCTATAGCGTAATAAATTAACTAAAGTCGCTTCTTTTGAAGAGTTTGCTAAAAATAAATTGTGATAGATCACTGTATTTGTACTTGAAAGAGTTAAAGTAGTTGTTTTGTAATGACTGGCATATTATAGAATCGCTTTAACCGTAGCGTTGCTGGAAGTCACGCATAAATCCAGCTAAAGCCTCTACTCCAGACTGAGTGACTGCATTGTAAAGTGATGCCCGCAAACCTCCGATTGAACGGTGTCCGTCCAACCCATAAAATCCGTTTTCCACTGCGGTTTTGAGAAATAAATGCTCTAGATCGCGATCAGCTAATCGGAAAGCAACATTCATCAGCGATCGCCACTCTCGAACAGCATGACCCCGATAAAATCCTCCACTCTCATCAAGCACTTTATAAAGAGTGGCTGCTTTGGCTTGGTTAATCTCTGCCATTTTTGCTAGTCCACTAATGTCTTTCCGTAGCCAACGGGTAACTAACATTATTACGTATAGTGCAAATACTGGTGGCGTATTGTAAATTGACTGACCCACAATATGAGTACGGTAATCCAACATACTGTGTAGACCAGACGGAATTGTGTCAACAAGATCATCTCGAAGTAACACCACTGTTACACCTGCTGGTCCAAGATTTTTTTGTGCGTGGGCATATATCAATGCGTAACGCTCAACTGGTACAGGTTGAGATAAAAAATCTGAAGACATGTCGCAAATCAACGGTACATTGGATATGCTTGGCAGATAGGAAAATTGTAGTCCCTCTACAGTTTCATTAGACACATAATGTAGATAAGCCGCATCTGATGAAAGTACAAGTTCCTCAGCTTTTGGCAATCGGTTATAACCACTATCTTTTCCATCCCACACTACCCGGACTTGCCCTTCTTTTCTGGCTTCAGGTACGGACTTAATACTCCAATAACCAGACACAATATACTCTGCAACTTTGCGATTTCCACGTAAAAAATTCATGGGAATCATTGAAAACTGTAGACTGCTACCTCCTTGTAAAAAAAGAACATGATAATTTTTGGAAATCGAGAATAAATTTCGCAAGTTCTCTTCAGTTTCATCTAGTACATTGCGTAACCAATTAGAGCGATGACTGATACCTAGTAATGACAAGCCCACTTCTGGCACATTCATAATGGCAGCTTGAGTAGCATTTAGCACTGACTCAGGTAATGCTCCAGGTCCTCCAGAAAAGTTTAAATGATTGTTGGGATTGTTTAATTTTTGCAAATCCATTTATATTTTGTGGGTTAGAAATTGGCAATTGTTGATATTACATAATCATTGTTTAATTTATAGCTATTAATTACTTTGATTGAACTGTATCGATACCTTTGATAAACGGAGCTTGCATCTGTTTTAAAAAACTCATTGGATAATTGCGATTTAAAAGAGCCAATTCGGATACATGTTTATCTTTAGGAAGAAAGTATGTGCCGAAAAGAATATCCCAAATTATTATGTGATTTCCATAATTATTGTTTGATTCATTAATATTTATGGAGTGATGCCAGCGGTGTAGCTCAGGCCCACTTATGATGTAATTCAACCAACCAAGTTTTACGTCTACATTGCAGTGCTGAAAAAATCCTTTAATTGAGTAGATAACAGAGTAAAGTGCCAGTACTTCCTTGGATACGTTAAGAAAAATGAAGGGCAAGGCATCGCAAAAAAGTTGCAGCGTTCTATCTAAAGGATGAAATCTCCCAAGATTAAGCCAATATAATTTGTGAACGGAGTGATGTACGGCATGAAATCTCCATAAAAAAGTCCATGTATGATTTGCACGATGTAACCAGTATCTCAAGAAATCACCAGACAATATCATAATCAAGATTTGTATCCAGATAGGATAGTTGTGCGGCCAGAAATCAGCTAAGTTCCAGTTGTTGTTTTTGAAAAAACCTAGCAACCAACTCACTGATAAAATGGAAATAAGGTTGGGGAGTAATACCTGTACCAACATCATAAAAAGAAAATCAGTTCCAATGTCGCTTCTAGTGGGCAACCACTCTTTACGATAAGGAAGTACAAGTTCAAAAAAAGTTATCAGACTAACTCCAGCAATGATTGTAGCTACGTAACTACTAAGGAATATGTTTATGCCATAATTTTTCAGACCATAATAAATCATCAAACCAATCGACATGACACCCGGATAAACTGTCCACGTCAAAATATCACGAAATTTTACATTCACAAGGCTATTATTCTCCATTTGTTCAGTATTGATATCCAAAAAATACGCTATTTAATGTAAGTAGGTATCAATTTATTCTACATTTTTCTCGGTTTTATCTGCATCTCTGAAATCTGGAGCTCTGGATGAATGACAATGCCTTGAAGTAAAATCATAAAGTCTTCTAAAAATGTCTTAATTGTACTTTCAAAAAACAGGTCGACATCGTATTCCATCTCTCCCCAAATACCTTTTTGAGCTTCTACCATATGCAGAGTTAAATCACGTCTTGCTCCCCTGAATTTCCTATTTTCTCCTTGAATAGAAAGACGTTCTGATAGTTTGACATTTTCAGTCAATAAAGGAATTTCATTGTGAAAAAGTAGAAGCAGTGGTAAACCAGATGAGTGAACATTATCTGTTTTAGACAGAGGCACAGTTTCCAGAATCTGTTTTAAGGGAAGAGCACTGTAAGCATGTGCTTCTAAAGTGGTTTTGCGAACAACAGCGAGTACCTCCCGGAATGTGGGATTGTTTTCTAAATTTGCTTTAATTGGAATTTGGTTAATAAAGCAACCAATCAAGGCTTCAAACTCTGCTCGATTGCGATTGGCAACGGTAGTGCCAATACAGAAGTTAAGCTGACCTGTATAATGGTGTACTAGTATTTGTAAAGCTGCTAATAAAAGCATGAATAAAGTACACCCTTCCTGTTTGCTGAGTGCTTTGAGTTGTGCTGATAAAGCTTCTGATATTTGGAAGGGGTAGATTGCTGCTTTCAATCTTGGGACAGCAGGACGAGGTAAATCTGTTTTGATTTCAGGAACGACCAAATGCGGTGCAAGTTTTTGCTGCCAGTAACTTTGTAGTTTTGTCAGTACATCTTTTTGCAACCACTGACGCTGCCAAACAATAAAGTCTGCATACTGCATCGGTAATTTTGGAAGGGGCGTTCGCGTAGCGTCTCGCAGAGAGGGTTGTCCTTGAGAAAATGCTTGGTAGACTGCTGTGAGTTCCTGAAGAAAGATCACCATTGAGGTACCATCTGTAATTAGGTGATGCATGGTAATAAGCAGAATGTGTTCATTTTCCGAAAGCCTCAGCAGTGTGGTTCGCACAAGTGGTCCTTGGACGATATCGAACGATTTTTGAGCTTCCTGTTGAGATAGCTGTTGGACTGCGATTTGCTGTTCTGGTTGGGAGCTTGATTGCAAATCCACCACCGACAATGGCAAATTCATCGTTGAATGAATGATTTGAGTGGGTTGTTCTGCGGCAATATCAAAAGTGGTTCGCAAAGCAGCGTGACGATGCACCAACTCATTAAAACTGCGTTCTAGGGCTGGAATGTCGAGTTCACCTGTGAAGTACAGGGTGAAAGGTAGATTGGCAAAGGGATTACTCGGATCAAGTTTTAGTTGCGACCAAAATGACTCTTGAGCAAAAGACAAAGGCAAAGCAACAGCCGCTGTGCTCGTAGTGATCATGAGAGCATCATCAGATTCACTCTTAAGCAAAGGCAATTGGCTCTGTAATTGCCAAACCAGATCAATCAGGCTCATGTCTTCAAATAATGCCTCGATTGACAACTCTAAAGCAAAGTCTTTTTTAATACGGTTTACCAGTTGAATTAACATCAACGAGTCCAACCCCAAGGTATTGAGGGGTTGTTCAACATCTAGCTGGGATGGAGCCAATCCCAACACTTTAGCAATCTGTTCTATCAAATATTCTTCAAGCAGTTGCTGTTGTTCTTCTGGAGATGCCGCAAATTGTACTCGCTTTAACTCAATATTCGAGTCAGGGGCAATAACTTTAGGGATGGGTACGTCTACATTTGTGGTTGAGTTGGTCAAAGAAGATTCATGTTCATTGGTTGAGAATGCAGTTTCCTGGTGATGTCGATCTTGAGGGGCGATTAGTTTTGGTAAGAGTTGCACTTGCTTTAGTAAAAATGATTCGGTTTGAGCAAGAAGCTGAACAATCTGTTCTGCTGAATCTCCCCGCTCAAGTAAGCTAGAAATCAAAGAGCGCTGAGGTAATGGAGATAGATCGCGATGTGGAGATGAGTGACTACTGCTGAACCAATAGCTTTGTCGCTCAAAAGGATAGGTAGGTAGTCGTAGGCGATAAGCCGAAGGCTTGACGCTCCGCGTATCGCGCTGATATTCACGATCAAATCCTGACCAATTAACAGGTGCTCCTAAAACATAAAGTTGTGCCAAACTGGACAACATCTGCTGCCAGCCTGATTGCCCCGGACGTAAGCTTGGAAGCCAAATCCCGACCCCTTCAGGCAGACAACGGACGCCCATTGACAATAAATTGGGCTTTGGTCCGATCTCGACAAATACCGTGACTCCTTGCTGGTGCATAGTTTGCATCCCAGTTGAAAACCTCACAGGTTCCTGAAGCATAGTTCTCCAATACTTTATGTTAGTCATGGACTCAGGAGATAGTTGCCCTGTGACACCAGCAATTATCGGGATTTGGGGAGAAGAAAGAGCAAAATCTATCTCCATCAATTCCATCAGAGGAGAATGATACGGGTAGGATACATCCGGCTGAATCGTTTTGATTCCTTCTGCTTTGAGAGCAGTTATAACTGCATCAACTGCCTGTTGCTCACCGGAAATCGTAAGCATCGGTCTGGCGAAGACACCAATGAAAACTTTGTCAGCGTAGGGTTGAATTGCAGTTACCACTCGCTGTTCATCTGCAAATACAAGGCTTATCGTCCCTTTCTGGCTTTGAAATTTGACATGCTGCTCTAAAGAGATTGCTTCCTTAAGCGCGTCTTCCAAACTCAAAATACCCGCCACACAAGCGGCGGCACACTCTCCCAAACTTACTCCCATCACAACTGTGGGTTCAATCCCCCAAGATTTCCACAACTCACAAAGCGCTATTTGCAACGCAAACAATGCCGTGCAGTTATCAATCCTATCGATGGCAGTTTCCTCAGCTGCGGAGATATAAAGAACGTCGAGAAGAGATTTTCCGAGCAACGGTTCGGCGATCGCATTACAGCGATCAATAACTTGGCGAAAGACGGGCTGGGTTTCGTACAGTTCGCGGTCTAGTTCTAGTTTGTCGTAAACCAAGCCAGTGAACAAAAATCCGATTTTTGGAACTTTCTTTGGCTTTACCAAACCACTCACTAACCCGACGGACTCCTGACATAATGCAAACGCCTCCAAACGTTCTGCAAATTGTGCTGTAGAGTTCCCAGTAACAGCAAGCCGATGGTTAAAGTTAGTTCTACCAGTATTAGCACTAAAACAAACATCGGCAATTGATACATCAGGATGATTAACTAGAAACTCGTGATAACGGTGGGCTAGCGATCGCAATGCTGTTTGTGTTTTGGCAGATAAGGTTAGCAGATGTAGAGGACGCTCAACCAAAGAAGACTCCACAAAATCGGGGGAAGCTTCCATCACAATATGAGCGTTTGTGCCTCCAAAGCCGAACGTACTTACACCTGCAATGCAAGGGCGATTGCTCTTGTAAGGCTCCAAGTTTTGCTGCACTTGCAATGGCAGTTTATCTAACGCCACATTCGGATTTGGCTGCTGAAAATGCAAGTTTGGCGGAATCTGTCCATACTTGAGAGACAACGCTACTTTAATCAATCCGGCAATCCCACTGGCTGCCTCTAAGTGTCCAATGTTGGTTTTGACGGAACCAACACGACATTTATCTCCTGGAGAACGATTTTTTCCCAAAACAGTTGCCAGGGCTTTGAGTTCGATCGCATCCCCTAACAGAGTTCCAGCACCTTGTGCTTCAACATATTGTACTGAACTTGGTGAAATACCAGCATTTTGATAAGCTTGCCGCAGTAATGCCTGTTGTGCTTGCAGATTAGGAGCAGCCAGTCCATTACTGCGTCCATCTTGGTTGACTGCACTACCCCGGATGACTGCATAGATGGGGTCAGAGTCTGCCAATGCTTGAGATAGCAGCTTCAGCACCACAACACCAACTCCTTCACTGCGCACCAAGCCATCGGCTTGAGCATCAAATGCTCTGCAACGTCCTGTAGCCGAAATCATCCCCGCATTTGTGAGGCTTGTTGTCACTTCCGGGAATAGGATGATGTTGGTGCCTGCAGCGATTGCTAAACTAGATTCTTTCCTATACAAACTCTGACAGGCAAGATGAACTGCCACTAGAGAGGAGGAACAAGCCGTGTTAATTGACAAACTCGGTCCGGTCAAGTTAAGCACGTAGGAAATACGGTTAGCAACAACACTGCTGAGATTGCCAGTCACTGCATAGCCATTTGTCGTGCGCTCTGTTGCCATCATTTCGTAATAATCGGAGCCAGCAATACCAACAAAAACTCCCGTTGCGCTTCCTGCGAGTTTTTGAGGAATTAACCCGGCATCTTCCAACGCTTCCCAAGTGACTTCCAGTAACAGCCGTTGTTGAGGATCTATGCTGACAGCTTCTTGAGGGGCGATGCCAAAGAACTGCGGATCAAACTGATCGATCTGCTCTAGAAAACCACCTTGTACCAGTTGCGCTTGGGATGAAGTGGGATCAGGCAGAAAGCAGGAATGTAGATGGTGGCGATTGGAAGGAATGGGGGCGATCGCGTCAACCTGATTGCATAGTAAATGCCAGAAAGTCTCCGGATTGATTGCACCTGGAAATCGGCATCCGATCCCAATAATAGCAATAGGTTCAACATTCATAGTATTTACTCCTCAACTTGGCTAAGAATTGTATCTAAGTTCTTTCTCGCCATCAAATTAACAATATTTCAAAATTCCATAACTAGATTAAGTAGCAGGCGATCGCATCACAAGTTTTTTAAAACAGCAAGTAGGCAATTCGCAAGTTAATCCACCGAGGTAGATAGTTTCATTACGTTGTACTAGCAATACCTTCGCCAATTTACAAGAGTGAGTTGATGTAAGCTAATCGTCATTTTAATTGCACCATGTTGATGGTCATCAAACCTGCAAACCTTCTCCCTTGCTCCCTGCTCCCCTGCGACCTCAATATGCTTTCTTAAATGCTTAACAGCTTATGAACTCCCATTTCTCTGAGGCTGGGCAAAAACAATAAGTCTTAAAAATTCCTTCGTTTTGGAGTCTAATTAATACTCTATAATATGTTTATTAAATACACGTATTCACCACCCCAATTGTGACTTGTGAACTCGTCCACTAGTTTTTCCTCACACATACCCATAAAAGTCTACAGAAGACGGGTTTCACGATTTTTACGTGCATTATTTGATGATAATGTCAGTATTTCAACTACAAAATCTACGGAAGAACTAAAATTTTCTAGCAATTATATTTACATGGCTAGACCTGTAATATAGTTACAAACATCTCCTTTACATATTCAAGTATTTTCTGACGACTGATTTTAGATTGCTATAGTAATTTTGACCTCCATCCAAGGCGATCACCACACTACTGACTGTGTTCAAAGTAGTTAAACATTGATATTTAACTAGTAATTTGCTTGCTACTTATTTATTAACAAGCTACAGCATAACAACTTGATTAGCAATACACTTTGTCAAATATCTTACCTTTCCCACTTTTCCCACTTTTCCCATTTTTCTCCACTTTGATTACTCAAAACTTCTCAATTATGAGTATATATTTTGACAAAAAGTTGAGATAGAGGCTTTAGAAGATAGCTTGATAAGTGGTGCGGTCGCTACTCATTCGGTTTCACCAATACCCCATCCGTTACCACCAATCCCCACTGCGTAAATTTTGCTAATAGCTTCTCGATCAAAATCTGCAAGGCTAGATCATCCTCCCAACATTCCATCAGAAAATTGAACCCAGGATTTTCGCCTAATCTCTCAGCCATCTTGAGTTCCCGTATCCACCCTGGTCATGCCTTAGATCGCTGCGCGATCGCGCTCTGCTTCACGCTCGATCGACGATGTACTTGTTGGGGTTCATTAGGTAGTCGTCCCTAGCCTCTTTACCCAATATTTTAAGCTTGCCGCGCTACTACGCAAGTTAAGGTTTTTGGCCTTAACTGAACCGTATTAGTTTATAGTCGATTCTTGGTAGGAATCACAATCATTGAAAAATAGGGTACTTCGGCTGGATCGACTTCATCTAAGGGTACGATGCGTTGCTGTGATGTTGATGCCCGCTCAATATATCTTGCCCGTGATGCTAACCCTAATTTATGCAGAATATCTCGTACTTTAGGAAAATGACGACCTAGTTTCATAATTGCTGCTGCATCGGTCATCAGTAGATGTGTAGTCAGTTCTTCTGCTGGCAATGGGGCGGGTAAAACGGTGAGAATATCGGTGTAGTAGGTGAAAGGTACACCCAAAGCTACCGGACAAGCCATCAGTGAGGAAACTCCAGGGACAACTTCTGTTTCGTACTGGTCGCATAACCGTGTGAATAGGTACATAAATGAGCCATAGAAAAATGGATCGCCCTCACATAGCACCACGACATCTCGACCTGCTGCTAAATGAGCGGCAATTGGTTCAATTTCCTGGTCATAAATAGACTTTGCTTTTTCTGGTTCCAAAGCGCGGGGGAGGTGAAATAGCACCTCGATTTGATTGCCAGGAAGATACTGCGCTACGATCGCTCTAGCAATACTTTCTTTATCTGTGGCTGATTGATAAGCTACCACAGGAGCCGCACGTAATAACCGCAGCGCTTTCAGGGTCAATAGTTCGGGATCGCCTGGGCCGACACCAATTCCATAAAGACGACCTTTGGGTTTCATGTTCATTCTTCCTCCGTTGCCAAGGCGTTAACTGCTGCTGCGGCGATCGCACTTCCACCGCGCCGACCGTGTAAGGTTAAAAATGGTACATTTCTGCTGTCTGCTGCCAATGCGGCTTTCGATTCTGCTGCACCAACAAACCCCACTGGAAAGCCCAAGATAATCGCAGGTTTGGGCGCTCCTGCATCGAGCATTTCTAACAGTCGGAACAGGGCTGTGGGCGCATTGCCAATTGCGATTACTGAGCCTTCGAGGTGCGATCGCCATAATTCTAGAGCTGCCGCCGACCTTGTAGTACGCATACTCTGGGCAAGTTCTGGTACTTCTGGTTCATTTAGCGTACAGATAACTTGATTGTTTGCAGATAACCGCCGTCTGGTGACACCATCGGCAACCATCCGGCAATCGCACAAAATTGGCGCTCCTGCGGCTAATGCTGCTCTTGCGGATTGTACTGCTGTTGGTGAATATCCCAAGTCAGTGACAATATCCGTCATCCCACAGGCATGAATTAGACGCACAGCAACTTTTGCTACATCCTGTGACAACACATCTAAGTTCGCTTCTGACCGGATAATTGCAAAAGAATTGCGGTAAATTTCGTTGGCATCTCGGATATAGTCGGGCATTAAATTTGAGATTTTAAATTTGGGATTGATATATAAAAATCGAAAGGCTTAGATTACCGACTTCTCTAAAAAGTTAGGAATCTTGTTATTCTACGAATGATTGAGGAATAATATTAAACAATTGCTGTAATTGTGTCAGTGGATATCGATTAGCAAATTTCCCAAAGGACTCATCAGAATTTAAGCGTTGAATTTTATATACATATAGCATCCGCTCTATTAATGCAGGTAGTTCGGCAAAAGTTACATATTGATATAGTTCGCGTCCGAATTTCTGCTTGCTCTCACCAACATAAATGTGATACCCCTCTACAATTTCATTGTCAGCTTCAATGCTGACACCAAGCAGAGTAATATCACTTTTGCTATGTTGGGCACAAGATTTTTCGCAGCCAGTGAAGTGGATATTAACTGGGTAATCGAGAGTAAGGCGAGTTTCAAGATACTTTGCCAATACCAACGCATGACTTTTGGTATCTGTAGCTGAAGCGGCGCAACCCTTTTTTCCAGAACAGGCAACTAATCCACCTTTAATGTTGGTTGTAGAGGAATCTAATCCTAAAAAAGTAATTTCACTTTTGACATCAGCAACCCATTGCTGAGGAATATCTGTAAGCAGCAAATTTTGCCAAGGAGTTAGCCTGATTCCACTACCGTATTTCGCTGCTAAATCTGCTAAACCCCGCATCTGTTTACTCTCCAATCGACCAAGGGGCAAGACAACACCAATGTAAAATAAACCTTGCTGACGTTGGGGATGGATGCCAATATGGTGATATTTCTCCCTGTTGCCTTGCTGAGGGAGTAGGTCTTTTCTGATTTCACTGTATAAAAGAGAAAAAGGTAGACGCTGTTGAACTTCTTGGAGATAATTTTCGCAACCCAAAGTATTCAATAACTCTCTCAAACGTAGCCGCCGTTTACTCGTAGTATGACTATAAGCTAGATAGACATTTGCCAAAGCTGCCAAGACGGGCAAACATTCCTCTGGCGCTAACAAAATTCCCATATCGCTCGGCGGTTTACCTTTCTCGCCGACACTCAGATAGAGGCGAAAGTAAACATTACCATCAACTAAGGCAGCGACAAAAGCGATATCATTCAAGCGATCGCCTACCTGAATTATCCCACCACCATCAAAGCAAACGCTAAATTTGGCCGATAGTCCCGAAAGCGCCGGATGTGCTGCAATATAATCATCCCAACCTTGAACAAAAGGGCGAGTGTCGATTAATTCCTGGGGATCGATACCAGCAGTCGGACTGGTCATAATATTGCGGATTTGGTCTACAACAGTATTGTCACAACCCAATCCCATCTCCTGGAGGTACTTCAGAACCTCAGCATTTATCCCCGTGCGGATTTCACGAACTTGTAGGTTCGCTCGATTAGTCACATCTATATAGCCACCACCGTGCTGTTCTGCTATATCTGCGATCGCACGGCACTGCTGACTACTAATAATTCCACCTGGTATTCTTATCCGAGATAATATACCATCTGTGACGGGAGTAGTATAAAACAAGCCAGGACAAGTAGCAAATCCAGATGGCAAACTTAGAACTCCTTCCCCGTGCAACGCAGGGAGTAGACGGTGAGTGTGTCTTGAGGACATCCTAAAAGTTGGCATTCTGACTTGGGCGATCCCATCACAGCTGCGGCACAGTCCCGGAATTTCACCGGAGTTTCCCAACTCTCAGCTTTAGTAATTTAGACTTTGTTTTGGTTAGAGATTTCAACCAGACATCATCCAAATAATCATCTTAACATTACTATAGCCACAGATTTTATCTGAGCTTATGCACTCTCGTGTTACAGCATTTTTCGAGCAATTAGTAGTATCCCTGGAAGCAAGGGTGGAAACGTTTCTTTGATTAGTGCTTTAAACCTCGATGGACTAGTTACAAACACTAGCTTCCGTAATAGTTACTAAGATTCTATAAATTGAATTTAGTCATGGCTCAGGCAGGAATGCTTGAGCCTTTTTGCTGCAAAACTTGCTTTAGAAAAAGTTAGGCGATCGCCGCTTCAGGTGTATATTCACAAATTAAATGTCGCTGCTTCACAAATTAATGTCGCTAGTTTTAGCCTGCAAAAACCTTGCTCTACAAGGTTTTTATTCATTTATATGATTGACCAAAAGTGACTAGAGATTTTCAGTGTTTTCACAAATTGAGGTCGTAAAACCAAAAATTTCACATTTTAATGGTCGTTTATTTTCTTCTCTGAAAAAGTCTGCTATTAAAAGACTTCACAAATTAGATGTCGCATTTTTGATAGCGGCAATGTGTTTATTTATGTAAAAGGTAAAACCTGAGTAATAGTGGTATAAACTGCATCAGTGTTGGAAAATTAACTGCGTTAGTCTGTTTCAGTGTATAACTAAAAAATTAGGTATTAATATTACATAATGAGGTTTCAGTTGTGACGTTTGAACCTGACGACATTCTGGAGGGTGGCCGTTCGATTCGTCCTTTTCTTCCAGAACTTTTAGGAAATGATGCGGTTCAAGTAGACAAACAATTGGCTGAACTATTAGCACAAGCTAAAGCTGGGCAGGAAGTCGATAAGCAGATTTTAGAAATCTTGAAAAGTCAGCCAGACACTCGCAATTGGATAGCGGAGTTTCTTAGTGAGAAGCAGGTATCAAAGGGTTTTGAGCCACTTCCAGGTAAAGGTCAAGCAATATCTTCTCAAAAATATATATGTCCTCAAGGAGACTACGTTTGGTATCGCCGCATTGTCGGAGCGACAATACCAATCTGTCCTACTCATGGTGTCGTGCTAATACCTGCTGCTCAGTAATAAATATATGCCAACCAAATTTTTAGAAAGTCTGGGTGGAAAACTTGCAGAAAACTGGGCTGCAAACATACTGACACCAGCTTTTGTCTTTTGGATGGGGGGACTATTAGCTTGGGTCTCGCGTTTTGGTCGAAAACCTTTGGAAGATTGGCTCAAACAGCAACCAGAATCTTTGCTAATTGCTGTTATAGTAACTGGTTTGCTCATGATTGCTGTCTCAGCTTTTTTGGTTCAAAAGTTCGATTTATCTGTTTTAAGATTCTTAGAAGGCTATTGGTCTCGCTGGTTACAACCTTTACGACGCTGGATGATACAGCAACAAAAGCATGACTTTAAACGAAAAGATAAGCGTTGGCAAACTCTGGCTGATAAAAAAGATAAACAAGTTATAACTAACGAGGAATTAGAGGAATATGTGACGCTAGATGGACAGCTTATGGAGTTTCCATCTCAATTTAATAGGTTAATGCCTACAAAGTTAGGCAATATCCTTAGAGCATCTGAAAGCCGCCCTTATGATAAGTATGGCTTGGATGCTGTAATTTGCTGGTCTCGCCTCTGGCTAGTATTACCAGATGGGGTGAAGAAAGAATTACAGGAAGCACGGTCAAGCCTGAACACAGCAGCCCGTTTTTGGCTCTGGAGTTTGCTGTTTATCGTATGGACTGTTTGGGCTTGGTGGGCTGTTCCTGCTGCGTTACTGGGCTTAATATTTGCTTACTACTGGACAGTTGATGCGGCAGGTGTCTACTGTAGTTTGTTGGAATCTGCTTTTGATTTGTATCGTTTAGAACTTTATAAATCCCTTCGCTGGCCAATACCTATCAATCCTAAGCAAGAACAAGAGTCCGGTAAGCAATTGACAATCTATTTGTTGCGAGGGTCTGATCAGGACAGACCAATTTTTACACCATTAAAGGACAAGTGAGTGTCACAAGGGGGAATATTTAGTAAAAAAATTTACTTGGTTATTGTCTTGGAAAAGATGAGTAGAATTAAACCCTAGCTAAGATGTTGATGAATTTTCCAGAATTTTTATAAAAAGTCGCATATTAATGAGTAGAGATGCTTTAGTAGTTGGAATTAATAAGTACAATTTTTCAGGATTGTCAGCGTTACGATCGCCTGCTAACGATGCCGAAGCGATCGCCAAGCGACTCAGCGAAGCTGGAAATTTTCATGTTCAGCGATTGCCGCAATTCCTAGATCCGTTTGAAGATGATGCACCACGGATATCACCAAACCAGGAAATCAAGCTGGCAGATTTAGAGAAGGCTTTAGAAAAACTATTTTATCCTGAAGGCAGAAGCATTCCAGATACAGCCCTCTTCTATTTTTCAGGACATGGTCTTCGTAAAGATGGACGCATCAAAGAAGGATTTCTAGCAACCAGTGATACCGATCCTGAATTAGGGAACTGGGGACTGCGATTAAAGTGGCTGCGTGATTTATTGCAAGAAAGTCCAGTACGGCAGCAAATTATCTGGTTGGACTGTTGTTACAGTGGGGAACTACTCAATTTTACAGAAGCCGATCCAGGCGATCGCGGAAATACACGCGATCGCTGTTTTATTGCCGCTTGCAGAGAATTTGAGCTAGCCCATGAAAACGTGAGCGGAGCCAGCAGCGTAATGACTAGTGCAATTTTGCGCGGATTTGACTTGGCTGATGTATCTAACCAATGGGTCACGAACGAAACACTAGTAACATTCTTGCGGCAGGAATTAGAAACAGCACCCCAAAAATTCATTTCTAGCAATTTGGGGTGTATTAATCTCTTTTTTAGGAGAGAAACAACAAATAAACCAGCTGTTCAATCTAATGTACAAACTCCGAGTCAACCAAATCAGACAGATAAATTGGCAGAGCAATTACGGGCTTGGTTCACTGCCCTACGCTATGACTTTGAAAAGTATGAAATTAGCAATGAAAATTATTTTGAGTGGATTATTAATGTCAATAACCCTGTAGAGAAAAAGGGGTATAACCGAGTTTTGGTGCGCGGCATTACAGGAGAAGCTGGAATGGCAGATGTTGCTGCCTTGCAACAGTCAGTAATTGCTCGAAAAACAGATATAGGTTGGCTAATCACTAATCGCCGTGTCAGTCGTGCTGCTAAAGATGAGGTGAGCAAGCAAGAAAACCAGGATTTATTCTGCCACACCCTTGATGAGTTGATGGATCGAGATGCTGATTTTAGTGGCTACCTCAACTGGTTGGAAGATGAAATTAAGCAACGGGGAATTGACCGCACCTATGTACCCCTAGCTTGTACTAAAGAGGAATTTGATCCCAAATCAAAGCAGAAAATGGGTATTAGCCATTACGCCCAAGCTGATGGTTGGATTGATGGTTATGTTGAACGCTGGCTTGATGATCCTGCTAAAGAACACCTTTCCATTTTGGGTGAATTTGGTACTGGTAAAACCTGGTTTGGGTTGCATTATGCCTGGACTGCCCTACAACGCTATCGGGATGCTCAACGCCGGGGAGTAGAACGCCCACGTCTACCATTAGTCATTCCTTTACGGGACTATGCCAAAGCAGTCAGTGTGGAATCGCTGTTTTCAGAATTCTTTTTTCGTAAGCATGAAATCCCACTGCCTGGTTATTCTGCTTTTGAACAACTCAACCGCATGGGTAAGGTGCTGTTGATTTTTGATGGCTTTGATGAAATGGCAGCTAAAGTCAATCGCCAAGAGATGATCAACAACTTCTGGGAACTGGCGAAAGTAGTAGTACCAGGGGCAAAGGTAATTCTCACCTGTCGCACCGAACATTTCCCCGAAGCAAAAGAAGGAAGGGCTTTGCTAAGTGCGGAGTTGCAAGCATCTACAATTAACTTGCCTCTAGAGACACCCCGCTTTGAAGTGCTGGAATTAGAAAAATTTGATGACGACCAAATTCGGCAAGTATTAGCGTTTCGTGCTGAACCAGAGACAGTAGAACAGATAATGAGTAATTCGACATTGCGGGATTTGGCACGTCGTCCGGTAATGACGGAACTAATTATAGAAGCCTTGCCAGAGATTGAAGCGGGAAAGCCAGTTGATATATCACGGGTATATTTATATGCTGTGCAGCACAAGATGAAGAGAGATATCAAAACCAAGCGTACCTTTACCTCATTGGCAGATAAGCTCTATTTCTTGTGTGAGTTGTCCTGGGAAATGCTCTCAACAGACCAGATGAGCATGAACTACAAAGAATTTCCCGACCGGATTCGGCGTTTATTTCCTGCTGTAGTACAAGAAGAAAAAGATTTAGACCACTGGCATTACGACATGATGGGGCAAACAATGCTAATCCGTAATGCAGAAGGAGACTACAGCCCTGCCCATCGTTCATTATTGGAGTTTTTTGCTGCCTACAAGCTGGTGGCAGAGCTAGGCGTTCTAGCCCCCGACTTCACAGAACTGGCTCAAGCACAGTCTTGTTTAAACAATACTGTTCTACCACGGGATTACAATTGGTCAGAATACTTCCAACGACAGTGCAAAGAAGATGGGCAAATGCTCCCCATAGCACCACTAAAGTTATTTACCAACGTATCTTTAGAGAGATTATGTAATTATTTGGGTACAACTCCCTTGGCAAAAGCTGTGCTGGATTTAGCTGTGCCAATGTTAGACAAGCAAGTATTTCAACAACAGTTGCTAGCACTAATTCAGTCAACCCGTGGCAAAACCCAGACTCAGGTGGGTTATATGGGTGGCAACTTGGTGAAATTGCTACTAGAAGCAAATCCTTACGGGCTGGAAAAATGCGATCTCAGTAATACTGTGATTACGGATGTAGACTTTGCTAATGCCAGCTTCCGGTGGATAAATTTGATGGGAGCGGATCTCACGAATTCGGTCTTCGCACCATTTCTAGGAATAGTCTTGTCAGTGGTATTTAGTCCAGATGGCAAAAAATTGGTGATTGGAGATAGTAAGGGTATTGTACAGGTCTGGGAAACATCCACTGGCAGGGTCTTGTTGTTCCTTCAGGGGCATGATTCTGGGGTCACATCAGTGGCATTTTCCCCCGACAGTCAGTGCATTGTCAGTGGCAGTGCTGACAAGACAGTACGGTTATGGGATATGAATAGTCAGCCCATTGGTAAACCCTTTGTCGGGCATGATTCTGGGGTCAATTCAGTAGCATTTTCCCCCGACGGTCAGCGTATTGTCAGTGGCAGTGCTGACAAGACAGTACGGTTATGGGATATGAATGGTCAGCCCATTGGTAAACCCTTTGTCGGGCATAATTCTGGGGTCAATTCAGTAGCATTTTCCCCCAACGGTCAGCGCATTGTCAGTGCTGGTCATGACAAGACAGTACGGTTATGGAATATGAATGGTCAACTCATTGGTCAACCCTTTGTCGGGCATGGTTCTACGGTTAGATCCGTGGCATTTTCTCCCGACGGACAAAGCATTGTCAGTGCTGGTCATGACGAGACAGTACGGTTGTGGGATGTGAATGGTCAGCCTATTGGTCAACCCTTTGTCGGGCACGAAGATGGTATCTTATCAGTGACGTTTTCCCCCGACGGGCAGTGCATTGTTAGTAGCAGTTATGACAAGACAGTACGGTTGTGGGGTGTGAATGGTCAACTCATTGGTCAACCCTTTGTCGGGCACTGTTCTACGGTCAGATCGGTGGCATTTTCTCCCGACGGGCAGTGCATTGTTAGTGCTGGTCATGACGAGACAGTACGGTTATGGGATGTGAATGGTCAACTCATTGGTCAACCCTTCGTGGGTCATGGTTCTGGGATCAGATCGGTGGCGTTTTCCCCCGACGGACAACGCATTGTTAGTGGCAGTTGGGACAACACAGTACGGTTATGGGATGTGAATGGTCAATCCATTGGTCAACCCTTTGTTGGGCATGATTCTGCGATCGATTCAGTAGCGTTTTCCCCTGACGGTCAGTGCATTGTCAGTGGCAGTCTTGACAAAACAATACGGTTATGGAGTGTGAACGGTCAACCCATTGGTCAACCATTTTTCGGGCATGATTCTGGAGTTACATCAGTAGCATTTTCTCGCGACGGACAACGCATTGTTAGTGGCAGTTTTGACAAAACAGTACGGTTATGGAATGTGAATGGTCAACTCATTGGTCAACCATTTTTCGGGCATGAAGATTGGGTTACATCAGTAGCATTTTCCCCCGATGGTCAGCGCATTGTCAGTGGCAGTCATGACAAGACAGTACGGTTGTGGAATGTGAATGGTCAACTTATTGGTCAACCATTTTTCGGGCATGAAGATTTGGTTTATTCAGTGGCGTTTTCCCCTGATGGTCAGTGCATTGTCAGTGGCAGTCATGACAAAACAGTACGGTTGTGGAATGTGAATGGTCAACTCATTGGTCAACCCTTTGTTAGGTATGAAGATTTGGTTTATTCAGTGGCGTTTTCCCCCAATGGTCAGTGCATTATCAGTAGCAGTGATGACAAGACAGTACGATTGTGGGATATGAATGGTCAACTCATTGGTCAACCCTTTGTCGGGCATGAAGATACTGTCTTCTCAGTGGCGTTTTCTCTCGACGGTCAGCGCATCGTCAGTGGTAGCCTTGACGAAACCATCCGTGTTTGGGATGCAACCACTGGCGACTGTCTGCGGGTAATCAGCTATAAACTTTGTGCAGGGCTGAATATCACAGGTGTAACAGGGTTAACATCTGCACAGCGCGTAGCATTAAAACTAATGGGAGCAATTGATAATTCATAAGTCGAGATGCTTTAGTTGTTGGCATTAATACTTATAATTTTCCGCAATTGCCCCGCTTGCGATGCTTAAAATGCAAAAGATATTGCTCAACGGCTGAGTGAAGGTGATAATTTTCGAGTTTGGCGTATCGTAATTAATCTTTATCTATTTTTTGGCTGACAGAAGCATCTGATAGCAATTTTTATTTGAATGAGGTATACGGGTAGGGGCACACAGCTAGCTGTGTACCCTTGCTATGTTCATCTGTGGTTAATTATTTCTTTCTGTACCTTACCCATGCAAAAACCGCTATAAGCCAGTTTTGATAAATTAATTTACACATAATAAGTTTTATTTTGCACACTATATGTTAATTTAACAATATTAGTGGAATGCATTCAGTAATCAAAATTGACTCAATACCTTTGACCATAATCTTTAATCTCAGATGCTAGTTAATACCTTGCCTAATTAAGCAAAACTTGCAAAATCAATTTTTAATAAAAAACTATGGTTTCTCAACTGCATAAACAAAATGATTATTCACTTGCAGACTATAGGAACTCTTGCTGGTTTGTTGACTTTGCTTTATTAGATATAAATATTGCTGATCTAACTGGTTCAGTGATTGAAAAACCTTATTTAACTACAATTATAGATATTTATTCTAAATAATATATGAGCTTTTATTTGAGTTTTAAATCACCAAGTAATAAGGTAATAACTCAAGCCTTACGTCATGCAATTTTACCTAAACGTTACAATGCAGAATATAACTTAAGTCGTGAGTGGAGAACTTACGGCATTCTAGTAGACTTATGTCTCAATACTAGTAATCTTATAACTTCCTATTCGTTACAAGAAAAAGTATCTCAACTAGGAATTATGTTACATACTCACCAACCTATATCCAAATTTAAATCTAATTCTTGTACTGAAAAGCTATGCTTTACTATAAACAAATACTTAAGTTCCAACTCACAAGCAAGTATAGGTCTTGGTAGCAAGAATAATTTTCTCGTTTTAGAAGTTATTGAAAAAATATTAGTACGTTACATTGTTGATAATTTTAATCAGCAATGTAGTACTTATTTATCAGGGGCAACGCGGCAAGAGATGTGGGAAGCAGGCTTAATCTCTCCGCCTCAAATTATTCAAGAATGTGAGCTAGATATCTAACTTAAATTTTTTATTCTTATATTGTTTAGTTAAGAATGTCTCAGAAATTAAAGAATTATTGTCTTTCAAGCGAAGATGATGCTGTTGAATTACAACAGCATCAAAATTTTATAAAACCTCATAAACTACCGTCAGAAGAGTTAATCACAGAGCAGGTAAAGCTGAGGATGGAGGTAATTCAAAGCCTAACTGAGCCATGCGATCGCAAAACCTACAGCTTGAAAAAGAGAGAAGCGGCTGAAAAATTAGGCGTATCAATTCGCCAGGTAGAGCGGTTACTAAAAAAATGGCAGGAAGACAGGTTAGTTGGACTAGCTACAATACGCTCAGATAAAGGGAAATATCGCCTAGATCAAGAATGGGTAGATTTCATAATTAATACTTACATCGGTGGCAATAAGGGTAGCAAGCGAATGACCCGCCATCAGGTGTTTTTAAAAGTTAAAGGTAAAGCCAAGGTAGATAGTCTTAAAAAAGGTGAGTATCCTAGTCACCAGTCAGTTTATAGAATTCTGGATGGTGTTGCATAATAAAGGGATGAGGAGAGGGTTCATACTGTGCATTGTCCATACTGTAAGTCTACGGAGATTAGAAAAAATGGAAAAAGAAGAG
>NZ_JBALDE010000010.1:0-16185 GCF_036917515.1 Nostoc sp. | reverse complement strand
ATCACAGGAGTAAGGTTTCATTCTACAGGCACTTAGACGTTGATATACTCCATCATCCCATACTGTATTGCACTCAAGCAGGAACTGCTATATTCAGATGGTTTGCGTGCAATGAATACTGCATGACCCTTTGACAGAAGGTATTAAACATAACCACAGGTTGTTTCAACTTGGAAACACCACGCCAGAGGGTTCACTTGTAATAGCTGTCGCTTCGTATAACCGCACGTGGTGTACTTCGTCAGATCGTCTGTAGTTTTTCCCCAGCTTGCGGAAGCTGGTAATTCGGTGAGTCAAAGTGTATTGGCTCTTGACCTCTGGCTTTTCAACCAATACTACCTAACCTTTTCTTTCAGTAAACCCTCTAGTTGTAGTATTTTGTGCAACTAGAATAGCGAATTTGCCCAAAACTTTTTTGAATACTTTCTCTCAAAAGAGAAGAAACTAGTTTTTTAACAGATACTTTTTTTAAAGCAGCCGCTTTAACTCAAGATTCTTGAGTTTCTTAACTGATATGAATATTAGTACCAATCATTGTTAACTCTTTCTACTTTATTACACAAAAAATTTTAGTCATGTAATATTGGTTTTCCTTTCTATAATCAACTAACGAGATCAGCGATCGCCTCTGAAGCAGGGACTACAGCTTCAGGCTGATAGCGGATGCCAGCTTGCTTGAAGCGATGTAAAACTTCACCCAAGCGATCGCACTCTGCAATCAAACTGATCCTGACATAACCTTCACCTGCAACCCCAAAGGCATTACCTGGAGTAACCACAACGCCTGTTTGTTGCAACACATTCAGGGCAAAATCTGTGGAACCAACGCCAACGGGACACTTCACCCAAAGATACATCGTCGCCTTGGTTTTAGGGATATCCCAACCCAACTCTCCTAACCCCTGAATGAGGAAATCGCGGCGGGTACGGTAGCGTTGTTGTACCTCATGCAAATACATATCTGGCAATTGTAAAGCGGTTTCGGCTGCTGTTTGTAATGCGGCAAAAATGCCGTAATCCAAGTTAGTTTTCAGCGTCCGCAAACCTTGAATTACGTGGCGGTTGCCCACGACAAACCCGACGCGCCAACCAGCCATATTGTAGGTTTTAGATAAGGTGTGAAATTCCACACCAATTTCTTTCGCGCCAGGAATTTCTAACAAGCTAGTCGGTTGATAACCATCAAAAGCTAATTCCGCGTAACACAAATCATGTACCAGCAAAATTTCATATTTGCGGGCGAAGGCGACGATTTCTTCAAAAAATTCGCGGGGGGCGGTGGCGGCGGTAGGATTGCTGGGATAGTTGAAATAAAGTATTTTAGCTTGTCTTGCAACTTCATCAGGAATGGCAGCTAAATCAATTAACCAGTCATTTTCGGGTTTGAGAATCAAGCTATGGATTTTTCCCCCTGCGATCGCCGGGCCGCGAAAATGTGCCGGATAAGCTGGGGAAGGAACCAGAACTAAATCACCAGGGTTAATGTAAGCGATCGCTAAATGAGTTAATCCTTCTTTAGAACCCAATAGTGGCAAGGCTTCGCTATCAGGATCCAGAACCACATCATAACGGCGACGATACCAGTTAGTGATGGCACGGCGGAAACTAGCTGTGCCCTCAAAAGGTGGATAACCGTGATTAGCAACATCTTTTAAAGCTGCGATCGCCGCTTCAACAACTGGTGCTGGCGTTGCACCATCGGGGTTTCCCATACCCAAGTCAATTAAATCTAACCCTTGTTCCCGTGCTTTAGCTTTCAGTTCATCTAAACGGGCAAATACATAAGGTGGTAGTTTTTGTATGCGTTCTGCTGGGACAATCCAATTTAAACTCATAAAACCTCGTCACTCATTCCCTTGGGCGAAATTCGATTTGTAGTGTCTCTACTATCTATCGGTGCAGTGGTAGAAACCATTGCTGCCATCAGCTGTTCTGGCGCGACTTTAAACGGTAGTCGATGGATGTCAGAATTAGGAACTAGAGCCATTTCGGCGGCTGTTTGCAATTCGCCTAATGTAATATTGCCTAATCCCAAATCACTTAATTTTTGGGGTAGTCCAATTTCTGTGTAGAACTTTAACAACTGTTGCCGTGCCGATGCTGCTAGTTGATTGCCTTGTAGCATTTCTTCTAAACGCAGTTGCACCAAAATTCCAAAAGCAACTTTTTCGCCATGAATACTGCCATGTCCTGAAATATGAGTTAAACCGTTATGCACGGCATGGGCGGCAACTGTGCGACACTGTGCCCCTCCAAGTCCTCCAACTACCCCAGCTAATAAAACAGTGGCATCTACCACTTCTCGCCAAACCTCACAACCTGGTTCTTCGAGGGCGGCGGCTGACTTTTGCAAGAGGATATCTCGCAAAACTCGTGCTTGTTGCACCGCAGCAATAATTAAAGTGTCTTGCAAGTGTCCACTGCTAACTGAGGCTTCGTACCACTTAGCGATTGCATCACCAATTCCAGCTACTAAGGTACGTTGTGGTGCAGTTTTAATCAAGTCATAATTGAGTATCAATAAATCCGGACAACGAGATAACCCCACATCGTAGAGAAAAGCCCCATCTTCCGAATAAACATTTGATAAGGCACTCCAAGCTGCGCAAGTAGCCCCAGAAGTAGGAATTGTCACCACTGGTAGATATAACTGCTGCGCAACTAATTTCGCTGTATCTAGGGCTTTGCCACCACCAACACCGATAATGACATCAGCTTTATGTTCTTTTGCCTTCTTTTGTAAAGATTTCAGGCTAGCTTCGCAGCAATCTGCACCATAAGAAGCTTGGATAGTATCTAACTGCTGTGCTTCTAACACTGGTTGTAAATTTTGTTGGCTGATGGCGAGAGTAGACTTACCTGCCACAATTAAGGGACGACTTCCCAAACAGGCAATCTCTGCTGCGGCTGTTTGCAACACATTAGAACCACGGATTACTTTTGCGGGGGCAACTGTGAGCGTAAATAATGAACTAGAGGTTTGAGTAGACAAAGAAGGTTGAGTAGAAAAATTATTGGGCATATAATCTCGTTTGCCAAAACCTTGATATTTCTTAATCAAATAGACTGGTGATCAAGGATACTTGTTGCCAAGCTGGTTTTTGGATGGTTCCAACCTTCCACCTGGCTTATCTAGATTTTAGCCAACCAATTAAATAGACAAGTCTTGTTGCCGACTGATTGGGTAGTTTGACGACATTGCTTGAATCTATAAATACCCATTGACCTGAAATTCCGAACTATCAAAGTTTTGAATAACCGTATAATCAATTAACATTACCATTGTCAGATTCTCAAGAAAAGCAATCGAGAATTGATAATGTGTAGGCGATCGTGCTATTTCATGCAATTTTTAGCTACAGATATATATGTAAAGTATGCAAATATATGCCCCTACAACTCCTTGATTTGCTGCAAAGAATTTTGAAAATGGCAACAGGGGCAATTAAGGATAACAACTGACAAATTACAACTATTAGTACCCATTACCCCACGCTGATTAACTTTTTCTTACAGTATAACCACTAAAGTGTGAATATCTTAATCTAAAAATAACCATTAATGTATCAGTAAATACAAAATAATTTTTGTCATCCTGATAACAGGTAGGTTACTTTTTTCTATGGGCATTAGGCATGGGGCATGGGGGCATTAATCTGAACTTCCCCCAGTGCAAATCTAGTAAATAGACTTCAAAGGCTTGTATAAAGAAGAATACAGGCTTTTTAGTGTATAAAAAAGTATTAGATTCAATACCTTCGAAAATTGATTCCAACCACCGACAAAATTAATTGTGCAATTTACACAATTAATATTCAACTGATAAGGGGCAAAGAGTACTGAAAAGCGCCCAGTGTCTTAACCAGCACTATAAACAATTGCCCTTAGGCAGTGCCGAAGGTAATCGCTCTTAAACGATCGCTATTTTCCTCCTGATTTTCGATGGCTGAAACCTACATTATTACCTCATTTTACGAAGTTTGTGAAAACGGTCGTCGGTAAAGTCGGTTTCTCGAATATCGATTCCACACACTTGCTCCAAGGTATAACGTTGTTGCTCGACCATTCTCTTACCCGGATTTTGCAATGGTCTCCCTGTGACACAATGTAAGATAATCAGATTATGGCTACCCATCCCCATTTGGCTTTTAAAGTACTAATTCTTCCTACCTCTACCCCATGCCCCATGCGCGTAGTGTTCTCTAGCAGACAATAACTACGTAAATACACTAGCCGTCAAGATGCCCAATAAAGCGAGAAAACTTTTCCGTGAAGAAGCCTTAGAACGCTTGAACTCTCCAGAACAGCTTGACCGACTGATGCAGGTTACAAGCCGCCAAGCCTGGGTGCCCTTGGTTTCTATGGGCTTAGTGGTAGCTGTAGCTGGCATCTGGAGTGTAGTTGGGCGAATTCCCCTTACCGTCACAGGTTCTGGCGTGTTAATCCGACCTCGTAATGTGGTGCAATTTCAAGCACTTGGTGGCGGTCAATTGTTAACCCTAAATATCAAGCCAGGAGATGTAGTTAGGCAAGGTCAAGTACTCGCTACAATCGACCAATCTAGTGTTAGGCAACAACTACAAGAAAACGCAAAATTTATTCAGATCAAAGAGCAGAACCAAGATACAGATAGGCTGCAAAAGCAACAAATAGCGCTGCAACAAAGAACCCTTGAGCAGCAGCAAAAAGACCTTTCAGAAAGTCTGCGTCGAGAGTCATTAGCACCAATGCTACACTCCGAAACGTTAAAAGCGTTAGAGCAAAAACGACAAAGCGTTGAGCAAAGTCTGTCAAGAGAAAAAGTCGAGCCAGTGCTTTACAAACAAACTCTTGCCGCACTAGCAGAAAAACGCAAAAGTCTTCTAGAGCGCTCATCAAAAATTAGCTCATTACTGCAAACTTTGCAACAACGAGTAGAAAATCGTCTCGTCGTAATCTCTTTCAACAGAAAGTGATTAATCAGGATGTACTGCTGCAAGCCCAGCAGGACTTGTTAAACCAAGAGACGCAACTGGGGGATATTCAAACACAACTCAAAGACCTTGATGTTCAAAAAACGTCGAGCGAACGGGAATATCTACAAAATCTTAATAGAATTGACGATATCAAAAATAATATTCAAGAAATTAAAGTTCAAAAAACCAATGCCGACCGGGAATACCTGCAAAATTTGAATAAAATTGACGATATTAAAACCAAAATTAAAGATATTGAAGCCCAAAAAACTAAACTAGTTCAACAAGATTTAGAAAAGTCCATAGGGACATTAAATCAAATTCAGGAAGTTAGAAGCAAGATTGCTCAGTTAAAACTGCAATTAACTCAGTCTGGACAAATTATCTAGCAAATATGATGGTCGCGTCTTGTCAGTTGGTGTCCTCCCCGGTCAAATTGCCAGCACAGGTACCCGGATTGGGACGATTGAAGCTGAAGATTCCAACACCAAACTGTCCAGTCTTGTTTACTTTGCTGATAAAGATGGCAAGCTTCTAAAACCTGGTATGACAGTACAAGTCACACCCAGCGTTGTCAAGCGCGATCGCTTTGGTGGAATTGTTGGGGTAATCACTAACGTTTCTCCCTTTCCCGTAACAACTCAAGATATTACAGCGCAAGTTGGTAATGAAGACTTAGCTAAAAGCCTTGCAAATAGTAACGCAGCTCGCCTGCAAGTTCAAGTCAAACTACAAAAAGACCCAAACACTGTCAGCGGTTACAAATGGTCTTCTTCCAATGGACCAGCACTCAAAATTTCATCAGGTACGACTACGCAAGTCCGCTTCAAAGTTGGAGAAGTCGTACCTATATCTTACATTATTCCTATATTTCGCTCTTGGACGGGCACATATTAAGAAGAAGGCATAGGGCGTTGAATTGTTGTGGAAGTTTTTAAAGTAGAAGGCGAGATTAACGGGCTAACCGTACAACTAATTAACGGCGTAGCCAAGCTACGGGTAGCAATGGCGGAAGAACGGGCGTTTGCGGCTTGGGCAGAGCAGTACAGCAAGCGTTCACGGTTCAAGGCTAGTTTCCAACTTATAAAAGACAATGTTTGTGTGTTTAATGAGGTATTGTCCCTAGTCACTTCGGTGATGTTGTTTTGGTTTGCGACTGAATCTATTGGGATGGCTCAAGCGTCCGGGTTGACAGTAGGCAAGTTTTTGGCTTTTAATGCTGCATTGGGCATTTTTATTGGGGGAGTAAGCGACCTCAGTAATACTTTGACTGACATTTTGATGATTGTGCCATTGTGGGAATGGGCAGAGCCAATTTTACAAGCACAACCGGAGTACGACCCAAGCAAGGCAAATCCAGACGATTTGATGGGTCGCGTAGCTTTAGACCATGTTACTTTTCGCTACCGTGACGATGGATTGCCGACACTTAATGATATAAGCCTTTACGCAGATCCAGGAGAATTTATCGCGATAGTCGGACCTTCGGGTAGTGGGAAGTCAACGATATTCCGGTTGTTGTTGGGGTTTGAGACTCCACTCTCAGGAACAGTGTACTATGAGCGCTTTGACTTGGCTTCCCTGGATCTTCAAGCAGTGCGAAGGCAGTTAGGGGTAGTGTTGCAAAATGGTCGCATTGGTACAGGCTCAATTTTTGAGAATATTACTGCTGGGGCATTAGTTTCGCACGAGCAAGCTCTGTCAGCCGCACGAATGGCGGGTTTTGCTGATGATATCGCCCTTCTTCCTATGGGATTGCACACACTTATCAGCGAAGGCGGCACTAATCTTTCCGGGGGACAGCGACAGCGATTGTTGATTGCTAGAGCGCTTGTCAATCAACCGAAAATCATCTTGATGGATGAGGCTACCAGTTCCTTGGATAACCGCACCCAAGCGATCATCTCTGAAAGTTTAGAACAGTTGAATGCTACTCGGATAGTTATTGCTCACCGCCTCAGCACAATTCGCAATGCTGACCGAATTTACGTGATTGAAGCAGGTCGCGTGGTGCAGGTGGGTACATTTTCGGAGCTAGTTAACACCCAGGGGCTATTTGCTCAACTGGTAGCTAGACAAATGGAATAATATCAAGTTTGTCTACCAGATGTAACAGAGGTAGATCAGAGTTAGGTTTTTAAGCATTGGATTTTGGCAATTTGGCAAAATTGTCTGTGTAAATTTTGACTGTTACTGGGGAATTTTGATGAGAAATGAGCGATCGCTTGGCCTCACCCAAGTAAACTGGGACAGAAATCCCTGTTTCCTGATGAATAATGGTACGGGCACGAACTGTCAAATTTTCGTCTTCTCGCGTACCTGAGCGACCATAAGAAAAGAGATTACTAGCTGCTTGACGTAAAGTTGCTTCTAATTGTGTGGGTGTAATTTGGGGTGATGTAGCAATCACCGCTTGTGTTGAGCCATTATCATAAACTAGAGTGTACCGGACTGCTCCAGGAATCACAGTCCGACTCAAGGGGACTATTGAGAGTGCAAATAAACCAGCAGTCACCACCAGCATAAAGCCAGTCGTACCCACCAGCCGAAAGCGGATGCCCCATTTGAGAATAAAAGCCAAAAATGTCAAGGCAGCAAATACCAATGTAGCTATACCTGACCATTGGGTGTACTGAAGAAAGTTAGCTGTTGTGAGCATAAGGTTGGTTATGGAGGCGTCTTTTTTTCGTTACCGACACACCCATTTTACCGAGAGCTTACATCGATTACCTGTAAGGTTGCATAGATAGAACAACTTGCTCAAGCCGCTTGTGTCACCAAGCCTAATTTTGTACAGTTTCACAAAGAATTGGTACTACACTATAAAGGTTATCGGTCATAATAAAGTTTCAACTTGTGTTTAGCCTAAGTTTAGTGGTGAATGGAGCCAACCTCAGAACAATTGAAACAGTTATACAAAGTCTTGACTTGGCTAACGCGAATGTATCTCCCGGTTTACCTAGTTAGCTTAGATGAATGAATAGATAACATCGTAGTAATAGCAGGTGAAGAGACAGTTGTAGTAATTAATCCAGAAGGAGAGGTTGATTATGAATAAGCCTAACTTTAAAGAAATGACACGTAAGCAATTGCGAGATTATATCTTACAAAATCGTGGTGATACAGAAGCAATTCACGCCCTAGCGTTACATATTCAGTCTAATGGCAAACGTCTTAATTCAGTAGATGACCTGCAACAAATCATCCAAGAAAAACGTAGCAAAGGCTTAGAGCCATAGCTAAAAAACACATCATTACTCTGTTAGTTAGTAATACGACTTTGTTAAATTATAGCTAATAAATATAGGAAATAAATTCCTTAACTAACTTCTTTGCCTCTCTAGTTTTACTAGAACAGTATTGGTTCACCAGAGACGATATGGGACTTTTTAGATGTCTGCAACCTAGTTTGAATACTATCAATTATTGCTAGCCAATCAGCATCTCTGTTCCATTCATAGTGAATCCTGGTTTTAGTTGCTGCGTCGTAGAGGTTACAAAAAACTACATTTTCTTCTCCAGCCGTTGCAGCGATAATCAAAGGCTTAGAAAAATCCTGAATTAGTGATGCAGCTAAAAGGAAACTTTTAGCAAAGTTTGTTTCTCTCCCAGTTCTAACAACATAAATTTCATCGGCTATAACGACGATGTCTAACTTATTGTTGTCTTTTTCTTTAAATTCTTTCGTTATTAATTTAAGTTCGGATATATACCCAGTCAAACCTGTTTGTTGTACAGGAATAGTTTTATCATTATTATAGTTATACCACAAGTATGATTCTCCGCTTAATTCTCCTTTTTTAACGTATAAATAAATAGGTTCTGGTGGGTTACAAAGACCTAGTTTAATTTCAGAAATCATGTTTTATATTCCTTTATCAAAGATAAAATTTTTCAGATATTACGTCAAATTCAATATTTTTAAGATGGTGTTTAACTAAATAAAAATAATAAATATACAAAAGGGCATCTACAAGAGATGCCCGTCATGCAGGAAAACCCCAAAGGGATGTCCCTACACCTTCCCAACAATCAGCAACAGTGACTAATTAGGTATTAGTCACACTCACAGACGTGAATATAACAATCTTATTAACTTAAAACTCTTAATGTCCCCAGTGCATACACTGAAAAAACTAATAGCTAATTTTGATGAGATGCAAGCCTGTCTTTTTCGTGATAACGATGTACTACTCCAGAAATGGCAGCCAAAATTAGCCATGAAAGTGCATTCAAACGCAAATCGAAGACGGTTACATCTACTGTATTTAATAAAATCCACCCAACAAAAGCTAGAAGATAACTGAAAAATATCAATTTGTCTCCTGTATTTATGTATTTTGACTTTTGCAGTAATTGGACACCTGTAATCAAAATCCAAGCGAGTAAGCCACAAAATAAAAAAGCACTGGGAAAACCAGTTTCAGCAGATAACATCAAAAACAAGTTATGGGGATGACCCAAGGGAATCTGCATCTTTGCTCTGTAAAGTGTACTAAAACTGCGTAATCCCCAGCCAGTCCAAGGATGTTGTTGAGCTAAAGACCAGGCAAATTCCCACTGAGTTTTTCGCATTAAAGCAACTGGTCTATCTGGATACATATCGTCATTTAACCTTGCCCAAAAGAATGCAGGAACTACCAAGCGAAAAATTTGAGCTACTGGTGAGGGAGCAAAAGCTGCCAAAAACACACTAGAGACGATCGCAGCAACGCTACCTACAAGAATGCGCCAACCTTGGTAGAGTGCATAAGCTAAACAAGCAAAAATAGCGACCGCCCACCCATTGCGTGAGTTGGTGAAAATTAAGGCAATGAAATTCGCAATCACCGCCATGCTTAGGAAGAGAAAGGGAACTGGGGAGTGGGGCGCAGTAAGTCTTTCCCCTCTGCCTCTTATGCTCAATCCCCAATATCCAATCCCTAATCGCCATTGTTCGATCCATAACCCTAGACTAAGAATGAAAACTATTACTAGATAGGCTGCGAAAGTGTTGGCGTGCAAGAAAAGTGAAGCTATACGACCTGGTGGGTTTCCGCCTGGTGTGATCGTCCAATTCAACACAATCCACAAAATCTCTAACTTCAAACTCCAGCCTAAAAATAACTGTCCCAAGCCCATAATTGCTACTGGCATGGAACCGATTACCACAATCCAAGCCATTTGCCGCAATTGAGCAAATGTTTGAATCAGAACGCTATGACCAGCAAAAACTATAAAGAATGGTAATAAATTAAATAAGCCGAGGAAAGCTGCTGTCTTGTCTTGGGCAAATCCAACAGTCACGATCAGCAATACACTCAAAAGGGCAAATCCCCAGTTGAGAGGGCGGCGGCTAATCTTGGGGTATTGTCGCACTAAAGTTATTAATGATACAAAACTTATAGTCACCGCCCCTACTAAAGGACTCAATGGGAAGATTAACAGTCCCCATAGAGAGTAGTTCAAAGAAGATTGCCAACGAGATTTGAAATAGTTAAAAACCTTGTTCAAGCTGGCTCCCAACATTCCTCACGGGTGAGGCGAATTTGAGCTAAGGTGAAGATAGTAGGGATGATCCGACCATAGTTAGTGGCGATCGCTCTCCAGCCTAAATCTGCAACAAACCAAGTCCACATCATTGGGCCGATTGCGGCAAACATCGCGCGGGCTGCCCCATAACGAGCTACACTTACTGTCATACCCCGTTGCGCCATTTGCATTGTTACATAGGTTTGAAATTGAGTTGCAGCTGCTTCTGAGCCTGTAATTGCCGCTTGTTTGGCTACTTCATAAGTAGCAAAGTGGATGGCAAATTGACGGGCAATTTGCTTAAGTACAAGTGGCTGGAGAAGAGAAGTAACCGCTAGCGCACTACCGCCTTTAAAAAGTAATCCCAAGGGATCGCGTTGCAATAAAAGTGGTAGGGGTTGTTTGAGTTCTGATTTCAACAGTTGACGCTGCACCTGTATAGTCAATTTTTGCTTTTCCTGTTCCGGCAATTTTTTCCAAACTTGTCCTAACAGATGCAAAAATACTTCTGCTTCTAAATCAATGGTTGCCAGCTGATGAGAATAGGGAATTTTTAGATACTTACATACTTGAACTAATGCTTGTCGGTAAGTTACCTGGCTTGTGCGTCCCCGTAATACTGTCATCCCATCTGCCGCCAAAAAACGAAAGCGACCCTCTAGCGCATCTAACCAAGCTTTGCGGTCTCGGCTTTGTACTTCGATGGGTTCGGGTGTGTGTACATAGTCTAAGGGATTGAACTTACGACTAAATAGAATTGCCGTTAAGTCTTGCAATTCTTCTTCGGTCGCTAACTCTAGCGCCGCCCTCATTTCATCCAATTTCCCTTCCTCCCTTCCGTGCAGCTTTCTGTACCTTATTCTACTATTAGCTTTCAGCAGTCATTAGTAGTAATTTTGTCCTTTGATAATAACCAATAACTAATGACCAATAATTAACTAGGGACTATTGACTCATGACTGATATTGCAATAATTGGTGCCGGAATTGCTGGTTTAATCTGCGCCCAGCAGTTAAGTCAAGCTGGATATTCGGTGGTAGTGGTGGAAAAGTCGCGTGGTTTGGGAGGAAGACTAGCTACACGCCGCTTGCATGGAACTTTGGCAGATCATGGGGCTTGTTATCTGAAGCCAAAGGGTGAATTATTTAGACGTTTTGTAGAAATATTGCGCGATCGCCATATCCTCGAAGTTTGGACAGAGGAGGTTTACGAACTCACAACAGGTGTTCCTTTATCTGAACCCAATAACCGCAGTCCGCATTATGTTGCACCTGGGGGAATCAGTGCAATCGCTAAATCCCTTGCCCCAGGTTTAGAAATATTACTGAATCAGCGTGTCATCGCTATTACCCTAACTACCGGAAATAGCTGGCGTCTGACTTTGGAATCTAGTAATGAAGAATTAACTGCAAAAGCTATAGTCATCGCCATTCCTGCACCCCAAGCTGTGATGCTATTAGAACCTTTGGGTGCAAGTGTATTGGATGCAGCTTTTCTTGATAACTTGCGTTCTATAGAATTTTATTCTTCGATTAGTGCGATTGCTGGATATCCTTCTACATCTCAACCTCTCCCTCAATGGAAAGCCCTAACTTTTGTAGATAATGCTGATTTAGCATGGATTGGTTTGGACAGTAGCAAGCGTCCTAACCCTCAACAACCACATTTTGTAGTGCAAAGTAGCACTGACTTTGCCCAACGTCATCTCGAATTACAGGATTTACAACCTGCTGGACAATATATGTTGCAACGAGCAGCTGAATCTCTGTCCCTTCCTTGGTTGAATACTCCTGAATGGATGCAAGTACATCGTTGGCGTTATGCCTTTCCTAGCCATCCTTATCATGAAGCTTTTTTATCTGCTGGAACTGCCTTACCTTTAGTTTGCTGTGGTGATTGGTGTGGCGGCAATCTTGTCGAAAGTGCGATGCTTTCTGGATTAGCTACAGCTGATGAAATTAATAATCAGTTACATCATCTTCCTTTCGATAATGTGAACTTTTTAAACGTTTTTACACGATGATTTCATCTGTCGCTAGACTGATTCTGCGCTATAGTAAGTCTCTGTTTTTCTGACTGACTAAATCAAAGTACAACAAATAAGTTTTTTTAAAGTCAGTGTAAAAGACATGGGATTGGTTCAATATTTTTTGTTAAAGCGCAAACCTTCTTTGATGGTTGGCACTATACGTAGAATTAGGGATGAGGATTAGAATAATTCTTCCCCAGTTTCTAATCCCCAATTCCTAATCACCATTAAATTTTTTAGTTAATATTTGGATAAAGGATTCAGTATATTCCTCTTGAGGTGTAAACTTTGACAATTGCTAAGTTCAAAGGACATTCCCAGGATATGAGAAATATAACTGCTTTAATGCTGCTAAGTATTACTGTGACTGTTGGAGTAGGGACATTAACACCCAAAGTCACTAACGCTCAATTATTTTACCCACCAGCAAGCGATCGCCATTCATTAATGGTAATTGGTCAAGGGGTAGTGAGAGTGCCAGCAGATACAGCGGATATTGAGTTGGTATTCAGTAGCGGAGGTAGCAATGATGAGTTACAAACGCAACCATCATCTCTATCCGAAACCCGCCGCATATCCTCACCGACTCTACTTTTTAATTACAAAACAGCAGCAGAATCTTTACCAAGCAAAAAATCCCTAACTAAAGCAACTCTTCAGCCTGTAGTTAATAGCCTGCTTGCTAAAGGCATTAGTGCTGATAAAATTCAAGTGCAAATTAACCCTAATTCCAGTGAAAATAACGCCAAAATATTAGTGAGACTAGAAAAACCAACGCGCGATCGCGTCCAGGAAATTGTTGCTACAGCAAATAAGTCCACAAGCCAGCTTGAAAACCTTTTTATTAAGAATATGGGCGTTGATTACGCAGTTAATGACTGTCAGGCTTTGCAGAGTTCAGTTTATCAATCAGCGATGAAAGATGCTCAAAGCCGCGCTCAGGCTTTAGCAACTGCAATGGAAGTTAAACTTAGTACTCCTTCTGTCGCCGAGCCATTTTACACATTATTTTATCCCTCGTGTAATTCTAAAACTGGAGTTCCTTTACCGTCATTTGCTAGTTTTTTATTATCACCAGTTTATAATCCAGATGCTCCAGCAGAAGTTGAAATGAAAAAGGATATTTTTGTGACATATACAACGAAATAAACATTTATATATAGTGCGATTGCACTTTGATCTAGTCAAAATTGGAAGTGCGCTCGCTTAACTATTTTATTTGGAGTCGAATAAAGAAGGATAAGTGTGATTGCGCTTCTAATTTACTTCATACATATATAATTAATACTGTTGCTGATTTCAAACTTCAATAGTGAAAAAACTCCAGAAATGTTTGTGACAAATCTGGAGCCAGGAAAGATACGCATTTACCTATACCAAATTTTCACCTTGAGGAAATTCTACGTCATCAGGGTATACACTCAAATACAGATAAAAGTGTTTGAGGATTCTCGTTATACTTCTTCCTATTGAAAGTAACGCAAAACAGCCTCAGTTTATCTGGGGCTGTTTTGCGAGAGTTGTTTGGTAGAAGGGGTACATCAATAAGTGATGCCCATGTTAAATATAGATAATTCAATATGCATCCTTATTCAGCTATGTTTTGCCATATCAGGATGATTGGGAAAATTTTTATAGCTTTTTTCAAAAAAACTCCAGAAGCACTTAAGGCATTCTGGAGCAGTAACAGGTTTCTAACATCAATCAATTTTTACATCTGTGATCGCCCGATGTCGTTAGGGTATATACTCAAATGTGTTTTATGTCTACTCATCCGCAAATCGACCAACAAGTTACCTTCTTTTCTACCCATAACCTCAATGTATCTACAGAATTCTACGAACAAAAGCTAGGCTTGGAGTTATGGCTTGACCAAGGAACTTGCCGAATTTATACTGTTAGTGGTTCCGGATACTTAGGATTGTGTCAAGCAAGCGAAACATTGGCTTCTCCAAGCGATAAGCAATCAAGTGTTATTTTTACCCTAGTAACACAGCAGGTGGATGAATGGTTTGAATATCTCAAAAAACGTGGCGTCGAATTTGAAAAGCCACCTACATTAAATGAAAAGTACAACATTTACCATTGTTTTTTCCGCGATCCTGATGGTTATCTGATTGAAATTCAACGTTTCGAGACTAACGACAACAAAAAAGACATAACCCAATAAGTTATGTCTAGATATTTAATGTACAGGGCAGGATTTTTACGGGCTAGAACTTTTTGATTTACTAAGGTACATGATACCGACTAATGCTGTATAAACATTATCGATAGGAATATACCTTTTCTTTCATAGATTTATCGGGATAAAATATGGAGTTTATGCAGCCACAGAGAAATCTTTACATTTATTTACAATTGCTGCTTAGGTATCACTTTTGACTTTTATATAATATCCATCTAATTGACGCTCAAAAAACTCTCTGTGTCAATCCTGATTTTAACCAGAGTTAATATTCTATCACAAAAGCTAAAATACATTGTTGCCAGTCTATTATGTTTTTAGCAAAAATATTTTTGAAGTATCTATTTACTAATTATGCTACTTTTATAGTGATTATTTTTAAGCTAAAAAGTTCTAACATATCGATTCAATAAATATTTTATTAGGGTGACTACATGATATCCGAAAAAATAAAATGGTTGCGCACTGTACTACAACCTAAAGGTTCAGTGATAAAAGCAATTTTCAAACATATTTTATGGTGTGGAGCTTTCGGATTTTTAATTTCTCTGCTTCACCATTTTGACAAACCTGTATCCCAACCTATTTTAGGAAGTGTTATTCCTAGTATTGTTTTAGGTTTGTTACTTGTCTTTCGGACAAATACTGCTTATGAGCGATTTTGGGAAGGGAGAAAATGCTGGGGATCTATAGTAAATAATGTCCGAAATCTAGCGCGGCAAATTTGGGTATCAGTTGATGAAATTTCACCAGAAGATAAAAACAATAAAATTACAGCATTAAACTTATTGGCAGCTTTTGCTGTGACAACTAAATTACATTTGCGAGGAGAAGCTGTCAATAGCGAGTTAGAAAATTTAATGCCATCTACTAAGTATATAAAATTAAAGATTATGAATAATCCCCCCATAGAGGTTGCTTTTTGGATAGGAGATTATTTACAGGAACAGTATAATCGGAATTGCCTTAATAGCTACCAAATAACATCTATGCAAGAATTATTGAATAATCTTGTGGATAATTTAGGTGCTTGCGAACGTATTTTAAAAACGCCTATGCCGCTTGCTTATGCTATTCATTTGAAGCAATTGCTAATATTATATTGTTTTCTGCTACCATTTCAAATAGTAGAGAATCTCGGTTGGTGGACAGGTTTAATTTCTGCTTTGGTTGGGTTCACTGTGTTTGGCATCGAAGCCATTGGCTTAGAGATAGAAAATCCCTTTGGTTATGACGCTAATGATTTACCATTAGATGCAATTTGCGAGACAATGAAGCGCAATATTGACGATTTAATAACTTTGACTCCCAATACGCGATCGCATCAGCAAGATAGTATAAGCAATTGAAAAAAGCTGAGAATGATAAAAATAAATCCCAGTGGCGATCTACTCGGTTTGTGCATAGTATATATAGCAGTTCCTGCTTGAGTGCAATACAGTATGGGATGATGGAGTATATCAACGTCTAAGTGCCTGTAGAATGAAACCTTACTCCTGTGA
>NZ_JBALDE010000009.1:0-18201 GCF_036917515.1 Nostoc sp. | reverse complement strand
CGCCTGTCCCATACCAAGACCTTCACTGTTCAATAGCTTTAAAATCTGTACCACTTATCCTGCATGGCTTAGAGCTTTTCTTAGTGCCATTCGGTTATAAGTTTCTTTAATAAATCAGGAGCACAATAGAATGTCACAGGAATTTGTCTTGTCTTTCAAAAAAGACATTTCCCTAATTGAGCAACCTGAAGGCGATCGCATTATACTCCAGAGTTCTGACTGTAAGTTAACTTTCAAGCAAGTGACATCGGGATTGCGAACAGCTCTAAATACCCTCACTACCAACAAAGCTACGGCACAACAACTCATTGATTTAGTGCAGCAAAGGGATGGCATCCATGCCAAGTTAAAGTTTTACTATCACTTGCAAAAGTTATCTGCCCTTGGCTGGCTCTGCTATTCAGTAGTTATAGATGATTTACTCCTTGCTAGTGCAATTCCTCTCACTTGTGATTATCAATTTTCGCATAAAAATGTGGACGTAGAGTGTAAGTATGCTTTATCTCGCTTTGCCTACTGTCACCAAGTTGAAGAGCAAATAGTACTGGAATCTCCCCTGTCCTACGCAAAGGTTGTTGTATCAAATTGGAGAGGTGCAGCCTTAATTGCTAAACTAGCTAAACCTCAGCATTTTCGAGATTTGACCGTTGAAATTTCTGGGATTACAGAGGAAATAGCCCAAAAATTTGTTGCCTTGCTTTTGAACACACAGATGGTATTTGAAGTGGCGAAAAATGCTAGTGTTGAGCATACAACTAACATTACCCTAGCACAATGGGAATTTCACGATCTGCTGTTCCATACCCGCAGCAGAAAAGGTAGACACACTAATCTGGCTGGTGGAACTTACCGTTTTCTAGGACAAATTGAAACTTTACCTGCTGTCAAATCCAAGATGTCAGCAGAAACTATCGATCTCTACAAACCCAATCTCGAAACTCTCAAAGCACTTGATCCCTCTTTCACCTCTGTTTTAGAAGAAAGAAAATCAATCCGCGACTATAACAAAATTCCAATTACTGCACAACAGTTGGGAGAGTTTCTTTATCGCTCGGCTAGAGTGAGAACTCTAATGAAGATAGAGCCAACGGAAATTAGTAGTCGTCCATATCCTGCGGGAGGCGCTATTTATGAACTAGAACTGTATGTGGTTGTTAATATCTGCGAAGGCATTTCTCCTGGTCTATATCATTATGCTCCTGACATGCATCAACTTTGTTGGCTTTCTGGTAGAAATGAGCATACAGAAGAACTTTTACAAGGAGCGATTCGCGGTGTTGGTAGCGATGATGAACTACAAGTGTTAATCGTCATTGCTGCGCGTTTTCAACGACTAGCTTGGAAGTATGAATCTATTGCTTATGCCACCATACTCAAGCACGTAGGAGTGCTATACCAAACTATGTATTTAGTAGCAACGGCGATGGAACTTGCCCCTTGTGCTGTTGGTTATGGTGATTCTGACTTATTTGCTCAAGCAGTGGGAACAGATTACTATGCTGAAACCTCGGTAGGTGAATTTATTTTAGGCAGTAAAGATTCAAATTATAGGTAAAAGTTATGTATGTACTAGCAAATTTATTAAGTCCTTATGATGTAAATAGTTTTCTCAACGAATACTGGACTCAGAAAGCTTTATTTATTTCTAATCAAGGAATTAAGAGGTTCGACTATCTTTTTTCATGGGAAAAGCTGACGTATATTTTAAACTACCATGAACTCAATGAATCTACTATTACTTTAATTAAAGATGGAAAAATTTTAAGAACTTTTAATAATTAGTTTAAAGAAAAAGAAAGTATTATCAAATCATTGCAAAAAGGTGCAACTTTGAAGCTTGATAACATCCATAATAAAAATCCTGAAATTAATAAGTTTGTGGCTCAATTAAAGCAAGAGTTTCCCTATTGTGAGATTCATGTAAATACTTACTGTTCGTGGCCCGATCAACAAGGTTTTAATTATCATAGCGATCCTTACGAAGTTTTTATTTTGCAAATAGAAGGTCAAAAACAGTGGTATGTTTTTCCAGATACATACATTAAATATCCCGTGCAATACACAATGTCTGCTTCGTCAATTTTTTCTTTAGGAGAACCTTATTTAAATCCTGTTTTATATCCTGGCGATTTACTCTACATACCACGAGGGCATTTACATTATGCTGTAGCTTGTGAGGAGCCATCTTTACATCTGACGCTGGGAATACGCTGTCCTACAGGTATTGATTTTCTCCAGTGGCTAACTCATAAGTTGCGTCAGAAAGAAGATTGGCGAGAGAACCTACCATTAAACTTGACAGAAGATGTTTTTAAAAACTTTGGTAATCATTTAGAAAGGTTATTTCAACAATTAAATGACTGTATTACTGATAGTAATTTGCAAGCAGAATATTTAGACTCTATCCAGAAATTAGAACAACCAATTAGTTATTATTCTCTTCCATCCCAAGCAGGATTTAACATTTTTCCACAGGGAATTAATACTATTTTTAAACGATATAATTGGCAGCAACTAAATAGTTTGAAAATCAATAAAGATGAGTACAAAGTAAAAGTTGGAAACAAAGAAGTAATTTTAAAAGCAATTAATCAAGTTTTTATTGAAAACTTATCTAATCGAGAACACTTCAGTGGTAGTGATGTAAACAAATGGTTGCCAAAACTAGATTGGAAATCAGAAATTGCTCCACTACTTTCTTATTTAGTAATGGAAGGAATCATTTTTGTTGACTCAAACAATGCTTATTATTCAGGATAAAATATGCTTAATTTACTGGCAGTAGACTTTGATTTTTTCTTTCCTAATTATGCAGATAATTCTCAGCATCCCCACTGGTATTTGTATGATTGGATATACGACGAAAGTATTTCAGAATTTCACAAAAATGAAATGTGGAAAGCTAGGGCTAGGAAGTTTTGGGAAAATAATTTACCTTTGCCCAAGCTAGTTGATAATTATCTAAATTTTTGGGAACGGTTTAATTTTGCTCCTGATTGCGTGTTGTATTATTCAGACTCGAACGTATATGCAGCTCATGCAGATGTGGTTGAGAATGTAAGTTGCGTGTATTTGTTTGATGCTCATCATGATTGTGGATATAGTAGACCTTTTGGAGAATTTCTTCAACAAAAGTCGGTTGGTTGTGGAAACTGGATGTTAGTTTACTGGCTAAGAAATGCAACACTCATAATGCGATATCCTCAGTGGCGAGTCAAAGCTTTTGAAACAGAACCAGAACCAAAGATACCTGTAGATAGAAAATTTGATTGCGGAAAGACAATTAAAACTGTTTTTCATAAAGTAGCACTTTGTCGCTCTGGTCCTTGGGTACCTCCCTGGTGTGACACTGAATTCTGGAACTTTTTAGATAAGGCACCAATAATCAATAAAATTTGTTTAGAAAGGTTTATGCAAACTAGAAAATTTGAGTTCGATGAGGCTCAATAATAATTTTGATTGTTCCGCTTAAAACATCCCATTGTTGTGCAAAGTCAACTCTCTAGTGAAGCTTTGTATATTCTACAATATTGTTTTCCATGCGTCTTTCTAGAGGTAGTTCGACAAGTTCAAAATTATTGTAACTATCATTACCTTGAACAAGAATAGCTTTGGAATACTTACCAAACTGTTTTACCACAGGTGTACTATAGCGAATTGCAAAACCAACACGCTTTTCGTCAGAATAGTTTGGTTTTGAGCCGTGAATAGTACGCATATTGTGCAGAGACATTTCGCCAGATATTTAAGACTTGCGGATGGGCTGCTAACTCGTATGCCTAACGGAAAAAGAGGTGCATTTGAATACTCATCTCTACAGGTTGAGACTGAGGTTTCAGTAACGATCCTAGTTGGTTACTCAATGTCAAATATCGAGTTGCTTCATCAAATGACAATATAGAAATTGGGAACAGAACACCATCTTGTTGGTAGCGATTTAGTTGATTTTCTGTGAGCGTTTTCAGCATACAAAAATTTTTTGTAATATCAAGTTAATGATTATCGATGAAAATACTTGGTAACATCTGTTGAATAACAAATTAATGTCACTGTGCGATGGAAATGCCAAAACAAGGTATATCAAGGATTAGCCTATCCAATGCATATAATATAAAAGGATCTATCATTAAAGCCATCATTGCAAATCAGTAATTCAAAGTCGCGCCTTGTCTGTGATAGCATACCCTCAATGGCAGTAGCTAAATACTGTTCGCGATTGTAGACAGTCATGATTATGGAGATGAGTGTTTTCATAAAGTAGTATCTTTAATCTCAACTTCTAAACCACGGCGCTTGCGAGCGTGTGCAATCGCTCTGGAAGACCAGTATCTAATTTCTAGCTTATGGTTTGTTATGTTCCTTCCATGCCGACGGTAGTAGTAAAGTGGCTTTTGAAGATGATAGACAGTTGTCACTTCTGAAAGTTTCAAACACAGGTCATAATCTACAACGGCGTTAAAATATTCATCAATGCCACCCACTTGTTCGTAAACAGAACGGCGGATTAATCGAAAGTGGAAGGTGATAAACTCAATCAGCAGTCGCTCTTGAGAATAGGGGATACTACAACGTCTTCCTAACCCTTTGTCTTGTCCATTTTCGTCAATTTCTCGATAGTCAGTGTAGACCATACCTACTTCTGGATGGGCATCTAGTATTGCAGTTGTTTCTGCTAATGCTGTAGGAGCTAGTAAATCATCACTGTCTACTGAGCCGATATAAGTTCCCGTTGTAGCAGCAAAGGCAGCTTTGATAGAGGGGGCGATTCCTTGATGTTTTGCTGCAATTACCCGCACCCGTTGGTCAGATGCTGCGTAATGATGAGCTATCTCTGGTGAACTATCAGTGGAGCCATCATCCCAAATCAATAAATCAAAGTCACGCCATGTCTGCGCTAGGATGCTCTCAATTGCAGCTGCTAGGTACTGCTCCCGGTTGTAAACAGTCATGACGATGGAGATCAATGCTCTCATAAATTAGTATTTTCCGATTGTGATTACTCAATAAAATATTCAAAGCGAGATTTTTCAAAAGGCACCATACGAGTTCTAGTGCCAGACCAACACCTGGAAATGGCTTTAGGATGTTCAAAATTACCATGACGAACCAAAAGAGTCTAGTGTCAGTAGACCGAAAAGTTTTGCGATCGCACGCCGCTTGTCGTGGCTTTCAAGAAAATAATTATGGTTGGCCAATCAATATAAAAGCTGCCCAATCTAATGGGTAAGAATAGTGTTTCATTGTGGTTAACATGGCTTGACGCAATGCTACTGCTTTATCAGTCTGATGTTGCATGTTGCGATAAAACTCGGTCATCAGTAAAGCAGTTGGTTCATCAGGTAATGCCCATAAAGAAACTACTACACTGGGAACTCGCGCAGCAACTAACGCACGAGATAACCCTACTACTCCATCTCCAGTAATCTTACCTCGCCCCGTGTTGCAAGCGCTGAGAACGACTAATTCAGCGTTTAATTTGAGGTGAATAATTTCACTGGCGGTAAGGATACCATTTTCTTCTGTTGAGGTTTGCCCTTGGACTGTAGGATCGGGAGCCAGAGCGATCGCTCCTGGTACTCCTAATCCGCTAAAGTCGCTCAACAATCCGTGGGTAGCTAGATGAACTAGAGTTGAATTGCTCATCTGTTGCAGCACCTTAGATTTGTTGGCATTTGCACCAATCAGTGCTTTTGTCTGGAAGAGTTGAGCGATCGCTTTGGCTTCTTGTTCAGCACCAGGGAGAGGGGGCAATTGTTCGGGTGATTCGCCTAGTTGAGTGACAATTTTCGGCATAGTTGGATTGCCGACAATCAAGTTGGAGTTAAAATTCTTACTTGCTCTTGGCTTTTTTCGTAGTTTATATGTAATATCTAAAACTTGAATAGAAGGTGAAATCGAGATTGTATGCTGTTCAATTAAGAATTTACCTGTGGCATCTTGAAGGGTGGCAAAAGGAACGAGAAAAAGCGATCGCTGAGGGATAAATATTACATGGGCATTTGCGTCTTGAGGAAGGAGATCGTTAATAGGTTGAATCAATAATTGATGGAGTTGATGTAAGGGGTTTTCATCAATTACAGAAGATGTGTTACTATTTCTCTCCAAACTCCGATTTCTCATATTGAGTAATTCACGAGTTTTAGAAACTAAATCTGTTAGTCCTTTTGGATAACAGAACTGAGGATTTTGACACTGCCAAAGAGGTTTTAGGTCAACTCGACGAAGGGTAATATTGCCTGTGGGTCGAACAACCCAGATTAAAAGTTCAGATTCGTGAGTTTCTAGCTTTCCCTCAACTAAGAAATTTCCAGGCACGATAGAATACTCTACCAAAGTTGCACGATGATTTTGAGCAACTTTTTTAATCTCTGCAATCGTCACAGAAGCAAGGGTTGCAGTCGGCGCTTCTTTCTGGATAGGAACAGCCCAAAGGCGACGAGAGAGTAGTTCGGCAAGCGCACGGGCACGCCCCCGCTCAGATACTTCTAGGGCGGCTTCAGGTTGGTTTTGGGCAACTAATACCGTTTGCAGATTGCTATAAGGTGTATTTTGGGTTTCAAAAATGGAGATTTTAAAGCCATCGTTGCTGCCTAGTCTGGCTCGCAAGGACTCCCAAATTTCAATTGCTTCTTTGAAGGTTTTTGCTGCCCCTGCTAGGTTTCCTGATTGCAGGCGAACTGCTGCGGCGTTAATTTTTGCAATGCCTTGTTCTCGATGGTTATTACGCGAAGAAGCGTACTGGAAATATTTTCCGTAGGACTCTAAGGCTTTGTTGAGGTTGCCCATCTGAAAGTAGACGAGTCCTTGATTACCAAGAATACGATACAGAATATCGGCATCGTGTAGCGTATCCCAAGAAATTTTCCAGCCTTGTTCGTAAAGTGCGATCGCTTTGTTATAGTCTCCCTGGAAATAAGCTACCCCTCCAAGATTTGCTAGGGCTTCAGCTTCTGAGCGCAAGTCTTTAAGTTGACGAGCAATCGCTAAACGTTGCTGGTGATAATCGCTAGCTTTTGTATAGTTGCTTTGATTTTGGTAAATAATGCCCAAGTTCCCCAAAGCAAATGATTCTAGGGATTGCTCTTTGATTTGCTGGGCTAGAGTTAATGCTTGCTGTTGATAGTCAATCGCTTTTTTTGCATCTCCCAAAGCCTGATAGACAATCCCCAAGTCACTTAGAGCTTTGGCTTTTCCTGCTTGGTCTTTAATTTTTCGAGATAAAGCCAGACGTTTTTGGTGAAATGCGATCGCTTTTGCATACAAATCTGCCCCATAATAAGCATTGCCTAAATTTCCTAATGCTTTGGCTTCTTGAGATTGTGCTGTGTTGCTATTTTGCTTGCGATCGTGAATTAACTGCCAATAATCATTTAAATAATTTATCGCCTCAACATAATAATCTCCCTGTTGGACATGAGCAAGACCCAAATTTCCTAAAAGTATAGCTTCTAATTCGTAATATGTATTTTGTTTACTAATTTCTAATCCTTCTTTATAGTAATTAATTGCTTTTTCGTACTCGCCTTGAAGATGAGAAGATAATCCTAATATTGCTAAAAATTTAGCTATTTTGTATGGATCTTGATTAATGCGTGCCACATCTAAATCAGACTCAGAGATAGACTCATTTGAGAAACCATCAAGGGAAAAGTAAGCAATTCCAGTATTGCTAACTCGTTCCCCTTCCCATTGCAGATGTTGAAGAGGTTGATAGAGGGTGAGTATTTGGGCTTTTTGAGCAGTATGTGGAATAAAATCGTTTTTTGCCAGTTTTCCCAGCTTTGGAATTTGATTGTGTGTAGCTTGAACTAAAGATTTGGCAGTGATAATTTGCTGCCACATTAAAGCCAAGTAAAGACCAAGAAAAAGAGTAAAACCAATTTTTATAAGAAACATTTGTGTAAAACTACGCAAGCGAATTTTGGTTGTGTAACTGTGGTAATCAGAGTGTTATAGTGCGAAACTCTTCAATTAATTGAGTCAGGTTTTGTAAATTATAATTATTATCAAAATTAATGTTTGCAACAATTACTTTTAATCCTGCAACTCTAAACTCAGCCTTTTATAAAATTCGGAATGTACTTTTTTTACGAGACATAGATTTAGTTTTTTCAAATATTTTTAGAGCTAGTTTGGCTTCATTAAGGTATAAACTGAATCAGCAAAGCTCACAAATAATTGTATTTTTTATAAGAATATTTTTGGCTGGTTACAGTAATTTTGCTGAATAGAATCAGAAGTACGAGATATCTAATCTGCAAGCATAACCTAAACACTTGTCTGCTCTGACTGAATCAACTTTGCATAAAAACCATCAAGCTGCGACATTTCTTTGTGGGTACCCCGTTGCACTACTTTACCCTGTTCTAGAACAATGATTTCATCACAGTCGCGGATGGTACTTAAGCGATGAGCCACAATAATGCAAGAACAGCCTCGATAACGCAGATTTCGGTCAATATTTTTTTCTGTCTCTGCATCTAGGGCGCTGGTTGCTTCATCCATAATCAGAATTGTCGGATCGGTGACTAATGCACGAGCAATTTCTAAACGTTGGCGCTGTCCGCCACTAAAATTAGCAGCACCCTCAAGCAAGTTGCCATCATAGCTCCCAGGTAAAGCTAGAATCACTTCATGAATGGCAGCATCTTTGCAGGCTCGCACTAATTGAGAATTTGACACTGTATCATCCCACAAGGTTAAGTTATCTCGAACAGTGCCAGCAAACAAAAAAATTTCCTGTTCTACCATTGCCAGAGAATTAGAAAGTATTGCCCTCGGAATTTGCTCTCTAGGGATAGCATCAAAGAGAATTTCTCCCGACCAAGGTTGATAAAGTCCTGCGAGCAATTTGGCAACTGTTGATTTACCAGAACCACTACCACCAACCAGGGCTACCCGTTGTCCTGGTTTTAGCTGAAAACTCAGGTTTTGAATTAGAGGGTCGTCAGTGCGTGAATAGCCAAATGTGATATTTTTTAATTCTACATATCCCTTAAGTTGGGAGGATGAAGCATACTGTAAAGGGTTAACTGTTGGATCATGTAAATTTTCACTTTCCCCTTTTGGATCGATTGGGTTTTTCAACACATCATCCAGGCGATTTAAGTCTCCTTCTAGTTCCTGTAGCATACTACCGAAACTAACCAGAGAGTTGACTGGAGTCAAAAAGCTAGTTATTAAACTTTGGAAAGCAATCAACATACCAATGCTGAGATGCCCATCCATCACTCGTAGACCCCCAATAATTAGAACAGATAAAGAGCTTAAACTAGTCAAGAAAACAGGTAGAATTCCTAGCACTTGATTGGTAATGCCTAACTCTTGTTGAGCGTTAAGAGATTTTGTATAGTAGCCTGACCAACGAGAGAAGAAATCAGACTCTAGAGCTGAGGCTTTGAGGGTTTCTATGCTCTGAATGGCAGCAATTTCTGTACCTGCAACTTTGCCTTGGTCTTGGATGATTCGCATATAAATATCTTTGCGCTGCTGCGAAATCCACTGTAAAGTTAAGATATTAATCACAGCAAAACAGATTGCGATCGCAGTTAACACTCGATCATAAGCAAACATGATGATGGCATAAAACACGACCATTACAGTATCAATTACAGTCCTAGCTAACTGCCCCGAAAGTACTTCTGCAACTTTAGTATTAATATTAATTCGAGTGCTGATTTCTCCAGCAAATCTTTGGGCATAAAACCCCACTGGTAAGCGAAGAATATGGTCGATAAAATGCCCAGACATTTTTACCGATAACTTAATATTTAATTTTCGCAAAAACCGTCTTTGTAATAATGTCAGCAACACTTGAATGATTACAGTGGTTGTCATCCCTAAAATCAATGGACGCAACCAATCTGTACGATTTTCTACTAAAACGTTATCTACAAAAATCTGATTAAATACAGGTAAAATTAACCCTGGAATAACTAGAAAAAATCCTGCTAGGAAACAATAAAGAATAGCTCCCCACGAACCTTGTAAGCGGTCAAGGAGTGAAGCTATTAAGCTAGGCTTACGACCGCCGCGTTGAAATCCCGGGCCTGGTTCCATCATCAAAACAAGCCCAGTATAGCCTTCATCAAATTCTTTTAATGAGGCTCGCCTTGGCCCGCTACCTGGGTCGTTGAGATAAACCCAATCTTTTTTAAATCCCTCTACTACTAGAAAATGATTAAAATTCCAAAAAACAATGTACGGCGGACGAAGTTGTTGTAATTGTGCCAACTGCTTTTTAAAACCTTTGGCTTGCATTTCGTAGTTTCTCGCAGCTTTAATAATATTAGAAGCTTTGCTGCCATCACGAGAAACACCGCAATTTTGACGCAATTCTGCTAAAGGTATAATTTTATGATAGTAAGCCAAAATAATCCCAAGAGCTGCTGCTCCGCACTCCACCGCTTCCATTTGCAATAGGGTGGGAGTTTTGACACGGGAGGGGATCTTACTTTGTGCGGCTCCTAAATTTGATGATGAAGCTTTTTGGCGTAAGGGATTAAGATTTTGAATTGAGGCTACAATTTGCTGAATCAATAGCACAAGACTATTCCTCTAAAACTTTAGTTAATGCCAGTAAATTCTCGTAGTATGGGCAAGACATAAGTAATTGGTGCTTGCTCTGCTACTTTAACTCGGACATTGGTAGTTGTCCCCGCAGAGATATTTAATTTTGGCCCTTGGGAAGAAGACCAGCGATAGCCGCTAAAGGTGGATGGAGTTAGTTCCATTTCTGCTCGGATTTCTATGTCTCCGCCGCCAGTTGACAAGATGTTTGTTACTAAGTCAGGGTTGCCAATTACAGACTTTGCGCCTTCTTTAGTCACAGGTAAGGGAGAAACAGAAGTAACTTTGCCGACAATGCCACCAAAGCGTTCTCTTTTCACAGAAGCAGGGGTGATTTGCACGATCATTCCTGGTTGAATCTGTTTGCCATCTTGAACATTAAAGTAACTAACGGCGATTAATGGGGTGTTTTTATTGCCGACATTCAGGGTAACAAGAGGAGTTTTCGCACTAGTAACTTGCCCAACAAAACCAGTTAATTCTAATACACAACCGCTACTGGGGGTAACAATCTGACTATTATCTAATATTTGTTTTTCTAGTTGAGCGATCGCTCGATTAACTTCTTGAATTTGATTAATTTTGGTATTAAAAGCTTCTACGTTTTCTTGTTCAATACGTTGGCTCTTAGTATCTAAATCTTTTAATTGTGCTTGCAGTTCGCTTACAGAACTCAAATTTTGTAAGTATCTCTGCTGTGCTTCTGTTTCTTGTACATCTAATTGCTTGAGCTGCGCTTTGATATCAGATAGAGTTTGCAGTCCCTGTTTATATTCTTGCTCTGCTTGTAAATATGTATCTTTGGCAATGGCTCCCGCATCTACGAGTTGCTGGCGCTTGTGCAATCTATCTTTGAGTACAGGTACGATATCTACAGCATCATTGACCTTTTGTTGTAAACTAATGCGTTGTTCACGAATGGCATTTAAACCTTTTTTATAAAATGCAGGCGTAAGCGTCTGAGTGTCCCGCAAACGTTGGATATAACTAGCTTTAGCAGAAGCGATCGCCTCTTTTTCTTTAGCAGTACGTTGTCGCTGAAGTAACGATGAATGCTGTTCTTGTGTTTGTAATTGCCCTAGTTTTGAGCGTTGTAGTTGTAATTGCTGCTTGAGAGCGGTGGGATCAATTGTTGCTAGGACATATCCTTTATCTATACATTGTCCTATTTTGACATTCAGACTTTTTAACTGTCCTGAAATTGGCGACTCAAAAGTTATAACTTGATTAGGTTGAATCAGTATTCCCTTTCCTGTCACCGTGATCGGAATACGTCCAAAAATACTCCAAATTAACCCAAGTAAAACAAAAATACCTAGCGTAGCTAGAGGTAGCCAATCTATAGGGTTAACTATTTGCATTAATTGATCCAATCTTTCTGGAGAAGATAAACGCTCCAGTGATTCCTTACGAAATATACTTTCTTGATTTTCAGCCATTTATTTGTTAATTCGTAATTCGTAATTAGGACTGGGATTAGGGAAGAAATAAATAATTTAACTTTTAACCTCTCACGGATGCCATAGGAGCGTCTTTTTGATTTTAGATTGTTCAATCCAAAATTCAAAATCTAAAATCTAAAATTATCGTAAATAGAAGGGTCTAAGACCTCAACTAAAACACGTAGCCTCAGTTGAGTTGAGGTTTAAATCCCCAAATCCAACTGTCTCAAATGTTTTCATTTTGAGTTTTGAATTTTGAATTGTTAATCTGCCTCCTTTAAGATTGCCTATTGAGGCGTTTAATCATCCAGTCAAATCTAGCACCTGCTAGGGCAGTATTGTCTAATGTATCTAAGTTTACTTCATCTTCAACTTCAATATCTTCTGCTAAGAGTTGATCTAGTTGATAAGCCAATGTTCCAAATCCACGACGGAAAAGGCGATCGCGAATGCGATCTACTAAAACTACAGCGATCGCTCGGTAAAAACGTGCTGTAAATCCTGGATCTTGCTTTAATTTTTCAACTAGTTTGTGTTGTGGCAGAGCTAGTAATACAGAAGATTCTGCTGCCTTAACTGTGGCAGAAGCGGTTGTTGCTTCTACAAAAGACATTTCCCCTAAAATTTCGCCTTTGATTGATTGAGCAATTTCTTTTTCAGCAACTTCGTTCTGTGGGGTAGTAACAAAAATACCTAACTTGCCATCTAACAATATATATAACGCCTCAACAGGTTTTCCTGCTTCAATTAGCACTTTACCTGGATTGACTTTAGTTTTTATTCCCTGAGAAATCATCCAATCAATATCGCAATCATTCAAAATAGCAAACACAAACAAAACCTTTCGCAACGCTTCTCCTGGAACTACTTTGTTCTTAGCTAGAAAATCAGTAAGTCTCCGCAACTGTTGTGACATTAGAACAGATACTATTTGATAAAAATGGGCAGCAAATTCTGTATCTTGCTCTAGCTTTTTGAGTAATAATTGCTTTGGTAATGCTAATATTCGCGAGGGTTCCAGAGCTATAAAAGCACTAGATGAAGGACGATTATCTACAAAAGATAAAGCTTCTACAATTTCTCCTGGCGATACGCGATCAATTTCTTGTGAATCTTTTACATTCCCTGTAGGAGAGACGCAAATACTTAATGATCCTTCTAACAAAATTTCTACTGTATCAATAATTTCTTGACCTTCTTGAATGAGAACTTGATTAGGACGATGCTCTTTACATCTGCCTACACTGAGCATCCAATCAATATCACTTTCCCTAAAGGCAACAAAATTAGGAGTATTAACCAGCATTTGTCTAAGCATAGGATTTAAACTTGATTAGGAGTGAAATTAAATCATTTTTTTGCTGGAAAACACAGCTTTTTGTTAGTTTTCTGGAATTTTTCAACCAGGCTGGCTGACAGAAGTAGTAAAAAGTCAGTAAAAACAAGGTTTTTCAGAAAAGGGGTGGAGTTGGATGAGAAGCTAAACTTACCAGACAACTAGCTTCTTGCTCATACTAAGTACACGATTTCGTAAATTCGTGGTCAATTGAGGGTTGAAATTGAAACGCAAAGTGGCACAAAGTTTAGCACAGAGGAGTGCGAAGCTTGTTTCGGTTCATTCGTTATAAATTAATAAAATACTATACTAAATTATACATAATTCCTTTTTTTAGCAAAATTTTTAACAAGGCTTTTAGACAAAAGCTAATATATATTTTATCATTAGTAGTTAATTTAACTAAATATCAGCTTTTCGTGCTATCACATACAAATATTTGTCTTTGTTAGATGATTGAAAATTAATAGGACTTAATATGAATTGGATACAAAAATTTGTAAACTTTACAGTATTTCCTATCTCTCTAGTATTGATAATCTCTAGTTTGCCCAGAATGATGAAAGCTGAATCACTAATGGCACTTAAATTCCAGAGATTACAGAGATGGCAAATTAGTCAGAAGTTTATCCCACCAAATCGAAAAGCACCACAAACTACAGCTGGTGGGGGAAGTCGTGGTGGTTCCTGCTTTTTGGAGAATAAAGAAACTTCAACTCCCTTAATGCCTCCGAATAAATTAGGTTTAACCTTTGCAGAACGCCCGACATTTTACTGGTTTGTTCCGCAAATGCCAGTACAAACTGCTCATTTTTCACTCCTAGAAGACGAGCGTATACTCTACGAAACAACTTTTAAGCTTCCTAATCAATCAGGAATTATTGGTTTTACTCTCCCGGCAAAAGCATCAAGTCTTAAGGTAGGTAAAAAATATCACTGGTATATGTCAATCGCTTGCAGTTCAGAAGAACTAGCAGAGGAAATTAGTGTCGATGGTTGGGTAGAACGAATTCAACCTACTGCTGATTTATTAAAGCAGATAGCCAGGACAAATCCCAAGCAACGCTCCCAAGTGTATGCTAGAGCTGGTATTTGGTACGAAGTGCTGCATACTTTAGTACAGCAACGTCTTACTGATCCGGGCGATCGCACTGTCATGGCTAATTGGAAAGCATTATTAGAGTCAGTGGGTTTAAACGATTTAGTTTCCAAACCTTTAGTAAATAGTTGGAATGCCAAAACTAAGTAATTTATGTGGAGTCATATCAAGCAACAACTTTGGCAATGTCGCGGTATCTTCATTGCTGCTCCCAGTGCGGGAGCATTAGTGTTCATCCTGCGCTTGAGTGGATTATTGCAAATGTTGGAATTGGCAGCGCTGGATCAAATGTTTCTGTTACGTTCTCCAGAACCCGTTGATACGCGGATTGTCATTGTAGAAATTAATGAATCTGATGTGCAAAAACTTGGTAAGCGTGGTAATTGGCCTTTACCTGATAGCTTGCTAACACAAGTTTTGGAGAATTTAAAACAACAAAAGCCCAGTGCTATTGGTTTGGATTTATATCGAGATTTGCCAGTAGGATTTGGGCATCAATCGTTAGTTAAAGTGTTTGAGTCTACACCAAATTTAGTTGGCGTGCAAAAAGTAGCTGAAAGTGAAGATAGCTCGGCAGTTGCGCCACCACCAGCGCTGAAACAACGCGGCCAAGTAGGTGCAAATGATTTTCCCTTAGATGTAGATGGAAAAGTTCGTCGGAGTTTGATGTATTTAGCTGATAAAAATGGCGAAAATGTATTTAGTTTTGCTTTTAAAATTGCTTATATTTATTTAAGCGATCGCCACGTTTATGTCGGACAAACAAAAGATTTTTTAGTAAAAACAGGTAATGTTATTTACCCCTTGTTTCAAGCCAACGATGGTGGTTATGTTCAGGCTGAAGATCAGGGTTATCAAGTATTGATAAATTATCGAAGTTCTCAACAAAGTTTTTTGCATATATCTATTATGGATGTGTTAGAAAATCGCATCTCTAAAGATTTAGTCAAAGGGCGTATTGTGTTAATTGGTCCCACAGCAGAAAGTCTTAAAGACCTATTTTATACACCTTATAGCAGTACTATATTAACAGCACCTAAACGGGTAGCTGGTGTAACTATTCACGCCCATGCCATCAGTCAAGTTTTAAGCGCTACTTTAGACAATCGCCCATTAATAAAAACATGGAGCAAACTACATGAATGGTTATGGATTTTTCTTTGGGGACTAACTGGCGCAATTTTAATATGGCAACAAAGATATAGCGGCATTTCTAAAAGAAAATCATTATTACCTTTAATTAGCATTTTGTTAGCAGGTTGCTGTCTTATCGGTAGTAGCTATTTTGTTTTTCTAGCAGGTTGGTGGATTCCTGTTGTTCCACCATTAATGACATTAATTGGTTCAGCAATTGTTGTTACTGCCTACATTGCGCGGACTGCGGGAGACATCCGGAAAACTTTTGGTCGTTACCTTACCGATGAAATAGTTGCTAATTTATTAGAAAATCCTGAAGGTTTGAAACTGGGTGGCGAACGTAAGAAAATTACTATTCTCACTTCTGATTTAAGAGGTTTTACAGCTACCTGTGAAACATTATCTGCGGAAGAAGTGATTAAAATTATTAACTTTTATTTAGGATATATGGCAGATGTTATTACTCAGTATCAAGGTACAATTGATGAATTTATGGGCGATGGAATTTTAGTTTTATTCGGTGCTCCCATCACCAGAGAAGATGATGCTATAAGAGCGATCGCTTGTGCTGTGGCGATGCAACTAGCAATGGAGACTGTGAACAAAACAATCCAGCAAATGGGATTACCAAAGTTAGAAATGGGTATTGGCATTAATACAGCAGAAGTAGTAGTAGGGAATATTGGTTCAGAAAAACGAACTAAATATGGAATTATCGGTAATCAAGTTAATTTAACTTATCGGATTGAATCTTATACAGTCGGTGGGCAGATTTTTGTTTCGGAATCAACAATTAAGGAAGCTGGTTCCATTATCCAAATAGTTGGCAGCAAAGAAGTACAAGCTAAAGGAGTGAAGCAATCGATAAAAATTTATGAAGTAGGTGGTATTGCTGGAAAATATAACTTGTACCTTACTCAAGAAGAAGAAATATTCTTTAAACTGCCAGAAGCTATTCCTCTAAAATATGCGATTTTAGATGGAAAAGATGTACATACTACCGTTATTGAAGGGAAGTTAGTAAAGCTTTCAGCTAAAGGGGCGCAAGTATATTATGAATCAGCAGTGAATTCTGTGGTTTTACAGCCCTTTACGAATCTGAAACTGAACTTATTTATGCCCGACAATACCGAAATTAGCAAAGATATCTATGCTAAAGTTTTAGATAAAGCCGCAGATCCAGATAATTTTTATATTTGCTTTACTAGTCTGCCGCTAGAAGTGGAAGCGCAACTTAATGCTATACACCAACAAAGAAGTATTGTATCTCTAACTCCAGATGAGTCATTCTAAGTTACTGCTGACAGGTAATCAATCCTTAGTATTAGACAATCCTCAAATAGTTTGGCAAATTAAATCTGGTGCGATCGCTTTATTTGCTGTTCCTCTTGAGCAAGGTATTGAGGGTGTTCGCCGTTATTTATTTAGTGCTGATGTAGGAGAAGCATTGTTTGGGATATCGGCTGAAAACTATAAAATTTTGGCGATATCTATAGAAGATACTGAGTTATTGCAATTAACCGCACAGGAATGTGAGCAATGGATAAATCATGGGGAAAATGAGGCAGAAAACTTTCTCAATTCAGCGCAGATATGGGAAAAAAAATTCGTAGTTTTGGAGGCGATTATTCCTCTATTGAGTCAGTTTTTTCTACCGCTGAAAAGCTTGTGTATTGGAATGAAATTCAACTTTTTCTTGAGCAACTGCATACTGGTTTTTGCCAAACTTTGACTCAAATAGAACAAAAAGAATTAGCAGCAAATTGGACTCAATTTCAAGCACGCAAAAAACTTAACTATGAGGTAAAACTTACAGCTTTAGGAAACTTGGCATCAGTCCTCAAACCTCAGCGATCTGAACTGATACAAGAAGGTACACCACTGTTAATTGCCGCAGGTGCAGTGGGTAGGGCATTAGGAATTAAAATTCAGCCACCTCTGCGTTCTGAAAACATGCAGCGGATTCAAGAACCACTAGAAGCGATCGCTCGTGCATCGCGAATTCGCATTCGGCAGGTATTGCTCAATGACCGATGGTGGCAAAAAGATAGCGGCCCTTTATTAGCATACACTCATCAAGATAACCTTCCGGTTGCAGTGTTACCAGCAGGGGTGGGAAAGTATGAAATCTTTGACCCACAGAAAAAGACTCGTACACCTGTAAACAATCGTACTGCTCAACAACTAGCTCCCTTTGCTTATGTGTTTTATCGTTCCTTACCCGATCGAGATTTAACTGCACTCGACTTAATTCTGTTTGCTTTTAGGGGGCAAGTTCGAGAACTGGCGATTATCTTCCTGACAGGAAGTGTTGGCGCATTGTTGGGAATGTTAACTCCCTTAGCAATTGCCATCCTTATTGATTCTGTGATTCCTGATGGGAATAGAGGGTTGTTAGCGCAAATCAGTTTGGCTTTGGTAGCCGCCAGCTTAGGGACAATAATTTTTCAGATTGCTCAAGGTTTTGCCAGTCTGAGATTAGAAAATAAAGCCAGTTTAGATGCTCAAGCAGCCTCATGGGATAGATTATAGCGGTTCTCAGTTGGGTGCAATATAGTAACAGCAGTGGGTGAACCATCCAATAATGTCTTTTTTAGTTACCGCATTCAGAGCATTTG
>NZ_JBALDE010000008.1:0-7459 GCF_036917515.1 Nostoc sp. | reverse complement strand
CTGATTGCCAAGCTCAATGATGCCGATATCAATGTGCAGCAAGCTGTAGCATTGGCACTAGGAAAGATTAAGGATGCACGAGCAGTTGAACCCCTAATTGCCAAATTCAATGATGCTGATAGAAATGTGCTGCAAGCTGTAGCAGGGGCACTAGGAGAGATTAAGGATGCACGAGCTGTTGAACCCCTGATTACCAAGCTCAATGATGCTGATAGCAATGTGCAGCGAGCTGTAGAGGCAGCACTAGTAAAACTTGGGGATGCTAAGACTATACAAAAGTTACTAAACAGGTTGTCATCTAAGAATCAAAATACGAGGGTAATAACACTTAGAGCATTATCTTGGATTTGTCAGGATCAAATAGATCGCCAGCTGCTTTCTAGGGATATTGATGCTCTTAATCCGTTTCTAGATCCCGAACAAGAAATTGATGAAGAACGAGTTAATCATGCTGCTGCTCAATTAGAAATATCCGTCGAGGATGTACGTATGCGTTACCAAACACTTGCCCAGCAATTTGGTCTGAGATTGAACTTGACTACAGATGCTTCATGAGATTACTAAATGTCATGGCATAACATAAAATTACTTAAATATATTTAACTTAAAAGACTTTCAATTTCCTAATGGGACTTAAACAAAACTAGAAGTGAAAAAGGGTATAATGTTTAACTAGCATAGCTTTCACGTTGAAAAAAGCTCATGAAAGAAACCACCCCCGCAGCCATGCCGCCATGCTTTGAAAGATGGTGTCAACGATTTGATGATGTGTTTACTCATAAGGCTCAAAAAAGAGAATTTAGACACTATGTAGGGGGATTACTGGGTGAAAGTGAGAGAAAAAAGCTGTTTCAAATCGCAGAGAATGCTGTAGGCGTGACTTACCACCGATTACACCACTTTTTAACCGAAGCACCGTGGTCCAGTGATCAGGTGAATGAGCGTCGGTTAAAGATTATGAACAAGTGTAGCCAGACGAGAATTAGTAGGGGTTTTAACTTAATAATTGATGATTCTGGTCATAGAAAGAGCGGTAATTTCACTGCTGGCGTGGGGAGACAGTATATCGGAGAAATTGGCAAAACGGATAATGGAATAGTAGTGGTCACAACACATCTATATGATGGAAGAAAAAGCTTACCGTTAGATATAGAGCTATTATCAGCACGCTGATTCATTACCTGAAGGGAAACAAGACTCAGAATTTGAGAAGAAACCGGAATTAGCAATTAAATTAATAGACCAGACTTTAAACCGTGGTTATCAACCAGGAATAGTAATTGTAGATGCTGGCTACGGCAACAACACATCCTTTTTATTAAAGTTAGAAAATCAGCAATTAAAGTATTTAGGAGGATTAGCTAAAAATCGCAAATTAATTATCAATTTGGAAGATAATATTCAACAAATAATTAGGCTAGATAAATTAGCACAATCTCTACCTCAAGAGGCTTTTACAGAAATTCAACTTAACTTAGATAAACCCAAAACCTGATGGGTAGTAACTAAAGAAGTAGAAATAACAGGTCTAAGTGGAAAACGAAATATTGCTATCGTCATGAACGCTGCGACTTTCACAGATGCCACTGATATTGACTATTTCATCACTAATTTTTCTTCACCAATTGTTACACCACAATGGATAGTTGACACTTATAGTTCAAGAAATTGGGTAGAAGTTTTTTATCGAGAGGCCAAGGGTTGGTTAGGGCTGAAAGAATATCAAGTTCGAGATAAAAGAAGTTTACTTCGACATTTTATCTTAGTTTTTTGTGCCTATACTTTTATTCTTTGGCATCAGTTGACTGGCGGTTTAAGACGAAGGTGGGCTAACAAATCTTTAAATACTTTCACTGAAGCTTTCGAGGCTTTTAGAACAGCTATGTCTTTTCGATTTTTTGACTGGTTGACCGTTCATCGTGACCTGTTTGCTTCTTACAAAGCCAGTTTGGGCTTCATTTGGGCATAATTTTTGTTTAAGTCCCGCTAATCAGTAAAACCAAATTGCCTAAAAATACGCAAAACATAAGCAGGAGACATTTCTCTTGCACCCATATCTATAGGAACTATTCTTTTTTTACCATCAACTTCACGAGTATATAAACAATGGTCGCTTTTTCCTTCTCTATGGAATGTGCAACCTGCTTGTTCTAAAAGCTTAATTAACTCCTTTGGTTTCAGAGAAGGTATATTTTTAGGCAGAAACCTTTCTTAATTCATATATCTCTGAATGTTATTCTTTTTCTTCAATAAATAAAAATTCATGTAATTCATCTATTGAAACGGGAGATTTATAAATATTACTTTCAGACTCATAAACATTTTCAAAAGATTCAATTGCTTCTTTCAGTTTTTTAATTGCATCTTCTTGATTATTTCCCTGCTCAACAATGCCGTTTTCTAAACATAAAGCAACCCAATAGCAAAAACTTTTTCTGAGTACAACGGTGTAAAAATTCATTCATTTCTCCAACTTAATGACTATTTTCTAAAGTTTCTTCTAATGTAAAAGGAGATTCTTTAGGATATAAATTTAATTTAATCCCTGTTTCATCAGATGCTTTGAGACGAGCTTTTTGATAACAATTTTCAAATACTTCTGCAAGTAGAGGTTGCAAACTGGGACTATCTTCTAATAATGTTTCAATACAGATACGTTGTTCAGAAATGGTACTGCGCCAACTTTCACTACGTTTTTCTGGTTGATATTGCCATTTCAGCAAGTGCATTAATAGTACAATTAATCTATTTTTTAACTCGCGTTTTTCACTTCTCCCCATGCTTTCAATTTCTTCAATTAGATTAGATATATCTATTTGATTAAAATTATTTTCTTTTAACTGCTGGGCAATTGTTTGTGTCCACAAGTAAAAATCTTGCTCATAAAGGTTTTTGTCATTTATAAAAAATGGACTGGTCATGATAAAAACTACAATTAAATTACTGATACAAATTCTTAAAAAATTAAGGTGGGCTTTTTTAACCCACCTTAATCTAGATTAGACCAACAAAGCCTGCTCCTCTTTAGAAATCACGCGCCCTTCATCTTCAAAACCGATGATTTGATCGAAGTTTAAATACTGATACAAATCATCTGCAAAAGGATGAATTCTCCTCGCCACAATATCCAAGTATTCTTGGACTGTGGGAAGGTGTCCCAGCAGCGCACAAACTGCGGCTAATTCTGCTGAACCAAGATACACTCGTGCATCTTTACCCATGCGATTATTGAAATTGCGGGTAGAGGTAGAAAATACTGTTGTGCCATCAGCAACTCGCGCCTGATTTCCCATACACAAACTGCATCCTGGTATTTCTGTGCGCGCACCCGCAGCCTCAAAAATACCATATACACCTTCTTCTTTAAGTTGGTGTTCATCCATGCGGGTTGGTGGTGCTATCCAAAGACGAGTTTTCACTTCACCTGCACCTTCCAAAACTTTCGCTGTTGCCCGATAATGACCGATATTTGTCATACAAGAACCGACGAATACTTCTTGCACTCGATCATTAGCAACTTCCGATAATAATTTCACATTATCGGGGTCATTGGGAGCAGCAACAATTGGTTCTTTGATTTCGTTCAAATCAATTTCAATTATTTCAGTATATTCGGCATCAGCATCACTTTCTAATAACACGGGATTTGCTAACCATTCTTCCATCTTTGCGACACGCCGTAGCATGGTACGCGGATCGTGATAGCCCCGTGCAATCATATTTTTCAGCAGCGCAACGTTAGAACGCAGATATTCCGAAATTGTCTCTACACTTAGCTTAATAGTACATCCGGCACAAGAACGTTCGGCGCTAGCATCGGTGAGTTCAAAGGCTTGTTCAACTTTTAAATCTGGCAAACCTTCTATTTCCATAATTCGCCCGGAGAAGACGTTTTTCTTGTTCTGCTTCTCTGCTGTCAGCAAACCTTTTTGAATTGCTACGTAGGGTATGGCATTCACCACATCCCGCAGGGTGATACCTGGTTGCAATTCACCTTTGAATCTTACCAATACTGACTCTGGCATATCTAAAGGCATGACACCCAAGGCGGCTGCAAAAGCTACCAACCCAGAACCGGCGGGGAAGGAAATACCCAAGGGGAAGCGGGTGTGAGAGTCGCCGCCAGTTCCCACGGTGTCGGGTAGCAGCATCCGATTTAACCAAGAGTGGATGATACCATCACCAGGACGGAGGGCGACACCGCCACGAGAAGCAAAGAAATCGGGGAGTTCGTGATGAGTTTTGATATCTACTGGTTTGGGATAAGCTGCGGTGTGGCAGAAACTTTGGATCACTAAGTCTGCACTGAAACCAAGACAAGCGAGTTCTTTCAATTCGTCGCGGGTCATCGGGCCTGTGGTATCTTGGGAACCAACGGTAGTGATGATCGGTTCGCAGGATGTGCCGGGACGCACACCAGGTAATCCACAAGCTTTACCTACCATTTTCTGGGCTAGGGTATAGCCTTTGCCTGTATCAATGGCTTGCTGGGGACGTGTAAATACAGTGCTGGGTTCTAAACCAAGTGCAAGACGAGTTTTATCGGTGAGGGTACGGCCGATAAGTAGGGGGATGCGTCCACCTGCACGGACTTCATCGAGGATGGTATCAGGTTTGAGGGCAAAGGTGGAAATGACTTCGCCTGCTTCGTTAGTGATTTCCCCTTTGTAGGGATGGATGGTAATTACCATGCCGGTTTCCAGTTTGGTGACATCGCACTGAATAGGCAAAGCACCGGCATCTTCTGCTGTGTTAAAGAAGATTGGCGCGATCGCACCACCTAAAACATAACCTCCAGCGCGTTTGTTTGGCACAAAAGGTATATCATTTCCCAAATGCCACAATACTGAGTTGATGGCAGATTTACGCGAGGAACCTGTACCAACTACATCCCCCACGTAAGCTACAGGATGCCCTTTTTTCTTCAGTTCAGTAATGGTTGCCAAACTTCCTGGTTGCCGTGACTCTAACATCACTAAGGCGTGTAAGGGAATATCTGGGCGAGTTGTGGCACTTTGGGCGGGGGATAAATCGTCGGTATTGGTTTCGCCAGGAACTTTAAAAACGGTAACAGTAATCGCTTCTGGTACTGTGGGGCGAAGGGTAAACCATTCAGCTTCCGCCCAAGAGTCAATCACCTGCTTGGCGAAAGGATTGGTTTTAGACAACTCTAAAACATCGTGGTAAGCGTCATACACCAAGAGAGTTTTGCTTAAGGCGTTGGCGGCATAAGCGGCGATAGGTTCCTTTCCTTGTCCGCCCATTACTAGAGGTGTTTCAGATGAGTCTGAGAGGGATACGGTGGGCCATTGCAGCAGTTCAATTAAAGCTTGCACATTATAACCACCTACCATTGTCCCTAACAATTGCACTGCTTCTATGCGCGAAACCAAGGGACTAATGATTTCCTTTTTGGCAATCGCGGTGAGAAATCCGGCTTTGACATAAGCTGCTGGATCGACACCAGGAGAAACGCGATCGCTCAATAAATGCAATAATATCTCCTCTTGACCCTTTGGCGGATTTTTCAGTAATTCACATAATTCTGAGGTTTGCTTCGCATCCAATGGTAAAGGGGGAATACCGAGTGCTGTTCTTTGGGCAACGTGTTTACGATATGATTCCAGCATTTTTATGTTCTCCATTGGGCTTTTCTACCTTTAATTATGAAATATTTTGAGGCAATACTTGGCTATAAAAGTTTAGCTTACTTTTATGATGAAAGCCTTACTGGTAATCAGTTTTTTGTAGTTTTTTTATACTGAAAGTTGGAAAAGTATTAGGCGAATAGAATTAGCTACTACTTGAAGAAGAATTCAGAAGTCAGAATCAATACTTCGGCTACGCTCAGAACGCCTAGTACCGCAAGGCGGAAGTTACTCATTCAAAAGTTAACACTGAGCAAAGTCGAAGTGTCAAAAGTCAAAAGTATTATGGAATAAGTTCTTTAGGTATTTTAAATGGTTGCTCTATTTACGCCGTGGCGTACTAGCCGCTAAGTTGTGAGAATTCAATATTGACCCTGATAATTTATAAAGACGTAATTCGTATTTATTGTTGGTTTAACCAAGTTTCTAAATCAGCAATACTATAAAAGTCTAGCAATGCTTATCCTAAATTTTCTAATTGTTCAATCGATAAACTTGACTTTTGACTTTTTACTTTTGATTTCTGCCTAGCGGTACTAGGCGGTTATTGCATTTTCATCTGATATTTTATCTGTATTAAATTTTAAGCGTGTCAATCTGCTTTTACGGGTACGTTTATTGTCTTTAATGCTACCTAAAAATTCATATTTATTGCTGTTTTTACCGTATTTGCAACCAACCCACGTTAGCATTTTATCTGAAACCTAACTTAGAGCTGATTCGTAAAGAAAATCTTAAGGGTACTCAACTCATTACTAGGTCTAAGTTTCAGCGAATAAGTGCTTTATTGACTTAAATTCCTGAAACCCTTACTAGACAAGTACTTTACTTGAGTTTACGAATTAGCTCTTAAGGTTTTTTCCATCTCATCCAGCTTTTTTCTAGAAGAGTCAATCATAGCTATATTAGCGTTATAATTATCAAGCATATTGTGAACTTTTTATATTAATTGAGTTAGATTTTGCAAGTTGTAAGTATCATCAAAATTGATATTTGGATCGATAGCTTTCAGTCCGGCAACTTTAAACTCAGCTTTTTCTATAATCCGAGAACTACGTTTTCTTCGAGACATAAATTTACACCTTTAAAAGCTTTACAAAGCTATTTTGTCTCAATTAACCTATATTCTAGTTCAGCAAAAAGCGCATTTTTTTAACAAAAATTTTTATCTATACCCGTGATTTCTCGGAATTTAATCACCAAAGGCATTTTCAGCAAAATAATATTATATTTAAGTTGCACGAAAACTACAATGTTGTTGTAAGAGCGTAGGCATAGCCCGTCGTAGACATCGCACTTTTAGGGATGTGGATGAAAATAAAGTACCTGAATATCCATGATTGTGGGTTTCGACTATACTCAACCCACTGGCTGAGATTCGAGGGCTGAATGTAGTTGTTGGTGCACTCTCTCGCAAAAAAACCCGATTTGGTACACTATTTGACCGTAAGTCCCTTAGTTCAAGTCAACTGCGATCGCCAAACTTTTCCCAGGCTTCTTGGTAATACTTGTCGTCAGCTTTACCGCCAACGCTCAAGTAAATTTCTTTCTGGACGCTGAAGCCAAAGTGTCCATTGCTGTATTTTACCCACAGTTGGTCAATTGTGCCTAAGTCAGTGCATCGTATAAGGTGAAGCTGCCGCCATCTTCTTTGCCTATAGCCTGATTCATAACCCGATAGGTTTCTGTGTCGGCTTCCTCCCAGTTTTTTGCTGCTAGTAATACCAATTCTCTAAAAGCTGGCTACAGATAGTGCCTCTAAAATATATTGCCTTCGGGCAATAGATGCAATAATTGGTTTGGTTAATTTG
>NZ_JBALDE010000007.1:0-1477 GCF_036917515.1 Nostoc sp. | reverse complement strand
CGCCTGTCCCATACCAAGACCTTCACTGTTCAATAGCTTTAAAATCTGTACCACTTATCCTGCATGGCTTAGAGCTTTTCTTAGTGCCATTCGGGCATATACACCCTTCTGTTTGAGCTGATTAATGTCGGCTTCCGTCCGTCGGTCGTTATCAACAATACCAAAAGCATGAAGCCAGTGAAGATTGCCAGCGTCTCGGATGCTGGAAACGGCGTGTTCAACATCACGACAGTTCGATTTAGCAACGACGGAGACGTTTGGAAACATTAAACTGTAAAGCGGTTTATCAAGGCTTCGCTCAGTGCCTTCGACGAATAGGAGCTTTCTACGTGCGCCAAGGATATCCTTCTTGAGGTCATCATCAATCTCAGTTTCGGGAGGAACAAGATCCGCGTCCCAACCACTGACGGAAGAGTGAGCATAGGTGCAGCCTCGGATGAGCAACGTACGTGCGCCCGGATTATCAAGGGGCAGCATCACGTCGTGCGTAGACACAATGAATGCACAATCATGCCGTATGGAGAACAAAAGTGTCAAGAGCGGTGAGATAATGGAGCGATGAAGGTGGCGCTCCGGCTCATCAATTAGTAGCAATGTACCGCTCTTAAGAGTCAGTACGTTTGCCGCAATTAATAAGGCATTACGTTCGCCGTCCGAAAGCTCCGCAACGCTGTAAGGAGTACCGCCACATTTGCTTGCAACTACTTCATCGTTCTCACTGACAGATATCTCAATTGGAATATTTGAAAGACGTAAAAGCTCATTAATAAGCTTTATAGGGGCATGTTGCTTTGAAAGAGTCTTTGCAAGCTCAATGTTGTTGCCATCGACTGCACCAGCAATTGAGCGAGCACGCACGTTTTCGGCGTCAATCAGGTCATAGATTGCAATGCTCGTGCGTTGTTTAGCAAAATCGTCTTTCCAGCGCGACTGTAAATTGGTGTCTCCGCTTCGCATATTGGATTCATAGTCTTGCTTTTGCTTGGGTGATAAATCCATTGCATTGGAAGAAAACCAATTTTGGCGATGTGCCGATATTCGTCGCGCATTAGCATAATGAGGAGTATATAACTGTTGCATCAAACTGGACTTGCCTGTACCGTTAGCACCAAGAATGAATAGTTTTTCTCCGACGCTGACAGTGAGATTGAGTGGCTCGCCAGCAGAGCGAGGAATAGTCAAATCGAAGGTCACGGCGTGTTACCATTTAGACTTTTGTAATTATAGACAATATACAAGGCGAAAGAAGATAGCAGTGTCCCCTAACTAGTTCTACAATCTCTTTATGTATTTTGTTATACCCATTTTTGATTTGAGATTTTCACAATGACTATAATTGCTCACTGCGTTGGGAAAATAGATAAAGTCGAATTTAGTTAACAAAATAAGCTTTTACTTTCTCAAACCCCAGTTTGCTTTCTCATTTTGGTGTTTTCCGCAAGTCAAATAAGCTTTTACTTTCTCAAACCCCAGTTTG
>NZ_JBALDE010000006.1:0-9405 GCF_036917515.1 Nostoc sp. | reverse complement strand
CATTTGCTCACAAGGTGCTGATATCTTCAATCTTTCAGCTTAAGCCTTGTGAGTTTTCTTACAATAGCCCCTCACTTTTAAAACATCCTCTAATATAACGAAGGGTAAAATATCCTTGAGCGATTACTATTTACCCAAAATAGAGCTTTTTCATTAACTTGTCAAGAATGCAAAACTGCTAATGTTAGTGCATCGGATTCTTTTCTATCCTGGATAATTAATACTAATTAGAATTACCTGTTATCTATTCGCTAGCCTTGTAACGTTATATTATTATTTATTTAAAATATTTAAAATTATTTTGGGATACGCTCTTACTAATACTTCAGAAAGAACTTTAACCACAGTTAGAAGCAATACTAAACCTAATTTTGCAAACTATGCAATGAGTTTAACTGCATCAATTGCAGTCAGCAAAATTACTCTTGGAGTGAAAGAGAAGGTAATTAAAAAGGGTTTTATAAATTTGCTTATCTCTCAGACTGCTGCTTGCAGTTGCAGACTATTGTTTAGAGAACTAAAGCATTATCTTGTATAATCAACGACTAATCACTACTGACTCCCCTTAATGGGGAGTTATTTGATATCAGTTAGCTAGCTAAAAGGAAATTGGTACATTTTTAAATGCGGCTGTATCTGGCACAAAAATGTCCAAATTATTGATACCATCGGGAACTCTTAGCCAGATATAAGCATCTGCCGAGGCTTGTGGACGTACTGGGAACAATGAAACGCTTCCTGTTGAGCGATTAAGAGCAACTCCTTTGTAGGTTACGCTAGTGTCAGGATTGCGGGCTGTTGTACTAGCAACCGATATAATATCGCTACCAACAACTCCGTCTGTGGCAAGGCGACGAATACGCATTTGCACATTTACCACATCACGGTTTCCAGTTTCTGGATCTTTAATTCGTTTTGCTGAAAGTAACTCAACTTCTCCCTTTTTGCCAAAAGCGGGCTGCACAAATTGACCAGGGCTAATTGCTGATGTTGTAGTACTAGCTGGGGATGGAGAAACTGTTGCTTGTGGAGAAGTTGTCGCTGTAAGATTTGGCACTGGAGTAGGAATGGTGTTACTGGCTGTATTAGTAGTATTTAGTGTCTGCCGCAACGTGAAAACTTCATAAGCTACATAGCCGCTACATCCCAAAGCCAAAGTAGAGAGTAATACAGCTACACCAGATAAAAATGTACTCACGCCGTTGCCTCGATTTCGTATTTCTGTATATGCAGGTTGATTTAGGTTTCTATTTTGCAGTCCCATAAATTATGTTTGTGCGATCGCCTATATATGAAACATGTGAACATCTTCCTTATACTAATTAAGTAACTTTACTGAGGCAATTCTTCTCTCTCCGGAAAGAAATTGTTCGTAAACTAAAAATATCTGTCTTTAGGATAAGGAAAATTGGTGAGACTTAAGACTTTAAATCAACCACTAGGTATTTTGTTAATATTTTTGACTAGCCAAATAGGATTTAGTTCTAGAGTTGCAAAAGCACAAACCCCAGTTGCACCAACAACTACCACAAAATCAATTTGCTCTAGCCAACTGGGAACAGCCATAGATACTGTAATCAATCGTCCCTTATTTAGTCGGGGGCGCTGGGGAATTTTGATACAACCTCTGTCAACTGGACAAACTCTTTACAGTCGAGATGCTCAAAAATATTTTACTCCTGCGTCTAACCTCAAATTGCTAACAACAGCAGCTGCGTTGCAGGAATTGGGTGCTAATTTTCGGATTCGCACCTCTATTTATCAGAATGGTAATGGTGTTTTACGTGTTGTCGGCAGGGGAGATCCTAGTTTAAGTGATACTGAACTGCAAAAATTGGCACAACAGTTAAAACAGAAAGGTATTACCCAAATTCAGCAGTTGATTGCTGACGATAGTTATATTCAAGGTGATATTGTTAATCCCACCTGGCAATGGGAAGATGTGCAGTCAAGTGATGGTGTACCAGTCAGCAGCTTTATTTTGAATCAAAATATTTTTAGCTTCAAACTTGTACCACAAGCTGTGGGTAAATCTTTGCAAGTATTGTGGCTCGATCCTGGCGAAGCGAAACAGTGGCGGATAATTAATCAGTCAGTAACCGTTCCCCAAAATCAACCAACCTATGTCAATGTTACCCGCGAATTGTCAGGAACAGTATTACAAATTCAAGGACAACTGACAACGAATTCTGAACCCTCTTTAATAGATTTGCCTGTAGTCGATCCTAATTATTACTTCTTACGACGCTTCCGTACTGCCTTAGCAACAGAAAAAATTAGTTTGGGACAAACATTAGTAGCAAATGGTGGTGTGAATCAAGGAGAAATAGCATTTGTAGAGTCGCCACCTTTAGCTAAATTATTAGCAGAAACTCTTCAGAATAGTAATAATCTTTATGCTGAAGCATTGCTGAGAGCATTAGCTGTGAAAAAAATCAGATTGAAAAATCAGACTAGTGCTGATGTCGGTTTGGAAGTTGTCAAAGCAAGTTTAACTAAGTTGGGAGTCGATCCAGCAAATTATATTTTAGTGGATGGTTCCGGTTTATCACGGCGTAACTTAGTGACACCAGAAGCTTTTGTCCAAACTCTGCGGGGAATGGCAAAAACCCCAACAGCATATATATATCGTGCATCTTTACCCGTGGCTGGTAAAAGTGGAACTCTGAAAGGCCGCTTTCAAGATACACCTGCTGAGGGCATTGTGCAAGCAAAAACAGGTACGTTAACAGGTGTAGTTTCTCTATCTGGATATATGAATGCGCCGAAATATGAGCCGTTAGTTTTTAGTATTATCGTCAATCAGTCGGATCAATCTGCAACAGTTATACGGCAGGCAATTGATGAAGTTGTTGTATTGTTAACACAGTTACAGCATTGTTAATATGATACTTTTCACTCCTAACTTTCATGCCAGCCAAAATCTTACCACCGCCCCTAAAACCTGGAGACTTACTACGAGTAATTGCCCCTAGTGGTGCTTTACGAGAATTTGAAGAATTTAAACGGAGTCTAGAAATTTGGCGATCGCGTGGTTATCATTTACAAGTCAGTCCTCAGATAGATGACAAATATGGTTATTTAGCTGGAACTGACGAAAATCGCCGTCAACAGCTAGCAGCAGCATGGCAAGATCCTAATTGTCGTGGTATTCTCTGTGCCAGAGGTGGTTTTGGCAGCACCCGCATCTTAGAAAATTGGAATTGGTCAACCTCAGTGCTTCCCAAGTGGCTGATAGGCTTTTCTGATATTACAGTTTTATTATGGAGCCTTTATACAGCAGGAATTTCCGGCGTTCACGGCCCTGTAATGACAACTTTGGCAGATGAGCCAGATTGGTCAATTAAGCGATTATTCGATTGGGTAGAAGCTAGTTCTTTCACGCCTCTCAAAGGTTGCGGTTGGGGTGGTGGTGTGGTAAATGGTACTTTGTTACCAGGAAATCTCACGGTGGCTACTCACCTTTTGGGTACACCAATCCTACCACATCTAGATGGTGTAATTCTGGCGTTGGAAGATGTTACCGAAGCACCTTATCGGATTGACAGGATGCTCACGCAGTGGCGTTTGAGTGGTGCTTTGTCTCAAGTCTGCGGTATTGCTTTGGGCGGTTTTACTCGCTGTGAAGCGCCACCAATGATATCTAGTTTTAGTGTAGAAGAAGTATTGCGCGATCGCTTGGGTGATTTGGGTATTCCCATTGTCTCCGATTTGCCTTTTGGTCATGATAATCCCAATGCAGCCTTACCAGTGGGTGTAGAGGTAACTTTAGATGGGGATGCGGGAATATTAGCGATTGCGCCATAGTTGAGCGCAGATATTGATTAGTACTATATCAGTTTTTCAGGATTTTTTGAAACCATTGTTCTACGCGATCGCCCATAGCTTCTAAAGAGTATAAAGTTTCTGCTTGCTGGCGACAAGCTTGGCGGTCAAGTTCATCTAAATGCTTAATCGCTTCTACTAAACCTTGAACACTATCAGGTTCCACCAAAAAGCCAGTTTTACCTTCTTGGACAATTTCTGTTAAACCACCTCGACGGTAAGCAATTAAAGGCACTCCACAAGCAAGGGCCTCTATTGCTACATTTCCAAATGCTTCTACCCAACGAGGAGTCACTAAAAGAGATCGGCATTGGCCTAACTTCTCTTGTAGCTCAACCGTTGATAAAAATCCTACATATTCGATGGGAGCATTAGGATATTTTTGACAAATTTTCTCCCAGTAAGATATATCCTGTTTCAAACCGAATATTTTCAGTGTAATACCAGTGATTTCTCCTGCTGCTACTGCATCTTCTAGTCCTTTTTCAGGAGCTATTCTACCTACCCACGCCAAGCTCTGAGTTGGTTCGGGACAAAATTTATAAATAGATAAATCTAAACCATTCAGCAGACAAATACACCGTTGTGCAAATGTAAAAGTAGCTGCCTGTGTTTGACTGTGAACACCTATAGTACCCGGAAAATTGATTGCTACTTGTTCAATAATCTCATCCATAACATCTGTTAAAGAACCCATACTGATGAAATGGGCGATAGGAGTATTAAAAAAGGGTGTTAAATACAATGGCAGCCAATCATAAGCAAAATTAACAATCAAATCATAATCTGCTTGCACTTGACGAGCATAATCCCACATATTCGCTAAAACGGAATTTTTATGCAGCAGAATCGGATCGCTACGACTCTGATTTTGGGCTGGTATCTGTATTAGTTCTCCAGAGATTTCTTTAATAGGTAATGAATTACTGACAGAACCCTGTGGTGCAACAATTTCTAATTGATGTCCTCGCCGTAGCATCTCTATAGCAAGATTAGATAGGGTCAACTCAACTCCACCTCCCAATCCTGAACCTAACGCACCCATTGGAGTAGATATCAATAATAATTTATGGTACATTTTTGTCGTTAATATATTTTCATAAACATCATTTTTTCACCTAAACAACGTACTTATTGGGTTTTGGTATGGCTTCACCTAAAAGACATAAAGTCGAATTTAACTTTGCTTGCGATAGCAACGGGTTGTAATCAGGTAAGGATGAAAAACCTCTAAGAAGTAACTCTGAAGTGTATGGAAAAATGTTTCTACTACTTTAGGATCATCTAAATGAAAAGGGTATTCTTGATTAACACCTTTAAAGAAATACCAATTCACTATCATCTTACCATCAGAGTTCAAAGCTTGATAAAATTGTAATAACTGCTGGCTAGGATCTAACAAATGTTCTAAAACATCAAAGCATAAAATCGTATCAAATTTATCTTTTGCAGGCATTTCAAGAGCAAATACTATTTTTTTGTCCAGTCCCATTTTCTCAGTTCGATACTGAACAAAATCACGATTGATCGGATTAATATCACAATATATTACTTGTTCAACTTGTGGGCAAAGAGCAGCACCAAGTGCATGAGTTCCTATTCCACCACCAAAATCTAACACTCGACCTTGGGCATAATCTGCAATCAACCGCAACATATCTCCAATATACTCATGACTTGACAGATGCCAAGCCCCCAATTCAAATAAGTAAAGTTCTCCTACTCGATCGCGATAGAAAGCACTTGCTTCTTGCCAATTAAAATCTTTGTGTCCTAAGTTTTTTATTTCTTCTTGTGCTGCTGCTAACTTTGTCTCTACAGTTTCTGGATCTAAATGTAAAAAATCTTGTAGATGATGCTTGAAGTGAAATGAATTTTCTAAAAAGCTACTTAAGAAAGAGGGCGTGGTAGAATTTACCATAAAAGTTATGTTACAAATAAGTTAACGTATTATATTTTACAATAAATAATTATCAGTATAACTTATTAGCACTCGTAAATATTGAGACAAAATATAGTATATTGGAGCAATATTTTTTCTTGACAGCAGTCCACCCAAGTCGGGAAACCCTTCCTGTGCGGCTGCCTCCACTACGTGTCTCGAAAAAAATAAATTTAGGGGCGCGACTACCATATATGCTGAGTGCAATTAATTTTACTTTTTACTCAGCACTCAGCACTATTTTGGTGAAGTGATAGATGCCTAACAAATCTAAAAGTTGACATGAAAGTTACCCTTTTCCAATCCCTAATTCCGAATTTTTCCCGCCAGTTGACCAATTTTGTTTGGCGGTTTTTGTTGATGGGAATTATTCTGAGTATATTTTTGATATTTTTATCTGGTTGTCAGGGGACAGTCCAGAGGAATGACGGAGTAATTCATCTGAGTCTATGGCAATCAATCAATCCTCCTACTAATCGAGATGTATTTAACAAACTAGTAGATAAATTTAATCAGACTCATACTGATGTTCAGGTGGAATCTATCTTCATAGGTCAACCCCAATTGCCAAAAATATTAACAGCAGTTGTGGGCAATGCACCTCCAGATATTCTGTCATTCGACCCTCAATTGACCGGTCAGTTTGTGGAACTAGGGGCAATTCGACCTTTAGAAAAATGGCTGGACAAATCGCCATTGAAGTCGGAAATTAGTCCCAACTTATGGAAAGAATTAAAATTAGACGGTCATCTTTGGTCAATCCCCCTCTACACAAGCAATTTAGGCATTTTTTACCGACCTAAGCTTTTCCAAGCTGCGGGAATTACGCAAATTCCTAAGACTTGGGAAGAGTTGAGGGAAGTTGCCAAAAAATTGACCATAGACAGCAATGGCGACAATCGACCTGAACAGTACGGAATGTTACTGCCTTTAGGAAAGGAAGAATGGACTGTCTTTAGTTGGTTCCCTTTTTTATTGAGTGCTGGCGGAGAAGTTGTTACTAATAACCGTCCGAATTTGACGAATGCAGGAGCGATCGCAGCCTTACAATTTTGGCAAGACCTATTAAAAGATGGTTCAGCAACACTTTCTTCCCCAGAGCGAGGTTATGAAGAAGACGCTTTTATTGCAGGTCGCGTTGCTATGCAGATTACAGGCCCTTGGACTTATATAATGAAGTCCAATGTTGACTTTGACGTATTTCCTATACCTACAAAGATGAAGCTGAAGCCTGCTACAGCGACAGCTACTGGAAATATGTATTTGATGAAGACCACACCAGCAAGAGAGCAAGCTGCACTCAAATTTTTAGAGTATGTTTTGAGTGAAGAATTCCAAAAAGAATGGAGTATCGGAACTGGTTTTTTACCAGTTAACCTTAAAGCTACTCAAAGTGAAGCTTATCAACAATTCATCAACCAAAAACCTTTGTTAAAAGTGTTTGTGGAACAAATTCCTCTAGCTGGCGCTCGACCGATTATTGCTGGATATAGCCGTCTTTCTGACAGTCTTGGTCGAGCTATAGAAGCTACATTGCTAGGAGAGTCTGCAAAAAAAGCGCTCAAGATATCACAAGAGCGTTTAGAGCTAATTTGGGATGACAAATAAATGGGACTGGGTATTGGGTACTAGGGATTGGGGAACTGGTTGTATTCTTTGGGGTGCAGTGACTTGAGTAGATAACTAACTACTAGCATTGGTAAGAATTCCTACAAGCACTCGCACTAATTCTTCCAAACCTTCTGGAACGCGATAAAGTTTGATATCTTGCATGACCCGTTTATCTTGCCGATAAAATATTCCAAATCGCCAATCTTCTCCATTTGTTACAGCACTATACAAAATTGCTGTTTGCAAATCTGTCCATTGATCGAGTGCGATCAATTCAACTGCAAGTTGAGTAAACCCCCGGCTTAAATCGGATTGCTTGGCTTCAACTATTAACAGTGAGTTAGAAGATGAAATATAGTAAGTAGAACGATGTGGAAAAACCAAACTATGTTAAGAAAAATTAAATAGACTTAAACCCTCTTCCCTCCTGCCTCCTGCCTCAAAAGCCGTAACTTTGTACTTTATGCAAATGAAAACTGCTGTATCTGCTGGGGCATAAGGTAATTCAAAATACTTACTAAATGTATAACTTTCACCGAGTTGGAGAATAGGCGGGCGAGTTATAAATATTAAAATTATGGAATATATCGATAAAAGTTAGGAATAAACTCCAGTTTTGGGATGTAAATTTCTTTTCAATGTACACAAACCAATTGCTGGTATGGCTCCTAAAATAACTGCTGTCAATCCTTGTCCACTCCAATATAGTATGGGAGTACGGTAAGTTTCTGGAATCAAATTTTGCATAAGAAAAAGCAACCAAACCAAAATAGCGATCCAGAAGAAAGAAATTGAGGGTAAAAAATTCCACCACCAAATGTCTGTTGTATATCGCCTCAATACCAGCCATTGGCAAATCCCTAGCCAAATTCCAGAGATTATATATGCGATCGCAGACAAAAATCCAAAAATCAAAGTATCTTCTGGAGATGATGAGGCAATGGTTGAAATGTAGTTAATCCAGGCTGTAGAAACACCATTGGCAATCAACCAACCTACACTAGTAGCAAATAGCCACTGCCAACTCGGTAAATATCGGTAAATAGCAAGGCTCTGGTCAGCGGCAAAAATCACGGCAAATATAATATTACTAAGACTTCTAACTAAAATGCTCCATGTTTGTGGTTGGATAGCAACGTTAGGTGAAAGACTTTGGAGAATAATTTTTTCTAAAGCGATACTGGCAACGCCACCCACAAGCCATCCGATGAGAGTCATTAAGGTAAACTGAATAAAAAACCTCTGTCGCTGCGATCGCGGAATCAAATATTTTCCTGGCTTAGGCTTATTATTAGCAGATGCAAGATGATCGGGACTGTTAGAGTCAGTTTGCATAAGAAGTTAGAGGAGTGAGGGAATAGGGAGATCAGGGAAATCACGGAGCACGGGGAGAATAACTAATGCCCAATGCCCAATCTTCAATTAAATATTGATTCTTGTTTTACCCTATTTCTCAATCACTAGTCCCTATTTTCCATTTCCCACTCGCCACTCGCCACTAATCACTTCTCTAAGGTGAGGATATTATGTCAATAATATAAGTCTATTCTCAATAGAGTTGGAAATAATTTCATTAACCTATCTATTTAGGGGTAGCTGATCATAGACATCGTTTTGAGTCTTGAAAAATAAGGCAAACGAGAAATGGTGATTTTTTGTTGGTTTTTAACCTTGATTGCGATCAAGAGTAATTTTAGATGCCTTTGTCTTACCCATTAGAATTGCACAAAATCCTTCACATAATCTTTAAACAGATTTTAGTATATACACCGTATCTTTTATGAGTTAAAAAACTCAAAATAGGATCACAAAGCCTAAAGATAAACTTATCTCTTTGAGCTTGTTTTACCCAACATCAGTCATATATAAAGACCTCATAATCTTTGTAAATTATTTCTAATTTGTTGGAGTAATGAAACCAGTTTTTCATAGCTAACCTGAGTTCGGGATAAGGAAAGGAGCAGGTAGTAAGCTGAAAATAGCGTTAAATCCAGCACCTGCCCTATGTTTAGTTTAGAAGCATTATT
>NZ_JBALDE010000005.1:0-12755 GCF_036917515.1 Nostoc sp. | reverse complement strand
CTTACCCCTTAATGACCAAACCCCGCCACGAATTACGCAAGCAATTGCAAACTGCTTAACCCACAAGTGTTTCGGTTTTTCTTAGTGCCATTCGGTTCAATACCTTTACAGGAGCAACTTCCACAGATGGCGGACATACTTGGAAAAACTTTTCCTCATTTCCGCAGAATACTATGCCACTACGGGTAGCAATGTCTGCAAGTAATCCAAATTTGTTTGTAGCGATCGCCAGCGAGCAACAACCTATACGTACAACTAACGGTGGAGCTTCTTGGAGTGTAGTATCAGGTTTACCCAACGGTTCTAAGGGGCCGTGGTACTGGGGTCAACCATTGGCATCAGACAAAGTAGATGGCAATATTTTTTACTACTATAGCGATGGCAAAGTCTACCGCAGTCAGGATGGAGCTGCATACTTCAGTATTGTCAACTCATCACTTCCTAGCGAAGATTGGTCTATGCTCAAAACAGTTCCGGGGGTGAGTAACGAAGTTTGGATAAGTCTCGATTCTAATGGGCTTTATCGTTCAACAAACGGTGGTGCGAAGTTTGCCAAAATAGCTAGTGTGGAGAAAGCTAATTTATTTGCTTTTGGCAAGCCACAAACAGGAAGTAAAATTCCAGCACTATATTTATATGGCAAGATTCTTGGTATGGGAAAAGGAATTTTCCGTTCTTTGGATAGAGGGCAAACATGGACAAACATTTCTAATTCTCTATATCCCATTGGCAATGTCCCGAACGTGATGGAAGCTAGCAGACAGCAATTCGGGCTAGTCTTCATTGGCACCGACGGCAAAGGAATCTACTATGGAAAACCAAATTAATATAGAAAGGTTGCATTCCCTACACAATTGTATGTCACTACCTGGGTATTGCTGTTGTCGCAAGAAGTTATAAGTTTAAGATAACGTGGACGCTTTGGCTTGCCGCAGGCTACCGCAAAGGAAGAGAGATGAGAAGAGAAGAGTTTGATGTGGGTGAGTATGTTGATCTGATGGGGTTGTTGTCGGATTTAGAGATTAGAGATGAGTATCGTGATAGTGTGGTGGCAAATTTTGAGAGAATTATGGCGATCGCTAATCTTGTAAATTCTTTCCCATTACCAGAGGAAATTGAAGTTGCACCAGTTTTTGAACCATAATTGCTTCAAGAATAGCTATGTTGATGTTTTAGTACAGCAAAAACTATTGCTGACTACTATTACTCAAAAAGCTAAACGCGCTATCTCTTAATATTTCAGTATGAATTTTGATTCAGCCGATGCCATAACAATATCAACTGCTGTACGCGAAGGTAAAGCTAGCGCAGTGGAAGTTACGAAAGCTGCGTTAGCACGAATAGCAAGGCAAAATCATCTATTCAACTGTTTTACGACTATAACTGCTGAGACAGCTTTAACAGATGCAGCACTGATTGATCGGGAAATTGCCCAAGGTAATCATCCTGGAGTGCTTGCTGGTGTGCCTTTTGCGGTGAAAAATCTCTTCGATATCGCTGGTTTTACGACTCTGGCGGGATCGAAAATCAATGCAGAAAAACCAGAAGCTACTCAAGATGCAACCGCAGTAGCGAAGTTGAAGCAAGCGGGTGCTGTGCTAGTTGGTGCTTTAAATATGGATGAGTACGCTTATGGGTTTGTGACGGAAAACTCCCATTACGGTGTTACTCACAACCCCCATGATTTACAGCGAGTTGCTGGAGGTTCATCGGGTGGTTCGGCGGCGGCGGTTGCGGCTGGGTTAGTACCGCTGACGTTAGGTTCTGATACTAATGGTTCAATTCGCGTTCCGGCAGCGTTGTGTGGCGTTTTTGGTTTCAAGCCAACTTATGGAAGGTTATCTCGTGCTGGGGTAGCTTTATTTTCTAGCAGTTTTGACCATATTGGCCCTTTTGCGCGTTCGGTGCAGGATATCGCTACGGTGTTTGATCTGCTTCAGGGAGAAGACGATCGCGATCCCATTTGTACAAAGCGTCCACCTGAATTATGTTTACCACAACTCAAACAAGATATTTCTGGTATCAGAATTGCCATTGCAGCTGATTATTTCACCAAAGGTGCAGAACCGGAAGCTTTAGCAGCAGTGCAAAAAGTAGCTGATGCAATAGAAGTCACTGAATATGTAATCATACCAGAAGCACACCGCGCCCGTGCAGCAGCCTTTGTAATTACAGCTAGCGAGGGTGCAAATCTGCATTTGGATAAGTTGCGATCGCGTCCTGAAGATTTTGATTTCGCTACACGCGATCGCTTTTTGGCTGGGGCGTTAATTCCTAGTAGCTGGTATCTCCAAGCCCAACGGTTTAGAAGGTGGTATCGCGATCGCCTTCGGGAAGTGTTTCAAAATGTCGATGTAATTCTTGCCCCAACTACACCAATTTCTGCACCACTAATTGGTCAACAAACCATGATTTTGGATGGCGAAGAAATTCTTGTCCGTCCTCATTTAGGGCTATTTACTCAACCATTATCTTTTATTGGCTTACCCGTTTTATCTGTACCAATTCAGCACCCAAATGCCTTACCTTTAGGTGTGCAATTGATCGCAGCACCATATAATGAAGCGTTAATTTTACGGGTTGCAGCTGCTTTAGAGGCAAAGGATGTAGTTTCAGCACCAGTAATTTTAAACGCTCTTAATTAATATCAGTCCTCACCCTAAATCCTTCTCCCAAGCTTGGAAGAGGGACTTTGAAATTGGCTCCCCTTCTCCCAAAATGGGAAACTGAAAATTTGAGGGTGAATTTTACATTTGTACAAGAGGTCTAATGTCTTTAATTTGGAATATTTACATGGAAATAATACTATACTTCATCAAAAGCAGCTGGATAAACAACCTTGCCTTTATACTGCTTTTGATAGTTTTGCAGTGCTTTCACCATGAAAAATTTCTCTGGTACTGAAAAAGGAGACTCGATTTCATAAACTACAGAAGGCTGAAAACCAAAGCGAGTATAGAAGTGGGGATGACCTAGTACAATTACTATGGCTTCTTTCTTTGCCTCTGCTATTTCTAACCCTGCTTTGATTAGTGCGCTGCCAATTCCTTGTCTTTGAAACTGTGGACGAACTGCTAAAGGCGCTAAACCGAGTACCTGGAGTGTTTCTTCATCCACCAGATCAATGTAGCTGAATAAAATATGACCGACTACAAAATTTTCAACCTCTGCAACTAGAGAAAAACCTGAAATATAGCGATCAGAATTGCGAATTTTCTCCACAAGTTGAGCTTCGTTGTTCTGCTCAAAGGCTAATGTATTCACCTCAGCTATTGCTGTATAGTCTGACAGAGTTTCACAACGGATATTCATAATTTTAAAACTAATTCCATAAAAACCCAGTTTACCCGATGTTCAAGAGGAATCTCGGTCTTTTCCAAATACAGCTCGATATTCTGAAAGCCCAATATATGATAAAGTGCCTGTGCTTCTTTTGCAAAAGGGGCGCTGTCTAAACGTATCCTTGAATAACCAATGTAGGCAGCTTCATTGATAATAAATTCTAATAAAGACTTACCAATTCCTTTTCTGCGAAATTCTGGTTTTACATACATTCTTTTAATTTCGCCAATATCTTCACCAATCTTTCGTAAGCAAGCGCAACCAGCTATTTTTTCCTCATATTGTCCCAAAAGCAAGCGTCCTGAAGGGGGTAGAAATTCGTGGAGTTGAGTCATATATTGCTTAAAGAATGTATTAACATTTAAATTGATGCCAAATTGATGGCTGAATATCAACTTAGTCTCATTAAAATATTCCCAAAATACTTCCTGGATATGAGAGTTATGTTCATCAGTCTCTATCTGGATAATTTTAAGCAAAGTTTATGCCTCCGTTAAATAATTGAATAAAAATACACAAGTTAGAGTGAAAATTACTAAAGTTGATTTCGCGCTTTGAGTTGCAGATATCGCTCAACCAACTGATCGGCAATTTGATTTGCTGGTGCATCTAGTACCAATACTCCTTTTTGTTTCAGTTGGGCATAAGCTACTTGTCGTTGCATTAATAAATCTAGTGCTACTGCACGGGTATAGGCACTTGCCACATCATCTGTAAAGGTGTGTGCTAGACGATCAACTTGTGGATCTCGCAAAGTAACGCAAAATGGAAGATAGCGGGGTGCTAACTTGGAGAGTGCGGCTAGGAGTTCAGTAGAGGCAGTAATATCAACTAAGTCGGTAATCACCACTACCAGCGCCCTACGAGTTTGTCGCTGCAAAACATTTGTCACCGCCCCCAAATAATCAGATTCAAATAACACTGGTTGAATTGGAGTTAAGCGATCAATTAGCTGATTCAAATGATGTTGACCGCGTTCTGGGGGAATCCACGTATGCATTTGGCGGTCAAATACACCTATACCCACGCGATCGCCTCGATGTAAACCTGCCAAAGCTAAAGATAAAGTTGCATTCAATCCCCAGTCAAATCGCTGCAAATTCTGTACTTTTGCCGTCATCAGCCGTCCGCGATCAAGTAAAATCAGTAATGTTTGTTCCTGTTCTGGTTCCAAAACCCTTACCAGTGGCATAGCATTACCATAAGCCCCAACCCGACGGGCGGTAGCTTTCCAATCAATAAACCGCAAATCGTCACCAGTGCGATAGTTTCGCAATTCGGCAAACTCTGTACCAATACCAGTTTTGCGAGATTGGCGCATCGATCCTGATGATTGCAGTGTCAGACGAATTGTGAGCGATCGCAATCCTACTAAATCAGGATAAACTTTTACTGGCAGACTTTGGGGAATTTGCCAATCATCCCAAGCTAATCCCCAAAGCCCCAACTGTCGGACTTGAATATTTCCCCAAGGAAACTCTCCCCGCTGTGTTGGGTGGACGGTATACGTTAATTCCTCAGTGCTGTTACTGGGAACAATGGTGCTAAGTGCAGGTGCAGACACGCCAAATCCTATTGGGTAATAGTCGCGGATTTCAATTTGGGCGTCGGTATTTGGCGATGTCACCTTTAACACTACGGGATTATCTCGCCCAATGGATAATCGTGACGGTAATTCGCGGGTAATTTGCACACGAGAACGCCGCACCCGCAAACCATCTACAACCATCAGTCCGAGAATAATCGCATCAAATAGCAGAGTGAGAGCGATGGTTGCTCTAATGCTAAGAAATAAGGATAGGATCGGGGCGTAGGCGTAGCCCGTCGTAGACATCGCAATACCCAAAACCAACAATAAATAAACTCGTCTGGAAGGAACCATTTTTTAGAGCGAGAAGTTAAATTTTAGGAGGCAAGGAGCAGAGAGCAGGGGACAGGAGGTAGAATTAACCTACGTTAAAGCATCTGGACGCAGAACGATATAAATCTTGTAGTTCGGCGATCGCATGAAGTGCTATTCCCTCTGCTGACTATTGCCAGGATACTCCCATTCCGAGTCTGGCAGTTTGTAAATGCTGACTTCTCATTGTTTTTTGTTAGACTTGTACGCTCCTCCGTATTTTCTCGTAGTTTTGTTTAAAAATCAAATAGGAATTCTATATTTATATATATATAGATTGAATACCAACGAAAAAACCATTGAGCATAAATTTAACCGTCTTGCTAACTGGATAACCCAGATAGTCGGCTTTTTACACAGAAAAACTGGGTTTCAAATCCAAGACGATAAATTCTAGTCACTGAGGATTTAGATTACTTTGGTAAGCTAGAAATACAGCATCAAAGGGTTTGAGGTAGCTGACGTTATTGGAATGATTAGATAAATTATCAGAGTTGATAGTTATAGGTTCGCCACTATTTTTAATAACTATTTGAGTGCCACCGATTCCAGGCAATAAAGCAATAGAAGTAACAATGAGTACAGAATCAATCAAGATAGAGAGTTTCATAAGATTATCCTTAGTTATAAGCTGTTGTGTTTTTAATTTGCACATTGAGACGGCAGAGGAGCAGAGAAACAGAGGAGAGGGTTTGCAGGTTTTACCTAACAGATTATGAGGCAACTTATAGGCGCGACAGCTTAGTAAAATGCAATTAGTGTTCTTGAGTAATAGAGTCTTATTTTTTATTTGTCTTAACTTCCTGCACCCAGTTCACCTGAACGGTTGATTTGCTCCTCACCCATTCGGGTGATTTAATTGAGCGCATCCTACAGATCGTTAAAAGTTGCTAAGACCCATCATGTGATAAGCAAGAACAGCAGTATCAAAGGTTTTGAGGCAATTGATATCTGTGGAATGGTTGTGTAAAGTATTAGATTTGATAGCTGTGTTGATTGATGTGCTACTCTTGCTATGAGTAGCTATTTGAGTCCTAGTGATTCTAGGTAGGACACTAGAATCAAGAATGTGTGTAAAATTGAGCGGGGAAAAGAGTTTCATTATTGATACTGTGTTAGTTAATAAATCGAAAGTTAAGTGCAGGACAAAATTGAACAGATATATATTTAACTGAGGTTATCTAAAAATTTATGCAGCGCTGTTACTTAGTTGTAGGCATAGCCCAACCGAGGCATTGCATTTCTGAACTATTCCCTTCAACAATAAATTTATTGGTTTAGTATAAATTAAATCTAATTTGCATATTCGAGTTTACTGAATATATAAATTAGAGTAAACCGTAATTTTCCTCATATCTGATTTGGTACGGTAATCATCAATTAGTTGGTGCTAATAACCGAATTTACAGCAGGTTTAACTCTGCATAATATGAATATGTAAGCACAAATTTAAGTGCAAAACTTATTAAACAAAGCTAACTAATGCGAGGAAGAGTTATGACACTAGTTCGTTGGAATCCTTGGAGAGAAATTGACACTCTACAACACCAAATCAATAGTTTATTTGAAGATACCAGACTACCATCTGCATTGTTTGACAAAGGCTTAAGCAAAGTTCCTGCTGCTGAAATTCAAGAAACTGAAGATGCGATTCATCTGAAGATAGAACTGCCGGGAATAGAAGCTAAAGACCTGGATGTGCAAGTCACAGAAAATGCTGTTTACGTTAGCGGTGAGCGGAAGTCTGAAACGAAAACAGAGGAAAAAGGTGTTACCAGAAGTGAGTTTCATTACGGTAAATTTCAACGCGTAATTCCTCTATCAGCTCGGATTCAAAACACCAACGTTACCGCAGATTATCAAGATGGTATCTTGAATCTAATACTGCCTAAAACTGAGCAAGAAAAGAACAAAGTTGTTAAGGTAAATTTGGAACAATCTGCTAACTAATAGTTTGCAATGTCTACGACGGGCTACGCCTACGCACTACTTTTCCTGCAATGGTTGATTGAAATAGTTAAGAGCTTGGTCATGCGAGTGACCGAGCTTTTTTATTAGCACTTTAGTGTTTAGAAAAAGTACTAAAGACTTTCGATATCTTTAAATACCTCTGCGGCTGACTGATATCGTTGAGTGAAATCGAAATGTACCATTTTATTTAAAATCATCACTAACTCGTCTGTAGCCTCAGTTAATTCGCGCCAATGTTGCCAAATCTGTTGATTAGCATCAGCTTCACTTTGGATAATTATTTCACCAATATTTGTGTCTCTACGAAACTCTCTGGGTTCTACCCCAATTAAACCTTGTATTCCCATAATTCCCAACGCATAAATATCGCTGTTGAGTTTTGGCAACCCACTCATTTGTTCCGAAGGTGCATAACTAGGAGTACCAATTGAAATAGTCTGAGTTTCTTGCTGCTGAGGTTGAATCTGCTTAACAGCGCCAAAGTCAATTAAAACAATGTGCCCATCTGATTCTCGCCTAATCAAATTACTAGGTTTGATATCTCGATGAATTACGCCATAGCTATGAACAAAAACCAGCACATTTAAAACTTCTTTGAGTATCTCCACAACTTCAGCTTGTTTTAGTCGCTTACCAGCAGTTAACTCTTTATCCATAGCGTGCCCTCGAACAAATTCTTGCACTAAAGAAAATTGTCGATTTTCTTCAAAAAAAGCTAGTAGTTGGGGAATTTGTGGGTGCTTACCCAAAGTTTCTAAAATTTCTGCTTCAGCGTCGAATAGGCGTCTGACAATATTTAAATATTCTGTATCTTGGCGAGGAGGTCGTAACTGTTTAACCACACACTGTGGATTACCAGGACGCTGGATATCATCAGCCAAATAAGTATTACTAAATCCTCCAGAACCCAAGGGTTGAGTAATTTTGTAACGGTTGTTTAGTACCATGCCTAGTGCAATTTCTTCCCCGATGGAATCAACAATTAGCGTTGACGCTTCATTTAAGGCGTTGCCACGCTGCCGTAAAAGATTTTGTAATTCTAGAATTAATTGTTGGTGTTCTTGAACCCGTTGGCTAATTTCTTTTTGCTCTTGTTTGGTTTGATAAGCACTATTTGCAAGGACACTCCCAACGGTAAATACTAACCCCAACGCCGGAGGTATGACTGGGAACCATCCAGCTTGGGTAAAAATGACAAAATTGGCTCCAAATAATACTGCAAGGGCTGTTGCTGCTGCCAATCCTAAACCTAGTGGATGTTGAATTCGCCATACCAGCAACCCACCAATTACAGTCCATCCCCATATCCAAAGGACTTTACCCCATTCAGGCAAAAACCAAAATAGAGGCTGTTTGTTCAGAACAGCACTGAGAATTTGACTAACGCTGTGGGCATGAATTTCAATTCCGGCCATGTTGCCAGAATTATCTGACTTACCGCTAGCAAAGGGCGTATTAAAAATATCATTTAAACTATTGGCTGTTGAACCAATCAAAATAATGCGGTCTTTAACTAAATCTGGTTTAACTTGATTTGCAAGTACTTCTGTAATAGTTACTTGCCGGGCAACCTGATGACCAGAACGGTAATTAAGCAGGATTTGGTAGCCATTGGTATCTGCTTTTTGATAACCACCAGCGCTACTTTGCAGGGGTTTAAATACAGTATTACGTAGTCGTAGTTCCTTTTTGGGGGTAAATTCTAGTTGGATGCCTCCGACTTCTAAATATTTGAGCGCTAATTGTAAGCTAAAAGAATAGGTACTTTGACAAGAATCGGACTCCTCTGCACTTACCAATAAGAGGTTGCGGCGAATTGTGGCATCAGTATCTTCTACAACATCATTAAATCCGACTCGCTCTGCTTCAACGCCTTTTGGAGGCGCTATTCCCGGATTGTTAGAACCAGAATGTTTGCAGATAGGAATGATGATATCGCTCTGTTGTAAGTGTTGTAGTAGTTTGTCATGACCAGGCGGTACTGGTAAGTCACGAAAAATATCTAGACCAATGACTCGCGGTTGATATTCTTCGAGTTTGCCTAACAGTCGGTCTAGAAGTTCACTAGACAGGGGCCAATTCCATTTTTGGATATCTTTTTCACTTAAAGCAACAATCAACAGACGAGTGTCTGGGCCTGGGTCGGCACGTAATTGCATCATTTGGTCGTAGACTTTCATTTCTAGAGGCTCGAAAACCCCAAGTTTTTGAATGCCTACTAGTAAAATTGTAGCGATCGCACTTGAAAGAATAACTGGCTGTCTAAATAAATTTTTAAAATTTACAACCATTTTTTTTAATAAATTTAACTTTAAAATCTACCTATATTTTGAGATTAATTTTTATTATTGAAATTATTCTACGCAATTTGCAACTTTTCAAAAAATCTAGTAATCATATTTTACTTGCAAACACCAATATTATCAGATACCCAACTTTTTTAATAAGTCGGGTATCTTGTTGTTCGTGACTAATTTAGAATTACTATATGTGTTTGAGATAATGCACAATCGCCTCTGCTGTTGGCAAATTAGTAGCCAATAAAACTTGATTAATAGTGCATAATCTTAAAAGTGCTTCTTCATTTGCTTGACCTGGCTGAGGTTGCAGCAAATCTCGCAGGAAAATAACTGCTACAATTTCTCCGGCTCCAACCAATGAAGCAATTGTTTGATATCCTCCAGAAGTTGGCGCGGGAGTTTGTTGACTAATAGTTATCCCTGCCTGTTGCTGTAAGACTTCGCTAACAGATGGCCAGGTAATTGTAAAACTCTGTGAGAAAAATTCTTGATGTTGAGAAACCAATTCAGCAAGTTCTGATTTCTTGCTTTCATGAGCGATCAGTACTATATTTCTTTCAATGATTGCTTGAGGAGACTCACTGACATTTGTTTCTTCTGGAGTTTCATCAAAACGCTCTTTTATTTCAGGTAATTCTTCAATAGTTTGACTGATATTCTCAGTAGCTCCACTTTCTGTTGTTTCCAAAGATGGAATATCGGCTGATTCAGAAATTTCACTTATTTGTCCAGCAACATCATCAACATATAGACTAACTTCTTCAGTACTTGCATTACTCAAATCAATGTATTGATTGCTTAAAACTTCTGCAACGGCATCATCAGGTGCAGTTGATGAGTCAGAAACTTCGCTTATTGTTTCATCCACCGCAGAAGTAGGTTCTACTTCATCAACATCTGCGCTGTCTGCTGCTGTAACTGACGTATCCCAATCTATCGCTTTATCAGTTGATGGTTCAGAAACTTCGCTTATTGTTTCATCCACCGCAGAAGTAGGTTCTACTTCGTCAACATCTGCGCTGTCTGCTGGTGCTGTAACTGACGTATCCCAATCTATCGCTTCATCAGTGGTATCCTGTGTAACTTGGCTCAATGCTTCTTGTGGCTGAATCTCTTCGTTTTCAACAACTTCACTGGCTTTTTCTGCGACTGGCGTATCCAAATTCACTACTTCATCATGAGTAGCTTCGGCAATGTCACTCTCCTCCTCAGATACATCGTGGGAAATATCGCGCGGCTGTACGGAGGTAACTTCTGCTGCTAGTGCTGCCTCCAATGCATTCTCATCGTCGGTAGCTTCGGGAATAGCACTTTGTGCAGGAACTTCGTTGAAAATATCACGTGGCTGTACAAAGGTAACTTCTGCTGCTAGTGCTGCCTCTAACTCTGCATCCTCGTCGTAGGTAGTTTCTGGAATAGCACTTGTATCACGCTGTTGTACGAAAGTAGATTCTGTCGCCAGTGGTGCTTCAAAGCCTACAGCCTCATCGTGGGTAGCTTCTGGAACACTTTCCTGTTCAGGAGTTTCAATTATATTTTCAGGTGCAGCTATGGCCTCATCAGGTTCAGTCAAAGAAACTACAGCCTCATCATGGTTAGCTTCTGGAAGGATACTTTCCTGTTCAGGAGTTTCAATGATGTTTTCAGGTGCAGCTATGGCCTCATCAGGTTCAGTCAAAGAAACTTCTGAAGCTTCGCTAACTTCAGGAACTTCTACTTCCTCACCGTCTGGTTTATTGAATGTCCGCAAATCCCCAATTTCATCACGAACATCGTGTGAAACTTCGTTAACTGCTTCTGGTGGTTGAATGATGTTTTCAGGGGCGGTTATCTCAACAACTGGTATGACATCATCAGGTTGATTAGAAACAACTTCTGAGATTTCGCTGATTTCTGGGGAAGCAGCTTTAATTTCAGGTGTTTCTACTTCTTGACTAATTGGCGCTGGAACTTCGTTGACTACTTCTGGGGCTGGATTGACAACATTGGCAGCGCTGACATTTTCAGGCGATCGCGACCGAGAAAACAGTGAAGGATCTATAATTCTAAAGACTGTCTCTGGTTGCTCATAAGCGGGAGCAACTGCTTCCAAAATCAAAACATAATCTGCAATCCGAATAACATCTCCATTACTCAAAGAATATGGTCGGTCTTTTTCAGCTTGTTTGCCATTAAATATTGAGCCATTTCTACTACCAAGGTCAGAGAAGTAGTAATTTCCACTTTTAGTAAAAAACTTAGCATGTACCCGACTGATATCAGGGCTGTCTAGGACTAAATCAGAATCAGGAGAACGGCCTATTACCCATTCTCCTCTCGGCGTAGTTTCTAGGGTAAGGTCAACTTCATTGACTTCACTTAGATTTGGTGAGTAGCTAACTTTTACTTTCATATTAATTTTTGGTTAATTTTATTGATTTCACCTACCCAACGCTGACGGGTAGTGTGCTCTAAATTTAAAATATCATCTTGTGACCAATGGAAATGATAAGCAATAAAAGCTACCTCCTCATATAAAGTATCAGAGGGGTAGCTTACGACTCCCCCGCTAGTTCTAGCTCCACTGAAAATTGAGTATTGCAGTGGGGACATTGTGTCGGAATGTGTACATTGCCTTGCTGATTGATTCGATTGTAAAATTCTCGGAGATAGGCAATGTCATGTAAAAGCAGTCCTTCGAGTAAATCAGGACTAACAGAGTTGAAACTGCCCAGACGAGTAATAACCCGCGCAAGCATTACTAAAACACTGTAAGCCGGATTTTCCTGAACTCTGCGCTCTTGTTGCACCAAAATTTCATCTTTAGCGGTGGCTAAACGCATCACCCCATGACGATGTACTCGTTGTTCACCATCACTCAATCCTCTAGGAAGAGTGAAAGCAAATTCTGTGCAGAGAGTATCTTTTTTACGGCGCATAGATTATTTTATTTGGTCATTGGGAATTGGGGAATGCTGAGTGCTGAGTGCTGTTAGCGGAAGCGGGGCGTTTAGCCCGTGCTGAGTTAGGAGTCAGGAGTTAGGAGTTAGGAAGAAATATTATTGTTTCAAGCTTAAAACTCAGAAGTTGAGCCTTTTTACTTGAACGTTGAGCCTTTGAACTCGGAAGTTGAGCCTTTTTGCTTGAACGTTGAGCCTTTGAACTCGGAAGTTGAGCCTTTTTGCTTGAACGTTGAGCCTTTGAACTCGAAAGTTGCACCTTTTTGCTTGAACGTTGAGCCTTTGAACTCGGAAGTTGCACCT
>NZ_JBALDE010000004.1:0-18373 GCF_036917515.1 Nostoc sp. | reverse complement strand
GAGAGTTCAACCTTTTGTACTTTTAATGACAAATGGTTGGGTTAGTTATATACGGGCTGGATACCGGGATTCACTAACCAACGAATCGCACTGTGTATGACGACTCATTCTCTTCAGGCGGATTCCACGTTTTGGGACGTTGCGCGATCGGTCAAATCTCAACTCTCACAAATTGACATTGCCCAGCAGTTAGTCGAGGAGCGTCAACTTCGACAACCCACAATGGCAAATCTCACCAATGCCACCGCTTTTGTTGAAGCAGCGCAATCGCAATATCTCTGTCAACTGAACGTCACAAATCTCGGTCGCATCGATATGGCTCAACAATACGGCAACATTCGGATTGAAGCACTCCATGCACCTGCTGTCACATCAGGTGTGGTAGGGCGGAATGTTGGAGTTGCGACCTTGGGCGATCGTCTTGCCCTGACGCTTTCATCTACACCACTGATTGATGTTGATCGGGCTCAGAGCGAACGGGCTGCAACTGCCTTTTTATCGGTAGGAATCAAGCATTTAGAGCTTGCAGTAGCACAGGAAGTTGCATCCAAAGCTACCTGGCGCACATAACACAATATTAGAATTCTTGCAAAAGTGTTTTATGGTATGATTAAAGCTTTGGCAATTTATGAAGTCTAAGGCTATGTGTTTGTATTGGCTTAATTAACAGAGTTAAAGCCATCTACAAGACCGTCGAAAAAGTCCTTGGCATCTTGCTTGAATTCCTCCCAGGAATAGCCGCCCATAATTTTTAGTAAATCTTGAGTGTCAACATCAAGCAAGGAATCAACAGTATCAACATCAAGCAAGAAATCTACAGTAATATCTTTGATCACGATTTTAGGTTTCATGGTTAAATCCTGTACAGTAAAAACGAGAAAAAGTTAGTTCAAAAATGAATGGTTGCTGGATAATAAAATATTGATTTAGTAAATTATCCATGAATCAATTCAAATCAATTCGGCAGCAATTCCTAGAAGAATACCTATGTATCGACCAATGTTGTAACTGTTTTCACCACCTCCAATTACTGCATTTATTTGTGAAATAGATAGAGGTTCTATTTGGTTTTTGTCTCGTTGTAAGTCAGAAATTTTAATAACAGACATGAAATTAATTCTCAATTCAAGTGTTTTTGAGTAACCGGAACATATTTGTTTTTTGATGTTCACGATTTATTTTTATTTTACCTATTTATTTATTTTAAAGTAAAATTTATTATATAAATAAAGGACAAAATTGTTACATTTTAGGAACTAAAAAATAGTGTTGTATACACTACTTTTTTTAGTTAGCGATTAATTTTTATTTTAGCTATTAAATTTCCAGGTAAAATTAATCATGTAAAGGACAAAATTGTTACATTTTAGGACGTTCAATTGGGCTTTTTGTAACATCAACTATCACTACTTGTAACTGATAATAGGTCTAATAGACCTCTTGCAAAAGTCGCTCAGACAAATTCGTTTTGGGGGAGGTGAAGCTCGTAGTTGTAAAGAGCAGCAATCAGATTAAACCTCAAACTAAATCTTTTTTGGCGATTTCTGTAAGTCAGGGATAAAATTTTAAATATCTTCAGCTTGCGATTGACATGCTCACCTAAAACTCTGATACTAGCTAATTCTTGATTACTCTTTTTATCTTCACAAGTTAACGTACCTCCTCTAGGTTTTTTCTTGGGAATCCGACTATTTGCATGTAGTTTTTGAATCCCTTGATAATCCTTATCTCCCAAGCATTATATGTCTTCTCTCAACCTAAATTTACTGTTTTTAAATATACGAAAATCATGCTCTCTACCCTTACCATGAGCGGTACAGATGATTTGACCATTCGCTTGGTCTACCACTACCTGTGACTTCAATGTATGCTGTTTCTTTTTCCCACTATAGAACTTTTTTGTTTTTTTTAGGGCGTTCAATCGGACTTTCTGTTACATCAACTACTACTACTTCTAACTAATAATTAGAAGTAGTGAGTTTTTTCTTGCCTGCAAGCGTAAATATCCAAGATTTCATGAGCGTATCTTCTATTTTTCGGATAATTCGGTAAGCTGTAGACTCATTTATTCCCCAGGATTGACCTATATGAAAGTAGGTACGGTACTCTCCGGAGGCGGAGCGTCTCCGGCTCCGCTCCAATATTCCAATGTCATCAACAATTGGTCTTCTAAGCTTAATTTACCTGGTCTTCCTGTTTTCTGTTTTGGCTGACTGTGCGTAGGCGCAGCCCGTCGTAGACATCGCAGTACCTCCAGCATCTGGTTAAAAGTATCTGGCCTCACACCACACAAGCGTTTAAAGTCTTCTGACTTTAGACTCTTTACCTGTTCGTAGGTCATTGATGCTACCCAACTCTAACCTACTTGTCCCACGCATTTAGGACTTTTGCAAGAGGTCTATTCTTTAGAATATCAATCTTACTGTGGCGGGAAAATAAACTGAGCAATGGTTGAAATTTCAGGAGAAGCATAGCTTGATGATGAAGCTTTCTGCTTGCCTTCGGTAAACCCATAAGAATCTGATAAATCATTGTAAGAATCTGAAAGAAGTTAAGCATTGGAACTCAGTACTCTTTAAATAGAAAGCACCAAGAGATTCCTGCGGACAGCACCGCATATACCTGTAATAAATGCGATCATTGAATTCTCTTATGCATCTATCAAACTCCAGCAAATCATGCAGCAACTGAGTTACATGATTCAAGTTGCTACAAACCCAATTGCGATCGCCTACGGCGGGCGGGTACGCCATCGCGACAGTCACACAAAGTTAGAGGTCAAATCATGAGCCAATCAGCAGATTTCTTTGTTCGTAGCGCAGTCCCGGAAACGACCCGATCTTATATGGGCGGTCTGTTGACTTTTCTGGCAACGTCTGCTGAGACCGGAAACCGCTCCTTTCTTTCTTCTAGAGGTGCGGACGGTACCAGGAGCCGAGCCACCGCCCCATCTCCACTATGAACAGGATGAGGTGTTTTACATTCTCGAAGGCGAGATCGAGGTGTACTGCATGGGTCAGGTGAGAATAGCGCGGGCGGGCGAAATGGTCTTCTTCCCCCGAATGCAGGCGCACGCATTCTACTTCCTGTCGCCCCTCCGTTTCCTGGCTTTGGTGCAACCGGGAGGCATAGACGGGTACTTTGAAGCAATGTCAACTCCAGCGACCAGCATGGAAATCCCAGCAAACGCAACCACTTACGCGGACTCCGATCCTGCTCCCGCGTTAGCGAAGCTTAACGAAGTTATCGCGCTGGCTGCCAAGTACGGAGTCAAAATGCTGACTTTAGAAGAAACGGCGGAACTGTTGCCTCAATACCCCGGTTTCGGAGTGCCGCGACTGGGGCTAGAAGTATCACCACTAAGGTAATGATCTACTAGACCTGTGGATACCTCTGCCACAAGAGTGAAAGAATTGACCCAAGAAAAATTCTTGCAACACAACCCTAGTCATAAATAAACTTCAAGTAAATTGATGGAGGATAATCTAATGCAATCAAAACTAAATACAATCGAGGACATTCTTGATACTCACCTAGCATTAATGGCTACAGATACCGAAGCCTGGGCAGATCTACTCGCTGAAGATGTCATTGTGGACTTTCCGTATGCGCCTTCCCTTGGTAGACCAGGACGATTAGAAGGCAAATCTGCCGCATACAACCATATTAAAACAGCACTCACTCAAATGCAAAATTTGACATTTTCCAATGTGCGTAAATATCCAACGACAGACCCAAATGTTCTCTGGGCTGAGCTGCATGGATCAGCTCTAATTCCTAGTACGGGTCGTCATTATGAACAAGATTATGTCGTTCGACTAAAAGTCAAAGATGGCAAGACTGTCTACTACAGTGAATATTGGAACCCTCTTGCTCTGACGGATGCCTTCGACAACATCTGAAATTTTACTGCCGGGTAATAAGGTAAGGTAGAGATGAAAATTGTCATTGCTGCCGTTGCTGTGTTCTCCTCAAACGATCGCCGATCTGAACGCGATCGCCTCAAACGCTGGACAATAAGAACTGAGGAAGTCACTCGTCCCTTTCCTGTCGCCCACCCTCCATTTCCTTGCTTTGGTGCAACCGGGAGGTGTGGACGGGTACTTTGAAGCAATGTCAACTCCAGCGACCAGCATAGAAATCCCAGCAAACGCAACCATCTACGCGGACTCCGATCCTGCTCCTGCGTTAGCGTAATCAATTTACAACATGGAAAGGAGAAACTATGACAGTTACGCCTAGTCAGAACAGAACTTTGTTCAACGAACTTGCAGCAGTGCTCAGAGGAGGTCAGCTTCTTTTCCCAGATGACGCTGCCTATGAACAGGTGCGCCAACTCTGGAATGGCAGGGTGAAGACCCGACCCGCTGCGATCGCTCGTTGTTTGACTGTACAAGATGTCATTCACACGATTCGCTGGACACGCGCACATGGGCTGCCCCTCTTCGAGGTGCTGGACACAAAATTTTCGGGCGATCGCTGCGCGAGAATGGCATCGCGATCGACTTGTCCCAGATGACAGCCGTCACGATTGATCCAGTTGCGCGCACAGCCCAAATTCAAGCTGGAGCAACGGCTGGCGACCTGATCGAGGCAGCAGAGAAACATGGGTTGGCGACAGCCACAGGAACCATCTCCAGCGTTGGCATGACAGGACTGACCCTGGGAGGAGGCTATGGCCCGCTGAACGGTGCTTATGGATTGGTTGCCGATAACTTGCTCTCAGCACAAGTGGTAATAGCCGATGGGCAACTTGTGACCGCAAATACCCAGGAACATGCAGACCTGCTTTGGGGACTGCGTGGAGGCGGAGGCAACTTTGGCGTCGTCGTTTCTCTAGAGTATCGCCTGCATCCGCTTACGACAGTGTTATCGGGTTTGCTGCTGTATCCTCTAGACCAAGCTAGAGCAGTGTTACAGCATTTGAACGAGTTCATCGCTACAGCACCCGATGAATTGACGGTTCAGTCCGGATTTATCCAAACACCCGATGGCGTGACAGTTCTGTTTCTCTCACCCACCTATTGTGGTTTGCTCGAAGCGGGTGAGCAGGCGATCGCACCCCTGCGTACCTTTGGCACTTTGCTAGTCGATCAGGTGCAACCCGTCACCTACAACGACCTGATTCACAGCAGCGATGCACTTACGCCTAGCGGTCGGCACTACTACATCCAAACGCGATCGCTCAGTGGTTTCCAGACAAAGGCGATCGAGGCGCTGATTGAACAGGGATTGCCATTTTCTTCTCCATTTTCAATGATCGCGATCCATAACTTTCATGGAGCGGCGAGTCGCGTGGGTGTGTCTGAGACCGCTTTTGCGTTACGTCAGGATCATCTAATGGTTGAGCTGACCGCAGCTTGGGAACCCCAGTCTCCCGACGACGAGCAGCGGCATATTCAATGGGCACAAAACATCTCACGCTCCCTTTCACCATACGCCTTCAAAGGGGGATATATCAATCTTTTGGATGAGAAAGAGCAGGAGCGTGTTCCGCTTGCCTTCGGGTCGAACTATGAGCGCTTGCTCGACCTCAAACGAAAATACGATCCAGACGATGTTTTTCATTCGACGATCGGACATCTTGCATTACAGCACAACAATTAGCTGCTCTGAAAATGGAACAGTTTAAGTGATTCACCGGAATGCCCCCAAAGCAAATTTGCTAACACCTTAAGAATCTGACAAATCGTTGTAAGAATCTGAAAGCAATTAAGCATTGCGACTTACTACGCTTTAGATATACCAAACAGAATTGGTAAGGACTCGATCTTTACCAACTATTGAACTATTAAAAGAGATGACGATAATGACTTCTCATGAAGTATTGCTTAAGCCAGGTCAAGGAAATTCTCTTTCAGTTGTGGGAGATATTTTCACATTCAAGGCAGTGAGCGAAGACACCAATGGGCAATACACACTCGTCGAGTTGCGAGTTGATCCTGAAATTGGACCGCCGCCACATATTCACCACCGAGAAGATGAAGCGTTCTATATCCAAGAGGGCGAACTAGAATTTCAACTCGGCGATCAAACGGTGATTGCTACTCCTGGAACCTTTCTCTATTCGCCGAAGGGACATCTGCATACCTTTAAGAACATCACTAACCAACGCGCCAAGATGTTGGTCTGGTATATGCCTGCGGGAATTGAGAAATTCTTTGCCGAAGTCGGTGTTCCAGTAGACGACCCGGACGCGCCATCACGCCCAGCCACTCCGGAAGCGGTCGAGCGAATTTTGGCAGCAGCACCCAAGTACGGCATCGAATTCATCGTGTGAATTAGAGCATGGCTCATCTCACTAGTTGTTACGCTTTTCTACACAAGGACTTAGACGTAATGAGAAAGCAATTGAAACTCAATACACTTTAAATAGATAGAACCAGGAGTACACCAACATGGTCAAACAGCAAAACGTGGACGAACAAGCAAATGGAAAAGCGATCGCCAACCTGACACCAGCCCAGGAGTTTTTGCAAGAACTCTGGGAAGAACATCTGCGGCACGAGTTTGACACTCACAACACTGAAGATACACTCGCCACGATGGTTGAGGATGCTTACGTTAACGACATTCCGGTAATGACTGGGGGAGTAGGGAAACCAGCACTGCACGAGTTTTATTCCAAATACTTCATTTCACACATGCCGCCGGACATGGAGCTGACCCCAATCTCGCGCACGATTGGAACCGATCGGCTTGTCGATGAAATGATGGTTAAGTTCACTCATACCATCCGAATGGACTGGATGCTACCTGGCATTGCTCCGACAGGCAAACGGGTTGAAGTGGCAGTGGTAGCGATCGTTCAGTTCCGTGACGACAAACTGGCCCACGAACACATCTACTGGGATCAGGCGAGTGTATTGGTTCAACTCGGCTTGCTCGATCCTAGTAAGTTACCCGTTGTAGGCGTTGAAAGTGCGCGTAAGGCACTCGATCCGAGCCTACCCTCAAACGCACTGATCGAACGCGCCAGCGATCACAACTAAGTAGACGCATAAATCAGGGGGACAACTCCTGGGCTTAGGTATTCACTTAGGCGCGGCTTACTTTGTCATCATACTCAAAGGAGAAATCATGAAATCCGGCCAAAGCATTGTCGTAAAGCGACTGCAACAAGCACAGAACGCGCATGACCTGGAAGCGTTTTTAGCCTGTTTTACATCTAACTTTCAGGGTGAACAACCAGCCCATCCTGAGAAGGCTGTACACGGAGTTGAGCATGTCCGTAAGAATTGGTCTACCATGTTTGACGACATCCCAGACTTTCACTCCGAGTTACTCCGTTCGGCAGTTGAGGGTGATACAGCCTGGGCTGAGTGGTACTGGTTTGGTACCCGTTGTGATGGCACACGGTTTGGGATGCGCGGAGCGACCATTCTTGGCATCCAAGCGGATCAGATTGAGTGGGCACGCTTATACATGGAACCTGTGTAAGCGGGTTCTGTCACGAATACTTTCTAGTAGCAAACGATCTTTGTCAATCGTGTTGCTTTAAGCACTATTCGTCAAAAGACACAGGGGAGCAGGGGGGAGAGGCTGAGACGGAGCTTGTACTCCACACCAGCCAAGCAGACAAAGAAGGACAGAGCTTCATACCCCCGATCGAGCTCCACGCAGAAGGGAAGGGCTTGCTCAAGAAAGCTCCCTGCCCTTTTTCGTCTGCCTCTTCGGTAAGAGATTAAGATTGGATACCGTTTGTCAATCAGCAATAGTACTCAAAATATGCCTGAAATCGGGATCGGAAACACAATTTTTAAGCAGGCGATCGCCTTCTTTAGCAGCAGCGCCGAAGCATAGCATCGAATTCTTAACCTGAATTAGAAACGAAGAAGATCATGTCTCAAACAGTGGAAATACCACAGGTATCGAAAATTGAGGTCATGGCATCCGGTCTAGACAGTCCGCGTAAGCTGAGTTTTGGTCCTGATGGGGCACTGTATATTGCTGAAACTGGATGTGGCGGAACTGGAGTTTACTCCAGGCGGAACGGGCGCATCTCTGTTCTATGTCGCAACGGGGGCGATTACTCTCATTCAAAACAAAGATGCGGAACGAGTCGTCACTGGACTCCCCTCACTTGCATTGCTGAATGGAACCGATACAATCGGGGTCAGTGATATTGAGTTTGATGCTGATGGAAATGCTTATGCGATTATCGGTCTTGCTAGCGATCCAGCGAATCGAGATACCCTGTGCTCCAAGTGCCTGATGTTAGTCAGTTGATTGCGATCAATAGTTTTGAAGATGACGGTTGCTGGACAAGACTCAGGGATTTTGGTGCATATGAGCAAGCCAACAATCCTGATGGGCAAAACGTCGATACGAATCCCGGATTTCTCACCACATCTCTCAAAGCCTTATAAAACCTAGATTTATGCGTTTGGGACTGTACTAAAATCATTAGCCGCGAAAAAAGCTTGAAATCGTTTCTGAGTAAAGATTACGAGATAGGCGATCGCAACTTTGGCAGCGCCAATTTGAGGTGTTCTGAAGCTGAGGATGAAGCTTTCTTAAGAGCAATTATGCATTTAAGTAATATTTGCCGTATTCTGTAAACAGACTCTTTAGTAGTGCCAATATTTATACTGAAATCTGGAATTAGATAAATATCACTGATGAAACTTAAAAATTTTTTTCAACAGTCCCAACAAGTTACTAGATTATCAGAACAAAAGACTCCCGTTGTGCCACAACAGGAGCCAACTAACACTTCTAGTGAATCAAACAATGCTTTTAAGGAAAGATTATCACCTCCTTGGGTTCGGCATCTGCTATTACTTACAGGATTGGGAGTGTTGTTTAGTGTAATTGCAGCTTATATAGCTAATTATGCTTATGAGCAATGGCAATATATGCAAAAATATCTAGAAACTGATAATGCTTATGTTAGCGCAGAGATTAACCCTGTGATTAGTCGTGTATCAGGAATAGTCACTGAAATTAGATTCAATGATAATCAAATGGTATCTCCAGGCATGGTATTAGTGAAACTTGATAAAAGCAACTATCAATTATCTTTGGCACGGGCAAAAGCATCTTTAGAATTAGCTAAACAGCAAGCAGCATTAGCACAAGAGAAAATTCCCAAAATTGCTATTGAGATTCCATCACCACAACCAGTTCCTGAAAATAAAAAAGCTCAAATACAACAACAAGCTTTCAGAAAAAAAAGAACTTTACAACTACAAATCCTAAATCAGCAAAAGAAGATAAATGAGCAACAATATAAGGTAGCTAACGCTACTTTTGCTCAAAAGCAGCTAGAGGTAACAAAAGCACAACTGGAGTTGAACTATACTAATATTGCGACTTTGACTGGTGGAGTAATTGGGAATAAAAATGTACAGGTAGGACAGCAGGTTCTTCCAGGGCAAACTCTTTTATCAATAATACAACCACATCCTTGGATTATTGCCTATTTTCCCGAAAAGCAGTTAGAAAAAATACAGCCAGAGCAAAAGGTAAAAATTACAGTTTCAGCCTTTGCTAATCGGCAGTTTCAAGGCAAGGTAGATAGTATCGCTTTTATGCCACAAGATAATCTGACAACCAATTCAGCTTCTAGTAATTCACTACATGAAATTCCCGTCAAGATTCTGTTTGATCGCTCAAGTATTCAAGGTTACGAATCTCGATTTACTCCGGGAATGTCAGCAGTTGTAAAAGTTGAAACTAAGTAAAACTTCTTCAAATAGCTGATTAATAAGTTTTTGAATATTTTTAGCAAAGTACCAATTAGGGCATCCTTAATAGCGACATATCGCTTGGTTGGGTTTCATAGTTAATTCAATGCCATAGGAACAGTTGACTTGACTGACTCGTGCTTGTGCAATTTATTAAACCAATTTCCTAAGTTCAGTAGACCGAAAAGTTTTGAAAGTTAACGAAATCATCAGGGTTTGTGGCGATGCTTTTCGGCTTTCCGTCACGACCACAGGCGTAGACGCTTTCTCGGCTTGTCGTAGACATCACTCTATTTATTCATCCAGAACTCCCAACTTAGGCTGGGATTAATAGTCAATTGGTACGGAACCTGGGTCATCCCATCCTGGCATCCATTGTCTCTTTCATGGTAGGAACGGTGGCACTGCTACTCTATACTTTCGTGCTTTGCATCAAATTCCCTACAGTTAGCATCGCAATACAGATTCTTTGGTATCTCTAGATTGGGGAATTACTCGGCGCGATCATTATTTCAGCAACGATTATTATGGCACCCGTACTGGGTGCAGCAACGATGATTGGATTGATTGTCGCAGGTCAAATGTTAGCCTCCATCTTCATCGATCAATTTGGCTTAGTCGGTTCCATATACCTGATTAGCTCCTTGCGGACTGTAGGTGCCATTTTCTTGATAGTCGGTGTGTTTTTAATCCAGCGATCTTAGCGTGTAAGATATGGGCTTCATACTTAGTTTGCTCCCGATAGAGATAGCGCTGGGGTGTGGTGCTAGAGTTTGAGGACGTTGACGCACAGAAATTTGGTCAGTTGATTTCATCTGCGCCTGATTGCGTGGAGTGGATGGGATGAGTTGTCTACTTTGTACGATCGTCCTTGTGCTATTTTCTTTGCATAAAACGCTTTCGTCTTGTTAAAAAACAAGTAAATAGGCATTGTTGGATACAGATGCATCCCTAGCAATTCACAACAGCATACAGCCAGTAGTTATGGTAAGCAGTACTTTTGAGGCATGAGAACGATAAAATAAAAATAGCTATTTTGGCAGCAAAGCAACTGGTTGGGCATCGATTCGAGTTCGGAACAGACTATAAGGTTTCTGGCGCAGGTCTTTTCCTTGGTGATATCTGGCTTGACGATGCAGCTGATTAGCTGTGAAGTAAAGATAACCATCTTTTGCCACTGATAGAGTATCTGGCCAAAGAACACGCGGGTCATGAATCAGGGGCTCAATCATTCCCTGCTGATTGCGGCGAAAAATAGCGTTTTGTTCATAGTTCGTCAGATATACTCGGTTATTCGCATCCGATTCCAGTCCATCAGAACCCCCACCCTTATCACCGTGATCTTCGACTGTTGCTGCAACCTGTGCATCAGTCATTTGTTGATTAGAAAGTGCATCAACACTAACACTGTAGAGTTTGCGGCTTGCGAGTGGGCAATAAAATAGACGAGAACCGTCTGCACTGATAGCAATGCCATCCGAACCTAACTTGATATAACTAGGAGGTTGGTTAGCTGGTCGGCTCATCAGAGGTTGACCTTCAACGCTTGGCAAGAAATTCCGCTCTGCTTTGGTAGAAAGATGATCGTTGAGCCGTCGCCAACTTTTACCACTGGCTAAATCAACAACAATGATGCCATTTGCACCCTTATCAGATGAGTCAGTAATAAACGCCATACCTGATTTACCCCGCCGCAGGTCAAAGCGCACATCATTCAAATATGTCGTTGGCAAGGCAACTTCTTGAGGAAAAAGAATAGTCTTAAAAATGCGATTTTGCTTCAGGTCAACACCAATTAGTTTTGGACCACCGTAGGAGGTCGGTGCAAATTCTATGCTTCCAGTATCCACAATCCAAAGGCGGTCTAGTGGATCAACAACAACACTTTGAACAGAAACTAGCGATTTGGACTGTTCGCTGCTGTTAGGTCGATTGATTTGGGCATTTGGGTAGGCTACTGCACGACCATTCTTAATCTCTGCAACTGTAAAGTCTACTGAATCACCCCACCGGGGAAAGTTAACAAAAATCCGCCCACTTTGAGACACACTAACTCCTGTTAACATTGGACCACTAAAAGCAGCAACTTGCTCTATATTGCCAATCGTCTTTGCTTGCGGTAATTTTGTGCTACTTTTTGCCGCAAGCGATGGCATATAATAAACCAATGCGAGCGCGCAGCCAATTAACAATCCAAGAAGTACTTTTAGCGTTCTCAACAACTTTTTGCCTCTAACACAACTTCATAATCTTAAAAAACCAGTAATTTTTTTGACTCTAGCAAACGACAGATTCAATTAGTTCTTTTTTTACTTGACATTTCTACACCTCTTTTTGATGCTATGTTTGGGGTTTTCATGCTGTATCCCAGAGTCGGCTACGGAGTGCGCTCAACAACTGTGGCGGTATCGTCCTGATGTGTCTATGCACGTCTGGGTTGCGCCGCGTCCATTAAGACCGTTTGAAATGGTAAAGCCTTATGAGCTACCAGGTTTTGCAGTATTTCTGTCACATGGACTATCTTTGTTTAAAGTATTGAAAGAATTGCCTTGACAACTTCCCTTAGTCAACAGCCAATCTTGACAACGTATATTCACAAAGGTTAGGGAGTCACACCGATTTTACTACTGCACGGCTTCGACAGTTCTATCCTAAAGTTTCGTTTGCTGTTGTCATTACTTGCTGCTCAAAATGAAACATGGGCAGTAGATTTATTAGGTTTTGCTTTACACAAAGACAAAAAGAAATCCAATACAATCTAAATACCATCAAAATTCACCTGTACAAATTTTGGAAAACTTTAATCAATCAACCTATCATACTAGTGGGTGCATCAATGCGAGATGCTACTGCGATTGACTTTACTCTCACTTATCCATAAGTTGTAAAAACACTCGTATTGATTAACAGTTTGGGTTATACTTGTGCCCCTACTTGGAGCAAGTACTTATTTCCTCCTTTTGATTCTTTGGCTGTAGAATACCTACGTCAACGACACATCTTGGCATTAAATATCAGGAGTATTTTACCTAATTTAGAGCCAAAAATCTTGTTAGCTATTCAATATGCAATGCTGCATCAATAAATGATTGGTAGGCATGAAGCTATGATTTATTATGTCAAAAGTGGAGGTTATAGTGAGTTGGCGGATTCAATTGCTCAAGTTGACAAATCAACACTGATTTTATGGGGAGAAACTGATGATATGCTTCCACCAAAAGATGCAGAAAAATTCCATCAAGATATTGCCCATTCTCGGCTAATCAAGCTGAAAAATTGTGGTAATACCCTCCAAATTGAACAGCCACAAATGACATCTCAACATATTTTTCAGTTTTTGGATTATGGAAAACTATAATTATATTGACAAATATAATACGGCAGTACTTAGAAAATGCTGACTTTTATCAAAAACTTGTTTCAAAAGTTGGCAACGCTATTGGGGTTGCTGATGGTGAGCCAATATGGAACGGATATCTGGGGAAGTGGCAAGTCTGGGTTAGCTTTACTTCGGGTTTGTAAATCTGTGGTGTGCGATTGGCTGGTGGTAGTTTAGCTAACAGTAGTTTACTGCAAATCAAAACCGTTACTATGAGTCGGTGATTGTGCAAGTTCTGAGTTTAGGGCAAATAATCTCTGTCGCCTTGCCCTTAAAAAAACAATTGTGTGTTCGTTATTTCCTCCATCTCCTAAAGTTACTCGTTTATGGATGCTCATTTTTTCCATATCCCTGACGGTATTCTCAAAGAAATACGATTTATGTCCACAGTCGGAACGAAAGGATAATGGATACACTTCTATTGCCTTCTTTTACGCCATGATAAACACTCCCAAATACTACCATGCTCAAATCCAGAGCAGCGATCGCTATCAAGTCGGTGCTTGGGCTATCGCACTCCTAAACACATTTTTGGGGTTGGCAGACCACGGGAGCAAGTAAATTATTCTTCAATTGGTGTTTGTTTTTTGCTGCGAAAAACTTGCTTCTGATGTTAAAGTCTCTTCTAATACATCTAGAATTGCGTGTGGATTTGTAGGGGACTTGATCGTTTGGGCTTCTGGGTCAGAGCGATTTTTGATATTGGGAATATCCTGGCGTAATTCCTCAACTAGGGCAATGAGTTTTGCAATTTTTTGCTCAGAGGTTGTTTGAAAAGTCATGATTGATGTATTACAGCAATTTTCAGATAATTGAACCACATATTCAAGTAGAATCAAGAGATAATATTGTATTAATAAATGCCAGTATTTTACTCAAAGGATTTGCGTGAGCGTGTGATTATGGCGTGGGAAGCGAAAGAAGGGTCTCAACGCAAGTTGGCGCAAAGATTTAAGGTGAGTTTGTCATTTGTAAGAAACCTACTACGTCAGTATCGGGCAAATGGACAAATCGAGGCAAAACGACGTGAGGGATACCAAAAGCCAACAAGTATTGGGGAGGGAACTGGATTTTTCGGTTTCTCCCCAATACATCGGGGGGATTAAGGGGAGTGATTAAAATCACAGCCAACCACTTTTCAAACAACCTCTCAGACAGCAGGTTGAGTTAAGTTGATCTGGAAAAAGCATTGGTAGTCTTTATTGCTTTGTGGACTCCTCCAATTTACTAACTTAAGTTTTGGTTATAAATCTATACTTTGAGGCAGAAGAAAAAGATAAAACTACCCACAGGTAGATTTGATGCATGATTGGCACGCACCTCTTCGTTGAAGCGATCGCTCATGATATCTTTCTCACTACCTCCAAGCGCACACCAATACCTACGTTTATTTTCGAGTACATTATATCTTATGGTTTGTAAGTTGGAGCCGGTGGCGAGACAAGTGCTAGGGCTGCGCTTTCGCAAAGCAATGAGGAATGGGGTAAAGCATCCTTGATCCTTAAGCGTTGTGGGTATCTTTGAGTCCTTCAGTAGCAGACCACTCGACAACTTCGTATTCCAGAATGACAATACCTGGAATCTCGGAAACTGTTTCTGGTTGTGCGACTATTTGGCGCTTGGGCAGTTTAACAACCTTCGCTACAACGACAGCAGCTTTAACAGTAGAAGCATTCCACGGAGATCGCCCCGGCAACTGCTTGCTAAAAAATGCTTGAAACCCAGATATATCAAGAAACTAGGTAAAGCGATGTCAAAGTCTCTCTGTATATACATTTGAGGTATTTTTATGGCTACTTTTTGTCTAAGTCCCACTAGCAGACAAGATGATGCCACCAAGAGCTTGGTACTTGCGAATAATTGCAGAAGTCGCAGGAGTAGACAAAATTCCCTGTTGACCAACTTTAATGCGCCCAGTGCCATTGGCCGCAGCCATTTTCAAAATGATTTAAATGGCTTGGCGATTGTAATAACGACTATCACCACCCAAAACTAGAGTTTGAAAGCGCAAGTCCCCTACAGAATCGAAGATGGATTGGATAAAATTTTCCAGGTAGTGGGGCTACAACATCATTGATTTTTAAAACTAAACAAAACCGTGCGATCGCCTTCAACTGTACAACTCACCCCATCCACTGTATCCCTACGGGAGCATCTGTGACCAATTGAGCAAATCTGTCTGGATTTACCGACTCGAACTTCAGCATCACGCCCCAACGCTCATTAGTGTACTGAGTAATTCTCTCACCTGTTCCACCGATTGTTCTATCCGTTCAATAACTAGTCGAGCGTAATACTTTAACATGGACTGAATCCTACACCACAGTTTAATAGCTTTACAGCCTATAATCCTTCTTATTTTTCACGGCTTTCAACTTGACAAGAGAGAGTGCGATTCGGATAAAGCAGTTTATGTCATTTGGTATATGTGAGCGAACAGCAGTAGTGATTAACTTAAGAATTAGGAAAATGTGCCAATCAGTTGGGTGTGCGTCAAAAGGATCTGTACAAGCTGTTTAAGTTACTTTTTGATGGCACTCATGCCCAGTCTGACTGCGTGCACTGTTGAGTCTTGGGAAGCTGGGGAGGCTCGCCAAGCTTTGCGTGCTGCCGTCTTCAGGCAGAAGTTTAAACGCAAAAATTAACCTGTATTAGGAAGTGGGCGATGCACATTGGATTTCTCAACCCTCAAGGTAACTTTGATTTAGGTAATAGTCATATAACGGAACATTCAGATTTTGGGGGTCAGCTGATCTACGTCAAGCAACTCGCCATAGCCATAGCTCAAAAGGGTCACAAAGTTGATATTCTCACCCGCCAAATTATTGACCCAGAGTGGCCAGAGTTTTCTGAAGAGTTTGACACTTATCCAGACGTTGATAACGTCCGCATCATCCGGTTACCAGCAGGTCCAAAAGAATTTTTATCTAAAGAATTTTTATGGTCTCATTTGATTAGTGATTGGGTACCCAACATCCTGAAATTTTATCAACAGCAGGGTGGGTTACCTGATGCGATGACTGCCCACTACGGTGATGGGGGGCTGTGTGGCGTTTTGATTGAGGAGAAGACAGGTATACCTTTCACGTTTACTGCTCATTCTCTCGGTGCCCAAAAGATGGACAAACTGGAGGTGACTCCAAAGAATCTAGCACAAATAGATGAACAATTCCATTTTCGATACCGCATCTTAGCTGAACGCCTGAGCATGAATTACTCGGCGATGAATATCACCAGTACAAAACAGGAACGCTTTGAACAGTACTCTCATCAAGTTTATCGTGATGCAGTGGACGTAAATAACGACAGCCACTTTGCAGTGATTCCACCAGGAGTAGATTTCTCAATCTTCGATACTAACAGACGTTCCCAAAATGAAGAAGATATCTATCAACTGATTCAGGAGCGATTAGCACGGGATATCGCTGAGTTCCGTCGAGATTTGCCCGTTATCTTAGCATCCAGTAGATTAGAGGCTAAAAAAAACCTATTAGGGCTAGTGCAAGCTTTTGCAATCAGTCAAACACTTCAGGAACGAGCTAACTTAGTTCTGCTGACAGGGGGGCTAGACGATCCGCTACGCAATAAGGCTAGCGACGACATGACCGAAGAGGTATTAGCACCCATCCGGGAGGTGATTGAAGAAAACGACTTGTGGAGCAAGATCAGTGCTTTTAGTTTATTAGATCAATCGCAAGAGTCACTAGCTGCAACCTATCGCTTTATGGCTAAACGCCGCTCGGTGTTTGCGCTGACTGCACTCTATGAACCCTTTGGGTTGGCTCCCTTAGAAGCGGCCGCTGCTGGGTTGCCAGTAGTAGCAACTCACAATGGCGGCCCAAGCGAGAGCTTGCAACAGGGAGATAGCGAATATGGCGTACTTGTTGAGCCAGAAGACCCTGCCGATATTGCGCGGGGCTTAGAGCAGTTGCTGTGCGATGAACAACAGTGGCAACATTTTGCCCAAGCTGGTCACCAGCGAGTACTGAAGATTTACACTTGGGAAACAACAGCCCAAAGCTACCTGAGTGTGATCGAGCAAATTGTGTCTTCACCACAAGTACGCCGTCAGCCTCGACGACTGCCAATTCATCCCTACTTTCTTAATCTACAACCCAATACTGATATCTCCCTCTTAGAATTGAGCAGCCTCTACTTTGATTCTCACCAAAATTGACCAACTGCACCTGCCGCTTGAGCAAAGGAGACACTACGTAATATCATCTCAGACTGAAGAATTTACTATTGGCATCGAAGAGGAATATCAAATTATCAATCTGACGACACGAAAACTGAGGGGAGCGTGTGGAGTAGATTCTGCCAAAAGCCCAGAAAGCACTTGGCTCTGAGGTAGAGCCAGAAGCCCAGCAATCGCAGATAGAAATTGGTACACCCATTTGTAGAACACTTGCAGATGTACGCTCTGAGCTTGTTCGTTTGCAGTACGAAGTGATTGCGGCGGCTGTTAAGTACACGTCACCATAAAAAAGGTGCAGAAATTAAGCTGCGCTCGCAAGGTCGGTCTATTTGGGGCGTAGAATTGGAACCTGAATTTTTTTTATGCTTTTAACAAACGCTTCATCTCTTGGGGCTTTCGGTGATAACCACAAATGATGTCGCCAAGGTTTTAATTTATGACTACTTAAAATTCGTCGAACAGTAGACGTTTGGGTAGATCAAGGCTATTCGGGAGAAAACTTTGCTCAAGCAGTCAAGCTTTTTTTTGCGGCGAACAGGTTTGTGTTGAGGTAATTCAACGGCACTCGAAAACATTTGAGCGATTGCCGAAACGATGGATTGTAGAACGCACATTCGGCTGGCTGAATCGATTTCGGCGTTTGAGTAAGGATTACGAGTTGTACACACAGTTAAGTGAAGCTATGAGGGAGGAACGCGATTTTCTGAAGTCGGGCAAAAACGAGTGACGATGCTCCACTCCAGAGGACGCGATCGCGAAAACATAGCTTTCAGTAAAATGTATAAAATATTTAAGCACTGCTGGGATTAAGGAAAGAATCGAAAATAGAGTTACAAAAATTGTCCTAACTGCCGGTTATTAATTGACATCGCAGATGTAACATAATCTCTGCGTTATCTTGAAGCCAAAATTTACTGTTCCCTTTCATGCGTAAGTTAACAGCTTGACGAATTAAACTCTCAACTGCACCGCTACTCAGGGGTAGCTGATGCGCTGCGACTAATTGATAGTTTAATATAGCAGTTCCTGCTTGAGTGCAATACAGTATGGGATGATGGAGTATATCAACGTCTAAGTGCCTGTAGAATGAAACCTTACTCCTGTGAT
>NZ_JBALDE010000003.1:0-6234 GCF_036917515.1 Nostoc sp. | reverse complement strand
CAAATGCTCTGAATGCGGTAACTAAAAAAGACATTATTGGATGGTTCACCCACTGCTGTTACTATATTGCACCCAACTGAGAACCGCTATATAAATATTTCCTGACTTATGTCAGCATTTTTTGTTTTAAAAACCACTGAAAAAACGAATTTTCAAGTGATTGCCGATTTTTTATTAATTTATTTTGATTATTTACTGAGCTAATCTCCGTTTGCGGTGTACTCTCAATATACGGTAACTACCACACTCAACCTTTGAGATCAATTACACCCAGAGGTGAATACCATGAAAAATTATGCTCAACAGCAGGAATTTATTTTAAGTCAAATCACAAATAAATATTTTCAGCGTCGGGATTTCAGTGGATGTGACTTGAGAGGAATCGACCTGAAAGGAATTGATTTAAGTGGTATTAATTTAATTGGAGCAGATTTGCGTGATGCAAATTTGTCTGGCTGTGTTCTGACTCGTGCTAATTTAAGTGGCGCAAATTTGATGCAAGCTAGCTTACGTGAAGCTAATTTGTATGAAGCATCATTATGTGAAGCCAATTTGACTAATGCTGATTTAACACAAGCAAATTTGTGTGGAACATTCTTATGGCGAGTGAAATTCATAGGTAGTAATCTTTGGGGTGCTTCTTTATGTGATGTGGATTTGAGAGAAGCAGACTTAAGTGAAGCCAAATTAATTGAAGCATCGCTGATTGAAGCTAACTTAAGTTTTGCAAATCTCACACAAGCCAAGCTATGTGGAGCAAAATTACTAGAAGCTAATTTGACTGAGGCTAACTTAACCGGTGCAGACTTGACATGGGCAAATTTAACTAAAGCAAACTTGAATAAGGCAAACCTTTGGAAGACAAATTTGATTTATGCGAAGTTGCGAGATACTATCATGCCTGATGGTACAATTGAGCAACCTCAGATAGTTATTTATTAGCTAGAAGTAGCCCTGCCAAAGTGAAATAATCTTCTGATTTCGTTTTCATGCAGAGCATGGAAACAAGATGCAGCATAATTCAGAATCAAAAGTCAGAATAAATAAACTAGAAACCCAATACTTCTCGGGTTTTGGGGAAGAGGAAAGGGAAAGAAAAATCTTATAACCCTTATCCTTTTTCCAAAACCCAATTCTAAATTAAAAATGCTTAACTGAGAAATCTTGAAGCCTTAGTTAATACAACTTCAGCATTAATTATAAATCTTCTTTATATGATAAGTAATCCTTAAGCTGTATTAACTACAGCTTCTTCTGTAATTATGAATGCTCAAGCTGTAGTTAACACAGCTTCTTCTGTAGTTAGGAATGCTCAATCTGTAGTTAACACAGCTTCTTCTGTGATTATGAATGTTCAATCTGTAGTTAACACAGCTTCTTCTGTAGTTAGGAATGCTCAAACTGTAATTAAAATTAGATATAGCCGTTCCCATTCCGATGTGGTACAGCTTTATACCGAGGAGTGTAGGGCACGGCACTGCCCATTGGTGTCAACTTAAGAAGATGTAGAACCTCAAAGTTCACTCGCTGACTGATCAGAAATAAACACAGGAGAAAATCATGGTTAGTTCATCATTCAACCTGCTGAACCTCTCTGCTTTGAATGGCACTAATGGCTTTATAATTAACGGCATTGCAGAATATGACCAGCTAGGCTATTCAGTCAGCAATGCGGGAGACATCAACAACGATGGCATTGACGACCTGATTATTGGCGCATCGGCTTCCAGACCCAACGGCAACAATCGTATTGGGCAAAGCTATGTGGTGTTTGGGAAGACGAATCTGGGCAGTGGCGGCAGCCTCAACCTCTCTTCTCTGGATGGCACTAATGGCTTTTTGATTAAGGGCATTGCACAATCTGACCAATCAAGCTATTCAGTCAGCAATGCGGGGGACATCAACAACGATGGCATTGACGACCTGATTATTGGGACAAGTAATACCTACCCTTATGACAAAAATAATGCTGGGCAAAGCTATGTAGTGTTTGGGAGAACCAATGTCGGCAGTGGCGGCAGCCTCAACCTCTCTTCTCTGGATGGCACTAATGGCTTTATAATTAACGGCATTGCAGTAGAAAATACCTACTCCTCAAGCTATTCAGTCAGCAATGCGGGGGACATCAACAACGATGGCATTGACGACCTGATTATTGGGTCGGTATATACCGACCCTAACGGCAACAATCCTATTGGGCAAAGCTATGTGGTGTTTGGAAGGACGAATTTGGGCAGTGGCGGCACCCTTAATCTCTCTTCTCTGGATGGCACTAATGGCTTTTTGATTAAGAGCATTGCAGAAAATGACTTTTTAGGTTATTCAGTCAGCAATGCGGGGGACATCAACAACGATGGCATTGACGACCTGATTATTGGCGCACCGATTGCCAAGCCCAACGGCAACTATCGTGCTGGGCAAACCTATGTGGTGTTTGGGAGAACCAATCTAGGCAGTGGCGACACCCTCAACCTCTCTTCTCTGGATGGCACTAATGGCTTTTTGATTAATGGCATTGCAGAAAATGACTTGTTAGGCGATTTTGTCAACAATGCGGGGGACATCAATAATGATGGCATTGACGACCTGATTATTGGCGCACGTAATCCCTACCCCTACAGCAGAAATTATCCTTGGCAAAGCTATGTGGTGTTTGGGAAAAGGAATCTGGGCAGTGGCGGCAGCCTTAACCTTTCTTCTCTGGATGGCACTAATGGCTTTTTGATTAACGGCATTGCGATAGGTGACGACTCGGAGGGCATCTCAGTCAGGAATGCAGAGGATATCAACAACGATGGCATTGACGACCTGATTATTGGCGCACCGGCTGCCAACCCCAACGGCATCCGTGATGCTGGGCAAAGCTATGTGGTGTATGGGGGAACCAATCTGGGCAGTGGCGGCATCTTTAACCTCGCCTTCTTGAATGGCAATAATGGCTTTATAATTAACGGCATTGCAGCAAATGACCTCTCTGGCAAATCAGTCAGCAATGCGGGGGACATCAACAACGATGGCATTGACGACCTGATTATTGGCGCACCTTATGCCGATCCCAACGGCAAAGAAGTTGCTGGGCAAAGCTATGTGGTATTTGGGGGGAGAAATATTGCCAGTAGCAATACTTCTCCCAACCTGACTGGAACTGCTGATGCAGATAACTTATTTGGCACACCTAGCAACAACATCATCAATGGGTTGACTGGTGACGACACCATAAAAGGCAATGGCGGTCAAGATAAATTTTTGTTTCGCCTTGGCGATGGCGATGATACTATCGCCGATTTTGGTGGCATTGGTAAAGGCACAACCCCAACATCGGCGGTGATTGCCAATGTTGACACCTTACAATTTAAAGGTTCGGGTTTAACTGCCCAAAATCTGCAATTAACTCAAAATGGTAACAATTTAGAAGTGACTTTTGAAAAAGCGGCTTTTACCAAAGTCACTTTGCAAAACTTTAAACTAGAAAACCTGGATAACCTCACAGAAAGCGGTTCACAAACTGCACTTGGCAATATTCTATTTGATGGGCAAACCAACATCGCCGACAGCTTTGATGTCTTCGATGCTAACTCCACTCAAACTACGCTATTCAACAAGAACACGGTAACTTTCCTCAATGACCTCAACAATAACATCACGGGTTTTGACAACTCTAATGATGTGGTTAATGGTCAGGGGGGTGACGACATCATCGACGGCAAAAGTGGCAATGACCTTTTGAGAGGTGGTGCAGGTAATGATACCCTTATCGGTGGTGCAGGCAATGATACCCTTGTCGGTAGTGCGGGTGCTGACCCTTTCTTTAACCTCTCTGACTTGAATGGCACAAATGGCTTTATAATTAACGGCATTGCAGCAGGTGACTCTTCAGGCTATTTAGTCAGCAATGCAGGGGACATCAACAACGATGGCATTGACGACCTGATTATTGGCGCACCTGGTCTCCACTCCTACGACGAAGATTCTCCTTGGCAAATCTATGTGGTGTTTGGGGGGACGAATCTGGGCAGTGGCGGCACCTTTAACCTCTCTGATTTGAATCGCACTAATGGCTTTTTGATTAACGGCGTAGAAGGTGTATTCTTAAACGGCTCAGTCAGCAATGCGGGGGATATCAACGACGATGGCATTGACGACCTGATTATTTGGGGACCAAGTACCAAGGATGGCAAATTTTATCTTGGGCAAACCTATGTGGTGTTTGGGGGGACGAATCTGGGCAGTGACGACACTCTCAACCTCTCTTCTCTGGATGGTACTAATGGCTTTTTCATTAACGGCATTACAGGAATTGACTACTCAGCCTCCTCAGTCAGCAATGCGGGGGACATCAACAACGATGGCATTGACGACCTGATTATTGGAGCAATTCTTACCTCCCCCAACGGCAAATATGATGCTGGGCAAAGCTATGTAGTGTTTGGGAGAACAAATCTGGGCAGTGGCGGTACCCTCGACGTCTCTTCCCTAGATGGCACTAACGGCTTTGCGATTAACGGCATTGCAGAATATGGCCACTTAGGCTACTCAGTCAGCAATGCAGGGGACATCAACAACGATGGCATTGACGACCTGATTATTGGGGCACGAAAGTTCTACCCCGAGAGTTATAATTATGATTCTGGGCAAAGCTATGTAGTGTTTGGGGGAACCAATGTCGGCAGTGGCGGCACCCTCAACCTCTCTGATTTGAATGGTAATAATGGCTTTATAATTAACGGCATTGCAGAAGATAGCAACTCAGGCTCCTTTGTCAGCGATGCAGGGGACATCAATAACGATGGTATTGACGACCTGATTATTTCGTCAAAATATGCTTCCCGCAACGGCAAAGATTTTGTTGGGCAAAGCTATATAGTATTTGGGGGAACCAATGTCGGCAGTGGCGGCACCCTCAACCTCTCTGATTTGAATGGCACTAATGGCTTTTTAATTAACGTCATTGCAAAAGGTGAGTCTTCAAGCTACTCAGTCAGCAAAGCGGGGGACATCAACGGTGATGGCATCGACGACCTGATTATTGGGGAATATAATGCCACCGCCAACGGCAAACAAACTGCTGGGCAAAGCTACGTAGTGTTTGGGGGAACGAATCTGGGCAGTAGCGGCACCCTTAACCTGTCTGATTTGAATGGCACTAATGGCTTCATAATCAACGGTATAGCAGCAAATGACTTATCAGGGAAGTCAGTCAGCAATGCGGGGGACATCAACGGCGATGGCATTGACGACCTGATTATTGGGGCATATGGGGCTGACCCCAACGGCAAAAATGCTGCTGGGCAAAGCTATGTGGTGTTTGGGAGGACGAATATAAACAGTGACGACACCCTTAACTCGACCGTAACTCCTGGTGATGATACCCTGACGGGCAACAGCCGTCAAGATAAATTTGTATTTCGCCCTGGTGATGGCAATGACACCATCACCGATTTTGGTGGCATTGGTAAAAGCTCAAAGCCGTCGGCAGCAGCGATCGCTTCCTTAGATAGCTTACAATTTATCGGTTCGGGTTTAACTGCCGAAAATCTGCAATTAACTCAAAATGCTAACAACTTAGAAGTTACCTTTGAAAATGTTGATAATACCAAAGTTACTCTGCAAAACTTCAAATTAGAAAGCCTCGATAATCTGCCAGCTTCTGGAGCAACACCTGCAATTGGCAATATCCTATTTGATGGGCAAACCAACATTGCTGACAGCTTTGATGTCTTCGATGCCAACTCTACTCAAACTAGCGTGTTTAACAAAAACACAGTCACATTCCTTAATGACCTGAATAACAGCATCACAGGTTTTGAAAACTCCAACGATGTGATTAATGCTCAAGCGGGTAATGACATTATCTACGGCTTGAGTGGCAACGATCTATTGCGAGGCGGTGCTGGTAATGATACTCTCGTCGGCGGTGCTGGCAATGATACTCTTGTCGGCGGTGCTGGCGCGGACTGTTTCGTTTACAACACTGATGCAGCCTTTGACTTGACTGCTGGTGTAGATGCGATCGCTGATTTCAACAGTTCCCAAGGTGATAAAATTGTCCTAGATAAAACTATCTTTAGTGCGTTCCCGCTTCGGGTTGCCGTAGGCATCGCTTCAATTGCTGGAACAGGTTTTAGTAACAAGAGTGATTTTGTGTGATTTTACTCCTTGTATGACCAAACTGTGAACCATAGCGTGACCAAAAGTTAACGTAATTTCAAGGTTTTTAGCCAATCAAAAACCTAA
>NZ_JBALDE010000002.1:0-19870 GCF_036917515.1 Nostoc sp. | reverse complement strand
TTCGGGGTAATGAATTGAAAACTTGTAAAGGTGATAACTGAATATTGTTTTGCTCTAGAGTTTCCATCCCCTTTCGGGGTAATGAATTGAAAACTTCTACAACAGAACAATAGTGCCTCTTTTTAATAGACTGTTTCCATCCCCTTTCGGGGTAATGAATTGAAAACTTGTAAAGGTGATAACTGAATATTGTTTTGCTCTAGAGTTTCCATCCCCTTTCGGGGTAATGAATTGAAAACTCCCGACGGTAACTTCATCAAAGGAATGCTGTTCGGATAGTTTCCATCCCCGTGAGGGGTAATGAATTGAAAACTTTTCTGTTAGGTCTATCAAAAGATACGCCTAATGAGTTTCCATCCCCGTGAGGGGTAATGAATTGAAAACAATTTTTGATAGGAATCTACCAGCAGAGTATTTTCATATGAAGTTTCCATCCCCGTGAGGGGTAATGAATTGAAAACCCTACCCTTCTAGAACATTTGCTATGACTGGGTTTGAAAGTGCCATTTTAGCGGGGGGTCTGATTTTGCTGTCAATAAGCATACTTTACTGACACAAAGTCCCCACTATAGACATCTCAAAGCCATACACAGTAAGCGATTAGCGGGGGTCAACGAAATCATCAGGGTTTCAAGCATTGGTATACCCCCGCGAAAAATTTGCGTGTGTAGGGTAAAAACCAACACTTTAAATTTCATTATGAGACACAATATTGATTTTTCAAGGTTCCGATTTATTAAACAAAAAGTATACCAAACTACTCCTCACTCTGCAAAGCGCGTCGTGCCAACTTGACATAAGTCTTCACTGTTTCATAAGGCATCTCTAAATCTTCTGCCACCACCTGCAACGACTCGCCCATTTCCCGCCGCGCTAAGATTGTCGCCCATTTTGAGGCTATTTCATCCGCGCGATCGCCACCCGTTCGCTTGCGTCGCGCTTTAAAAATCTCTGTTAAATCTTCAATGCGTTTCGCCAAGACAGTTTGCACATCAGGTATATCTTGGACAACTTGAGATGACCACCCCAAACGTGTTTGTCCCAAGCCAAATGTAGTTTTGTGACCAGTACCGCAGTATGGTGCAAGTTTCCCTAAAGCCGAAAATAACTGCCCAAATTCTGGCTGTTTGGCTGCGTCTTTAGCTAAACTCAACTCAATCGCCCCAGTGAATCCTGTGACTGCGCCTTTCTTCCCCGCCAATACCTTCGCGGTTGTTAATTGGCAACGCGTAATCAATATATAATCATCTACCCAAGCCAGAAAAGCATCCTGGTCAACAGACATCGCCGAAAAGTCATTCCAGCGCCGCAGGTAGCTATGAAATACATTCACTGGTACTGGTAAGGGGAAGTGATGACCTTTACGGCGAAAACTTGTAGGACTGAGAAATTTCAGAGCGAAAGTCTCATTAAGCTCAGATTCTAGCAGTTGGGTATAAGTTGTGGGAGGATGGGCAATTTTGACAGAACGAATCTGCAAAGGGGCATTTTTTAATTCCAGCACCTCTGGCAAATTTTCTACCCATTGCGCCATCCACTGTTGCACTCGATGAGATAAAGCTGCGACATACCAACGATAGGAGGTGTTTGCAAATAATTGTATTTGTCTGCCGCTACTGGTAATCTCTCCATTTAAAGCTGAGATAGTAAACGGTTTCTCTGACTCTCCATCATGAAGGTAAGCAGAAAGTTCTGAGTCTGTGGAACGCACTTGCTCAAGAAACCAGGCGTGGAGTCCAATAGTATACTGAGGGAAGAGGTCACAATCTTTTGCAGGGACTAACTCAAATTCCAAGCCGATTAACTCTGTGTCCGGCGGCCATGTAAGCGGAGATGAAGCGATATTTGGCTTTTTTTGAGAGCGTCGAGGCATAGTATCATTTGAGCCACAGTTTCTCTATTTTATCTTGTTTTCATCCCCAGGTGGGGATAAAGCTGTGAGTAGTGCTACTGCAAGATGGGGGTTAAATCAGAGATAAAATAAAAATCTCCAGCAAACTGTTTGAGCGATCGCTGGGGATGATTTTAGATACAAGACGGGAATCTGATGTGAATAAGCGATTTGAATGACTTGTTTTGGTAAACTTATATTACCAAAGATGATGAACTGACTGAGATTACGAATGGGAAGACAAATACGTTGATTTTGTTGATGAAACACCTTTAAATAATGGTGTTTCATTTGGAATGATATGTCTTGTTTGGTGATGTAAATAGTAGATATAAATTAGACCTCTTGCAAAAGTCCTAGATGCGTGAGACAAGTAAGTTAGAGTTGGGTAGCATCTATGACCTATGAACAAGTAAAGAGCCTAAAGCCAGAAGACTTTAAACGCTTGTGTGGTGTACGTCCGGAAACTTTCAACCAGATGTTAGAGGTAATGCGATCACTAAAGCAGACAAAACAAAAAACAGGACGACCAGGTAAGCTTTGCTTGGAAGACCAATTGTTGATGACATTGGAATATTAGACCTCTTGCAAAAGTCCCAAATGCGTGGGACAAGTAGGTTAGAGTTGGGTAGCATCTATGACCTACGAACAGTTGCGCATTAGAGCACAACTCTCAATTGAGAGTCAACCGGGACAGGGAACAGAAGTGGTCGTATCTGTGAATCGGGAGATAGCAATATAAGTCAGTCCGCAGCAATCCGTGTTTTGATTGTTGATGATCACTCAATTGTCCGGTAAGGACTCGCTGCGATGATCGAAAATGAGCCGGAGATGACGGTGGTGGGTCAAGCGGGGAATGGGCAGGAAGCGATCGACCAATATCGACAGCTAAAGCCCAATGTCACCTTAATGGACTTACGAATGCCGCACATGAACGGAGTTGGTGCCACCGTAGCAATCTGTACTGAATTTGTTGATGCCCGCATTATTGTACTGAACAATCCAGAGTTAAGCGATTGCGAGCTTGCACAACGCGCCCGTGCCTTTGCACCTGACGGCTTCGATACCGCGTTGGTGCTAGTGGGCGGCGATGACGTTCAATCCACGCTGAGTTTGGTGCGACAGGGCGGAATCATCACTTTTCCTAATGGCGTGATGCCCGAACCCAAAGCGCCCGACGGTGTGGAACTCAAGAAGGCAAATGGCTTCGCCGACCCGATGTTGTTCGACCAACTCAACCGATTGGTGAGCATCGGTGAGTTTCAAGTTCCCATTGCGCAGACGTTTTTGCTCGAAGAAGCTGCACAAGCGCAGTCAGCGATGAAAAAGCATTATCTAGGCAAAATCGTGTTGCGCGTGAGCGGCGAATAAGAGCCTTATCAATCACCAATTAAATCCCTTTCAAATGGACAAAGACACGATTGCAGTGAATGCGATCGCCCCAGGCGCGAGCAAAACTGATTTTCGGGGTGGTGCAGTACGTGAAAATCCAGAAATGAACAAAGCGATCGCGTTGCAAACTGCTCTAGGTCGTGTAGATGTACCCAATGATATTAGTGGTGCGATCGCCAAAAGATTTCTGATTTGAATGGTACTAAGAAAAGCCGAAAGGCTTGTGTAACCTTGTTCCCAGTCTGAAGACTGGGAAAGAGTCCCAAGAGGCAAGGTGAGTGGGGTTGGCATCCTAGAATGTCCAATCGCTTGGGGTTATTCCGCCTCGTACAAATGTCGGGTAGTCATAAGGTGATGTTTTCGTAAGGATTCAGGTCGAAAATTGAGGTATCAAAGATGGAGTATATAAATCAGGGTTGGCTATCGCTTTTATTGCTTGCTCAAAAAATTAAATAACAGAACGTCCTTGGCGACGACAGGTTTGGATAACAGTTAATAAATTAGCAGTATGTTGGAACCGCTCCATTGAACGGGAACCGCCACTAACTTTTCTTTTTGTGACAGCTAATCGTAGTGTTCATTCTGCAAGATTATTATCAGGAGGTATTTCTGGGTGGGCGTTGACGGAGTTTGGCTGATCCGCTGCCGTCTTCATGAGCCGAAATGGCAGTACAACGCTCTCTCTGCGTTGCCCCAGCTACAGTGAGCCACCCGCAGTCAAAATTCGTGTAAATAAACGCCGTCAGGCAATGTATCAGGAGAAAATCAGATATGTCAAAAAGCAAGAAAGAGCGGACCGTAGAGATTCAAAAGAGTCTAGAGACTCGCGCAAAATATCCAATATCCTACTTTGACTCGCGAAAATACATTCAGCATAATGTCAACCTTGCAGACGGTCTTGGTGCCATTCTAGCTTTCATGGATGCACTTCCAGCAGACCGCACTAAGGTGGACGTACTGCGCGCTTTCGAGGATGGCGACTTTAGTGTCGCGCACGCCGACTATGAGCTGGGCGATTGGGGAAGAATGGTCGGCTTCGAGATACACCGCTGGGAAAATGACAGGATCGTCGAGCACTGGGACAATCTGCAGGCTAAACCCAGCAGCCCGAATACCAGCGGGCGGACGATGACCGATGGAGCCAGTGAGGTCACTGATATTGAGCGAACGGACGATAACAAGGCTTTAATAGAACAGTTCACAATCGAGATTCTGATCACACAACAGATTGAGAAAGCTGGAGTGTTCTTCAAAGGTAACGAGCTAATCCAGCACAGCCCACTCTACGGAGATGGATTAGACGCGCTGCTCGAAGTTCTGCGTGCAGCCGTTCGAGATAAAACCGGGCCTGAATACATCCGCCTGCATAAGATCCTTGGTGAAGGTAATCTGGTACTAGCAATCAGCGAAGGTACGACGGGCAAGCAGGGCCAAACGCGACAGCCAGCGGCGTTCTATGATCTCTATCGGCTGGAGAGCAACGCAATCGCGGAGCATTGGGAAGCGATCGAGATCATTCCGCCGCGAGAGACCTGGCAAAATGACAACGGTAAATTCTGATCAAAGACTTTTAGATGGCAAACGACGCAATCGACAACCCACAATATGCTCCAGCGGCAGGCTCCCCTGTCGCCACCACAATACGCACCCATTGGTGAGAGGTTAAGATAATCTTACTTTTGTCAATTAGAAATTATGTGAGTGAGTAACTCGCTGGGGATTCAATCTAGTAAGTTAAAGCGGACTTTTCCAAACCGCCAAAAGTTTTTGAGAGATTAATCATCAATTAAATCTCCAGTTATATAACCATTGTCACGGTTATCTAACTGGAGATTCGCTATATTTAACAGTTAACGGCTAAAAGGAGTTAAAGAGATGGAAATTAAACCAACTGACCCATCGCTAGCACTCATAGAAATTCCCCCAGACTATCTCAATATTATGGGTTACGTCGATCACTCAGAAGTTAATGGCCCTGGTTGTCGTGCAGTCGTCTGGGTACAAGGTTGTCTGCGTGAATGTCCTGGCTGCTTTAATACTAACTCCTGGTCTTTTGAGGCTAACCAATTGATAGCTGTTGATACTCTTGCAGATAATATTCTCAGTAATCCCCGTAACACAGGTGTAACATTCTCAGGTGGAGAACCATTTTGGCAAGCAACTGCACTGGCATCTTTAGCCCGCAAGGTAAAAGCTGCTGGTTTAAATGTAATGTCTTTTTCTGGGTTCACTCTTAAGCAGCTACAGTCCCAATCCGCGCCGCCAGGTTCCCAAGCATTGTTAGAACAACTCGATATTCTGATTGACGGGCCTTTTGTAGAATCTTTGGCAATTAATTCTCCCAATTCTCCAGTTTCTTCTAGTAATCAACGGGTTCGGGTGTTAAACCCGGCTTTTCAAGACCAGATTACTTGGGCTAGCGACCAGATAGAAATCCACATCCTCAAGGATGGTGGCCGCATTGTCACTGGCTATCAAGGTGGGCTGGAATTGACTTAGAAGTAATTTTTAAGTAGCAAATGAGTAGCAGCTAAAAATCGGGGGATTCGGCGTTAACCACTTCTGGATGACAGTAGTGTTGCAAGACGGTCTGAACAGTGTCACCAATCCAGAGCGTAACTTTATCCAAGGTGATGCCGCTGGTAATTGCCCAGGTAGCGAAGGTATGCCTTTTAGTTGCCCTGAACTGTTAGCTATTAAGCGTTGGGTCAAAGCGTCCCAGGCAGATATCTGTGGCGAGCTCGCGTCCCTTTTGGATCTGACAATCTCACGGTTGCGCTTGGTATCCTTCAGCCCGGTGCTGATAAAGAATTGTTTGGAAAATCCTTTCACCCGAAAACGGACAACCAGTTTTTTTGTCCAAGGGTCGGAGCTAATCCACTTATCTTCAGTCACAATTCGCTAATGTTAATGTCTTCAAATATTCAGACTTTTTTACAGCGCGATTCTGATTTCAAAATCCGGGAATACTACGAACACATTAACGAGGAGTAATCAAATGTCTAAATCGACTCTGAACACGCTTTCTACAATTTTTGGCTTAATCGCTAGTGGTTCATTGTTGCTAGGCAACGCTGGGGTGATTAACCACGGTGTCGTCGGCACTATCGGCGGCATCGCTACAGCCATCCTTGGTTATCTGGTACAGCAGCCTGCCGCCGGTGAACACCAAGCCATAGTCTAAATAATTACGCTTGGATTCGGCAGACGGTGACTGCCGAATTAACTCTCTGGGGATTTCGTATAATACACGGGAACCTTCTACAAGATCCGCGATCGCACTAACGACTTCCATGAAAAATCTAGCTCTATCTGCCATAGCCCTCGCCACCATATCTGGATTAGTTTTCGGGACAATGCCAGCTGCTTCTGCTTTAAGTTGGAGTTGGAATTATTTTGGTGCTGGCGTAGCGGCGAACGGTACTTTTACCACTAATGACACCCCTAACGATTTGGGTTTTTACTTGATTACTGGAATTACTGGTACACGAAATGATCAAACAATTACTGGTCTGCAATCTACCGGGACTCCAATACCAGGAAACGAACCTTTTAATGTTGATAATTTAATTAGTCTTAATAGTCAACAGCTAACAGGTGATGGTTTTGGGTATTCCACTTCGGAAGGAAACTATTCTAGTCCATTTTTCGCTAGTTTTTTGCCGACACCAGGTTATTTAGAGGTTTTTTCTACACCGCCAATCATACCAGGTTTTGAAAATTTGGGATTGGAAGATAGTGAGTTACCCATTAATTTTTCTGCAACCATAATCACCGTTCCTGAACCCACTTCTATCCTTAGCTTACTTATTCTTGGTACTTTTGGCGCACTTTCATTACTCAAACGCCACAAGCTATCCAAATTTACTCAGAAGAAGCTCAAAAAAGTTTTTTAATACCATCGTAAGCTGACGCTTGGGATTGTAGGGTATTGCCAAATTTAATTCGCTATGAATTAATGAAATGCTGTACTAAATTTTGATGTTCAGTCTTAAACCCTTAATTTTACGATAAAAATTGCAATCTCTCTATAGGCTTTTTGAGACATACAGATTAAAGTAATATAACAACGGTGGTATCATTGCATCAAAATGATACCGTAATTTTATCTAGATATAGAATTCTACCACCCTGCCAACGGTAGATTATTTCTAAAAGGAGTTTGCTGCAATGTCTACAAAACCAACTACTCGATTAATTTTAGAGACTTTACTCCCCCATCTCAAAGTAGCAGCAGCCTATGCCCATTTTCTCCAACCAAAAATTGCTGCACTTCCTGCCAAAGAACAAGCAAAAAACTTTTTTGCTGCCGCCCTTACTGATGCAGATGTGGCTATTCAAAATCTGGTAGAAGTAGTATTACTAGGAACTTTCCCAGATATTCGCTTTTATGGTGAAGAATATGAAGGTTCTAATAATACCAAGTATTTTCGCGCTACCGACCTCGGATCAAAAGGTGATTATTTAGTCACACTCGACCCGATTGATGGCACAAAGTTTTATATGGATGGACATTCTAATTACCAAATTATTCTCAGTATTCTAAATTCGGATGACTTTGAAGCAGTAATTGCCATTTCTCCTGCCCAAAACATCTATTTTTATGCCCTCCGAGGTGAAGGTGCTTTTAAAGGGACACTGGAGATGAACTTAGCAGCCTGTGCCCCTTTACATATAACATCTCCTAAACCTGCTATTTTGTTGGGATGGGGAATGAATTCCATCGCACATTTACTAAAAGATCGATATAAAGTAATCGATATAGCAAATGATTACTCTAGTGATATTCCAATTCCCAATCTCAATGGTATTCTCAGTGGCGACTTGAGTGGAGCAGTCATCAAATCGGGCAAATTTCTTGATAGTGCTGCACTCGCTTTTATTGCGAAAGAGGCTGGCTGGATTGTAACTACTCTGGACGGTTCGACTTTACCGCCACTGCATACTTGTCAAAACTATAGTCTGCCTGGATTGATCGTAGCTGCCTCAAAATCTGTTCATCAAGATTTATTAGAAGCGATGCAAAGTGTAGCTATTTGAGGGTTAATCAATATCGAGTACTGTTGCATCTACAGGTTGATGTTAAAGATGAGTTAGTCCAAGGTATTCGGTCTAGATCGCCAATGAAAATGTACTCTCAACGACTCTGTTTAGAACCACTAGAACCATATCATGCCGAACTGCTTTTTGATGGATTACAGAGTGCGAGTATATACAAGTTTATTGAAGATGTGCCGCCACAAAGCGTTCAATCACTTCGCGCTCGCTACATGGTTTTGGCACGTCGTCAATCACCAAATGGAACGGAGATTTGGTTAAACTGGGCTGTCTGGTCTCTTGTAGAGAAATGCTACGTTGGATATGTTCAAGCAACAGTTACTAGAGATAATAATGCAATACTTGGATATGTGTTTTTCCCTAATTTTTGGGGAAAAGGTTATGCGCTCGAAGCCATGAAGTGTATGATTAATTATTTAGTTGAGACATACCAAAATCTTGATTTTCGCGCTGAGGTTGATGTAGAAAATCACCGTTCTATTGCCTTACTACATAATTTGGGATTTGTCAGATCGACATTTTTTCAAAATATTGAGTCTAACTAAGATGAATTCAACCACAAAGTACAGTACCGCAAGGCGGAAGTCAAAAGTCAAAAGTCAAAAGTATTGTATTCCGGGCTTTCGCGTCATTTTGAATAGTATGTTTATTTACGCAGTGTTGTACTAGATACTGTCTCCCACGACTCATATTCTTTTGACAAAATGAAAATCTGTATTGTTGGCGCGGGTGCGATTGGTGGATATTTAGGGGCAAAACTGGCACTAGCAGGTGAAGCAGTGACACTGATTGCTCGTGGTTCTCATTTGGAGGCAATTCAAAAAAATGGGCTGAAGTTGTTCATGTCAGACGGTTCCAGCCAAATTATTACTCTGATGGCAACGAGTGATATTCAGTCACTAGGGACACAAGATGTAGTAATTTTAACTGTGAAGGCTCACAGTGTACCTGCGATCGCACCTTTTCTCCCAGGACTCTACAATGCTCACACAATGGTGGTGACAGCCCAAAATGGCGTTCCTTGGTGGTACTTTCGTCAGCATGGCGGTGAGTATGAAGGTACGCGGATTCAATCTGTCGATCCAGATGGGATTATTGAAGCTAGTATCGGTGCTGAACGTGCCATCGGTTGTGTGGTTTACCCGGCAACTGAGATAATTGAACCAGGTGTAATTAAACATATTGAAGGCGATCGCTTTACTCTCGGTGAAATCGACGGCATTAAAACAGAACGCATTCAATTATTAGCACAAACTTTAAAACAAGCAGGATTTAAAGCACCAATCCGCAATCAAATTCGCACAGAAATTTGGATCAAGTTGTGGGGAAATGTGGCATTTAATCCAATTAGTGCCCTGACTGGTGCGACTCTAGAAGATATTTGTCACTATTCCCTAACCCGTGAACTAGCGCGGCAAATGATGAGTGAAACCCAAGCGATCGCTGAAAATTTGGGTATAAAGTTTGGCATTACTTTAGAACAACGAATTAATGGCGCAGAAAACGTTGGCGCTCATAAAACTTCGATGCTACAAGATATTGAAGCCGGACGCGCTACGGAGATAGACGCGATTGTTGGCGCGGTGGCAGAATTGGGAAAACTTACTCAAATTCCTACACCTTATATTGATGCTATTTATGCCAGCGTTAAGCTGCTGGAGGCAACCAAAGTCAGAATTTGACGAACCACAGAGGCGCAGAGAAGCCAGTGTGCCCTTGCGGTTCCCCGACTTGTTCGTTTTTGGCGTTCCTGCTTTCTTAGCAACTGGCGCGACACAGAGTCAGGAGAAATAGAGAGGATTTTGGTGTCAATTTTGGGATCTTTTTTATACTAATTCTTTAAAACGAGGCTACAAATGAGATAATAATACCAAATTACCAAAAAGACCAACCAGATTGTAAGTAATTAGCCGAACTTGATATAAAGCGTCCTTAATTCAATCCCACTCTTTTATATCATGTCCGCCTAATTAGTTATAATTCGCGTATCTGTGCAAAAAGCAGGAAATCCTCTTTCCCCCTGCTAAAAGCCCCCAGCAAGAACTGCGGTCTTAATGATAAGTCTTTAACCGGACATGATATTAAGGGTGGGTTCCTCCAGCAAGAACTGCCTTCGTCCTCCTGCCTCCTGAATTAAGTTAGCTACGGTCTAGCAGCTTGGTTATCGTCTTTACCAACACTTCTGGTTCTACAGGCTTTGTAATGTGAGCTTGAAAGCCTGCCTCAAATGCTTTTTGCCGATCAAAGTCTCTAGCATAAGCTGTGAGTGCGATCGCCGGAATTGTTCCGCCTTGCTGCGGTGGGCGAGAACGAATCTGCCGCATCAGCATATAGCCGTCCATAAGAGCCATGCCAACATCACTCACCAGAACATCAGGAATCGTTTGATCCAGCATTTGCAACGCCTCCAACCCAGATGCAACCGCAATGACTCTCGCGCCACTCTGTTCCAGCACAAAGGCTTGGAACTCCCGGGTATCCGCCTCATCATCTACTACGAGAATTTGCAAATTGTTTAGGGGGTCTACCGCATTTTCTACTGGAACTTGCACAGATTCAGAAATCGATGGAATGACTTGCCCAATGACAGGCAGTTGCACAGTAAACGTTGCACCTTGATTCTCCCCTAAACTCTCTGCTGTGATGGTTCCCCCGTGCATTTCCACAATTTGCCGCACGATCACCAATCCCAGCCCTAATCCACCAAATTTTCGGGTTGTCGAGGAATCTGCCTGACGGAAATACTCAAACACATACGGTAGGAACTGCGGATCGATGCCTTTCCCGGTATCGATCACGCGAATCTGTGCCAGTTGATCGATCTGCCGCAGTTCAATCGTGACTCGCCCGCCATTGGCAGTGAACTTGACGGCGTTGGTCAGTAAGTTCCAAACTACCTGTTGGAGTCGAGCCGCATCACCCGAAACAAGTGCAGTCTCAGTCGTCAGGTCAAGTAAAATCTGAATCTGTTTAGCTTCGGCTGCCAGCCGCACTGTTTCAACGGCTGCTGTAATCACAAACGTCAAGCTGACAGAAGCTTTTGTTAAGCTCAACTTGCCCTGCATGATGCGAGAGATGTCAAGTAAGTCTTCAATCAGTTGAGTTTGGAGTTTGGCATTGCGCTCGATCGTTGCTAGTGCTTCGCGTTGACGGGTTTGATCCAGCTTGCCATTTTGCAGCAAGCGAGTCCAACCCAGAATGGGATTTAGGGGCGATCGCAATTCGTGAGACAGTACCGCCAAAAATTCATCTTTGATGCGATTGGCTTGTTCAGCAGTCTCTCGTGCTGCCTGTTCTCGTTGCAATAGTTGTTCTCGTTCGTCTTCCGCTTGTTTGCGATCGTTGATGTCAATGACTGAACCAATATATCCCTTGAACTGACCATCTACGCCAAGCCAGGGGCTTGCAGCATCAATTGCCCAAATATATTCTCCGTTTTTGTTCTGTAAGCGATACTCCAGTTGGAACGCTTCTTGTCGTTGATTGGCATCCAAAAACACTCGCTGTGCCATCTCGCGATCTTCTGGATGTGTCCCATCTAGCCAACCGAATCCCAACCCAGTTGACTCAGTTTGACCTGTGAAGTTGTACCACCCCTGACTCAGGTAGGTACAAAATCCTGTTGGATCTGTTACCCAAACCATCACGGGAGCATTATCTGCCAGATTACGGAACCGCTCCTCGCTTTCGCGTAATGCCGCCTCGTAACGCTGCCGTTCTGAAAGGTCATAAAAGTGGCAAACCACGCCAAAGCGACCGTCTGGCAGCGGAATGCGCTCAATTTTCCAATCATACGACTCGATTTCGTCAACATCGCTCCGACACTCGACCGTGCTCGGTGAGTGATAAGGTTCGCCTGTATTCAGCGTCTGTTGAAAACGAGCGATCGCCTCACTGGCAAAAGGCTCCTGCCAAAGCATACGCAACACTTCGGCAAAATTACGTCCGATCAGCGGACGAACGTTTTCAAAAACCTTCTGTGCCCCGGCACTTACCTGCGCTAGACGGAAGTCGGCATCAACGACGTACACGCCAAACGGCGAATTTTCCACAAGATAGCGGAAGGTCTGGTGGGAAGCTTGCAGGACTGCTTCTACCTGTTTGCGCCGAGTAATGTCGGTGAACAAAACGGCAACACGACGACTCTCTGCATTACCAATGCGAAAGGCGTAGACATCAAACCAACGGTTGAACACGTTGGCGTAGTTTTCAAATCGAATCGCTTCACCAGTTTTAGCAACGTTGCCGTAAATTTCAAACCAGTAGGATTCGTGCGTCGGCACAATTTCTAAAACAGTTTTACCGACTGCTTCGATTAATCCAGTTTGTTGCTCGAAGGCTGGATTGATCTCAATATAGCGGTAATTGATCGCCACCTCGTTTTGATCGAACAGCAGTTCGAGTACACAGAAGCCTTCGTCGATCGATTCAAGCAACGTGCGATAACGTTCTTCAGACTGCCGCAAAGCTGCTTCTGCACGGGCGCGTTCGAGACGTGGAAAGATCCGGTTTGAGATTTCCTCAATCAGTTCAATCTCATCCTCACGCCAGTTGCGGGGTCGCGAGTCACAGATAGCCATGTAATGAGTCCACCTGCCATTATGGTGAAATGGAACGGTGACGAATGAATGCATATTGAGCGCGGCATAACCGGGTGCATCGGTGCGTGGGTCAGTCTGCGTATTGCAAATCACAACTGTTTCTCCAGCACGGCTTGTCCGCTCGAACTCCCTGCTTAAGTACTGGGACGTGCGAAACGTGCCGACTGTACTTGGCACAGTTGGACTGCTCCAGCCATGATGAACCGTCACCTCATCGTGAGCTTCATCGACATCCGTGAAGTTGCAGGTCGTAATGTTCAAATAGGCACCAATCTTTTCCCCAACCGTTTGCATGATCTCATCAGCAGTCGAAAGACGCGAGAAATCGTTGGCGACATCAGCTAAGAAGGCGAGATGTGCTTCGCGGCGTTTGCGATCGGTGATGTTCTGGAACAGAACCGCAACGCGATGCTCGGTTGGCTCGCCGAGGGGCAAAATGTGAACGTCATAATAGCCCCGCAGTTCCTCCACCTCAATGTCGTATTCAAACCGCACTGCTGACTGGGATTTCACGACTTGTCCGTAAATTGGTAGCCAGGGAATCGGCGTATCTGGGGCAATTTCACGCATCGTTAGCCCCACAATGTTTGTGGGCAAGCCAGTTTGGGCATAAAACGCCGGGTTCACTTCCAAACAGCGGTAATCCACTGCTTCACCTGCCTCATCGAACAAGACTTCAGCAATGAGAAAGCCTTCGTCCATCGAGGTAAGAACCGTGCGGTATTTGTCCTCAGACTGGGCGGTTTGATGCGCCGCCAATCTCAGTTCCAGTTCATGCACGACCATTGCGGCTAGGTCAACTAAGGCAGATTGCTGCTCCATGCTTAAAGGGTTGCGGGGCTGACTGTCGAGTAGACAAAGCGTACCCAAATTAAAGCCATCGTGACTCAGCAGCGGCGCACCTGCATAGAATCTCACTCCCGGTTCACTCTGCACAAGCGGGTTACAGGCAAAGCGATCGTCGAGGCGGGTATCGGGAACAATCAGTAGATCATTGGTCAAGGTAGCAAAGTTATAGAGCGTAGCATCACGAGGCACTTCACACGCATCGAAGCCAATGCAGGATTTGAACCAGGCTCTTGTTTCATCCACTAAAGAAATAAGAACAGTAGGCATATTAAACATTTGTGCAGCCAGCCGAGTGATGCGATCAAAAGCCGCTTCAGGAGGCGTGTCGAGAATTCTGTAGCGATACAGGGCCCCCAGCCGCTCAGTCTCGTTGGCAGGGATTGATGTAGAGAATAGCTTTTGCGGCAGTGTATCAGACATATCCTACTAGGGCAGTAAATCAGAATCGAACGTGGCTAGAACTTTAACCAGCACCTCTATCAAACTGATACTTTTCTCAATTTAACCTTTATTTTGTCAATTCAGAAAGGCAAAATACTGATAGCTTAAAAATACCTACCACGTTCTTTTGATTAGTAACAGCCCCCCTCAGACTTAAATTGAGGTAACATCAAAATTTAGCTTTTTGTCAATTCAAAAATTTGAAAATTCAGCAAATTGAAAATATTTAGAGCATTACTAAGTTATCTGTAAGGTTTCTTTAAATGCCTCTACTTTAGCTTTTGATTGTTCAACGCTTTTAGGGCGTGACACTTCGGATATGACTTCAAACGGTAATAAACAAGCTTGTGTACTGTCTTGTAGCAACTATTTAATCCCAAGCTTTGTTCTAGCCATTCGACAATTTCTTGATAACCATTAAACCCAAGTGATTCTTGCAATTTTTTAGAGAGTGCTTTTTCTGTCCATGATCGAATAACTCTGGATCAACAAGAGTGAAGATTTTTGTTTTAATAGTCCTTCCATTCCACTTGCTTTGTACTGTCGAATCCACTTGTTATAGTGTGACTCGGTTGCAACCAATTATTTCTGTAGTTTGAGAAATTGTTTGACCATACCCTGTTTTGAGTAGATACAACAGTAATTACACTCTTTCTTTACAACTTGCAGTTTTTTGTATTGCCAGTAAATTTTTGAGTTTTTGTACAGTTTCTTTAATTTCTAGTTGATATACCCCTGACATTGCACATCCTTCATCTCATTAAATCTTATTATCTCATTTATCGCCTCGTTTTAGAGAATTGGTATTATTTGGAAGTCCCAAAAAATGGATATTATAATTTTTCCTTGCTATATGTCATATCATGTCCAGCTAATTAGTTATAATTCCTTTTCTTTATGCACAAACCCCAAAAACCTCTCCCCTGTGCCTCTGGAGCGGTGTGGTCTTAATGATAAGTCTTTAACCGGACATGATATCACTGGTATTATCTGCTCGATTAATGTGACAGTTTCAGGTGCGGAATGTAAATTAAGTAGGTCGGCAGAATAAAACCAGACTATGTTAACAAAAATGAACAAGGCTAAAACCCTCTTACCTCCTGCCTTATCCCAACGAAAAATATTTACGTCCACCTACTTATATAGTTATCAAGTTTATGAAGAAAAAGAACGTATGGCTATCAACGATGCTAGTTATAGCAGTAGTAATCAGCATCATTATCGGACATAGTAATTCTTTAAAAGCTGCATCATCTTTAGGGAAAGATACGCTAACGATGATTACTTCTCCAGATTATCCTCCTTATGAATTTTATGATACGAAAGGAGGCGATCGCCAAATCGTTGGCTTTGATATAAATATTGCCAAAACCCTTGCTGAAAAACTAGGGTTTAAACTTCAGATAATGGAATCCGATTTTAATGGATTAATTCCTGCACTCCAAGCAAATCGCGCTGATTTTGTCATGGCTGGGATGACTCCAACTCCAGAACGTCAGAAAAATGTTGATTTTTCAATTATTTATTACGAAGCTAAAGATACGATTGTTGCTCCTAAAGGTAGTAACCTAAAGCAGCCCCAAAACTTATCAGGAAAAAAAGTTGGGGTACAACTAGGAACCATACAAGAACAAAATGCCCAGAAAATTGCTAAAAAAGTTGCAGGTATTCAGCTAAAGCAACTCAACAAAGTGCCGGAAGTAGTTCAGGAAATCAAATCTGGGCGAATTGATGCAGCAATTGTTGAGGATACTGTCGCTAAGGGATTTGCCCAAGCTAACCCAGATTTAGAATTTAATATTATTCCCTCAGAGGAAGCAAGTGGATCGGCGATCGCTTTTCCGAAAGGTTCTTCTTTTGTAGAACCGTTTAACAAAGTCCTTCAACAAATGAAAGACGATGGCACATTGAATAAACTTGTCACCAAGTGGTTTTCACAGAACACCGCCGCCAATCCTGCATCTTCAACTCCTGCCAAAGGCGGATTGAACCTCGACTTCACCAGAATTCTTCCTGACATTCCCTTTATTCTTCGGGGAATTCCGTTAACTTTGTTGTTCACGCTATTATCTGTAACCTTGGGGTTAATCTGGGGAACAATATTGTCTCTCTTAAAAATTATCGGCATCAAGCCGCTTACTTGGGTTGCTAACGCCTATACTTCTGTTTTTCGAGGTACACCTTTGCTATTACAGTTGGCGTTAGTTTACTACGCAACACCCCAGCTTACAGGCTATGACATTTCCGCATTAGAGGCTGGGGTGCTAACTTTTACCCTGAATTCTGGCGCTTATATGTCGGAAACTATCAGGGGTGGGATTCAGGCGGTGGATAAAGGGCAAAGTGAAGCGGCGATGTCTATGGGTGTTCCCTATTGGTTGATGATGTGGGATGTGATTTTGCCCCAAGCATTAAAGAACATTCTCCCAGCATTGGTAAATGAAACTATTGGATTGCTCAAAGATTCCGCGCTAGTGTCAACTATTGGGGTGGTGGAAATATTACGCAGCGCCCAAATCATTGGTGCAAATAAGTATATTTATTTTGAACCACTGCTATTTGCAGGGTTAATCTACTATGTTTTGGTAATGGGTATGACCTTGGGTGCATCCGCTTTAGAAAGGAGGTTACGGCAAAGTGAGTAATGTAATAATTCGCACGGAATTCTTATCTAAATCCTTTGGTAAACTCGACGTACTCAAAGATATTTCCACTGAGTTTTACCAGGGGGAAGTGGTTGCTATACTAGGCCCTTCTGGTTCAGGTAAGTCTACCTTTTTACGATGCATAAACTTGCTAGAACAACCCACTAGAGGAAGAATCTACTTTCACGAGCAAGAAATTACCAAACCCAAAGCAAACATCGCTAAAGTACGGCAGCATTTGGTGATGGTATTTCAACATTTTAATTTGTTTCCCCACATGAGTGTGTTGCAAAATGTCACCTACGCACCCATAAAGGTGAAAGGAATAAACAAGCAAAAAGCAGAAGAACATGGCTTAAAATTGCTTGCTAAGGTAGGTTTAGAGCCAAAAGCTGATGTCTATCCGTCCAAACTATCGGGGGGACAGAAACAGCGAGTAGCGATCGCTCGAGCATTAGCAATGGAACCAGAGATGATTTTGTTTGATGAACCCACCTCTGCTCTAGATCCCGAAATGGTTAAAGATGTGCTGGAAGTGATGAAAGCTTTAGCGCTATCTGGAATGACAATGGCGATCGTTACCCATGAAATGGACTTTGCAAGAGTTGTTGCCAATCGGATTATGTTCCTCGACCAGGGAATTTTAGCAGAAGATACTACTCCTAACGAGTTTTTCCAAAATCCTCAGTGCGATCGCGCTAAACAGTTCTTGGAAAAAATGCTTTAGAAATTGATTTAGTGTCACTTATAACAAGAATTGTCTTGGATAGAGAGCTAAAAGCGATCGCTGTTCAATACGGTTCAGATAAGCTTTTTTTCTTCCCTTGCTCTTTTGTTAAGCATTGTAACAATATTAAAGTCAAACGTATTATCCTTAATTTCTCAACCGAAAGCGCATCGGCATTCTATCAGGCGGATAAATCAAAAGGTTCTGCTGTAATTGTTCTAGAGATGCTCGACCATTGACCAACTCCCAGTCAAAGTAGTAAAGCAGTAGTGCCAGCATCATCGTTGCTTCCAGCATTGACAAATGCTCTCCTAAGCAACGATGAGAACCTGAGCCAAAGTCTATCATTGGAAGTAGATTATTTTCCTTACTCTTCTCTAACCAACGCTCTGGCAGAAATTCATCGGGATGAGAATAGACTTCTGGATCTCGTCCAGCAGCAAGCATTGACCAGAATATTTTCGTACCACGAGGAATAACCGTACCCTCAATAATAGTGTCACGTTGAGCCTCCAATGAAGTCGAGCCTGAGGCGACTGAATAAAGGCGCAAAGTTTCCTTGATAATAGCGCGGATGTAATTCAATTCCTTAAGGCTTTCTGCATTAATACTGCCTTGACTTTCCCAAGCTTGGTCAACAACGGACTGTGCCTGCTGAAAAACCCTTTGATTTAAGGTCAATTCTGCTATTGCAAAAGATAAAGTATGGGCCGTGGTATCAGTACCAGCTATTAAAAGTTCAATAACTTCTGCTATTAGTGTTTCCCGATTGTATTTTGGTTCTTTGGCAGCTATTTTCACTAACATTGATTCCTGGAACAAAGGACTTACCTCTCCTAAATCGGTCTGATTTTGTTCTCTCATCTGTAAAGCTAAGTCTACACGGGGAGTAATAAACTCCTCTAAATATCGCCTTGCTGCCCAATAATTTTGTGAATTCTTAGTTGGCAGATATTTCATCCATATCTTCTCGCCAGTAGCTACCCGTAGGAACCGATAGCCTACAATAGACATCGCCTCGTACACCTTGAGAACATCAAGGGGTTGTCCTTCATGACTAGCAATGTTTCTATCCACAGGAATGCCCAGTACTAGACAGGAAATCACCCTCATTGTTAACTCTACAAACAGAGGATCTACCTGAACTTCTTTTGGTGAGGCAGCTGACTGAATTTTCTCAATTACTTGTTCGCAAGCTTGGCTAATAATTTCCACATATTTGGAGAGACCGCTAGAACTGAATTCAGGGTTCCAAGCCTTGCGTCTGTACTGCCACTCACTTCCGTTTTGACCTAAAAGAATGGGGCCACTAATGTCGTTCCAAGCCTTGCTCGCTCGCTGTGACCTAATTAGGCTACCGTCTCTCATCCCATTGACAATGGTCTCTTCGATAACTTTTGGCTTACTCAAAACGAGAACTGGCTGGCCAGTCCAGTAAACATACATTGGACCTAGCTGCTGGCTCCAATCAAACAATAATTGGAAGAATTTCTTCTCTTTCACTGCTGCTAATACTTGAGGAATATTTCCTAATAGCCAGTGTCTCTTCGGAGAGGGAAGAGACTGTAGAGATTTGAAAGTATTCTTTTGTTTCCACCACCGCCAACCAAATATTCCTGCTGTGCTAGTAATGCCTAAAGCTGTAACTAAATATGGAAATGAGTCAGAAAAAGCAATTTGAGCAGCAATCTCTTGGAACATAAATCCGCCTTTGTCCAACAAAAACTTAGGTTATTCAGATACTACCGTATTGTTTTAAAATTCGTTTAGCCTCATTTCATCCGAAAATTGTTATTTCCTAAAACTGTTGCTTTTTATTTAATCCCTTAGCGGAAAAATCCCAGTAACCCTCTTATATGTTCCTCATAAGTTGAACATGAAGGGTAAGCTCAGGCAATAATTAAAAGCTTGGCTTAAATCTGAAGTGGTAGACAAAGGGGCTTTTACTGCCATGTCTGCTAGCGAAGCGGGCGCACGTACTCGCGCGACGGGTAGACTACCGGGCTGGGTTATTTCTCTATTACTGGCAAGCATTGCTCTCCACGGCTTAGAAAACCAAATAAACCAGGAGTTTTACGAAATGTATAAAGCAGGTAAGGAAACTTGGTTTGATAAAAAGGGTACAAGGTTTAAAATCCCCAACATTATCCGATATGCATATGATTTTGTGGGTGCGATTCGATGTCGCACAGTTTGAGTGAGAGCCTCATAGGAACAACTCTCCGGCTAAGTGTCCAATAAAGCCGTCCCCATCCAAAGGGGCAAC
>NZ_JBALDE010000001.1:0-16024 GCF_036917515.1 Nostoc sp. | reverse complement strand
TTCTTTTTCCATTTTTTCTAATCTCCGTAGACTTACAGTATGGACAATGCACAGTATGAACCCTCTCCTCATCCCTTTATTATGCAACACCCAAACGTTAAAATGATTCACCTCCCCCACCATCTGCAAAATACGAGTATAAAGAGCATCTGCAACTCTGAACCCTGCTGTTGCAATCAACCCATCGATCACAGGTTTGACAGCGACAATCAATCCTTTTTGTTTTGCTTCAACCAAAACCCCTAACAACCCAGTAATTCGTAATCCTAACCTATCAGCTTCCGCTCTTCCTCGCCGTTCGTCGATAAGTAGTAATTCTGCATTAAGTTCAATTGCTAAAGCTATTGCTTCACATTCACCTTCGTCCAATTGTTGCTCTAAAAGAACTGTGATTAAGGAGCGGTTTGTTACATGTCGTACTTCAATCCATCAAATGTACGTACCTCTACAGAACCAGGAACAGGTGTAGATGTACCTGTAAGTTCCCGAAAAACAGCTTCTGGAATCAGGATATAACTGTCGAAGTAAATCTAATTCACCAACAGCAGCAAGACTAGTGATTGGTGAAGTATCACTAATAACAATCACAACCTACCCAACTCACGCAAGTTTTTCAAATCGAGTTCAAAATCTTCTATTTCATAAGAATACAGAGGAATTTTGCGTTCTTGAAGCAACTGTTGAAACTGTATTTTATCCATTTCTGCCAACTTGCTAGCATATCCAAGGGGAAGTTTTCCCGATGCAAACAGCAATAGAGCAATTTCCTGTTTAAATTCGGCTGCTGTCATTCCACTAGCACGCAAAGTATCATCTGATATGATGACGCTCATTTTTCCCTCTTGCTAAAAATTTCGGTGGATTCAATAACCTGAGCATTATCGCTGACAAAATTCACTCTTTGTAGGGATTTTATCTGCACGATTATCTCAATAATAACCCCGATGTCAGCGCAGAAGATAGGCGTTTGTGTGATGACATCAAACGTTGAGGGTCAATAGCGATGTTAATTCAATTAAAATCAAAATAAACTTTATACGCCACACCCCATATAATGACAGACCAGCAATTACTAGAACGTATAGTTCTCAATCCAAAAGTGCTAGCAGGAAAGCCTGTAATTAGAGGAACCCGCTTGAGTGTTAGCATTACATTATTTCTCAACAAAATCAAAAAAATCTTTTACCAACTGCGTAATTGCACGTAAATAAATTCGTATCTTCCTATGAATGGGTTCAAACAATATAACTGACCTCAACAATACCTTGACAATATTCATAGGAGATACATAATCATGAAATCATTGAATTTGAAATTGATAATTCTAATGTTAGGAACTGTATCTTGCCTTCCTAAAGCACAAGCCATTAACTTATCAAAAACCCAAACTAATCAATCCCAATCGCAATTAGTATTAGCACAAGCCAATACCATTTCTGGATGGAAAAATGTTTCCTCTAGTACCTGGAATTTCTCTGGTATCTTACCCGTTGAACCAGGTGTCATGACAATGAAATTAGATAATGAATATATACTTATGGAGGCGCAACTAGCAGAAACCGATGAAAGTAAATATGGAATTTTTTACGGACAGTATCAGATGGATATTAGCCAAGTCGAGCCAAACGAATTATTGACTGCATTTGTCAGCGAGTTTCAAAATAAATCTCAAAAAATACTGGAAACTCGCAATATCTCATTAGGTCGTTATCCCGGCAAAGAATACACATATCAAGAAGGGGAAAAAATTACCAAACTTAGAGTATTTTTAGCTGATCAACGCATATATGTACTCTTTGTTGAGAACCCTGCTGTTGGTGACACTAGTAGATTTTTTAATGCTTTTAAAATTTTGTAGCAGCAAAAGAAATTATTTAGATAATTATTGTGTTGAATATTTTTCATTCAAACTTGTAGCGCGGGCATCTTGCCCGCTTTTTTAGTAAAAAATATCTCAATATAAAAAATTAAAATGCGTAAATACACCATTGTTTGCTCGTAAACATAATCAAAGGCATTCAAACAAAGCAAATAGGCGTTTACGATTATGACATCCTCATACATTCGCAGCATCTTTTTCACTACATTAGGTTTAAGCAGCAGCGTTTTACTAAACCTCAATACACCAAGTTTCGCGCAAGCAATAAGTCCATTACCATCACTTTCAACTACTACAAATCCTTCAACTTATCTTCCACTAGTACAACCTAAAAAGACTAACTTACAATGGGTTTACAGTGTAGCGGAAAGAGTGATTCGTGCTAATGAACTTGACGATCATCCCTGGCGCTTACAAATCACTGATGAATATAATATCAATGCCTACGCAGATGAGTTAAACAAAATCGTAATTTATAAAGGCTTGTTAGACCAAATACACGGCGATGATGCAGCTTTAGCTTTTATTATCAGTCATGAATTAGCCCACCATACACAACGCCATTCTGCACAGCAAGAAGAAGCAGAAGCTAGTTTACAAGAAAAATTACTCCAAGAAGCAGAAGTAGAATATAACAATTGGATTGTACAAGAACGGAGAAAATCGAAAACTCCCATATCACCCGCTACAAAAGATGTCATCAAACAACGAATTATTATCCAGAAAAAACAAGAGTTTGAGAGAACCATGCAAGCATTAAGTCGCCAGTATGAATTTCAAGCCGATGAAATTGGTTACACGTATATGATTAAGGCTGGTTATGATATAAATGGAGGTTTGCGAGTCTTGAACCTGTTTTCGCGTTTACCTTCAGACTACACAGAAATTAGCAGCCATCCACCAACACAACAAAGAATCAACGCTTTAAAGCAGGTAATGAATAAATATTTTTGGTTCGCTTTATGGATAGATGGCAATGAGCAATTAAAAAATAATCCTCAACCACTAAAATTAGATTTATCGGAAGATGGAGTATCTTTGCGAATCAACTCCAGATTTGTTTCACGATAGGCGTTGTTGCACGAATAGGGAGAATGGTAGATTATACTTATTACCAGATTTGTTGGGTTTAGCTTCATACCCTTCAGGATCTTGCTACAACCCAACCGATGATTCTCCTTAACTCAACTGTATTAAATCATCATTCGCAAAGGCGATCTCTTTGACCAAAAAAGGAAGCAATGACTATCAATCCTGAAGCAGATACCGCCAGAAATAAAAAAAAGCTAACTTAGGCTACTTTTAATTAAAGTTACGTAATGGTGAAATATACTTATAAATAAAATATTATTATACTCTTACCAAATATATACTGAACAGAGTATGCTTCAAGCTAATGAATCGAGACGCGCTGGTAGTGGGAATTAATCAGTATCCTTTTCTGAAGGATACTCCAACAAGCAAAGCCAAACATCTTGTGTCTGCTGCTAACGATGCTGAAGCGATCGCCTATATTTTAATTCAACAAATTTATAGTTCTGGCACCTGTAAGTTACGTTTATTACCTGCATAATGCTTGTAAATAATTTCTGGAGAGTTACCAACCCACCTTCCTACATCCTTCGCATCAATATCACCTTCCAGGCAAAGAGTAATAAAAGTATGCCTGCATTGATAAGGTTTGCGATATTCGCTTACTACACCCTGTTTTACAAGTTGAGTTACGATTCCATCTATATGTGTACCACGATGATTTTTGTAAACTTTCCAGGCATGATTGAGAAAATCTCCAAAGTCTACTATACCGCCTTTCTTACTTCTAAAGATAAAATCATCTGGTTTACAGTTCTCAGGTTTGATAGAGTGTAAAATTTCACGTTGCTGATGATTAATCGGAAAACGTCTTTGGCTTTGGGTTTTTAATCCATCTTTGAGAGTTAACCCTTTAGTACTGATGGTAATTGCTTGCTCAAAAGTAATGTATTTATCACTGATATGCTTCCATTGTAGAGCGATCGCTTCTGATGGTCTGCACCCAGTAAAAAATAATAATTTTACTAAAGGAGCATAATAGCTGTAGAGTTTGCTCTCCTCAAATGCTTGAATTATGCTATCCCGTTCTTCCTTAGTAAAGGGATTAATTTCATATTCTGCCGATTCTGACTTCGGTATCTGAATATCTTTTGCCATACTCTGAAAGGGATTAGATTCAATTAGCTGACTTTTAAGTGCCCAATCACAGCAAGCATTTATATTTGTCAAAGTACGTTTAGCTGCATTAGCACTGAGATTTGCAACTAAATAGTCTCGAATTGCGATCGCATTATCTAAAGTTTTAGTTGGTAACTTAGCAATGTAATTGCGATACTTGCGGTAGTCAACTGCATAAGTAGAAGGACTAACCTGTGGTTTTTTAAACTCAGCGTATTTTTCCCATAATTCTCCTAAGTCATATTGGGGGGTAGCTGAAGGACTAATTGGCGTAATTGGGCTAACGGTGCTTAATGAAGCTGCTGGTTTGTACTTAACTAAACTGGCATCAAACTCTCCATAGGCAATATCTCTCTGAATTGTTGCCGCTAAAGTCGATGCTTGATGTCTTCCTAAAGTTGTATCGTAATGCCTTGTCGAAAGGTACAAACGCTTGGTTTTTAGCTCTCCCGTTGGCGTCACAATATCATGAGAAAAAACTAATTGGAGGCTGCCGTTAAAGTTCTTAATCTGCACTGAACCCCGACGGGCAATACTTTGAGATTTTTAAGATTCCATAAGGGTAATTAACTGGGGTAAAGACCTTTATCCTTCCACTACCCCAGTTTTACCCCAGTTCTTTACCCAAACTACCCAAAATAACCCTAAAAATCTCTGATGGCTTTGAAAACAAGCCTTTTACGCCCAATAAAAAAGGCTTAAAAACCCTGTAGTGCTTATGTTTTTCCTTAAAGGCGGCACCCGGATTTGAACCGGGGGTGAAGGTTTTGCAGACCTCTGCCTTACCACTTGGCTATGCCGCCACAGCAAAATATCCTGAACTACTTTAATGTTGCTAAGGTATCTTAGTAGCCATTTAGTAGTCATAGGGCGCTAGTTAAACCATGATAGCATAGGATTCTGAGGTAGAGATAGTAGGTTAACTGGATGTTTTTGGTAGTTTTTAGGACTAAAAGAGAATTGGCAAAATAGCTGAATGATAGCTGTTGTTTTTAGAATGTTGTTATTTTACCCTAGAATGCAAAAGAAAGGATACAGCAAGGTAATTCTTGGTATTTACGATTGTGAGTTCCCACCCCTTCTGCAACCACTCCAATAAAAGCGATCGCACTTGGGCAACTAGCAAAAATTACCCTTTTTTTATCTCAAAAATAACCTTACAAATATATTTCACAGTCTGAAATGTAATCATAATAAGGGTCGCAATTGTCGCAGGACAGTTATCCTTCACAAAAAATGATGTGGGCGACACACAAAACGAGATAACAAAGTGCGATCGCACCTCTGGAAGTATTGGTTTCTCGTTGTCGCGGTCGCGGCAACGCAACTTAGGTTTCATAAAAAATCTACATATATATTTCAATCCTCAAAGGTTACGCCAAGGTCAACGCCAAGGGTCACTTCGATTCTGCGAATCATCTCTTCACTTACAGATGAGTAAATCTGTTCGTTTTCAAGCTGATACCAATAGGGGCGAGAGATACCAGATTCCCTACATATCTGGGATAGAGAGCGTTTATCTCCCTCCCTGGCTTTTTTGATTTTTTCCCCTAGACCGGGGAAAGTTTTGACCACTTCAACAGTGCGCTTTACCTGCATCAATAGCGACATAATTTTGACCCAATAGTTGATTCTATTGTATGTTGTCGCTATAGAGTTGTTTGTTGTCTGCCAATAGTATACAAAAATTTTGAGATGAACTTCATCTGTACCAATCAAAATGCAAGCCAAGGAACAGAAAGACTATTACAGACAAGCATTTGAGGCAATTTCAGGTGAACTGTCGCCTAGACGGTGGAGACAAATTAAGGGGGAGATAGAGAATTCTGGGCTAGTTATTAACTTAAAAAATATCCAAACCTATGCAATCCTCAAAGTAAAAAACCCGCGAACGGTTATCACTAAGTCAGCACTAAAAACATTTAATCGGTTTCAAGATAACTACTCTAATTGTCAGGATTTGACAGGGGAATTAATTTTATCTATTCTTCGAGAAATTAAACCCAATGTAACAGATAGAATGCTGCTAAATGCTTTCTACAAAGCACGTATACGATTTTGCAAACATCAAGTTTACACTTTTCAAGAAGCATCTAAAGTTGTTTTCTTAACCACAATTTTGAGGAATAAATAGCCATGAGCAAAGAACTGAAGAACAAAGTCGATTCTATCCGCCGCACCCTTAAAAATAATGCTCTAGAAGTGTCAGGAACAGCTATTGAGATGAAAATTTTAGAGCTGTATCCAAACTACGAAACTGACTGAAACAGCGACACTCACACAGAAGTAATCAAGGCTATCACTAAAGACCATCAATCAACTGAAATAGTAAATGTGATCATGCCCACCACAGCACCAACTCTAACTCAGCACCAAGAAGCTGAAACCCGTACAGAGCAAGAAACAATGGACGATCGGATGCAAATGATCGCCCCTCTAGAAGAGGACAATAACGAAGGTGCGATCGCATCTGATGAAATTGATTATTCGGATGCAGACAAACGAGCGCTCACAGTACAGAAGTCTCAGGAATTGGGTATAACATTGAGCAATACTGAGATTAATTTAATTGCTGACAGTATTGAGCAATGCGGCGAAAGTTTAGACGAATTACTTAATGGTATTCAATCAGCATTAGTTGCTTATATCAATCATAAAACTAGCCAGAATACTCAAAAAATTGATAGTGCTTTAGATGCTGTGGTTGATTATGCAGAGCAGAAATTCAACCTTGTCGTGGGCTAACAAATGCCAGATTGATTACGACGAAAAGTTTCAACAGCTAGAAGATTTAAAAAGCTATTTTAAATTAACAACTGTATTAGCCAGGAACGAAAGAGAGTTTAAAGCTACTGCTATAAATCAAACATGCATGGGACACGCAACGGGTAAAAAGTGGACAGATATCAATAGATGCTGTGCAAGATAGGTTGAAGTAAGCAGGCAGAAATTCAAGACCGTAGCCACACGTCTACAGTAAAACAATTTGATTTAAACGATAGCCATATTGATAAAACTATTACTGAGAACAAACTGGCAGCAGCCGAAGCAACAAAGAAATTAGAAAAACTAAATAAGCTGGTTGATACTAAAGTAGCTGACCAAGCGCCAGCGAATAAGCAACTGAAAAATAGTTTAATTGATGCGCTAAAGAATCATGAGGATGGGTGGTTGTGGTATCTAGTTGAGTCATTCACTGCAATTATCATTCATGGTAAGGCTGGCAGCTATAAAAGTTATACAGCCGCCGCTATTACCCTTCTCAAGCATTATTTGATTGATGCTAAGGTTGAGTCAATTTGTGATATTGACTTTGACCAAAATAAAAATGATTCCTGGAAATTTCTATAGGAATCATATTTGATTTCTGAAAAAGACTGCGGGATAATACGGATAGAAAAATCTGTCTAATAATGAACAATGATAAACCAGCATTTAGAAATGGCGATACCTTCGGTAAGCTGAGTCGCAAAGCGACACGCTGCGCGAACGCTAACGCAGAATTACAAGAATTTATCGATAGTCGTCCAGATGCCCGTGAACTAAGAAAAGCTTTGGCGGTGAAACTGGTTTATCAAGGCTACAAGTATCAGGAAATTCAAACAATTTTAGCTGAAAGCTTACAATGCTGGGAATTCTGACAATATGATTGATTATTTACCTTATTTATGAGACCAGTCTAAGAGCCAACGATTACTTCTTTTTTGGGATGGTGCTTCTTACCATCGTTCACATCTAGTTCAAAACTTTTTAGGCGAAATAAATCAAGGTTTATCTCCAGAACAATGGAAAATTCACTGCGTCCGCTTTGCTTTTAATTGCCCATCCCAAAATCCTATAGAAGATATTTGGTTACAAGCAAAAACTTGGGTGAGACGTTTTTGTGCTTTAATTCCAACATTCTCTCATTTCAAGTGGATGGAAGAAGTGGTTTATCCGAAACACAAATGAGTGATTTTCTGTCTCTCCAGATGTACGGAGTTTTTTCAGAAATCAAATACTAGTCCTATAGGTGCGATCGCACTTAACACAACATAAAAAAGCTGGCTTGAAGATAGCTAGCTTTTTTATTTATGTTGCTTTTCCAAAGCTCTGATTACATCTAGTCGCGCATCACCTGATATCCAATCGTCAGAGTTGGGGTACATTTCCATAATTTTATTTTTAATAATACCTCGGTTGATTTTTAAGCCTTTCGTCTCTAAAGTGACGGCAATAGTGTTTGACTTACTTTTTAATTGTGCTGGGGATAATTTCTTCCTTGCCGGAGCAGAAACCCCATTATCTTCTGTTACTTTGGGTGCGTAGGCGCAGCCCGCCGTAGGCATCGCATCTTCTTTGTCCTGGAGCAGAGACGAAACCACATCTTGAGTTGTTACTTCGGTCATGACCGGGAGATGCGATCGCACTTGCGAAAGAACTACGGGGTGAGGGATTGGGCTATTCCAAAATAGCTGACCAATTGAACAAATTAGGGCTAACGACCTCAAAGGGCGGTCAATGGTACGCGGCGAACATTCGACAAAGATTGATGAGTATTGGCATCAATTAAAAATTGCAATTAACTACTATAAATATGCGATCTAAGAAAGTGCGATCGCATTTCTCTTGTTGGTAGATGGGAGGATGCGATCGCACTTTTGGATTTTAGGGAATGGCTAGACATCTAGACTGGCATTCTTGCCAGAATAGCCCCTCTAGGATGCCTTAGAGGGGCGAATCATCATCTGTAAAATCTGCCATGCTGAGGCAAAAATTTCAGCTTCTTTATCGTCAGCAGGCTGCCATAGGATCGGTTGCTTGCCTTTGATTTTTAATGCATTTTGAAAAAGTATTGGAGTAATGAACAGAAATTTCTACAGACTCTAAATTTGAATTTTTTAACACTGATGAATAAAGTCCATGCTTTAGAGCATTTCGTGACACAATCTTTTTGCCAACTCTTGTTCGTACCCCCGTCGAAAATAGCCAGGGCTTATTAATATTTATTTGTTGCCGTGCTTCCTCTGCCCTTTCATAATTCCAGCCAGCTTTATAAGCCTTTTGTTTGTGCTGTGGTGCGACTTCAGGATTAATTAAGTCCCAAAGTTTTTGCAGTTTATCAGCATCAAAATCTTTGTCATCTTTTGACATTATTTTACTTCTTGAAAACGCAACAATATGCTATCAATCGAGTCTTCTTTTTTGACCATCTTTATTTTTTATAAATAACAGGTAACTACCCATTATTTATAATTCCCTATTCGTTGGGAACTAACTGATGAATCGGGTTTTTTCCATGAGGTTCGGTTCCAGAAACGAGGGTCAATGGGAATTTCATGAGGTTGAAATCCAAAAATGGGGGGGGTAGAAGAGAAAAGATATGGTTGCGTTTGTTTTGGGGAAGTATTAAATCATCGTGTGTTGAATAAAAAGATAGGGGTGCAGCAGATGATGGAATTTAACCCAGAACAGCTAAGAGAAAACAATAATAGTTGGACTAGTGCTGGTAAAAATAAAGGCAAAGTACTACAAATACTTAAACGTACTAAGAAAGTAATTGTAAAAGATGTAGGTGGTGGGTCAGTTTATGAGCTTATAAAACCTCAAGAGCACGGAATTAAAAAAGCTTTACTTGAACGCCCTCTTCTTGCTGATACATCGGTAATTCTTCAAAAGTTGATAGTAGACATTCTGCACACAACAACAGAAAGGAATGTAAGGGAACTGATACTCACAGCCATGAGGCAGATGAAATGGGAGACAGAGCTTTTCACCAAACAACTAGAAACACATATTGCAGAAGTAGAAATTAAAAATAGAGAACTAAGCGAAGCAGAAAAAGAACAAGTAAAAAAACGAGACGGTTATGTTTGCCTATGTTGTGGAGTTAATACAAAAGGTAAATTAAAAATCGACTATATTAAACCTTCTATGGGGGGTGAAACATCTATAGAAAACTTCCAAACTCTGTGTGTTATTTGCAGTAAATACAAAGGCAATAATGAAACAGATTTTCGGTGTAATACAACAAAATTGAGCATTCCTAAAAATCTAGATTTATCATTTAGAACAGAAAGCCAACACCCTAAAAGAACTTTAAAAAGAATAGTTAATTTATTTTATGATTGCAACGCAGTTTATAATATTAAGTGGGAAGTATATATTTATACTTATACAATATATTTATACCCTAATAACAATCCTGAATGGTTGCTTCAACATAAAGCAGAACTTCTCAAATACATTCAAGATAGGCTTGGTGGTAGTGCTTTGAATATTGAAGTTACTACAACTGAATAAATGTATTAAAATCTTGGTTAACTAATTGTGAATCAGTGGTCAAAATCGTTGTAGGCTGTGGATCACAGGGTCTACAGTTAGACAATGAAAATAAATCGGCATGGACGCGCCAAAGTTCTTATACAGTCAGAGATACAGCTAATTTTCAGCTATGGTACAGGGGTAACGCTGATATTATCGAGTATCCCATCCATTGACTCAGTGTCAGAACCATTGTCGCTAAATTCAATTTTTGTTTGAGTACTAGTTGCAATAAACGACAAACTGTAAGAACTTAATACCTCATCTAAATTATTGCTAGTAGTAGGGTCAGTAATGATTAGATTAATTAGAGAAGTGAGGTTGCTAGAATCTAGAATATTTATTTTTATAGATTGAGTTCCAATATAGTAACCAGGTGCTTTGTAGTTACCATAAAAAAAAGATAAAACATACTTTTGTCCGGCAACGGTAGAAATAGTTTGAGAGATACTACCATTAGGGACTCTATCTCCATCGTTAAAAATAACTATATAACGATCAGTATAAGGTGCTACTACACTCCCTAGTACTCTATAGTTATCGCTATTAACAATACTCATAGCTCCAATTAAATCCCATTCTGTTTGACTTGCACCTTTCTCAAAGTCACCATTATTAACCAGATTATTAGCATTATTGCTGCCAGTTGAAGCAGAGATAATATTTGTTGACTCAGGGGTAGCTTTGTTTTTAAACTCCTGAGCTAAAACTGATGACATAGGTGTAAGAGTTGCAAAAGTAGCAAGAGCTATAATTCCTTTTTTCCAATTTATCTTCATCAGTTTTAACTCTTTTGTTGTGGGATTAGATGTTTTAGGTAAGTGAGACATTGCTTTTACGGTTGAAAAATGAGCTAACGTTAGCCCTAAAGTTCTAAGTATCATAGTTAACTTTATGCAGTTAATAACATCTCACTAGCTTTTCTTCAGACGTTAGTACACTTTTTATGCAAATTGTGAAATTATTTTTTACACTCAAGTAGGACTCTGTTGTGAGATTTAGCGGAGTGGGGAATATCAGCGCGATCGCTAATCTCGGTCAAGTAAATTCCGGTTAATAGGTGTCAAATCGTTGTAGGCTATGGATCACAGGGTCAACAGTCTACTGATGAAATTCAATCGGCACGGAAAAGCTAAAGTACTTACACAAGAGGAGATACAGCTAATCTTCAGCGATGGCTTAGACAATGACCAAGATAGAACTTTGTTCGGTGTCTGCCTGTTTAGTGCCTGTAGAATTCGTGAATGCTGTACCCTGTTGACCCAAGATATTTACACACCCAAGGGCAACGTTAGATCCCGACTGATTATTAGAAAGTCAAACACCAAGGGGAAACTGGCTACCCGTTCCATACCAGTAATAGAAGACTTACGCCAAATACTAAGCAATTATTACCCACTGGCAGGAGATGATTATCTGTTTCCCGGTCGCAGTGATGGACATATCAGCGAAGATTCAGCCGCTAGAATTTTGAGAGAAGCTTGTCAGCAGGTCGGCATCATTGGAGTTAGCACCCACAGTTTTAGACGCACTGGTTTAACTTAGATGAGTAATGCTCGAATACCACTGAGAGTTATTCAGGAAATCTCAGGGCATCGGAACTTGGAACAGTTGCAGAGATATTTAGAAGTGACTGACGAACAGGTATTAGGAGCGGCGGCGAGTTTAGCTATGTTATCGCCTGTGGCTAGTAATGGTGTAGAGCTAGGAACTCCTGCAAGCAAGCAATGAACTAACCGAACTCTCCGATTCGGAACAGTCGAAAATAGTCGGTGGGGCAGTATATCAGCCAGTAATCGAGTGTCAGAAGTTAAGTGATGGTTCGGGATGGCTAAGTAGAACAGTAGTCTAAAAGCCTTCTACATCTAGAGTATTTTAGTGTTCCAGTCAGTATGCCTGACTGGTTTAATTTTTGCTGTTTATTAGAATCATAGTCCTCAAGATATCGGGAAATGGGATAATCTTGTAAATCTATTTTTTTTCTTAAGAGGATGTTCAAATGCCAGAAACACAAGTTGGAGATATTAGCATTTATTACGAGGTGAAAGGCAGTGGATATCCACTACTCATGATTATGGGTTTAAGCTTCAGCCTTTTGGACTGGGGGGATGTGTTTCTTGATGAACTGGCAAAACATTACCAAGTCATTGTGTTTGATAACCGCGATTCTGGACGTACAAAAAGTCAGTCAACAGACAACTACACGACTGCTGATATGGCAAATGATGCAGCAGGATTGCTTAATGCTTTAGGAATAGCACAAGCTCATGTTCTTGGACTCAGCATGGGTGGTATGATTGCTCAACAGTTTGCCTTGAAACATGCTAGCAAGCTAAATAAATTGATATTATCCTGCACAATGGCAGGTGGAGATTGTAGCGATTTCAACCCAAATAATCAAGGAGATTTATTGGATCTTCTTTTTCCAGAATCATACTTAGCTATCTCTAATAACCGGGAAAAAGCAGAAGATTTTTTCAAAAAAACCTCACTTTATCACAGTCAGCCAGATGGTTTGAGCAGACTAATACAGGCGCACAATACTCACGATACCTGTAATTTATTGCAAGGCATTAAAGTACCTACTTTAATCATTACTGGAGATAGCGATTTCGTAATTCCTCCTGTAAATAGTAATATTTTGAATAACAAAATTTCTGATTCAGAACTCAAAATTATTAAACAAGCCGGACATGGGTTTCTTTATAGTCATACTGCTGAATTTGCAAAAATTTTGATTGATTTTTTATCGTAATTCAAAAACGTAAAAATACGTAAGTTCGATAGAACTAAAAAATAGCAGGAGGTAGTGCAGGCAAATCTTTTGGATAAATATTAATCAAGGGTTTTTTAGGCAAATAAGGCTTCTGTGCAGGTAACACTGAAAGCTTTCTTATTTAATTCTACTTGTAGGATGTATTTTACCAAATAATATTATTTATCAGAACTATAAAGTCATATAGCCTGTGTAGTACAATCCTAACCTTTACTGTAAACCTGTTTTATCGCAATGTCGGGAAATATGGTTATCCCGACATCTCACCAAAAGCTTCTACAGTACAGCATTCAGACCAAAGTACGCTGTTTTAGTTTCTCCCTGCCTTAGGTTGTTGTAGATGGGTTCTCGGTTGTTGTAGATGGGTTCTCAGTTGCAGGGATGGCAGCAGGACAATCGATTATAACTTCAACAATCTGATAAAATTTTGGTCTTGGTTTTATTATTTTTGGTTTTTTATATCCTCCTATAACGTTTTGAGTTTCATCATCGGATAAATTTATGTATTCTTGCAGATTGTCAATTTTGATTTGAGTCATAACTAAATTTTGATTTTTGGCATAGATTTACTATAAAGCAAGTAACAGCTTATTTTTAGTCTCTTTTTGCCTTTTATACATCGGATTGTAATTAGCTACTGAACTAAAACGCTGTGTAAGCGATTCTAGATGCGGATTAGGGAACATTTAAGTTAGGCAATCAAAGATTAGTCATTGGGCGATCGCTGTGGTTGGAGCGGTGGCAGTGGTCGAGTGTGGGCGGGGTTGGTCAAAGGGCGATAGCCAAAAACTACCCTCAGTTTAAGATTGTTTCTCTGCCCTTATGATTGCCACTGCCGATACCATCCCAGCAGATGTTAATCTCTGTGCGGTCGTAGTCAAAGATTTTCATGAGGTTCAAATCCCAAAAATGGGGAGGTCAATATGTCACTGTGGTTTGTGCTTCTTTTCTTCCAACTATCATTCATATCCAGCAGAGAGTTAAAATTATTGACCGCGTAGCCGGGAAGCTTAGAGCAACAAAATGATAGCCCTTTCTGCCCTCCAGCAATTTTTATTAATCTGCTTAAATCAATTAATCGTTTTCGTGCCCTCTTGGTGATATTTGCCTGTTTCTTATCCGGCGGATAGATTTCTAAAAGTTCATCCAACCAAAAAACTAAGGATAAGGCACTGCCATAATTGATTCTTAGTTTCTGAGAAATATCTTTGGCATATTGAATTGATGTTTGGTCATTTGTTAGGGCAACTTTCTTGTCGAAAATTTGACCCATTTCTTTTACTATTTGTTTCTCCTGTCGAGCAATTGCTTCGGCAACTTTTTTATCTGCAATATCCATTGTTTTTATCCTTTTATAATTATTATTCCAAAAGGAAGTTGATGGGGGGGGATAGGGGGCAGGCACGACCAGGGAAGTGCGATCGCACTTCAAGAGGCGAGTTGATTTCGGTCGATATATTCCAGCACGGCATTACGTAGAATGTACTGGATTTTGATATTGTTTTTAGCAGCAATCCCCCTTAAGTCGACTCCTATTGGTTGCCTAAATGTAAACTGAATCGACATATCAAACGTGCATTCTTTGAGCTTCTTTTTTGGCATGGCAAAAAATCATTTTCTTATTTTTATATTAAGCTCAAGTATCACTATTTAGCAATAGAAACTCTTAAAAATATTATTACTTAATTAGTTTTTTTTAATTTGTGATATACTTAATTTGCAAGGTTTATATCTGTTAGTTTATATTAGTAAATGTTTTTTAAAGGTGACTACGTTATTTGACATTATGGAATAATTGGCGATTATAGCGATTCCTAGTTGAGTGCAATACAGCATGGGATAATGGAGTATTATTAACGTCTAAGTACTCGTGAAATGAAACCTTACTCCTGTGATCTGCGTCAGAAAGTGATCAATGCACATACTAATCAAGAAGGCTCTCAACGAGAATTGGCAATAAGATTTAGTGTCAGCTTGAGTTTTGTTCAAAGTTTACTGAGACGATATCGTAGTAGTGGGACAGTTGAGCCAAAACCTCACGGTGGAGGTCAAATACCAAAGCTCAATAATGAGCAACTGGCATTGGTAGGGTTATTAGTAGAGTCAAATAATGATGCTACTTTGGTGGAATTGTGCGATCGCTTAGAACAACACACTCAAGTAAAGATAAGTCGTTCTTCAATGGGTAGAATCACCCAAAAGCTAAATCTGACACGCAAAAAAAAACATTACACGCCAGCGAAAAGTATACAGAACGGGTGCAGAAACTCAGAGCAGAGTATTGGACAACAATTGGAACCGTAAACCTAGCCGACCTGGTATTTATCGACGAAGCGGGAGCGGAGCCGGAGACGCTCCGCCTCCGGTTAACATCGCCATGACTCGGCATTTTGCTCGTTCCCCTAAAGGTAGTCGTGCTTATGGCGACCGCCCTGATGGACGTGGGAAAAATGTGACAATGATTGGGGCTATGTCATTGGAGGGGATTATTGCCGCAATCACCTTTCAAGGAGGCACAGATAGCAATGCATTTTACACTTATGTCACTCAAGTTTTGGTTCCTAAACTTTGGCAGGCGTGCCTGTGTAGTAATGGATAATTTCAGTTCCCACAAGATTAAAAGTATCCAAGAAGCAATTGAATCTGTTGGGGCAAGATTAGTTTACTTGTCTCCTTACTCTCCGGACTTTTCACCAATTGAAAACTGTTGGTCGAAGGTGAAAGAGTTTTTGCGTTCGCAAGCTGCTAGAACATATCTTGAGTGTGATTTGAACGATAATTTAGCCAAACGGTCACGAAATACTTCACTCTGTACTAGGACAACATATAGTTCAAAGTTATAAATTGAGTTTAAA